>CAVFBA010000001.1:0-148844 GCA_963620665.1 bacterium
GAATGTCAGCTCTGAGTTGCCGCTGCCGTCGTTCATGACATCGTCAGGGTTGCAGTACATGAGGGGCGCAGTGCAGTTACCTACACCATAGTCCTTGTCGACAGGACGCCAACGCTTTGTCTTGCCCACGCCACCTGCGAGATACTCCCACTTCGGGTCAGAGAGCATCGAGAAGTCGTTGAGCGATACAGTGAACTTATATGGCTCGCCATAGATAATTCCGGCTGGGGTGCCTACACCGAAGGTCACGGAATACTCGCCCGAGAAAGGCAACTTGATGTCGAGGCTTGCCTGCTGGCTCGTAGCGCCGTCAGCGAGTATCCATTCGGGTGTTACGCCTTTGACGTTCGATGACAGGTGGATGATATTGGGGTTCGACTCGTCGGCCTTGACGGTATAGTTGACTCCCTGCTGGAGGTCTGCCGCCGTGTAGGTCTCAGAACCCAGGCTGTACTCGTCGGGCTGACATGCTGCCAAAGCAAGCAACGCAGCCGAGAGTGATATGCTTAAATATCTTAGTTTCATTGTTCTATTCTGTTTAGAATTAGAAATTTACCCGACCGCCGTGGCTTACCAGCCAGCATTCTGTGTGAGGACATTGCCAGAGAGGGTGATTTCCGAGCTTGGTATCTGGAAGAGACCCTTCTTGGCGGTCATGTTAGAAGCGTCGAACGAGGTCGTGGCCTCTACACCAGCGTTCTTCACGGCAACGCCGTTCTGCATTGCGGAAATCTGCTCAGCAGCGTATGTGCCACCTACACCGTAACGGAGAAGATCCCAGTAGCGGATGCCCTCGAAGGCAAGCTCCTGTGTACGCTCCGTGCGAAGTGCCTCCTCGGAGTATGCCGTGGCAGCCTTGCCAGCACGCAACTGTACCTGGTTCAAACCTGTAGCGTCACCCTTGAGCTCACTCTGCATGAGGAGCACGTCGGCATAGCGCACAATGGTCATGTCGATGTAGTAGGTGACGTTCGTGTGCTTCTCACCAAGCACGAAGGCGGCAGCCTCACGTGTGCCATCGGCGAAGCAGAGAGGAGCGTACTTCTTGATTGCGTAGCCTGTGTACTCGTAGGTGTCGGAGAGGCAGGTGCTGAAGTTGCTCTGAGCCTCAAAGCCATTGGTCTTGTAGTTGACAACGCTGTGGTTCATACGTGGGTTGGAATACTGCTCCACGAAACGAGGGTTGGGCACGCAGATACCCCAGCCAGATGCGAATGGAGGACAAGCCACGTTACGGCTGCCAAGGAACACCTGGACAACATTACCACCAGAGTGGCCATTGTAGTCCTGTGTGGTGTTACACTTCATGTTGAGGACGAACTCCTTAGAGATGCCATTCTGACCAGCATGCCAACCGTCAGCATTGTAATACTTGCCAGCATAAGTAGTGACCCACTCGTAAGTAGAAGCGTCCTTATAGGTTGTGCAGGAGGGCATCCAAAGATCCTCGAAGTTCTTCTCGAGCTCATATCCGCCATTGGCTACAACATCGTCGATAGCGTCGATAGCCTCTTGCTTGGTGCAAGCCTCATTCTCCTCACCATAGTAGCCGGTGTAGAACAGGTATGCGCGGGCCAGGAGAGCCTCAGCGGCGTACTTAGACATACGACCGTCGTTGGTGTCTTGGGTGCTGCCATTATATGCTGAGCCAGGGATATTGGCTGCGGCAAACTTGAAGTCCTCGAATATCTGAGTGAAGACCTCCTTGACAGGCGTACGCTCCACATTCTCTTCCGAGGGGGCCGTCAGCAAAGGCACATCACCAAAGAGACGTGCAAGGTCGAAGTAGAGAAGGCCACGTAGTCCACGTGCCTCACCAAGTATACGACTGCGGGTCTCCTCATCGCCACCCCAATCAATCTGCTCATCGTTGACGAGGAGCTGGTTGCAACGGAAGATGGCTGCATAGTAGTTCTTCCAGTCGGTCTGCCACAAGTTGTAATAGCCGGCGGCAGCGGTCATGTCGAAGCGGTCGATGATGGAGTAGTTGCGTGCGTCGCCCACGCCACCTCCGGCAAAGCACTCGTCAGAGGCAATCTCCGAGGTCAGATACATGCCGACACCTTCGTCACCAAGGGTACGTTTCCAACCGTCATAGCAGCCTATGAGGGCCATCTCGGCGGTAGCAGCGTTGCTGTAGGCGGTCTCACCATTGAGGGTTGTCTTCGACGACGTCTCGAAGAAGTCGTCTTGGCAAGCTGTGAAGGCAAGCGCCATGGCAGTCAGAACTGCGGGTATATATAAACGATTCTGTTTCATAAGTTCAGTTCCTCCCGTTATTAGAATTTGAGGTTAAGACCAACGAGGTAGGTGCGTGGATGTGGGTAGTAACCCATATCAACACCGCTTACCCATGCGTCAGACGAGTTGCCATCGTTGCCGTTGTAGGAGCCGATTTCAGGATCCATGCCATCGTACTTCGTGAAGGTGGCAAGATTCTGTACCTGGACATAGAGACGGCACTGGCTGATGTACTTCCAAGGTATGAGGGTCTTGAAGTCATAGCCCAAGGTCACGTTCTGGATGCGGAAGAAGTCGCCATCCTGAATGTAGAGGTCGGAGAAGTTGCTCCAGTTGCCATTGTCACCAAAGAGCACGCGAGGTATCTTGTTGCTTGTGCCCTCGCCAGTCCAACGGTCAAGGATACGCTTCGTGTAGTTGCCACGTGCACCCGACGGTGAACGGTAGCTCTGCACAATCTGGAAGTCGCATGCGCCACTGCCGACAGCGCTCAAATCCCAACCCTTCCAGCTGACGCTGAGGTTCACACCGTAGGTGATGCTCGGGATACCATTGCCAAGGTCTACACGGTCGCTCTCGTCGATGACACCATCATGGTTGATGTCGATGAACTTGACATCACCAGGTGCTATGGACGACTGCGCGATGCCATTGCCTGCTGCGATCCAGTCGTTAATCTCCTGCTGATTCTGGAAGATACCGTCAGTCTTGAGTCCCCAGAAGTAGCCGATAGCATGGCCATTCTCTGCACGGTAGAACTCAGGTGCGTTGTCGAATATCTGGTTCGTCTGACCGTGGATGATGCCATCCTCAGTAGGAATCTCACCAACCTCGTTCTTGTTGTACGCCATGTTCGCGCCAATGGAGTACTTGAGGCCATTCTCAAACTGGTCGTTCCAGCCAAGGGCAACCTCGACACCAGTATTGGTCACGTCGCCACCATTGATGACTGGGCCACCAGTACCTGCCGTAGAGAGAACCGGCGCCTGCACAAGCCAATCCTTCGTGGTCTTCTTATACCAGTCGAAGTTGAGCGAGAAACGGCTCTCAAGAAGACGAAGGTCAAGACCAATGTTGAGCTGCTCTGAGGTCTCCCACATGACGTCGGAGTTTGCAAGACGCTCCACATACGAGCCAGTGACCCATGCCTCTTGTCCACCACCAGTACCAAAGTTATAGTCGATGTTAGAGGTCGTCACAGGTGCGAGATACTGATAGCAGTTGATGTTGGCGTTACCTACCTGACCCCAGCTGGCACGTATCTTAGCGAAGTCTACCACCTCACGAATGCCATCCATGAACGACTCCTCAGAGAGTGTCCAACCAGCCGACACAGAGGGGAAGTAGCCATAGCGATTGTCCTTAGTGAACTTGCTGCTGGCATCAGTACGGAACGTAGCGTTGACCATATACTTCTCATTCCAGTTCCAACCAAGACGTGCGAAGTATGATGCGCCACGTGTGCTGTCGTATGGCGAACCAGACACTTTCTTGTTGTCCGTGCCCTCGGTGTTGTTAAGATAAGCATGCTCCCAATTCTCGAAGCCCGAGATAAGGTCTGTGTTGTAGCCGCCAACACTGCCACCATCATACTTGCTCATCTCAGTACCAATGAGGACGTTAATCTGATGCTCATCGGCAATCTTGAACTCGTAGCTGGCCGTGTTCTGCCATACCTGGCTGATGCCATTGCCCTGGCTCTGGTTGACCTTAGTCGCAGCGTATGTCGACTGGTCTGTATTTGCGAAGCCATGCACACCGTCAATGCTGGTGTAGATAGGCGTGAACGAGCGATACTCGCTGCCGCCATAGCTGATGCCGTAGACAGTCTTAATCTTGAGGTTCTTGATAGGCTCAATCTGTGCGTATACATTGGCGTCAATGCTCATGTTCTTGCTACGGTTGTAACGGTTGAGCATCATCGTGGCAAGTGGGTTGCCATCACCATTGTTCCATGTCTGAGTCGCAGGCGAGTAGTAGTTGCCCTCAGCGTCATAGACAGGCGAGAGTGGCGACGTGACGTATGCGCCACGTATGTTGTTGTTGTAGATATTGCCAGTGCCCATGCCACGCTGCTCCTTGTATACAACGCCGACATGCTCACCAACCGTGAGCCATCCGTCATAGAGCTTCGACTCAGAGTTGACACGGAAGTTGTAACGGTCGTAGTTAGACACCTGCGAGCCGCCAATGATACCCTCCTGACCCATATAGCCGAGCGAGATGGCATAGTTCGTAGTCTTCGAGCCTCCAGTGATAGAGAGGTTGTGGCTCTGCATAACCGCGTTGTTCTCGATGATCTCATCAAGCCAGTTGGTATCACTCTTAGGAGTGCCATCTTCATTGATCACGTCCGAATACGATGCCCAATCAAAGGCGCTGCCACCGCTATTGAGCGAAGCCTCATCCATAATGGCCATATACTCACGCGCGTTAAGCGGGTCATTGGTGCGGTATACACGTTGCAAACCATAATAACCGTCGTATGCCACAACTCCCTTACCCTCCTTACCACTCTTAGTGGTGACGAGGACTACGCCATTCGCAGCCTGGGCACCATAGATAGCGGCCGACGCTGCATCCTTGAGCACATCAATGCTCTCAATATCAGCAGGGTTCAACGTCGTGATATCACCACCAATACCATCTATAAGGTAGAGAGGCTGACTGTTACCTACCGTGCCAAGACCACGGATAGAGACGTTGAGCGACGAGCCTGGCTGACCAGAGGTCGACTGAATCGTCACACCTGGTGTCTGACCCTGCAATGCCTGAAGGGCGTTGTTGGTGTTGAGCTTCTGCACATCGTCTCCCTTCACCTGCACAGTTGCGCCCGTGACGAGCTTCTTCTTCTGTACACCGTAACCCACAACGACTACCTCATCAAGGTCCGATGCCTCCTCAACAAGCGTCACCTTAATAGGCGTGCCGTTGAAGACTACCTCCTGGTTCGTGAAACCAAGGAACGAGAAGACAAGCGTCTGCCCCTTGTCTGTCTGCAAGGAGAAGTTGCCGTCGAAGTCAGTGATGGTGCCAATAGTGGTACCTTTTACCACTACATTGACGCCAGGCAGGGGCAGCCCGTCTGAACTTGAGACGACGTTGCCCGTGGCGGTCTGCGACTGCGCATGACAGTCCGAGGCCACCATGCCCTGCACACAAAGGAGCAAGGCAAGCAGCCACGCCGCAAGAGCGTACCTGCCAGTTGTTTTGATTCTCAGATTGTTTATCATAAGACTTTTTAATTGATTTATGATCACATGTCGGAATAGCTCTCCGTGAGGTTCGCACCGTTCGGCAAACTATCCAAAGCAAAATTAAGGTTCGTTTAGGATATACAACGTAACTAAATGTAAAATATTAAGGGGTGTAATGTTTCTTTCTATGGGGGTCATTTGTTTAGACAATTCGTCAACACCCTACCAATCACACACTTAGCCAATAGCAACATTTCATACCCCCACTCCGAACAATCACACGAACAGACCATGACGCCGAATTATATATTTTAAGCAAACAGAACGGACACGAGCGTTCGTTTGTTAATCACGCAACCGAACGAACAGCACATACTTGATAATGACCGTTAATAACATACACCACAACACACCCTCCCTCACCCCTCCTACCTGCACCATTCCACTTCCCACCCAATACCCCCACGATAACCAAACAATACCCCACCAGCCAAGTGTATCAAATGTTATATTCATGGGTACGAAATGTTACCCCAAACAACCACCACCGCCAACTCCTACCTACATCCTACCTACATCCTACTTGCATCCTACAAACATTATCCAATGAAGCATCAATGAAGCATCAACCCCAAAAATCTCACCCAAAAATATCCCACAACACCCTGACAACCACCCTATTACCACACCCAACCTCAACTCAAAAACCACACACGACAACTCATGGCACCGTCCCTCGACAATGCCAAGCACCGAACTCTAACCAGCCCGACTGCTACTTCACCACAGGCTTATTATTCACAACAGACGCCCCAGCTGCAGCCGACACCGGAGCAAGAAACAACGCAACATAACTGCCCACAAACGGCACAAGCATCGCTATCGCAAACGGCAAACCCATTCCTACAAGAACCGCCCGATTGCTAAACGAATACGACGTGGCTGCCGACGCCGTACGGCCAGAACGCTCAAGCGCGTAATCCGCAAACGACGCCCCATAAAAAAAGGCGTTCACAAACAAATAAAACAACGGCGCAAGAAACCCTACCACAGGTATCAACCCGAAGATAAATACCACAACTATGCAAAACAACTGACACACAAGATATTTCACCGCCACAAGCACCCCGCGTACTATACTCCGCACCGTCGACCACAACGTGTCATGTGGCTCAGCATTCCCCAACGACACCCACACCCGATCCACCACATGACTCAACAGCGGACTAAGTACCACCAATATGACCGAACCTCCAAGAACACTCACCACAAGCATCACGCCTACCCACACTATGAAGCTCGACATGAATCCCGCAACCCCCACCACCCACTCAGGCACCCACTCAGGCATAGCCACAGTCGCCAACCACGACATCACATACTCCTCAACCACCCCCGACAAGGCCGAACTTAGCGACAATCCGCCCACAAGCAGCAACACGCACAACCCCACTATGACCCAATACACCCAACCAGCAGCCCGACTCACCCTCCCAAACGAGGAGAACACCTGGCCAAAACCATACGTGAAATCCGAAAAAGCACCATTTCCCATATCTCTATCCTATTTTAAGCTCCTCGCCAATAAGTGTGGCCGCCGTGGAGCGAGTTATCTTTACTTTCACAAGATCTCCCACCTTATGCCCATCAGCCGGAAACACCACCGCCTTATTCTGCTCATTGCGCCCCATCAAGTCACTGACACTCTTCCGCGAACGACCCTCAACAAGCACCTCAAACACCTTCCCCTCGTCGCGCCTGTTGCTCTCAAGCGACAGACGGTTCTGCAAATCTATTATCTCCTTCAACCTCCGGCCCTTGACCTCCACTGGCACATCGTCCGCCAAATACTTGCTGGCATACGTCCCAGGACGTTCCGAATACTGGAACATAAACGCGCTGTCAAAGGCCGCCCACTCCATCAACGACAGCGTCTCCCTATGGTCCTCCTCCGTCTCCCCACAGAATCCACAGAACACGTCCGTCGAAAGCCCACAACCCGGTATTATCCGCCGTATCGATTCAATCCGCTCCATATACCACTCGCGCGTATAACGCCTGTTCATCGCCTTCAATATCCGCGTACTCCCGCTCTGCATCGGCAAATGAATATGATTGCAAATATTAGAGTGCGACGCTATGACGTGCAACGTCTCGTCTGTCATGTCCTTTGGATGCGACGACGTGAACCGAAAGCGCATACCCGGATGGCTCTCCGCGCACTGTGCCAAGAGTTGTGGAAAACGCAACGACTCACCATCAGCCCCCACATAGTTATACGAGTTCACATTCTGCCCAAGCAATATAGCCTCACGTATCCCCTTCGCCTGCATATCATCAAGCTCCGCCATAATACTCCGCGGCTCACGGCTACGCTCCCGACCACGAGTATACGGCACAATACAATACGTGCAGAAATTATCACACCCGCGCATTATAGACACATACCCCGAAATCTTCCCAGCTGACAGGCGCAACGGCACAATGTCGGCGTACGTCTCCGTCTTCGACAACGTCGTGTCCATAGCCTTGACCCCCGTCTCCGCCTCAGCTATAAGGTGCGGCAGGTTAAGGTACGAGTCAGGACCAGCCACAAGATCCGCGCCATTGTTGAACAACGTCTCACGTGTGCGCTCCGCCATACAGCCTATCACGCCTATAATCACCTTCTTGCCCTTGCGCAACGGCTGCAAGTCCGCAAGCCTCCCAAGCACACGCTGCTCCGCATTGTCACGCACCGAGCACGTGTTCACAAGAACGCAATCCGCCTTATGTATGTCGTCGGTCATCTCATAACCTACCGTCCTCAGCACAGACGCCACAACCTCACTATCGGCCACATTCATCTGGCAGCCATACGTTTCAATAAAAAGGAGACTATTTGCCTCGTTATTCATGTTATGATGGAGGAAAAAAATTACACCTCACCCCCTGCCGCGCAAAGGGCGATATACCAAGCGACAAATATAATAAAAGCACCGTGCCTAAAAAAATAAGCCCCCCTCAGTCGTGATGATAAGGCTCTCCCCTGATTATCGTCTGAGCCCTATACAACTGCTCAAGAAATATAAGCCTCACCATCTGATGCGAAAATGTCATAGGCGAGAGCGAGATCTTATGCGTCGCCCGAGCATACACTTCCGCCGAGAAACCATACGGCCCTCCTATGACAAACACCAGCCGCCGAGCACCCGAGAGTGCCACCTTCGTGAAAAACTGGGCAAATTGCCGCGACGTGAACTGCCTACCCCCCTCATCAAGCAACACCACGATGTCCGACGCGTCAACCTGCGCCAATATAAGCCTGCCCTCCGCCAACTTCTGCTGCTCCTCCGAGAGCGTCCGCGAGTTCTTCACGTCAGGCACCACAACCATCTCAAACGGCACATAGTGCGGCAGCCTTCCCGCATAGTCAGCTATGCCCGTCTGCAAATAAGACGAGTCCGTCTTTCCTACGCATACCAAGACGGTCTTCATCTCACTCCACGAAATACACCCTCTTTATCCGGCGACCTATCCCCGTCAATATCTCGTATGGTATCGTGCCAATTCGCGACGACATGTTCCACACGGGATCCTCGTCACCAAACAACTCCACCGTGTCCCCCGACACCACACCCGGTATATCCGTGACATCCACCATGATTATATCCATACACACATTGCCAGCTATGGGAGCATAATGGCCGCGTATCCGGACCCTCCCAACGCCATTGCTGAGCCTCCTGTCCACACCATCCGCATACCCTATCGGCACCACAGCTATCACAGAGTCTCGCTCCAAGGTCGTCCGCCGATTATAACCCACCGTCTGCCCCGCCTTCGTCGGACGAAGCATCGCTATATAACTCTTCAACGTGGCCACATTCTGAAGCCTCGCGTTGTCTATCGCCGAGACCCCATAAAGTCCTATGCCCAGACGTACCATCTCCATCTGGTAGTCCGTAAACCTCTCTATTCCCGCCGAGTTGAGTATATGACGTATAAACTTATAACCCAGCCCGTCAGATAACACCTTGCACGCCCCACGGAAATCCTCTATCTGCCTGAGTGTGCCAGCATCCTTTGTCGGATCCTCACTCTCCACCAAATGCGAGAATGCCGACACCACTCTGAGGTTGCCAAGCTCCTTGATAAGACCCGCCACCATCGACGCCTGCTCCACCTCAAACCCCGAACGGTTCATGCCCGTATTGAACTTGACGTGCACCGGAGCCTGCGCAACTCCCGCCTTCGACACGGCGTCTGAATACGCACGCAACTCCTCCTCGCAATATATCTGCGGCTCAAGGTCATATTTCAGCATAAGGTCGAAACTATGAACCTCCGGATTCATGACAGCTATCGGCAACGATATGCCAGCCTCGCGCAAGTCATAACCCTCATCCGCAAAAGCCACGCCAAGATAGTCCACACCCTGCTGCTGCATGAGCTTCGCTATCTCAAACGACCCTGTGCCATAGCTATACGCCTTCACCATCGCCAGCAGCTTTGTGCCAGGACGAAGCAACCCACGGTAATACGACACGTTATGCGCAAGGGCCGTCATGTTAATCTCCATGACCGTGCGATTGCGCAAACACTCAAGCATGGTCATAATCCGCTCAAAACGAAACAAACGCTGACCCTTAAGCAATATCGCCTCATCATGAAAATCCGCCGTCGACATGCTACGCAAAAAATCATCAGTCGACTCAAAAAACTGTGCCCCCTGCCGACCCGCCATGCACGACGATATACGAGGCCCTATGCCAATAAGGCGATCCACCTTCTTGTCGGTCAATAGCTGACTGACTCGCAAATACAACAGGTCATCAGGCAACCCCGTCTGCTGAAGGTCAGAAAGTATCACCGTCCGCGACAGTCTACGCCTCCCACCCATGACATACAGCATGTCAAGTGCCACCTCCAACGACGTTATATCAGCGTTATACGCGTCGTCTATTATCGTGCACCCATTATGCCCCTCCTTCTGCTCCAACCGCATACCAACGCTCTCTATGGCCGCCACACGCGACGGAAGCACCAACGGGTCTATACCAACCGACAACGCGTATATCGCCGCGTGAGTGATATTCTCCGCCGATATGGCGTCCGTAAGCCGCGAAGCGAGTGTCAACGACAACTCCCCACGTGTGATGCTGATTTCCACACCGTCCTGTGTGAGTGTCGTGCTGACACCATACGTGGCATCAGCCGATTTCCCCCAGCTTACCAACTCCGCGTTTGGCAGTCTATGGCGTATCGCCGCGGCAAGCTCCGACTGGTCCGCACAGAAGAACACACGCTTGGCACGCGCGCCCATATCCACCTTCTCCATCATCTTCGCCTCAAACGAGGGAAACGAGTCCTGATGCGCAAGGCCTATATTGGTGAATATGACGTCATCAGGACGCACCACACTCTCCAATCGTGCCATCTCACCAGGTAGCGATATGCCCGCCTCAATTATAGCAAGTCGTGTCTCCGGCTCTATCTTGAGAACCGACAGTGGCACTCCTACCTGACTGTTATAACTACGAGGCGAACGTATCGTCGGTATGTCGTCCCCTATCAACTGACTAAGCCACTCCTTGACTATCGTCTTGCCATTACTCCCACAAATAGCCACCACCCGCGCCGACATCGCCTGACGATGCGCCGCGGCTATGGACTGAAGAGCGTCAATAGGACTGTCCACAAGCAGAAACGACGCGTCACGATAGGCCGACGTGTCAAAGTCACGACGACACACAAAGGCGCGCATCCCACGGGCATATAGTTCCGGTATATAATTCGCACCGTCATGTCGCTGCCCCTTCAAGGCCACAAACACAGAACAGTCAGCCACAAACAGCCTGCGACTGTCGGTCACAATGTGCGAGATTCTTCTGTCGGGATCACCGACTAACTGGGCGTGGCAGAGGGTGGCCGCGTCGGCAAGTGTTGTTGTCATGATGATAGTGTGGCGCAAAGCGTCACCTGATAATCCAGTTGTCTAAGAAATAACCAAAAGCGTTATTGTTGTTCAGAGCCGCCGAGACCCTGTTATGCTTGTCAAAAAGTGTCTTGATGGAGTCCTGCGACTCCCGAAGAGCAAGCAGCTGCGCGGGCGTCGCACGCCTCATTCGTTTCTTGATGTCCTCAAGCTGCATGTCAAGTCCTTGCTTATAGTTGCGCCATGCCTGCAACGAGTCATTAAGTGGCGTCCCCATCGCACTACTCGTCTCGCTTAGTTTGACGTGAATATGCCCAGGCTCACGCACAAGTATGACCTCCTCCACAAATAACCGCATCATAGGACGCATTCGTATGATGCACACCTCATCCTGCTCCGACTCACCTCTAAAGATGAAACGACTGTCATGGATAGTGGCAGAGTCAACAGTGCCAGAGTTTCCCCCAGAAAACGGCACAAGATAGATGGTCTGATCCTCAAAGTTTCGTCCACCATAAATCGAGCCTTCTATCGAGAAGGTCCGGTCGTCGTGGCAAGCGACGAGTATGATCGAGGCCAGGGCTGTGAACAGCGGTACTATTTGTCTTATCATGATGTTGTGAGATGCTGAAGTAGCAAAACAAATGTAAACAAATATTTCGACTTAGCACCCTGTTCGTGCCAAAAAGTCACCAAAGAGTCTCTATCTGAGCCCGACGAAAGTAATGATACAGTATACTGCGGTAGCTAAAACCACGCCTCGCCATGACCGCCGCTCCTATCTGACACAACCCAACACCATGCCCCCACCCTGCCCCACGCAAGGTTATAGAGCCGTCAGATTTAATGTCTGCCACGAACGCGGAGCTATACAAATGAGTCCGACTAAGCACCCTCCGTATCTCAAGCTCCTTACCCACCACAAACTCACCACGTGCGCCAACTATACGAAGCCTCGTAATTCGCCCCGACGGCCCACGACTAATAGCCTCAAGCCCCACAACGTCTCCCACGTCACGCCCCGCCTTAACACGAACAAGGTCGCCCAACTCTGCCGACGTGGTCTCAACAGTCCACCGGAAGAAGTCCACCGTACTCTGGTCAAAGTCATTAAGCACCTGCCGCAAGATTTCAGCGTCAGACGTGTTACAGAACGCGTCAGGCCGTGACATGACCCACCGACGTGCCGCCTCAGGCGACGCGACTGGCACCACAAGGTCATGAGGCGGCATCAACGCGTCAGTTACAGACTGCAAATAAGGGTGAGGCGTGTCATCCCAACAACTCTCAAACACCTCACTGACTCCACCGCAACACTTGGAAAAACGCGCGTCACACACCTTCCCCTCATACGTGACCACTTGCCCACGGGTAGCCTCAATAGCCTTGACTACCTTCGGGTTACTCACACGCGCCAACCCCTGATACCGTTGACAATGGTCATCAGCACACACGTCAAATAGCGTATGGTCTTCCCGATCACGCCACGTGACCACCTCAGTAGGTGTCTCAACCTTACGCTGACCTTTGAATTGACCCTTACCCCACACTTGCGCCATCAGCCAACTACGCGACGTCACAGCATGCGCCTTAAGCAACTCAACGTCCGATGTCGCGCTCATCTCCGACGATATGACAGACGTGAGATACGACTCCACTCCAACCATATTGACCGCCCATATCTCACCCTCCTCGACAACAAACCGCAACGCCCCATTAAACACCTGATCCTCACGCTTATCCCAATGAAACCCTATCCCTATCTCCACGTCATGAACCACAAACGTGTCATGCTGCGACTCCGGCACAAACGTCCACTCATCCGCCACATGACCGCACACTACCACATGCCCCCCCTCCACCGACACCTCAATCCGCCCCGAAAAACGCCTCCCGACAGCCCGACACATATAACTCCCACGCAAGTCAATAGCCAAACGCGACGCCCGAAGTATCCCAACGTTTATGATAGGTTCCGTCTGCAGACCCATAAGTATCTATCTTTATTTATCAAGTAGCTCACTGTCCAACGCATAGCACACCTGACGAAGAACATCCTCCGCCATATCCGCCGTCATCCTCTCATAATCCTCACGATACGGCAACACATACAACCCCAACACCTCCACCGTAGCAGGACTCACCGCGATATGCCTGTCGTCCGCAACGTCATACTGCCATGGCCTAAACCTCCTACGAGGTATCACTACGATATCTACCGTATGACCATCCGACGACAACCTCGCCACAACGTTGATCATCCCCTCATCAATTCGCCTGACCCCCATAAGATGCCCCAACAACACCCCTGCCGACTCCTCATCCCAGCACGACAAATGATACGCCAACCGCCCCGTACCAGTCGACACCGTTATCCCTCCCTCTCCCAACGAGTACAACCTCTCCCCAACGTCACCCACAATGCCCTCAAGCACACTACTGCCCGACAGCTCACGCGCCGCCTGGAAATGTGCATGGTCAGGAGCCGAAGCCCCACACCGAGACCCATTGAAGAACACCGCATACCCTGGCAACGCCACTGCAAGGGCATACAAATCCCCCACCCGCGACACCAAACCCTGCGGACAATGCTCCACCGACGCTATCGTCAAATGATGCCCAAATATAGGATACGGGTTAACCAACACCTCATACGTGCGCCACGACAACGACTTCTGCTGAGCCGGACGGTTACGACGACACAAGAAACACGGCCGCCGCGCTATATCCTCAGGTCTCACCTTAGCCGCCGTAGAACGCACACGGGCCGGATTAAAGGCCAACGTCACGCCCCCGACAGTCCGCACAAGCACCTCTCGCAAGGCGGCATAGTTACGCCTGGCTTCCGGCCACACGGCAAGTGCGTCGAACAACTTGTCGACGGGTATAGCTTCCACAGGCTACTTCTTTGCGTTCATCGCTATGCGTGCGTCTATCTCGTCGCTACGCAACTTGTCTTTATATGCGTCATGCGCCGCCTGGGCCTTGTCCGTCAACCCGGCGTCAGAATTACCCCCCCACCTCCGGCATAGATACACCACGTCAAAGAGCCTCCCCACAAGGTTCTGACGAGTGGCTCGCAAGATGGCGGCATAATCCTCACCATAGCTCACATTTGGCATCGGATGTCGCCTAAGCCACTCCGTGTCAAAGGCACGAGGCGCACCCATACCGTTGACGCGTAGTATATTGTTGCTCCCGTTATGGTCCGTCCACTCCCTATGGTCTATCACTCCAGGCGGGATATCCCCAAGATTGAAGTCCACAAGCTTATACGACCCCACCACAAGAGCATACGCACGCTCCCCCATCTTATCCACCATCTTCTGCAACGAACTATCCGACGAATACAAATCGTCACTGTCCAACTGCACCGCATATCGACCACACTCACCCGACGATACCGCCTCATTCCAACACCCACCTATACCAAGATCCTCACGCACAGGCACAATATGCACTATCTGCTCGCTCTCTGCAGCCATGCCTGCTATAAGCTCCGTAGTACCATCTCCGCTATGATTATCCACCACGATGACGTTGAAGTCGAACGACGTGCGCTGACTGAGTGCCGAACGTATCGCGTCACCCACCGTGTTGACCCTGTTCTTCACAGGTATTATAACCGACGCCCTACGCTTGAACTGCGTATGACTCTTAACCTCAACACGCTGCTCCATCGGCACGGCAAGGGCGTTGATCGCCCTCAAATGCGACGTGAATATCTCCTCACGCTCCTTCTGCACCTCTATATTGAGCGGATTGACATAGTCAAACTGCCTGACACCACTATCACGTGTGTCCGACTCCAATACAAACCCCACCGGCACTCCCGTATGATACAACTCCCCAAGTCGCTCCAGCCCCAACGTCAATGCGTAAAACGACGATGTCTCGCACGACGGCGCCCCCCCTATCGCCCTTATCGCGTCCACCCTACGGCACACAACAAGCGGCCCAAAGTCAAACGTGTCACGTGCCACATGCCTCTCCGCATCCATCAACATACGCAACCGCTTCTCACCCCCCCTCGTCTGAGTGACATAGTCCGCATATACCATCTTCGCTCCCTGACCCTCCAGACAGTCCACCATGAAGTCCACACTGTCCGCCACAATCTGAAAACCACTCACCGCAGGCGACAACCCAACATACGTCGTACTCCCCGCATTGAGCCACTCCAACATGCCCGCGCTGCTGAACAACTTAGGGCAAACACTAACCCGCAACCCCGCACACTCTACCTCAACCGCCGAGGCAATCTCTATATCTTGCATGTCTACTATCTTCTATTTCATGAACCCCTGCTTGCGCAATACCTCTATCAGCTTATCCGAGAATACCTCACTACTCTCTCGTGGATACCTAACCTCCGAGAACACCTGAGCCAAATTAGCCTTGCCATTCTCCTCCACGAACCTGATATTCTCCGGATTCGCCTCCTTCGCCGCATGCAACCGCTCAATATCCCCAGCCGTATAGTCCCTATATCTCTCCCTATGCACTATCGCCTCGTTCGGCAACCGCTCCGTCAACCCAGGGTCAGCCGCAGGATGCCCTATCGTGAGCGTTATCAACGGGAACACACCCCGTGGCAACCCTAACGCCTCAATTATCATCTCCGGATTATATGTCGTAGTGCCAAGGTAGCAAATACCAAGCCCCTCATCCTCAGCCGCCAACGCCATGTTCTGTGCCGCTATCGTCGCATCTATCGAGGCCGTGACGAAACTCTCCAAGTTATTGAACGCCTTGTCCGCCGCCGACACCTCACACCACTTCGTCATCCTGTTCACATCAACGCACACCGTCACCACCAACGGCGCACCCATCACCATCGGCTGGTCGAAGTGCGCCGGAGCAAGCAACGACTTGACCACAGCATCCGTAGTCAACACTATGCTATACAGCTGCATATTCCCCGTGTTCGACCCGCGCGCGGCGGCATCAACTATCCGCCCTATCGTCACCTCATCTATCGGCTCCCCAGTATACGACCTCACAGTCCTATGGTTGATAAGCGCATCTATCATCGTCTTATATGTATTAGTTTCTATATCAATACTATCGATACCACTCCCAACATCATTATGACCTTACTCAACACCGACGCCCTATGATAATCCCTATTCGTCCTACCACTCCATACACACTCCATCAAACCCAACGTCGGCAATATCAACGCTACGCAAATATACACCCGCAACGCCACCCCACTCACCTCACACGCCGCAACACCCATCATAACCACCGTGAACACCTCTATCAACGTCACCACAACCTTCGAATACCTCTCCCCCAAATCTATAACCAACGTATGGCAACCCTGTGCTCGATCCCCCTCAGCATCCTCCATATCCTTAATTATCTCCCTACCCAAATTCGTCAAAAACGCAAACATACAATACCCACACACCATATACCATATCCCCGACAACGGCTCACTTCCCGTGTCAGGCCCGCCAACAACCCTGTCTATCGCCGTGAAATCCGCCGACACCACTATATAACCAGTCAACGCCACCAACAACGCCACCACTATGTTACCCACCAAAAACTGCCTCTTGAAATGCGTCGAGTAGAACCACAATACCATCGGAACCCCAACGAACATCAACAAAAACGCCTCCCGACGCAACACATACGATACATAACCCCCCGCAAACACCCCCACCAAGGTCAACACCACATGAACCAACAATGCCTCCCTGCGGCACACATCCCCGCCCACAACAACCCTGCCAGGACGGTTCACCCTGTCCGCGGTAACGTCAAAATAATCATTAATCGCGTTACCACCACCGGCAATACACACCGTAGCCAACACAAGCAACACGAACAATCCCGTCCCAAGCCCCTCAGGAGACCCAACAGCCCTCAATTGTGGCACTATCAACCCATACTGCAGCAGCACCTGGAATACCACCACAGCCACCAAATTAGGCAACCTTACCAACCGCGTTAAACCCCTGACGTTCATACTACTATACTACCACGAATGGTCATCACCCCACTTCCCCTGCGACCGCAATACCTGCTCCACCACATCACGCACGCAACACTCCCCACCCCTATACGGCGACACATACCGGCATATCTCCTTGACATCATGACACGCGTCACTCGGGCACGCCGCAATACCCGCAACCCTCAGCAACGGCACGTCCGGTATATCATCCCCCATATACAATATCTCGCTGTCTCTCAGCCCATTCCTCTCTCGCCACTCCTCCCATGCTCCCATCTTCGTCGCCTGACCCATATATATGTCACGTATCCCCAAACCCTCATACCGCCTCCTTATAGCCTCACAACTCCCCCCAGTGATAATCGCTATCTTAAAACCCAGCTTAACAGCCAATTGCAACGCATACCCATCCTTAATGTTAGCCGTGCGCATAGGGATCCCATCCGACGACATCGGCACCGTCTCCCGCGACAACACACCGTCTATATCAAACGCAAAAGCCCGTATCCCAGGCAACAACTCCTTGAAGTTCCTTTCCATCTTACTTTCTTATTCTCTGCGAATCTAACAATTTTTCCCTTTCACTCCCACGCACACCACAATTTCATCCCACCACAATACTCCACCAAACCATCACAAAACTGTCCCAATTTCTGCCCAATCACCGCTCAGCCCTACGTACATCGGCCCTACACGCCCCTCCCATATACCAAGATACTGATAATATACTGATAAAACTGCTCCTCCGATGCTCCAACATACTGAAACAATATTGAACCCAATGCTCCCCCAACTCCCCCCACACCCCCGAATGATAATTTGTCCCCCATCCCTAACAATTTTTCCCCCATAAGAAATTTCATCCAATGATAATTTGTCCCCCATAAAATGTCAATTATTCCCCCATACATCTCACGAAAAATGTGCATAGCCGACCCCCTCTCAAAAAAAACCGGCACCCAATCTCTTGGATACCGGCTTCACTCTTCCCTTAACACCGCACCCTATCCACCCTTCCGGTCACAATAACGCTCGCACTGCAAGCATATATCATAACCCAGCAACGCTCCAAGTATAAAATCCTCCTCAGGTGTCAAACTATACAACGGACGACAAACAAACCCGCTTATCACCCGCAAACACTGTGGACGACCAAAATATATGTTCACATTCTGACCGCCCGCATCCTGAGTCAAATACTCTATACGCTGACGCTCCAAACGCTCTAACGCCCTCGGCGCCAACTCCCTGCGCAACGTATACAACACCAAATTACGAACTCCCTTCTGATACTCGTAAATATGGCTGCTCAAAACCATATACGCCGCCGCTTCCGCCGCCGCACCCATACCTCACGACTCCTACAAACCCAAAACAGAAACCCAAGCCGCTATCCGCCCGTCCGTCTTGTCACTCTCATTCATCTCGTCAATAGCCAAGCCCACAAACTTCCCATCACGCACCGACGACGACCCCTCAAACGTATAACCGCCCGCATCCACCGCACCTATCAACGTCGCGCCAGCCCCCTCCGCCGCATCTGCTATTATCGACATGGCATCACAAAACGTGTCTCCATACGACGACGAATCCCCACAACCAAACACCGCAACCCTCTTCCCCTTCAAATCAACACCCTTCAACACCTCCACACCATCATACCAGTCATCCTGAAGCTCCCCGCAACCCCACGTCGACGAACCCAGCACCAGCACGTCATAACTCGACAACACCTCCGCGCTCATCTCCGACACCCCTATCACCTCCGCTCCCAAAGCCTTGCCTATACGCCCCGCCACGTCCTCGGTCGTCCCAGTAGTAGAACCATACACTACAATAACTTTACTCATGTCTCTTGCTATTTAATAATTATACTTAGAAAAAATAACAACGCGAAGATACGACCACCACCTCACTCTTCGCAATACCCCTTTTTGACTATTTTCCGCCCTCTCGCTCCCAAACACATACATATATATTATTTGCTACCTCACGCCCACATTCTTATCCCAAATATTCCTATCTTTGCCACGCCTTATGGCGTCCCGACCCGTCACAATGCTCAAAAAAACTATATTTGCCATAACTGCCCTGGCGGTCACCCTGCTTGCCGCTTTTGTCCTCATTACCAAGGACAAGGATGTCACGCTCATAGGCAAATACCAAACTTTCCTCTCCGACGCCTTCGACGAGGACGACGGCATGACCTGCCAAGTCCAAATCAACACCACACAACACCTCTCCCCATTCAACGCGCACGCCGACGCCTTAGTCGACATCACCTTCCACTTCGGAGGAACACTCCAATTCTCCGACGTCAAACTACACTACCTCATGAGGCTCAGCGGCGACTGGACAGTCTCCTCCAACACCCTCCACCTATCGCCCGACACCGCCTCTTTCTCCTACAACTTCCTACGATCCTCCGCCCACAACAACGTCGAGGACGCCATGGCACGACAACTAATGAAGTTCGTCGACGTCTCACTCATCCCTAAGCTCCGACGCAAAATAATCGAAGCCAACGGACAACCTCTACACATACGCTTCCGTTCCCCAGGAGGCCTCATAGCGTCAGCCGACAACCGACTCGTCGTCATGCTCGCGCAATAACAACTCTCGTCACCTATTCCCCTTTCAAACACACACCACACCCGTCCCGACGGCATCCCCTCCCCCCAACCCCATGCCCGACAGGTACGTTCAACAACAATGACAACCAACTTCTCCAACCAAACAAGACACTTCTCCATCGGCATCGACGCTGGCTCCACCACCATAAAATTCGTCGTCATAAACCAAGCCGATGGCTCCGTGGCCTTCAACTCCTACAAGCGCCACTTCGCCGACATCCGCTCTTGCCTCGACGCGCAACTCAACGAGATGGAAAACGCAACAGGCACAAACGCCTCATTCAGCGTATGCGTCACAGGATCCGCCGGCATAGGCCTCGCCGAACGCTCCGGACTTGCATTCATCCAAGAAGTCCTCGCCGCAAGCGCTGCCATGAAAGAAACAGGACGCTCCGACTTCACACTCATAGACCTCGGTGGAGAAGACGCCAAAATGGTCTTCTTCCACAAAGACAAAAGCCCCGACATTCGCATGAACGGTTCATGCGCCGGAGGCACAGGTGCCTTCATCGACCAAATGGCCACACTCATGGACATCAACCCCAAAACCATGTCCGACGAGGCCGCACACTTCTCCCGCATCTACCCCATAGCCTCACGATGCGGCGTGTTCGCCAAAACCGACGTCCAAAACCTCGTATCACGCCGCCTCCCAACTTCCGACATAGCCGCCTCCATATTCAACGCCGTAGCTATGCAAACCATGACCACGCTCGCACACGGCGCCGACATCATTCCCCCAGTCCTATGCACCGGCGGCCCTCTCACATTCCTCCCCTCACTCCGACAGGCCTTCATGCGAGTCATGAACCTTAAACCCGAAGAACTAATACTCCTCCCCAACGCCGAAACAACAACCGCCCGAGGAGCCGCACTCTCCGCCGACAAATCCCTCTCCCTATCCCTCAACGAAATCCGACAACGCCTCAACCGCGAGACAACAAAAGGCAGCGAGCAATACCTCTCCCCCCTATTCTCCGACGACAACCAATACCTCCAGTGGCAACGCGACCTCAAAGTCAAACCACTCCAATACACCGACATCACCGACGGCTCACACACCAACGTCTTCCTCGGCATCGACTCAGGCTCCACAACCACCAAGTTCGTCGTAACCGACACCCTCGGCCGTATCCTCTTCAAAAGCTACTCCAACAACGACGGTAACCCCCTCAAGAAAGTCGAGGAAGCTCTCCGCACCTTCATGCAGATGGTAGACGACCACCACGCCACCGTCTCCTTCCAAGGCTCAGCCGTAACAGGCTATGGCGAGGACCTCGTGAAAGCCGCGCTCAACATCGACTACGGCATCGTCGAGACTATGGCTCACTTCCGAGCCGCGCACTACGTCAACCCGGCCGTGTCCTTCATCCTCGACATAGGCGGACAAGACATCAAGTCCATATTCATCCGCAACGGCGCCGTCGCCAATATCGAGCTCAACGAGAGCTGCTCCTCAGGCTGCGGCTCCTTCCTCCAAGGATTCGCCGGCATGATGAACATCAAGCTCCCAGACTTCGCCGAAATGGCATGCCGCGCCCGACGTCCTTGCGACCTCGGCACTCGCTGCACCGTCTTCATGAACTCCAAGGTCAAAGAAGCACTCCGACAAAACACCGACCCCGGTGACATAGCCGCAGGCCTCGCCATATCCGTCGTGAAAAACTGCCTCTTCAAAGTCCTGAAGATGCAAAACCTCAACCGCCTCGGCGATACCATCGTCGCTCAAGGCGGCACTTTCAAAAACAAAGCCGTTCTCCGCGCACTCGAGATCCTATCCGGCAAAGAGGTATGGACCACCGACGCCCCAGAACTCATGGGCGCTTACGGCTCCGCACTCTACGCCATAGCACAAAAATCCATCGACCAATCACCCTCTTCCTTCAACCCTCAACAAACTCTCGCCACTCTCGCCGACATACGTACCGACACCGTCCAATGCAGCGGCTGCACAAACAATTGCCAAGTCGTACGCTTCCGATTCCCAAACGGCAACCTCAGCTTCGCCGGCAATAAATGCGAACGCATATTCCACTCCAAAAGCAAAAGCCAAACCCCCGGCCGCAACCAAATCGACGAGAAATACCACTACACATTCGGACAACAAGATAAAGCCAAACTGACACCCGAAGAAGCTGCCGACCCAAAAACCATCGGCATACCGCGCGTGCTCAACATGTTCGAGAACTACCCCTTCTGGCACACCCTATTCTCCGAATGCGGCTTCCGACCAGTCCTCTCCGACGAAAGCACCATGACTCTCTTCCGTGGCGGCATCTTCTCCATAATGAGCGACAATATATGCTTCCCCGCAAAACTCACCAACGGGCATATAATGAACCTCATCTCCAAAAAGGTCGCGCGCATCTTCTACCCTCTCGTCATAAAAGAGGCCAAAGAGCACGAGCACGACGCCAACTGCTTCAACTGCCCCGTAGTCAGCGGATACCCCGATGTCATACGCTCCGCTGTCGACCCCGAACGACGCTACGGCATTCACTTCGACACTCCCGTGGTCTCCTTCGTCAACGAAAAAGCCATCACCGACTGCTGCCAAAATTACCTCTGCAGCCTCGGAGTGAAACCTAAGGTCGTTAAGCGGGCCGTGCGCAAGGCTATCGCCCACAAGATGGAGGTCAAGCGACACCTCATAGACTCCGAACGAGAAATCCTCGACCGCGACGTGCGCGAAGGCAAGATGATCTTCGTCATGACAGGACGACCCTACCACATCGACCCTCTCATCAACCAGCGAGTCGCGCAAATCGTGACCGACCTCGGCGTAGACATCATCTCCGACGATGTATTCCGCGAAGACTCCGGAACATGCCTCGAGATGAACTACATCTCACAGTGGACCTACCCCAACCGAGTCATCCATGCCGCACACGGCGTAGCCGCACTCCCCGACAACGTCCAGCTCATACAAGTCAACTCCTTCGGATGTGGCCCCGACTCTTTCCTCATGGACGAGTGCTCCAACATCCTCAACGCCGCCGGCAAAAACCACACCGTAATCCGTGTCGACGAGATAAGCAGCCCCGGCTCCGTCCGACTGCGTCTACGCTCCCTCGTCGAAAGCCTAAAACAAAGCGGCGCACTCGGCCACGCCACACAACGACACCCCTACAAGGCCATCCACAACGCCTTCACAGAGAAAGAAAAAAACGAACGCACCATCGTCGTGCCTTGGTTCTCCGACTCCATATCACCCCTATTCCCCGCCGTGTTCGGCCGACTCGGATTCCGACTGCAAAACCTCCCTAAGCCCGACGAGGACTCCATAACAGCGGGACTCAAATACGGACACAACGAGGTATGCTACCCCGCCACACTCGTCGTGGGCGACATCGTCAAATTCATGATGGCGCACCGCGACAACCGCGATAAATATGTCGTAGGCATAACACAAACCGGCGGACAATGCCGCGCCACAAACTACCTCGCCCTAATTAAGAACGCTCTCACAACGGCAGGACTCGCCGACGTGCCTCTACTATCCTTCAACACCGGCACAGCCTACGGCAACGAGCAACCAGCCTTCAAGGTCGACGCCCGACTCGCCATACAGCTCGGACTCAAGGTCATCCAATTCAGCGAGGCTCTCGCCGCAATGACACGAGCCATGGCCGTACGCGAACAAATCAAGGGCACCGCCAAAAACCTGCAACAGAAATACCTCAACCAGGCCATAACTCTCGTCAACAACAAGCAAGAAAAGAAACTATTCAACCTCCTCGATGCCGCCATCGACGAATACAACGCCATAGAAACCAACGGCATCACCCCGCGAGCTATAGGACTCATAGGCGAGATATACATCAAATACAACAGCTTCGGACAACTACACATAACCGACTGGCTGCAAGACCAAGGCATCGAGGTCGTCGTGCCATCACTCCTCAGCTTCCTCCTCCAAGCCTTCGTCAACGACAAAGTCAACGACAAACACGACATCGAAAAGTCCTCCTTCCAATCCCGACTCGTCACAAAGTTCCTCAAAGACTACGTCCAAAGCCGCGACAAAAAGTGGGACAAAATAAAACGCCGGTTCCGATTCTACCGCCCCGAAGGCTCTATATTCGACATGGCATCCGACGCCTCCTCCGTCCTCAACCTCGTCAACCAGTTCGGCGAAGGATGGCTCATCGCCGGCGAGGTCATGGAACTCAGCCGCTCCGGCATAGACAAAGTCGTATGCCTGCAACCCTTCGGATGCATCGCCAACCACATCGTGGCACGTGGCATAGAAAACCGACTCCGCAAAGTATGCCCTAAGACCGGACTCCTCTTCCTCGACATCGACTCCTCCGTAGCACGTGTCAACCTCGAGAACCGCCTACACTTCCTCATCGACCAAATGTCCCAACCCTCCCCCGACCAAGCCCGCGGGTAACCCATGCGCAAACAACACACACTCCCCCTCCCCAACCGCCGAAAGGCGTACACTAAACGCGAACGCGTAATGTAGAGACGATGCCCGCATCGTCTCAAGGTCTGCGCCGAAAGACGTACCAAAAAACCAAATGCCTGCCCTCCCCCAAATATTTAACCAAATAATTTCCCTTTTTAATCCGACTTCCCTATCTTTGTAGGCAAACAAACTATATAGGACAAACTAAAAAACGCATACAATGTCTAAAGTAACAGTCGTAGGCGCCGGCAACGTAGGCGCCACCGTAGCAGACGTCCTCGCTTACCGTGAGGTCGCCAACGAGGTCGTCCTCATCGACATCAAAGAGGGTGTGGCAGAAGGCAAAGCCCTCGACATCTACGAGAAAGCCCCCATCACCCTCTACGACACCAAAACAACTGGCGCAACAAACGACTACTCCAAGACCGCTAACTCCGACGTCGTCGTCATCACTTCAGGCCTCCCACGTAAACCCGGCATGACACGCGACGACCTCATCGGCGTAAACTCAGGCATCGTCAAGTCCGTCACCGAGCAAGTCGTAGCAGCAAGCCCCAACGCGGTCATCATCATCGTCTCCAACCCCCTCGATGTCATGACCTATCAGGCTCACATCACCTCCAAGTTCCCACGCAACCGCGTCATCGGCATGGCCGGTGTCCTCGACTGCGCCCGCTACAAAGCCTTCATCGCTGAGCACCTCGGCGTATCCGTCAAGGACGTACAAGGCCTCCTCCTCGGCGGCCACGGCGACACCATGGTACCTCTCCCACGATTCACCACCGTCGCTGGCATCCCCGTAACCGACCTCATCGACAAGGACACCCTCGACGCTATCGTAAAGCGCACACAAAACGGCGGTGGCGAGCTCGTCAAGCTCATGGGCACATCCGCATGGTACGCCCCAGGCGCATCCGCAGCGCAAATGGTCGAGGCCATCGTCAAAGACCAAAAACGAGTATTCCCCGTATGCTGCAAACTCGAAGGTGAGTACGGCATCAACGACTGCTACCTCGGCGTACCCGTAGTCCTCGGCAAAAACGGCGTAGAGAAAGTCATCGAACTCAAACTCAACGACGAGGAAAAAGCACTCCTCGAGACCTCACGACAGCACGTCCTCGAGGTCATGGGCGCTCTCGACAAACTCAACGCCGCCAAATAACCGACTACCCGTCACCTCACAGGTGACCACAAACTATACAGTCGTCGCACCCCCAGTGCGACGACTTTTTTATTACCTAATCCCCACACACCAAAAAAATCCCACAACCCCAGCAATAAATCCCAACCTCACGCGTATAACACATGCAATCCAAGAAATTTGTTACTCATGGCACTGAAAACGGTGTGTCTTGCAACTATCCTGGGGTATGCTCCTCCACGGTCCACCAGTAAATAAACTACAAGATGCTGCGTTTTTACTCCTGTTCATAGTGAGTGGTTTTCGGGGCTGTGCGGCGACGCATAGCCCCTTTCACTCTTCCCCCTTTTTACCACCGCCTCTTCACCATATCCCCTTTTTTCCATAACTTTAACGCCGCGCAAATGATACTCGACAAACTCAATATCATCAACTACCGCAACATCGCGGCTGCCGACCTATCCCTCTCACACGGCATAAACTGTCTCGTCGGTCCTAATGGCGCCGGCAAGACCAACGTCCTCGACTCCATCTACTACCTCTCCTTCTGCAAAAGCTACTTCGGACTACCCGACACAGTCAACCTCCGACACAACGAACCCTTCTTCGTCATACAAGGCCGATACTCCAACAACGACATCACAACCGACATATATTGCGGCGTCAAACGTGGCTCTAAAAAGCAATTCAAACGCGACAAAAAAGAATACCATCGCATCGCCGACCATATCGGACTCCTCCCCCTCGTCATAATATCCCCAGCCGACGAAGACCTCATAGCCGACGGCGCCGAAGCACGACGACGATACGCCGACAGCGTCATCTCACAATGCGACAAGGCCTACATGGAACACCTCATGGCCTACAACCGCCTCATCACCCAACGCAACATACTCCTCAAGCAACTCGCCGACACACCTAACCCCGACACCCGACTGCTCGACGTCTACGACACACAGCTCGCCACTCACGGACAAGCCATATCCCTCTGCCGACGACTGTTCGTCCAATGGCTGCAACCCGTCGTGACATCACTCTACCAACATATAGCCAACGACACCGAAACCGTTTCCCTCAACTACATCACAGGCCTCGACCGCTACGACCTCTACCATGGCCTCGTCGACGCACGATCTCGAGACCTCGCTCTCGGCTACACCAGCCGAGGCACTCACAAGGACGACATCGACTTCCTCATGGACTCCTACCCCATAAAACGAGTCGGCTCACAAGGACAACGCAAATGCTTCGTCATAGCACTCAAACTCGCGCAATACAAATACCTTGCCGAGAAGAAAAAACAACTCCCCACTCTGCTCCTCGACGATATTTTCGATAAGCTCGACACCCTCCGCGGCGACAACCTCATCGCCATGCTCACTTCCAACGATTTCGGGCAAATTTTCATCTCCGACACCAACATCTCCCGCCTCCGACGCGTGCTCGACAAGACTCCACGCGACTTCGCCATATTCAACGTCAACGCCGGCGTCATAACCCCAGCTAACAACCCAGCCCAATGAAAATAGATACCTCACGCCCACTGTCCGACATCCTCGCCGATGTGCTCCGCAACGACGGCACTGGCAAACTCCTCCTCGAAAAACGCGCCGAGAATGTTTGGTCAAGCATCGTAGGCCCCACAGTCGTCCGCGCCACGTCCTCCGTCCGTGTGCACGATGGCATCCTGTATGTGGGCCTCAACAGCAGCCTCGTCCGCAACGAACTCTTCTACCTCAAACCCCAAATCCTCCAAGCCATAAACAAGGCCGTGGGTCAAGATGCCATCTCCGACATCATCTTCCGATAACTTTCTCACAATGACCGACTTCCTCTCTCAGATTCTCTCCGAGAACCACATCACACCCCTGACCACAGTGGCACGTCTCGCCCTCGGTCTCATCCTCGGCCTATGCATCGGCTTCGAACGTCAGATTCGCCGCCACGACGCTGGTCTGCGCACCTTCACACTCATCTGCCTCGGCTCCACGTGCGCCGTCGTCATCTCCATCTGGATCCCTCAAGCCTACCCCGATATGCTCAATGGCGACCCCGGCCGTATCGCCGCACAAGTGCTCGCCGGCGTAGGCTTCATAGGCGCAGGGGCTATCGTCAAAAGTAAAGGAGGCGTGCAAGGTCTCACCTCCGCGGCCTGTATATGGCAGACGGCTATCGTCGGAATGACAGCCGGAGCCGGCCTATACCTCGCGGCTATAATCATGGCCATAATGACCCTCTTCGTCCTCGTCACGATGGAACGCCTCGAACGACTGCTACGTATCGACGGCGAAAACCTCATCCTCACCGTGACACTCTCCACCCCCGTGCCAAACGCCGAAGCCATATCCGCCGCCGTAGCCGCAACAGGCGCACGACTACGAGAACAGTCCACATCCGCCAACACCTCCACACATTCCTCAACCATCACCTACCGACTCACTCTAACCTCCCACACCACACAGTCTGCCGTCATAATGGCACTGACCGCGCTCCCCGATGTCAAGAATGTCGTCATATCCGCTTAACACTCACCCTTTGAGTATTTTACCTATCTTTGCACGACATTTCCCCTTTTCTCATCAACGACCATGCAACCATCTAAGGTTACCGTAAATACTTTTAGGCAGATGAAGCTCAATGGCGACAAAATCACCATGCTCACCGCCTACGATTTCACCATGGCCCAAATCCTCGACAAGGCTGGAATCGACGCCATCCTCGTGGGGGACTCCGCCGCCAACGTCATGCACGGATGGCCTACAACGCTCCCCATCTCCCTCGACCTCATGATTGCACACGGGGCAGCCGTCGTACGTGCCGTGTCACACGCCCTCGTGATCATCGACATGCCCTTCGGCTCCTACCAGTCCAGCACAACGCAAGCCGTCGATAGTGCCGTGCGTATCATGAAAGAGACTCTCGCCGATGCCGTCAAAATCGAGGGCGGAGCACGTGTGGCCAACGCCATCCGTCAGATAACGCAAGCTGGCATCCCCGTAGTAGGTCACCTCGGCCTGACACCACAAAGCATCAACGCCTTCGGCGGCTACGGCCTGCGCGCCAAAGAGTCCACAGAAGCTCAACAACTCCTCACCGACGCCAAAACACTCCAAGAGGCAGGATGCTTCGCCCTCGTCCTCGAGAAAATCCCACACGACCTCGCCGCCAACGTGGCACGACAACTCTCAATACCCGTCATAGGCATCGGTGCCGGCGCGCAAGTCGATGGCCAAGTCCTCGTGGCGCAAGATATGCTCGGCATGTCCGACATATTCCGCCCAAAGTTCGTGCGACACTACGCCAATATTCGTCAATCTATCACCGACGCCGTGCAAGCCTACAACAACGACGTCAAAAACGGCTCCTTCCCCTCAACGGAAGAACAATACTAACCCCCTTACCATGGAAATACTTTACGAAGACAATCACATAATCGCCGTCAACAAACAAGTCGGCGAAATCGTTCAGTCCGACAAGTCTGGCGACCGCACACTCCTCGACGACGTCAAGCAATACGTCAAAGAAAAGTACGCCAAACCAGGCGACGTGTTCATGGGCGTCGTCCACCGTATCGACCGACCCGTAAGCGGCGTGGTCCTCTTCGCACGCACCAGCAAAGCACTCGCACGTCTCAACGAGATGTTCGCGCAAAAGAAAGTGCGCAAAATCTACTGGGCCATAACGCAAAACCGCCCAGAACAACTCGAAGCCACACTAAAACACTACATCGGCAAAAACGAAGAGAAAAACCGCGCGCTCGTCTCCGTAAGCCCACGAACAGGCTACAAGGAGGCCATTACCACCTACCGCCTTATCTCCAGCTCCGACCGCCTCAACCTCCTCGAAGTAGAGATCCTAACAGGACGACACCACCAAATCCGAGCACAACTCGCACGCATAGGATGCCCCGTGCGTGGCGACCTCAAGTATGGCGCCAAACGCAGCAACGAGGGCGGTGGCATAAACCTGCATAGCCGCGCCGTGGAATTCGAACATCCCGTGACGCACGAGAAAATTACCATAATAGCACCAATCCCCGAAAAAGACGCCGGATGGCGTGTGTTCAAACCCATCGACACTGCCACTCCCTCTTCCGTACAATACTAACTCTTCATAAATAACCACGCCCCACAAGGAGGCACACACATACACTGACAATACAATGTTTGAGAACCTTTCAGAACGTCTCGAGAAGTCGTTCCAGATACTCAAAGGCGAGGGCAAAATCAACGAGCTCAACGTAGCAGAAACCCTCAAAGACATCCGCCGAGCTCTTCTCGATGCCGACGTCAACTATAAGGTCGCAAGGCAGTTCGTCGACAACGTCAAACAAAAGGCACTCGGCCAAGACGTCCTACGCTCCGTCAAACCCGGACAGATGATGGTCTCCATCGTCTACGACGAACTAACACAAACCATGGGCGGCGACGCCGTAGACGTCAACCTCAAAGGAAGCCCCGCCATAATCCTCATGTCAGGACTCCAAGGCTCCGGCAAGACAACCTTCGCCTCAAAACTCGCCAACCTCTTCAAAACCAAAAACAGCAAAAACCCACTCCTCGTGGCTGGCGACGTCTACCGACCTGCCGCCATAAACCAGCTCCAAGTCCTCGGACAGCAAATAGGCGTGCCAGTATTCACCGAAGAAGGCAACACCGACCCCGTAGACCTCGCACGCAAAGGTATTGCACAAGCCAAACGCGACGGACAGGACGTGGTCATCATCGATACCGCCGGACGCCTCGCCGTCGACGAGCAGATGATGAACGAAATAGCGGCTATAAAAAAAGCTGTCAACCCCACCGAAACCCTCTTCGTGGTCGACGCCATGACCGGACAAGACGCCGTAAACACAGCCCACGAGTTCAACGAGCGTCTCGACTTCGACGGCGTCATTCTCACCAAACTCGACGGCGATACCCGTGGCGGCGCCGCCCTCTCCATTCGACAAGTCGTCAATAAACCCATCAAGTTTGTCGGCACTGGCGAGAAAATGGACGCCATCGACGTGTTCTACCCCTCACGTATGGCCGACCGTATCCTCGGCATGGGCGACATCCGCTCGCTCGTCGAAAAAGCCAAAGCGCAAATCGACGAGGAGGAAGCAAAGAAACTCCAAAAGAAAATCGCCCAAAACAAGTTCGACTTCGACGACTTCCTCAACCAAATCCAGCAGATCAAGAAAATGGGCAACCTCAAAGATCTCGCTTCCATGATCCCTGGCGTAGGCAAGATGATTAAGAATATCGACATCGACGATAACGCCTTCAAAGGCATCGAGGCCATAATACGCTCCATGACACCCTACGAACGCAAAAACCCACAGGTCATAAACGGCAGCCGACGCAAACGCATAGCCGACGGCTCCGGCACATCCATCCAAGAGGTCAACCGACTCCTCAAACAGTTCGAGGAAACACGCAAAGTCATGAAACTCATGAACTCCGGCGCAGGACGCAACCTCGCACGTATGCTCGGAGGCAAAATGCAACAACGTTAGGCTACAAACACTTATCTCGTATGATTAAAATCGATGGCAAGGAGACGGCGCGTCAAATCCGTCAAGAGATAGCCGCCGAAGTGGCTACACTCGTAGAGCAAGGCAAAAAACGACCACACCTCGCCGCCATTCTCGTGGGTCACGATGGGGGCAGCGAGACCTATGTGGCCAACAAAATAAAAGCCTGCGAGGAGTGCGGATTCAAATCGTCCCTCCTCCGCTTCGAAGCCGACATTACAGAGCAACAGCTTCTCAATGCCGTGGCACAGCTCAACAACGACCACGATGTCGACGGCTTCATCGTCCAACTGCCACTACCCAAGCATATCTCCGAAGAGAAGGTAACCCGCGCCATCGACCCGCGCAAGGATGTCGACGGCTTCCACCCGCAGAATGTAGGACTCATGTCCATCGGCGAACCAGCTTTCATATCAGCCACACCACAGGGCATAGTCGAGCTTATCCGCCGATACAACATCCCTACCTCTGGCAAACATGCCGTAGTCATAGGCCGTAGCAACATCGTGGGGCGCCCCATGAGCATCCTCCTCTCTCAGAAAGGCGTCGACTGCACCGTAACACTCTGCCATAGCCGCACGCCCAACATCGCCGAGATTTGCCAACAAGCCGACATAATCGTGGCCGCCATCGGCAAACCAGGGTTCGTCACAGCCGACATGGTGCGTCAGGGCGCTACCGTCATCGACGTAGGCACCACGCGGGTCACCGACCCCACATCTCCCCGTGGATGGCGTCTGCGTGGCGATGTGGACTTCGAGAACGTGGCCCCAAAATGCGACTTCATAACGCCCGTGCCAGGTGGCGTAGGCCCCATGACTATCTGCTCCCTGATGCAGAACACCCTCAAGGCCGCCAAGCTCAACTACTAACCTCGTCAGCCAGCGATGACGATGATCGACTTCTTCTGGTTCCTCAACTGCGCCATGCAAGTGTTTGCGGCAGTGATGGCAATCAAGCTGACACGCCTGACAAAGATGAACTTCTCTTGGATCATCATCTGCGTCGGGCTCGTCGTCATGTCGTCGCGTAGCGTGATTCAGATCGTCAACGTCTTCATCCCAGGCTTCGGCTTCGACACACACGACCCCTACACCATCGGCAACCTCGTCGTGTCGTTCTGCTTCGCCCTGGGTGTCTTCATGATAAAAAAAATGTTCGTGGTGCTCAACGAGGCCGAGACTCGCCAACGTGAGTACGACAAAATGTTGCTCAACACCACCATCATGACCGAGGAGAACGAACGACGACGCTTCGCCACAGAGCTGCACGACGGCCTCGGCCCACTGCTCTCCTCCATCAAGATGGGCTTCTCCGCCGTGGCCGACGACATAACCGACGCCGCCGTACGCAAAAACCTCGAACTGGCTATCAATGAGGCCATAATGACCGTCCGCGAGGTCAGCAACAACATGAGCCCGCACATCCTCACCAACCTCGGACTCCGACGCGCCATTATCAACTTCATCGGCAAAATCCCCTTCCCAAAGGGCATGGGCGTGAGCTACAACATCACCATTGGCGACAAACGATACCCCGCCACAAACGAGATCGTCCTCTACCGCGTGTTCTGCGAATTGGTCAATAACACCCTGAAACACTCAGGAGCCACTGCCATAAACTTCCGCATCGACGAGGAGAACGACACACTACGCCTCATCTACAAAGACAACGGCAACGGCTTCGACCCGCGCCGCGTCAGCGAAGAACCGCGTCAAGGAATGGGGCTATACAACATCGTCTCACGCGTCTCGTCTATCCGCGGCAGCTACTCATTCCGCAGCGGTGGCGAAGACTACGACCCCTCAGACCCCATATCCAACCTGCACGGCATGGTCGCCGAAATTTGCGTCCCCACTAAAGATAACTGACCTATGAACATCTGGCTTGTCGACGACCACCACCTTTTCCGCGCGGGCTTCAAGACCCTCCTGTGCCGCCTGCGCGACGCTAACGTCACTTTCGAGGCAAGCGACGGACAAGAGTTCATAGACCATCTCGTCACAGCACGCCCCGACATCGTATTCATGGACATCGCCATGCCCAAGATGGACGGCGTGCAAGCCACAGAAGAAGCCCTCGCACGCTACCCCGACCTCAAAATCATCATCCTCTCCATGTATGGCGAGAAGGAGTACTACACGCGCCTGGTAGACCTCGGCATCTGCGGCTTCCTCCTCAAAAGCTGCGACTTCAAGGAAGTCGAAATGGCAATAGAGGCCGTGCGCAATGGCGAATACTATTTCTCACAAGAGCTGCTCCAGCAGATGGTGTTCCAAAACTCATCCGCGCAACCCGACTACGACCTCTCGCAACGTGAACGCGACATTCTCACGGAAATATGCAACGGCGAGTCCAACCAAGAAATCGCCGAACGCCTATTCATCAGCAAGCGCACCGTCGAGAAGCACCGCGCCAATATCATGATGAAAACCGGATGCGGCAACACCGCCAGCCTCGTGGTCTTCGCCGTCAAAAACGGTTTCTACCGCATCGACGGTAAGAGCATTTAGCCCCTCGGTAACTTTTTTTCATCGCTCCCACACAAAATGTCAAACTAATCATTATATTTGCTAAACAAGTTTTTAACCACATTAGCCTATGAAATAGCGATACTCAATTTCAAAGCTTTTTGCCTATGAGTATCAATAAGTTCTGCCGCAGGTAGGACTGGTTTTTACACTTAGGGGCACTACCTCTTCAGAAAAGGTACATCCCGACAACTTCGAGCCAAGCCCTCGTGGATAGCATCGTACGCCACAGGCCATGAGTTCTTAGTTGAGTTTATCATTTCGTCGCGTCACCCTGCGTTGACCACATTGACACCGTTCAACGTCAACGTCCCCTTGCGACAAAACCTACTGGGCCGTCTCTCCCCAGTCCCATCAAAAACCACTCCTACCATGTCAGTCTCAATGAATCAACATCTCGCTGATTGTGACCTCGTAGCTCTCGTAGCCAATGGTAATAACTCAGCTTTCGACCACCTCGTCCTCAGATATCAGAGTGGACTGCTTCGTTTCTTGGACAGCCTGGCCAAGAATCGCGACGCCGCTAAAGACCTCAGCCAAGACGCTCTGATCAAGGCCTTCGAGTTCATCCGTAACGGCAAATTCAACGGCTCAAGTTTCAGAGCTTGGCTCTGGAAAGTAGCCGAAAACCTCTTCCGCGACCGCTGCCGCCGTCTCAAAGTAAGAAACGAGACCAGCATCGACGCTCCGGCAATCACAAACGACGGCAAGGGCGACAACACCAACATGCTCAAACTCGCTGCCGAACCCGACGACTACGGACACTCTCAAGCACACGACGACGCCCTCAACGCCGTAATAAGCGAGATAGACAAACTGCCCGAAGTGCAGAGGATCGTCCTCAAAGCACGACTCGAAGGCGAGAAAAGCAAAGATATCGCCAAACGCATGGGATGCTCCGTCAGCACCATCGTCGGACGTGTGTTCGACGCCAAAGAGAGGCTCCGCACTGCCATGCGCTCATGCGAGCATATCGATATCTACTACGCCTATCTCGACACCTTAGCCGCATAACGCCAAAACAATAATCAACCTGCTACCCCTTAGAGAGCGCGACGGCGGCAACATCCATGCCACGTCGTGCTCTCTTTTTACGCACACGGCAACAAGAACACCCCCCTCCCCCACCCCTCGCGCCAACGAACAACATGAACCTTCATAAACAACTAACATCATGGCCACCACTTACATAGACCTCGGCTATCTGCGCCAAGCCGTATCTGGCAACAAATCTCTCCTGTCAGAACTGCTCACGATATTCATAGACCAGGCAACGGTGATTGGAGACCAACTCAAAGACTTCCTATCCAATGAGGACTACAACGCACTGGCACGCGAGGCGCACAAATTCAAATCAACGGCTCTCTCTATGGGAATGAGCCAAGCCGCCGACTCCCTGAAACGGATAGAGGTCATAGCCAAGAAGTTATATGTGCGCTCTCCGCAGTCGGGAAACGACGAAAGTGCCAAAAGGCTATACATCGGTCAGATACGTGGATTGACCCCAGAAATAGACGCATGGACCGACCAAAATCTATCAACAAAAAGCCTCGATAACTTGATAGAATTTTGTAAATTGCACTCGCTTAAAGCGGCTGAGGAGGCCCGCAACCTTCTTCCTAAAAAGTAAGAAGCAGGCCCCGACGCCCAAGCTCTAAGGGTCAAAATACTACCATAATATACCAGCATCATGATTGAGGTAAAGAAAGAAACAGAAGGCATCGTCGTCACTCCAGTCGACGTGGATCGTATCACCGTGACCAACGCGGGAGACTTAAAGAAGACACTCGCCTTGCAATTTTCTTCCGGCTCATGTGACGTGTTCCTCGATTTGAAGAACATCAAGTATATGGATTCCACAGGCGTGAGCGTCCTGATAAGCGGCATCAAGTCCTCTCGCGAGCAAAACCGCGGCTTCGTGCTGCGCAATGTGCAAAACGACGTGCGCAAACTCTTGTCGTTGATGAAAATCGACAAGATCATCGACATCGCATAGTGGGCGGCAGCCTCTTGTCGTCGTCGGTTATTGAGCCTGGCGACCACCTTAGGCCGCAAATATATAGATGGCAGACAATTATTTAGAGAAAAAGTTCGAGGAGCATCTCAACGCATCGTCTAAACCCGTGGCGAAGCGTCGTGTGGTGCATGAGCGTAAAGCGCTTGTGACGGGCGGAGCCAAGGGCATCGGGCGAGAGATAGTGCGCTCATTGCGCGTGGCGGGTCATAAAGTAGCCTTCTGCGACATAGACGAAGTGCAAGGCCGTGAGACGGCTCTGCGCACAGGGGCGGACTTCTACCGCGTCGATATAGCCGACGCCGAGGCATATAGAGCCTTCCTCCGTGAGCTTATCGCCAAATGGGGAACGGTGGAAATCATCGTCAACAATGCGGCGGTCAAACAACCAGAGGCGTTGCTCAACGCCACAATAGGCCAGTTCGACCTCGCCATGGCCACGGATGTGCGCCCAATATTGATAGGCGCGCAAGAAATGGCGCGACTACGGACTTCACTACCCGCCACAGAACGTCCCTACGGGCGTATAGTCAATATATGCTCATCACGCCAAAGTCAAAGCCTGCCAGGCAACGACATACACGCCGCGGCCAAAGGCGCGATATACTCACTGACGCACTCATTGGCCATATCACTCTCGCCCATGGGCATCACGGTGAACAGCATCTCGCCAGGCATGATAGTGACGGCCGACTACGACAGCGTGCCAGAGTCTTTCCACGTGCAGCATCCCTCAGGACGTGTAGGACGACCAGAGGACGTGGCGCGCATAGTGCGTTTCCTGATCGACGAGGAGAACGACTTTGTCAACGCGGAGAACATAGTGGTCGATGGTGGCCTATCTCGTAAGATGGCTTTCGTGCCCTAACCTTTTTTCCTAACTTCGCGGAAAGTTAGAATAAAGACATTCAACAAGATAATGAACGTATCATACAACTGGCTGAAAAGGTACATCAACGTCGACATGACACCCGAGAGCCTTTCAGCACTGCTCACATCGATAGGCTTGGAAGTCGACGGAATGGAGCAGACCCAGAGCATCAAAGGAGGCCTTGAGGGTCTCGTTGTCGGCAAAGTGCTGACGTGCGAGCCTCATCCAAACAGCGACCATTTGCACGTGACAACGGTCGACGTGGGCGGCGACGCTCCTCTCGACATCGTCTGTGGCGCAGCCAACGTGGCAGCAGGGCAGAAAGTCATAGTGGCTACTGTCGGCACTACTCTCTACGATGGGGACCAGTCGTTCACAATCAAGCCCTCAAAGCTGCGAGGCGTGCCATCCAACGGCATGATATGCGCCGAGGACGAGATAGGAGTAGGAACAGACCATAGCGGCATCATCGTGTTGCCCGACAGCGTGCCTGTGGGAACTCTCGCTAAGGACTACTACAACGTGGAGTGTGATACGTGCTTTGAGGTGGACATCACCCCTAACCGCGCGGACGCGGCGTCGCACTATGGCGTGGCACGCGACGTCTATGCGGCATTGCGCGCCAAGAGCGAGAATGTGACGCTGAAACGCCCATCGGTAGATGATTTCATCGCCGAGGAGCATAAGCCGGGCGTGAAGATCGACGTGCAGAACGCCAAGGCATGCCCACGTTATAGCGGCGTCCTGATCGAGGGCGTCACCATCAAAGAGTCACCCGAATGGCTGCAAAAGTCACTCAAAGCCATAGGCTTGAACCCCATAAACAACGTCGTCGACGTGTCGAACTATATCCTCTTTGGCGTGGGTCAGCCACTCCATACGTTCGATGCCGACAAGATCGAGGGGCAGACCATCGTCGTGAGGAACTGCGAGGAGGGCACGCCCTTTGTGACACTCGACGGCCAGGAGCGTAAACTTAGCGCAGACGACCTGATGATATGCGACGCACGCAAGCCTATGTGTATAGCCGGCGTGTTTGGCGGTCTCGACAGTGGCATAAGCGACAGCACCACACGTGTGTTCATCGAGAGCGCATGGTTCAACCCCGTATCGATACGCAAGACGGCACGCAGGCACCAGTTGAGCACCGACGCCAGCTTCCGATACGAGCGCGGCACAGACCCCGACGGCGTCATCTACGCGCTGAAGAGAGCCGCCATGCTCATCAAAGAGGTGGCCGGTGGCAAGATAGTCTCCGACATACAGGATGTCTATCCCGAGCCAGTAAAGCCTTTCGACGTGACGATAAGCCGCAAACGTTGCTTCAACCTTATCGGCAAGGAGATTCCCGAAGATACGCTCCAGACCATACTCAACACCCTGGAGATGAAGGTGGTGAGCGACAATGGCGACGAGATGCGTCTCGAGGTGCCAAGATACCGTGTCGACGTGACCCGCGAGGCCGATGTAGTAGAAGACCTGCTGCGCATCTACGGATACGACAAGATAGAGCTGCCAGGCGACAACCACACAACCGTGGTATACGCCGAGAAGCCCGACCGCACAAAGGTGATGAACATCATCGGCGATATGATGGCAGGCAGGGGTTTCACCGAGATAATGAACAACACCCTGACCAAGGCCGCCTATTCCGATATATTGCCCGAGACGTGCCCAGCGGCCAACAACGTCATGCTGGCCAACCCGCTGAGCTCCGACCTGAACGCCCTGCGTCAGTCACTGGTGTTTGGCGCGCTCGAGGTGGCACGGCTGAACCGTAACCACAGAAACGCCAACCTGAAGCTCTTCGAGATGGGCAACGTGCAGCAGATTAAGGCCGGCACGGACAAAGCCGACTTTAAGAACTATTCGGAGAACTACCACCTGTCGCTCCTCATGACGGGCAACCGCAACGAGGGCAGCTGGAACGCCAAGGCCGAGGAGGTGTCTTTCTTCGACCTCAAGACGGAGGTTAATAACATCATAGCCCGACTGGGAATCAACCCTCAGGCCATAACGGAAGAGTCGTTCAGCGACGACCTCTTCGCCGAGGGCCTGGTGCTGAAGGTCGAGAAGACACGTGTGCTGGCCAAATATGGCATGGTCAACACGGCCGTGCGTGAAAAGTTCGACATCGACTCGCCCGTATATTATGCTGAGTTCGACGTCAAGACTTTGATAGCCAAGAGCGCGCAGCAGAACAAGGTGCACTATACGCCCGTGCCACGATTCCCCGCCGTGAAGAGAGATTTGGCATTGCTGGTGGATAAGGATGTGACCTTCGCGCAGGTGAGCCAGATCGCGCACAAGGTGGAGAAGAAGTTGCTGCGCGACGTGACTCTCTTCGACGTATATCAGGGCAAGAACCTGCCAGCGGGCAAGAAGTCGTATGCCGTGAGCTTCGTGCTGCGCGACGACGAGAAGACATTGACCGACAAGCAGATAGAGAAAGTGATGAGCCAACTGACGGCGGCATTCGCCCGAGAGCTTGGCGCAGAACTGAGATAGCACCCGCGTGGGGCTTACCCCTCGTGTGTGAACAGAGACAGCGCCCGGGTGCGGAGGTGGCATAGTGCCGCTCTGCGCCCGGGCTTTCTTATAGGATAGCGATGGAAAGCGTGAACCAATGCAAGCGAGACAAGCGGGAATGGACCATCATGAGCCTGTTCCAGCAGAGTTACAGCCTATTCCCGATAGGGGAGGTCAGGAAGAGCGAGTGCCCCGACTTCATAGTCAGCACCATGTCGAGGAGCGGGCGTGAGCGTAAAATAGGCATAGAGCTTACAGAGCTGAAATATGAACGCACGGACGAGCGGTTCAACATGCGGGCGCACGAGGACTATCTGTCGCGGATAATGGACATGGCGCTGAGCTACTACCTGAAGCATCACGATTTGGTGCTGAATGTGGATGTGCACTTCTCAGACAGCATATCGCCATTGATATTGGGGTCGGGCGACGACGACACGGGGGCGCAGCTGCTCAGGACGGCGTTGGCGGAGACGATAGCGAGGATAGTGCTGGACAACGTGCCAGAGTCGACGGGCAAGCGTTATGAGGTGGACAGGCGTTATAAGTATGGCGATTTGAACTTGCCGCAGCATGTGGAGAGCATAGCCATCACGAACGTCACGGGGAGGCAAGAGGAGCAGCTATGGTATGCGAGCATGTCGACGCACGTCAAGCCGCTATCCGTGGCAAGTGTGGCGCAGCGGATTAAGGACAAGGACGCCAAGATGAGCCATTACGACACGTCGTGCGACGAGCTGTGGCTGGTTATCATACAGAACAGTTTCCTGATGTCGAGAGCATACGACCCAGTGACGGCGCAACGGGCGTTGGAGCACCGTTATAGGACGCGGTTCAACAGAGTATTTGTGTTTGAACGGAGCGAGGCGCGTGTGACGCCGTTACAGATAATGCGGAAGATGCGTTGAGGGGTGCGACTTATGGCAGAAACGCGTGGGGTGACTTGAAATCACCGCTTTTATTCAAATCCGACCGATTTACGACCATTTTCGCTATAATCCGACCGAAACACGTCGAAATTCGACGGATTTACGACCAAAGACAGATAATTTAGTCGAACTTAGTCAAAGTTTTAGTCGAAGCTTAGTCAAACTCAAACTGTTATTCGGAAGCAAATTAAAGAACTCCGTGACGAGGCCGGAGTATTACAACGCCAGCTATCTGCACTTTTGGAGATGGGCACCCCAATGTTCAGCAAGATGGAGCGCGGAAAGCCACAAATTTCTGCCATAAAGGGGCTGTTTTGCATAGAGTAGGGAGAGCAGGGATGTGAGGAGGAGTAGTTGAGTGCGCATTGTTTTTTGTTTGCAAAGTTGCGGAGGGGATGTTGCCGTGATGTTGTGAATATGTTACGATTGTGTTGCAGCATTAGCGGGGTTATTAAGGCGGGTGATAGGGATATGTAGAGCGGCATGACTGTGGGATGCGCGGTGGTGGGATATATACGCCTTCTTGTTAGTTACTTCTCCACTTTCAACTAAAAAAGCGGAGGGGCCGATGCCCCCGCATCAGCCCCTCCAAAAAGCGCAGCCAGCCTCCCTCAAGACCGACTGCGCCACCATTTACTCCGCGGAGAGACAGGGATTCGAACCCCGGGTACATCGCTGTACGCCTGTTTTCAAGACAGGTGCAATCGACCACTCTGCCATCTCTCCTCAATGTTGACGGTGCAAAAGTACTGATTATTTCGCTCACGCGCAACACCACCACGCAAAAAATTATATCTTTACAAACCAACGTCATCCCCATAAACACTACAAACATGAATATCATCGACGCCACTGTCCGCACCGAAGCAACACGCAAAAACGTAAAGCTCGCCATCCCTGTACTCGTCCATTGGGCTAAAACAGCCCAACACAACCACCCTTACATCGACCTCATCCATGCCCTTGGCTACAAAAACTGGTCTGGCATAGGACGCGTGCTTTACTATGTTCAGAAAGCACTCAATGCTCTCATGGAGCAAGAGCACTGTGACATCCCTACACTAAACTCTCTTTGCAAGAACAAAGAGATGCTCCCCTCTGATGGGTTCGAATACGTCAGCCCCCACTATAATGACCTCAACAAGGAAGGCAAAGACGCTTTCACCAAAGGCCTCGACAAGGCTGCAACCGAATACCAAAATTGGGACTGGGTACTCGCCAAGCTCGGGCTACAAGAGACCAACCCACTCACCAAGGAGCAACTCGAAGCCATACGCAATTTCAATCTCTCATTCGGTGGTGGCGAAGGCCCAGAACATAAGGCTCTCAAAGAGTTCATACTCAACCATCCTGAGGCTATCGGCATCAAGAACGTCAAGGTTGCCGAGACCGAGCACCCACTCCCCTCAGGCGACCGACTGGACGTCTTCTTCATGACCAAAGACGGCACAAACATCGCCGTGGAGGTCAAACCAGCCACAGCACCCGAACTTGACATATCACGTGGCATATTCCAGTGCGTCAAGTACTCAGCCGTAATGAATGCTCTCAAGAGTGTCGAGGCAAAAAACTACGATGTCAAATCGATGCTCATCACACCCGCCTCCCTATCTAACGCCAACAAGGAACTTGTCTCTATATTGAACGTCAACTACATAGACAACTTCAAGACAAAACCAACCATGCCTCACAAATAAAACTACCATAACATCATGAAGCGTATCGCGAAACTATTACTACCTGCTCTGTCTGTCGTCCCATTGGCTCTCGTCACATCGTGCCAGCCGCAACAGCACTCCAACACCCTCACTGTCCTATCGACAATCCCCCCATATCTGCATGCCGACTCGGTGGTGCTGCTCGACAACCAGGATAAACCATTGGCCACGGCGGCTGTGGCAAAGCAATCGGGAGCGCAGGTGGTGAGCCTCTCCTTCGAAGTCGGCACGCCGCAGATAGGCGCTATCGCCCTGATGCCCGAAGCCCCGACCACATCGACGCCTATCGTCATAGAGCCCGGCACAATGTCGGTGCAATTCGACTCCATATCCAGCCCAGCCATTGCCGGCACGCCACTCAACGACTCCATACAGTCGATACGCAACCGTGCGCACTCAGTGCTCAACGAGGCGGAGACCATCAGTGAGCTTGAGGCAGCACCCACCATCACGGAGGAGCAAGCGGCGATATATGAGCAGCAGATAGACAGCCTCTTCAACCTCTACATACAGATACAGAAGGATGCCGCCTTTGGCAACGCCACGAACGCGCTTGGTGTATTCTTCGGCAACCTCATCTCGTACTCCTTCACTGTCGAGGAGCTTGACAGCCTGACCTCGCAGTTCCCCCTGTATATGCGCTCTGACCCACGAGCCATATCTATGAGCAAGACGCTCGGGGCGCTCAAACTCACTGCCATAGGTAAGCCATTCCAGGAGCTGCTACACCTCAGCACTCCAGCGGGAGACTCGGTGAGCCTGAGCGACTTGGTTATATACTCCAAACTAACCATTGTAGACTTCTGGGCATCGTGGTGCGGGCCATGTCGGCACTTTGCCCCTACCCTTGTGGACATATACTCGCAATATCGGGATAAGGGGCTGCAGATAGTCGGCATCTCGCTCGACAGCGACCACGACGCGTGGGTCAAGGCGATAGCCGACCTTAACCTCACGTGGCCACAGGTGTCGGACTTGAAGGGATGGCGTTCGGAGGCGGCTGGCATCTATGGTGTGCAGGCTATACCGGCGACTGTCGTCATAGCGCGAGACGGCACGATCGTGGCACGCAACCTGTCGGAGAGCGAGTTGCGCGCCCTTGTGGCAGAGAGGTTGAAGTAGCCCCTCCACTACCCTATTGAGGCAGTCGGGCAACACGCCTGACTGCTTTTTTTAACACTCGTCCGTCGGGCGTTTTATTCACTTCGCGTTAAGAATCACACCCCGAGTTATGCCACCCACACCATGGTCGTAATCATAACCATTCGTGCGACTGCCACTCTTTTTACCGCTTTCAAAATAGAGACCTTAATTGATTTATAATCAGAGCGTTTTGCAACGTCGACGCAATAGGGTTGTAACATTTCCTTGGCGGCTGTTTTGCCAACTTGCGGGTAAGAGCTATCTTTGTTCTGTTTTTATAGGGTCTAAATAGAATATAGGTGAATGACTATCAAATTATGTAAATCACCTACCCTATAGGGACGTCAGTCACTACGGCCACACACTGGAAACTCAAACTCACATATAGTCAGAAACAACAATGGCAGACGTCAATGCTGAGGCCTGGAATGGCTTCAAAGGTCAGAAATGGCGCAGTGAGGTCAACCTCCGCGACTTCATCCAACACAACTACACCCCCTACGAGGGTGACGATTCATTCCTTGCGGGTCCGACAGAGGCCACGACGAAGCTCTGGGGACTTCTTCAGAAGTTACAGAAAGAGGAGCGTGCCAAGGGCGGCGTGCTCGACATGGAGACCGAGGTGGTCTCGAGCCTTACGGCATACGGTGCGGCCTATATAGGCGATGGCACAAAGGACATGGAGAAGGTGGTAGGCTTGCAGACGGACAAGCCGTTGAAGCGCGCCTTCATGCCCTACGGTGGCATAAAGATGGCGGAGCAGGCGTGCACCACGTATGGCTATCAACCATCGGCCAAGCTGCACGAGATATTCACCACGTATTGCAAGACGCACAATGACGGTGTGTTTGACGCGTATACGGCGGAGATGAAGAGCGTGCGCCACAACCATATATTGACGGGTCTGCCAGACACGTATGGGCGTGGCCGTATCGTTGGTGATTATAGGCGCGTGGCGTTGTATGGCATAGACTTCCTCATTGACGAGAAGAAGAAGGACCTCGACAATATGGGCGACCAGGGTATGACCGACGAGGTGATACGCCTTCGTGAGGAGGTGGCGATGCAGATCAAGGCGTTGAAGGGCATGAAGGAGATGGCGGCGGCGTATGGCTTTGACATCTCCAGGCCCGCAATGAACGCACATGAGGCATTCCAGTGGCTCTATTTTGGCTACTTGGCGGCGGTCAAGACTCAGAACGGCGCGGCGATGTCGGTTGGTCGTGTGTCGACATTCTTGGATATCTATATCACCCGCGACCTTGAGGCAGGCACGTTGACCGAGCAGGAGGCGCAGGAGCTTGTGGACCATATCGTCATGAAGTTCCGTATGGTCAAGTTCGCCCGTATACCGAGCTATAACCAGCTGTTCAGCGGCGACCCTGTATGGGCTACGCTTGAGGTGGGCGGCATAGGTCAGGATGGGCGTTCTATGGTGACGAAGAACGACTATCGTTTCCTTCACACCCTAATCAACATGGGACCGAGCCCCGAGCCTAACCTGACGGTGCTATATAGCAGCAGGTTGCCCAAGAACTTCAAGAGGTTCGCAGCCATGATATCCGTCAAGACGAGCTCTATACAGTATGAGAACGACGACGTGATGCGCCCTGTGTGGGGTGACGATTATAGCATTTGCTGCTGCGTATCGGCCACGCAGACTGGCAAGGAGATGCAGTTCTTTGGCGCGCGTGCCAATCTTGCGAAGTGCATGCTATACGCCATCAATGGCGGTGAGGACGCTAAGAGCCGTGAGCAGTGCGGCCCGAGCATGCGCCCGATACAGGGGGACTATCTGAACTACGACGAGTTTATGCCCCGCTTTGACGTCATGATGGACTGGCTTGCGGGCGTATACGTCAAGACGTTGAACCTGATCCACTATATGCACGACAAGTATTTCTATGAGGCGGCAGAGATGGCGCTCATTGACACGGACGTGCGACGCACTTTCGCCACTGGTATTGCGGGCTTCTCGCACGTGGTGGACTCTATCAGCGCGATTAAGTATGCGAAGGTGAAGATTATACGTGACGAGACGGGATTCCCTGTGGACTTTGAGGCAGAGGGCGACTTCCCACGTTACGGCAACGACGACGACCGTGCGGACGACATCGCGGTGTGGTTGCTCAAGACCTTCTTGGGGAAGATTAAGAGGTATCACACATATCGCGATAGCGAGCCTACGACCTCGATACTGACCATCACATCGAACGTGGTGTATGGCAAGTATACGAACAACCTGCCAGACGGGCGTCGTGCCGGCACGCCGCTGTCGCCTGGGGCGAACCCATCGTATGGTGCGGAGAAGAACGGTTTGCTGGCGTCGCTCAACTCGGTGGCTAAGTTGCCATACGAGTATGCGCTGGACGGCATATCGAACACTCAGACCATTTGCCCGTCGGCACTTGGCCATGACGACGAGGAGCGCGCCACGACACTTGTCAACGTCATGGACGGCTACTTCAACAATGGAGCTCACCACCTGAATGTCAACGTCTTCGGCATTGACAAGCTCAAGGATGCGATGGAGCATCCGGAGAAGGAGGAGTATGCCAACTTCACTATCCGCGTATCGGGCTACGCCGTCAAGTTCATCGACCTGACCCGCGAGCAGCAGCTTGACGTCATTGCGCGCCAGGCTCACGAGACGCTTTAGGGGATAGCGACAGCACATTAAGAGAAGTGGAGACGAGGGCGGCCCCGTCTCCACTTTTATTTTGCGCTGTAAACGGCGTGGCGCTACATCAGGCAGCGTATATTGCGTTCCAGCTGGGCGACCGAGCTTGCGCCGACGAGGAGGCTTGTCACGCCTCGCTGAGCGAGTATCCAGCGGAGAGCCATCTCGGCCAGCGACATGCCGCGCGATGAGGCCTCGGAGTTCCATTGGCGCAGCTGGAGGAGGAGGTCGTCGGTCAGGGCGTCGCTCTTCAGTGAGCCTTCGCGTGACATACGGCTATCGCTGGGGATGCCGTCGAGGTATCGGTCGGTGAGGAGTCCTTGCGCGAGTGGGGAGAAGGATATGAAGCCGATGCCGTGGCTGGCGCAATAGTCGAGCGTGCCGGAGAGTTGCGGTTCGCGGTTCAGCATATTGAGTTTGTCTTGATAGATGAGGAGCGGGATGTCGCGGTCGCGGAGGTAGGAGTCGGCGAATTGGAGGGCGTCGAGAGGCCATCGGCTGATGCCGAGGTAGAGTGCTTTGCCTTGGCGGACGATGTCGACCATGGCTTGGAGGGTTTCCTCGAGGGGTGTGTTGGGGTCGAAACGGTGGCTATAGAAGAGGTCGACGTAGTCGAGGTGCATACGGGTTAGGCTTTGGTTGATGCTCGCCATGAGATATTTGCGTGAGCCCCAGTTGCCGTAGGGGCCGTCCCACATATCGTAGCCTGCCTTGGTGGATATGAAGAGTTCGTCGCGGTAGGGTTTGAAGTCGTCGTCGATGAGCTTGCCGAGGGTTTCTTCGGCTGTGCCGTAGGGCGGGCCGTAGTTGTTGGCGAGGTCGAAATGCGTGATGCCGTGGTCGAAGGCGTAGTGTGTGATGGCTCGGCTGCGCTCGTAGGGGTCGACAGCACCGAAGTTGTGCCAGAAGCCGAGGCTTATTTTGGGGAGAAGGACGCCGCTGTGTCCGCATCGTTGGAAGATGTCGGTGCGGGCGTAGCGTGCGGGGTCGGGGTTGTATTTAGTTTTCGTGTCCATAGTGAAATTGGTTAAATGTGGGAAGTTGTCGCAATATACAAATTTTCTTTGTTGGGTGTCATTCTTAACGTTTGGGGTGGGGGGTGGGAGGAAAATGGTGGACGGGAGTGTATACGCGTGATTTGTGCACCGTAGAAAAGTTGACATTTTATGGGGGACAAATCGTCATTTTTTGGGTGTGGGGAGGGGCGAGGGGCCAGTTGTGGAGCATTGGGGTCAGATTGGGTTCAGTATAGTGTCAGTATTGTGGTGTAGTTTTATCAGTATATTGTCAGTATGTGGGATAATCGGGGGAGGGTGTGTGGACTATATCGCGGGGAGCATGTAGATGGGGATGAAGAGGATGTGGTTGTCGAGGCGGAGGTCGGAGGTGTGCACGACGTAGGGTGTGGACAGGTAGCTGTCGTATTTTGCGCGGCATTTGTTGAGGGATGTCAGGGAGTAGCGACTGGTTGATTTCACCTCGATGGGCGATATGTTGTGCCTGCTGCTTATTGTTGGTTTCGAGATCAGGAAGTCTATTTCCATTCTGTCTTCGGCCTCACGCGAGTAGTTGGAGAAGAAGTACAACCTATGTCCGGCGGCCCTCAGCATTTGTGCCACGATGTTCTCGATGAGCATACCCTCGTTTATCTCAAGTTTGTCGAGCATGAGTTTTTTGTATAGCGACTCACGGTTTATGGTCCTTTCGTCGAAAGCCATGCTTATGAGCAAGCCTGTGTCGGCCATGTAGCATTTTAGTGCCGAGCTGTCGGCCTTGAGGTTCAGTCCCAGGCTTGGTTCGGTGGCGCCGTTGCATATATTGACCACCCTTGCCTCGTTGAGCCAGAAGAAAGCGTTCTCGTAGTGTCTCATCCGCGCCCCACTGCTAATGTCGGCCAATCGGAACCTCTTCTCGTGACGTTGGAGTTGGCTTGGTATTTGGTCGAATATCGCAGTTATGCGGGCTTCGTCGCCGTCGGCGTATTTGCTTATGTCGTTACGATAGAGCATGATGATGTCCCTCTTCACTATGTCGGCCTTGCTGAACTCACGTGTTTTGACGTAGGTGTCGACGGCTTTGGGCATTCCCCCGACTATCAGGTATTGCCTGAAGAGAGTCATCGCCTTCCTGTGCATATCGGCACCCATTGGTTTAAGCTTCGTAAACTGTAGCCTGATGTAGTCCATCATTGTGTCCTCGCCCATAGCCCAGAGGAACTCCTCGAAGTCCATAGGGTGCATCTCGATACGCCTTTCCTCTGATGGTATCATTATGTCCTTCACGTTCTTGTTAATCGACACTAAGGAGCCGGTCTCGATATAGTCATAGCGTCCGTCCTTCACCAGGTACTTTATCGCCGCCCTTGCCTTTGGGTAGGCTTGCACCTCGTCGAACACTATCAACGAGTCGCGCTCATGGAGCTTCACTCCGCTAATCATTTCGAGATATAGGAAGAAGGTGTCGAGGTTATAGAGATACTCCACAAACAAGTCCCTCACCTGCTGGGTGGTATTATTAAAGTCTATGAGTATGAACGACTTATACTCAGCTTTGGCGAATGCCTCCACCACATAGCTCTTACCTATGCGCCTTGCCCCGTCGATTAGCAATGCTGTTTGCCCTTGCTCGTCGGTTTTCCATCGTAGCATCTGCTCGTATATCTTCCTCCTCATTTGCAATTACTTATAATATCGTTCTGCACCTTTCCTAAGTTTTACATACGGCAAATTTACACCTTTCCTAAGTTATTGCAAGGCTATTTCTGCACCTTTCCTAAGTTATCACAAGGCTATTTTTGCACCTTTCCTAAATTATCGCCTGCCAAATCCAAACTATCCTGCCCGCCCTTACATCTCTCCACACATTTAGTATCTTTGCATTGCCAATTATGCCACATCGAACACTGATGAAAGCACCCATACACTCTACCGAGTCATTCGGCGCTGCCGACGGCCCTGGCATCCGTTTCGTCATATTCACCCAAGGGTGCAGGATGCGTTGCCAATACTGCCACAATCCTGACACTTGGGCGTTGTCGTCGACCTCGGCGCAACTTGTCGAGCCTGCCGAGTTGATTCGCAAGGCGTTGCGGTTCCGCTCGTATTGGGGCGAGGCGCGTCCTGACGGGCTCACTACGGGTGGGATAACCGTCAGTGGTGGGGAGCCCCTGCTACATATCGACTTTCTTATTGAGTTGTTCTCGCTTGCGCACGATAACGGCATATCGACCTGCCTTGACACGTCGGGGCAACCTTATACCACGTCGCAACCCTTCGCGGGGAAGTTCGACACCCTGATGACGGCTACCGACACCGTGATGCTCGACATCAAGCATGCCGACCCCGACGCTCACCGGCGCCTCACGGGGCAACCTAACGATAATATCATAGCCTGCGCCCGGCATATCGACACCCTTGGGCCTGACATTTGGCTACGCCATGTACTCGTGCCAGGCGTGACGGACACGGAGTCTAACCTGCTCGCGATACGCTCGCTTGCCGACTCGCTCAGCCATCTGCGACGACTTGAGGTGCTGCCGTATCACTCCATGGCACGATTCAAATATGAGAGCCTCGGCATGCCCTACCCTCTCGGTGACACTCCGCAACCTACGACGGAGCAGATCGCACGTGCCGAGCGACTACTCAACTGCCGCAAATAACCTTGTAATGAGACACTTCCTTACCTTTCTGCTCGTCTTGACGACCATCAGCCTGCGTGCCCAGCAAGCCGCAAGTGTATACCCCGAGCATCCACGGCTCGTGCTGTTCATAATGCTCGACAACGTCAACAACCAGCAGATAGAGATTGTCCGTAACCAATGCGCTAACAAAGGGCTCAACCGCATACTGGCTAATGGGACTCGCCTTACTGACGCCTACTATGACGCGGGCGGCAACTTCGTGGGCAAGAACCTCGCCACGCTATTCACGGGAGCTCCCGCCGCCACTCATGGGATAGTCGGGTCGCAGTGGATCGACAGTTTCACGGGCAATAAGGTAGACGCCGTCTATGGTGAAGTGCCAAAGTCGGGACGATTCGACACCCTTGCCATGCCGCATAATGGTGCGCTCTTGTGCGGCACTATCGCCAACGAGATACGCAAGATATATAACGACAAGGCTAAGATATTCTCCATAGGGCTTGACCCGCGGATGCTCGTGTGGGCGTCGAGCACGCGTGCTGGTGAGCCTTTCGTATGGGTGGACAAGCATGACGGGCGCATACATACGGCCAATGTATACGACTCGACGACGATCAGCTGGGTAGACAACTTCAACTCGAAGCAAATACCCGACGTATACCTCACCAAGACATGGGCGCCACGCAAGGATATCACCGACTATCATCAGTCGCGCTTCTTCCCCGAGATATCGTCTCAACCATTTTTCTACCCGCTTAATCGTCCCAACGACACCGATAAGTATGCCGCCGTATGTGGCTCGCCCTACGGTAATGACCTCGTGCGGGATATAGCCGCGACAGCCATAGCCTACGAGGACCTGGGACGCGACGATATTCCCGACATCCTCACAGTACAATTCACCGCCACACCAGCACTCGGGCAGAAACGTCAACCCCTCGACCCTGAGACCGAAGACCTCCTACTCGGCCTCGACGACAACATATCCTCCCTACTCCAGATGATCGACGAGACCGTAGGCATAGACAACACCATCGTCATATTCACAGCCGCGCAAGGCGCATACGATGTCGCACAGACCGACTCCCCACAGTGGGCCGAACGTGGCTTCGTAAGCCTGCAAAAAGCCTCCGCATTGCTCAACCTCTACCTCATGGCCCTACATGGTCAGGCCCGATGGGTGAAGAACCACGCCCCGGGGTGCATATACATAGACCACGACGTGGCCAACGATAAGGGCGTCAACTACGACTCACTGCTCGTGCGCTCGTGCCAATTCCTAACTCAAGTGAAAGGTATAGCCGACGCCTTCCCCGCCTCGATGCTCTCACGGATAGTCTCCGCGTCTCCCGTAGTCGAGGCCATGCGCCACAACTACCACCCCAAACGCAGCGGCGACATACTCATCCACCTTGAGCCAGGATGGGCCGAGGAACTCGACAACGGCCAATGCCTCACCCAACTGTGGAGCGGTGAGTTCGTCCCACTCGCCTTCTATGGATGGCGCATACCACGCTCCACGGTCTATGAGCCTCACAATATGCAAGATGTGGCCCCCACGATATGCTCCTTCATAGGCGTGGCACGTCCCGACGCCTGCTCTGGTCGACCCATACGCCTCAACGTCACTACGCCCAAAAACATATAACACACCCTTGCCAATATCCTGACGTTTATTTTACTTTACCTACGACTCATATACAAACATAACTCTTCACACTCCATTATGAAGCATTCAATCCTCGCCCTGATAGCGGCAACCCTCTTCTCGGTGCTGTCCTTCGCCGACAACGCCGAGTATATCCATGTCGTCAAACTCGACAAGTCCGACTACGTCAAAGCACTCTCACTCATCGGACGAATACAGTTCACCGACAACCAACTTACCGTCGTAGACAACACAGCCGATGCCAACGTCCTCTTCTCCTGCGACCTCAGCGACGCCAAGACCATCGTCTTCAACAACGACGCCCAACCCACCATCCTCGCGCAAATAGCCCAAGACTCCCCCATAACCGTCAAGGCATACCCCAACCCGGCCTCCGAATACCTCACCATAGCAGGCCTCGACGAGGGGCAAACCATCCGACTATTCGACCTGCAAGGCAAAACCGTCATGCAGACCACCAGCACCACCCTCAGCCTCGCCGGTCTACCAGCCGGCGTATACCTCCTCCAAGCTGGCCAACAGGTAGTCAAAGTCGTCAAAAACAAGTAACACACTCCCCCACACATACTGTCAAGGCTCGCCGGCAACCCTCGCCAGCGAGCCTTGACAGTCTCTCACCACCCGACCCTACTTACCCTCACGCTCACGGAAATACCTCCACAAAGGCACCACCATAGTAGCCTGGACTATCTCGCCACTCGGCTGACGAACCTAGTCCCTCCGAACCGTCAACCACTTCTCCCGCATCTTATACTCACTCTCCAATATCGTCCAACGCTTGTCGTCCATCTCTTCCTCCTTCATCGCTATATCGCTTTTTAGTTATACCCCCAAAGATAACTCACTAACTTTGCTCATCCAAATACCACGACACATGAAACACCCATCCCTCACTCCCCCCCCGGCCACGCCCGTCCTCCTACACGCCTGCTGCGCGCCATGCTCATCTGCCATCGTCGAATGGATGCTCCAACACGACATCCACCCCATAATCTACTACTACAACCCAAACATCTACCCCCTCGACGAGTACCTACACCGCCGCGACGAGAGCCAACGACACGCACAAACACTCGGCCTACACTGGGTAGAAGGACCCTACGACCACGACGCATGGCTCAACTATATCCACGGACTCGAAGACGAACCCGAACGTGGCCCACGATGCCTCAAATGCTTCACCTTCCGACTACTACACGCCGCTCATGCCGCACAACAACTCCAATGCCAATGCCTCACCACCACACTCGCCTCTTCTCGCTGGAAAAGCCAAACACAAATCGACCAGGCCGGCTCCATAGCACAAAACCAAACCGGCATAACATTCTGGCACCAAAACTGGCGCAAAGACGGACTATCCGAACGACGTGCCGCGCTGCTCCGCCAATTCAATTTCTACAACCAACTCTACTGCGGATGCGAATTCTCTAAAATAACCGCCGACAAGCAACGTGCACTGAAAGACAACCAACGCTGACCACCCCCTCCACCATTCCAAACTCCTACTAACACCCTACCAACCTCCTGCCAACATGCATAAAAAATGCATGCCAGAAGCATACTCGAAGCATGATTGAAGCACAAACAGCCTGCCAACACACTATAACACACCCTTTTACAACCCCAAATCCACCCATTATCATCTTCCCCCTCCCTCCCTTTTCCACCAATATTCACTACTTTTGCCACCATGAAAACAACCCTCGCACTACTCCTCTCTCTCCTCACTCTCCTCGCCGCATGCGAGCGAGACTTCTCCGCCATACCCGCGCAAGACGACATCTCCTTCTCCGCCGACACCATCTCCTTCGACACCATCTACGCCGGAAACCCCACCACCACAATCCGATTCACCATCCGCAACAACAGCGACAACGACATCACCATATCCTCCATATCCCTCCAAGGCACCGACAACTCCCACTTCGCCATAAACATCGCCGGCCAACCATCCCACTCCGTCTCCAACATACACCTCGCGCACTCCGACAGCCTATTCCTCTTCGCCTACGTCCACAACCCCAACCCCTCCAACGGCAACACCCTCACCACCCTCACCGACCACGTCATAGCGCAAGCCGGTCCCAACACATGGTCCACAACCCTGCACGCCGTGATTCTCAACGTATCCCGACAATCCGGCACACTCGCCTCCGACACTCAATGGCTCTCCGACACCATCCCCTACCTCATCTCCGACACCCTCTCCGTCAACGCCAACCTCACCATAGGACCCTCCGTAACCGTCCTCTTCCAAAACAACGCCACACTCCAAGTCCACGGCTCTCTCGTCATAGCCGCCGACCCCGACCACCGCGCCTCCCTCATGCCCATGCGACAAGACGGATTCTACCAAGATATACCCGGACAATGGAACGGCATTGACATCCTCCCAGCCGCCTCCGCCTCGCTCTCCTACGTCAACATAGCATGCCCCGCACACGGCATATCCGTCGACTCCTCAGCCTCACTCTTCGCCAACGCTCTCTACCTCCGCGACATATCTCACACCGCCATATCAGCACGACACGCCAACATCTCCCTGCGCAACACCCTCATAACCAACAGCGGAGGCCCCTCCCTCGCCCTCACTGGCGGCACCACCGAACTGACACACGTCACCATAGCCAACTACTTCTCCTGGGACACCCGACGCACCGAAGCCCTGCTCATAACACCCGCCGACACCTTACACTCCTCACTACGCGTCCTCAACTCCATAATCATCGGCTCCCACAGCCCCGAGGTCGTCCCCGACTCCCTCGCCGGCAATGTCCTCTTCAGCGGCTCCCTCATCCGTGCCGACAAAAACACCCTCAACTCCCCTCACTTCCAAGACTGCCTGACCTCCTCCAACGCCCACTTCGCCAACCGCGACGACTATAACTACCACCTCTCCCCATCCTCCGACGCCATAGGCCTCGCACTGCCACAAGGCACCTCTATCGCCCCCACCGACTTCGAGGGCCTCTCCCGTATCTCCACCGACACCATCCAAGCCGGAGCCTTCCAAACTATCTCTTTCTAATGGCTAACAACAAACACCTGACACACACACTCCCCCTGCTCGCACTCCTCACGCTCATACCCCTGCTCCCCTCATGCTCCTCACAACGAGCCACCACAAGTGCGACCACCGAGCCTGCCAACATCTACGCCGACTCCCTCGCCATAATGAGCTACAACGTCGAGAACCTTTTCGACCCCGACGACAACCCCCTCAAAGACGATGACGAGTTCACTCCCGACGGCATATACCATTGGAACGAATACCGCTTCCGCAAGAAATGCGCACAGCTCGGACAAGTCATAACTCTCATCAACGGCAAAGACATCCCCGACATCATAGGCCTCTGCGAAGTAGAAGGCCCCGACACCACCGGCATATCCGCCGCCACACTCCTCGTCCGCTACGCCAACCTACCACTCACCCCCGTATGCTTCCCAACGCCCGACAACCGCGGCATAGCCACCGCGCTCCTCTTCAACCCCTATACCGTCGAGCCGCTCACTCTAACCCACATATCCGCCTCCTCCGACTCCCTCGACCTCCACACCCGCGACATACTCTACGCCAAGATGCGCACCCTGCGCCGCAAAAAAACCTTCCACATCCTCGTCAACCACTGGCCCTCTAAACGTGGCGGCACCGAACGCTCCACTCCACTACGCAATTACGTAGCCCAACGTGCCAGGCATGTATGCGACTCCATCCTCGCCACCGACAACAACGCCCGTATCATCCTCCTCGGCGACTTCAACGACATCGCCATCGAACCCTCGCTAACCGACTTCCTCGGAGCCCAACCCAACTGCGACACCTGCCTCCTCCGCAACCTCTCCGCCGACACCCCCGACTTCTCCTACAAATACCACGGCCGTTGGAGCACCATCGACCATATCATCGTCTCCCCAGCCGTATGCGAAAACGGACGACCACGATTCTCCGTCTATAAACCCGACTTCCTCCTCGAACCCGACGACCGCAACACCGGCTTTAAACCTAAACGCACCTACATAGGGCGACGCTACAACGAAGGCGGCATCTCCGACCACCTCCCCGTACTCATCAAATTTCCTCTCTAACCTCCACGCCAACAACCACCCTTCTGCCCCCCCACCCCACCAACACGCACCCCACCAAAAACAACTAATGCGGGGACATTCACCAACGCCCCCGCATTTTTTCGCACCCCCAACTCACCCAACTACACCTCTCCCATCAACGCCCCCGCCAACTCCTCCGTGCCATGAAACAACCTGTCCGCACCAACCCCCAATAACGCCGAGTCGGGCAACTTACCCGTATTCACCGCCCACACGCACAACCCCGCCCCCTTGCCCGACAGAACCCCCAACGGCGCATTCTCCACCACCAGGCACTCCTCCCTCGAAAAACCCGTACGCTCCAAAGCCATGAGATACGGCTCCGCATCCGGCTTGCCACGCTTCACGTCCGCCCCACTCACCAACGTCTCCTGTGTTATCCCAAACGCGTCATGCAACTTACCCACAAGCGACGGCTGACGAGACCCCGTCACCACATACACCCTGACACCACGCGTCGGCAACAACCGCAGCAATTCCTGCATCCCTGGCAATATATCCGGCTGCTTGCACCGATGCATAAGCTCCGTCTTATACGCATATATCCTCTCCACCTCCTCTTCCGTAGCATCACGCCCCAACTCCCTGTTAAACACCAAATTAATAGTCCCCTTCGCCGTCCTCCCCTCATTGGCATACGCCTCCTCAGGGGCAAAAGCCATGCCCTCAGCCGCAAAGGCCCGTGTCCACGAATACTCATGGTTCGGCATACTGTCATACAACACCCCGTCCATGTCAAAAAACACTGCTCGTATCATCTCGTTTCTGCTTATCTGTCCACGCAAAGATACCCACTAATTGCCCATATCGCGCTTTTTTCCTAAATTGCGCGGTTTTTCTGACCCACAACATTATCAGTCATCGTGCAAAACGTCAAAGTCTGCTCTCTCGCCTCGGGAAGCAATGGCAATATATACTATATCGAATACGGCGACGACGCTATCGTTGTCGACATGGGCATCAGCTTCCGTCGACTTAAGCTAAGAGCACAATCCCGCCATATCGACCTTAAGAAAATACACGCCGTGCTCGTCTCGCACGAACACTCCGACCACGTCTATGGTCTCCCCACACTATGCCGACAAACCGGCGCCGTGGCCTACATGACGCATGGCACATTCATCGGAATGCGCGACAAATACCGACCCACACGCGACCTCGTCAAGTTCATCAACATCGGCGAACCACTCACCATCGGCCACTTCAACATCCACAGCTTCTCCAAACCTCACGATGTCGAGGACCCATGCAGCTTCCGCATAGAAGTGGCGGGCGTCAACATCGGCGTGTTCACCGACATCGGCAAGGCCTGCAAAGGACTCGAAGACAATCTCATGCTCTGCAACCTCGTGTTCCTCGAGTCTAACTACGACGGCGAGCTGCTCCTCGAAGGCCCTTACCCTCAGCACCTCAAAGAACGCATAGTGTCTGGCTACGGCCACCTATCCAACTATCAAGCCGCCGACATCGTCCGACAACTCGCCCCGCCAAATCTACACACCATATTCCTCTCACACATCTCTCACGAAAATAATACCCCCGAACTCGCCCTAAAAGCGTTCCACGACCTCCGCTCCAAATACGAGATCCGTGTTATGAGCCGCGACGAAGCCTCCGACGTATGGGCCGTAACCACCGTAAAAGCCACTTGCGTGCCTCCTGTCATCGAAATCCCTGAACGCCTCGACAGAGTACCACTCACCATCTCCTCCACACTCTAAGAGCCATCCACTAAGCGCATGAGCTGCAAATTCTTAGTCATCGACGCCGGCAACACTAAGTCAAAAATGGCTCTGTGCCAAGAGGGCGTACTGACCTCCGAAGTGTCCCTCGCCGACCACGAGACGACAGTAGCCGAAGCACTACGCCTCGCACGACAGCACGCCGCCGCCGGATGCCTCCTCTGCAGCGTCACCGAAGGCACCCCCGACATGGCACGCCTACTCAGACAACAGGGACTCCCCACCGCCATTCTCACCATCGACATGCGATTCCCCTTCGCCGTCGACTACGCCACGCCACGCACCCTCGGACCCGACCGTCTCGCCGGTGCTGTCGGGGCATGGGCCTCATTCCCCCACACAGGCGCCCTCATCATAGACGCCGGCACGGCCATAACCTACGACTTCATAACCCCCGACGCTCACTTCCAAGGTGGTGCCATATCCCCAGGCATAAGCATGCGTTTCCGCGCACTCCACGCCTTCACAGCCAAACTGCCACTATGCAAGGCTTCAGAGTGGAACGGCAATGTCGTGGGGCGCGACACACGTGAGGCCATAGCCTCCGGCGTCATGAATGGCGTATGGGCCGAAGCCGATTTCTTCATAGCGCAAGCTCGCACCAAACACCCCGACTCCATCGTCGTCGTGACTGGCGGCGATTATAAAAATTTTGATTTGAAGTCTAAAAAAGGCATATTTGCAAGCCCAAACTTGGTACTTCAAGGTCTCGCCCTCCTCGCCGAGGATAATTCTCACGAAATCCTCAGAGGTCAAGACGTTGACATTTAGCCTATTGGCAATAACACCAAACCTTGACAGCACCACCAGCACTCCCTTTGGCAAGCTTTTTGCAACAGGCTGTGCAAAAGACTATCGGCAACCATCCGTATCTTGCCATCCGCACGGTCGCCAATGTCTAACATTTTTTTTCGGCGCACTGACACCCCTGTCACCACCGAGTAGTTAACGGAAAAGAAAACCAAATAACAACAATAGGAGATGAATATCTTAAAGATTATGGCTGCCTTATCTCTCATGGCCATGCCAGTCGCTTCTTTCGCCCAAAGGGGGGTCGACGACGGCTCCAAATATGGTCATGGCCAAGATAGCTCCAGATGTGTCACTAACCTCGTCCAATACGGCGACGCTGTCAAGCAGAAAAACTACAAAGAGGCCTACGAGCCCTGGAAGATAGTCTTCGCTGAGTGCCCTACCGCCAAAGGCACGGGCCTCTACACCGATGGTCTCAAGATAATGAAGGACTTCATCAAGAAGGACAAGGCCAACAAGGACACCTACTACAACTTCATCCTCAACATCTACGACCAGCGCGCTAAGTACTACGGCAACAACAAGAAATACCCTGCCACATACCTCATGGGCATGAAGGCGCTCGACATTGTCACCTACGGTACCGACAGCAAGGAACAACGCGCCACAACAATCTCTCTCCTCGAAAACGCGCTTAGCGGCGACCCCTCTACCATTCAGCCCGCTTTCCTTCAAACCTACATGTCCGAAATCGTCGCACAATACTCCAACGACGAGACTACCGCCGAGACTGTCGTCAACGCCTACGTCAAGTGCTGCGACCTTATGCCTAAGGTAGAGGCTGCCGGAGGCGAGAAACTCAAAGAGAGCGTCGCTACATCCAAAGACAATATCGAGCAGATCTTCGCCCACAGCGGCGCAGCCGACTGCGCTACTCTCGAGAAGATCTTCACACCTCAGCTCGCCGAGAACAAGACCAACCAGCCTTGGCTCAAACGCATCAACAAACTCCTCGGCAATGGCGACTGCACCGACAGCGACCTCTTCTACGCCACCTCCGAGGAACTACATAAGATCTCTCCCGAGGCATCTTCCGCACGTGGCCTCGCCAAGATGTACCTCAAGCAAAACGACATCGAGAAATGCCTCTCCTACTACGAGGAGGCCATCAAGCTCGAGGAGGATAACGACGCTAAGGGCAAATACTACTACGAGATGGCTTTCGTCCTCTTCTCCAATAGCAACCTCGCTGGCGCTAAGAACGCTGCCGTCAACGCCACACAGCTCCGTCCCAACTGGGGCGCCCCCTACATCCTCATCGCCAAGCTCTACGCCACTGGCGCACGCAACATAGGCGACAAGGACTACGAGAAGAAGGCTGGCTACTGGGCTGCCGTCGATAAACTTCAGAAGGCTAAGAGCGTCGACGACTCCGAGGCTATTCAAAAGGAGGCAACCGACCTCATCCGCCAATACTCACAATACTTCCCAAGCAAGGAAGACCTCTTCTTCGAGGGCATCAAAGACGGCTCCTCCTACCGCGTCGGTGGCTTCATCAACGAAAGCACCACCGTCAGGGCTAAGAAGTAATCCTCACGCATAACTTCTTCATCGTGAAGAGGCTACAATTCAACAGAGTGGCAAGTGGCACGGCAATGCTGCTTGCCGCTCTCTCTCTTCCCTCCTGCCTGCGCAATCAGCCCGAGGAACTTAAAGCCGTCGAGGAAGAGATGGAACGCTCAAGTCTCGCCGCCTACGACCTCCACTCCTTCGTCACCGACACAGGTGCCTTCAAATACGAGTTCATAACACCCGAACTCCAGCAATACGACAACGCCGAAGAACCTTACACTGATTTCCCCGGCGGACTCGACTTCCGCATGTACGACAATGGCGGCACACATATCAAGAGCCAAGTGCGCTGTAACAAGGCACGCTACTACAAAAAGAAAAACCTCTGGGAACTCAACAACGATGTCGTAGCTCTAACCGAGAAAGGCGATGTCCTCAACACCGAGCAGCTGTTCTGGAACACTGTCGAGCATCGCATATACTCCGACAAGTTCGTTAAGATAAACACCAAAGGACAGATGATAACAGGCCGTGGCTTCGAAAGCGACGACCGCATGAGCAAATATGAGATTAAACACCCTGGCGGCGAGATAGATGTCGAGGACACAAAATAGCGGTCAGTGCCTTACGATTTAAAGGCGATGTGGGATGTCGGTTCTCGGCATCCCCTTTTTTATTACCCTTTTTTGTCCATGGCATGGATTTTGCTTACATTTGCCACGTATTAAATAATCTCAATAATATGAAATACAGATTCCTAACCAGGTGTCTCTCACTCTTGTCTCTCTCCCTGGCAACCATCTCGACTGCTAACGCTCAAAATGTCAATACCCCCACCTCTCCACTCTACCAAGAAGGTGTCCGCGCCTTCGAGGCTCACCGTTTCCAAGAGGCGGCCAAGAACTTCAACCAAGAGCTGAGCCAAAACCCCAACAACGGCTACGCTCACCTCCAACTCGCACGCTGCAGCATGAACGAGCAAAACTGCCCCGACTGCGTAGCGCACGCCGACAAAGCACTCTCCCTACTCCCACGCCAAGACACCATAGCCATCGGCATGGCATATAATGTCCGCGCCGTGGCACACGAGTGCCTGCAAGACACCCTCAAGGCTTTCCAAGACTACTCAGCGTCTCTTGAGATATGCGAGATGGCTTCCACATACCGCAACCGCGCAGAGTTGCTCACACAGGCTGGCGAATTAGACATGTCCGACCAAGACCTCTTCTCCTGCCTCACCATAGCTCCCGACGACTCCCTCGCCTACATCTTCCTCGCCAATAACGCCAAAATGCGTGGCCTCGACCAAGAAGTCGTCGAGTATTGCACCAAAGCTCTCGAGCGCCTGCCAAAGCACAACACCCTCTATCGTGCCACCACTTACGACCAACGTGCCGTAGCCTACATAGCCCTCGGCGACAACGACAATGCACTCAAAGACTTCGACTCCGCCCTGAAACTCTACCCTAACACAGTGACTTTCCTCAACCGCGCTAAGCTCTACTCCGGCCTGGGACAGTCCGACCTCTCCGACAACGACCTGCGACAATGTCTCCTCCTCAATCCAAACGAGACCAAAGCCTACCTCGGTCTCGCCTACAACGCCTTCCAACGCAAAGACTACGCCCAGAATATCGACTTCTGCAACAAAGCCCTGGCCATCGACCCCAGCCAACTTGAGGCTTACCGACTGAGAATCAGCGCCAACATAGCCCTCGCCAACGCCCCAGCTGCCATAAGCGATGCCATCTCAGCCTACAACGCCGGATACGAGAGACCCGAATTCGACCGTAAAACACTCCCCCTCTTCGTCGCCTCCGCGTTCCCCGACCAAGCCATAGAGACCTACATTGCCGAAGCCGCCAACAACCCCGACTGGTATCTCGTCATCTTAGATGCCTATAGTAACGCACATAGATTTATTGACGCCATCAACCTCTGCAAATTATTAATCGACAACAATATACACGATGCCGAAGCTAATCTATCCCTCTCTGGCATCTGTTACAACTTTGGCCTCTACGACCGTGCCCTCCAGTTTGTCGACCGTCTCTACAATAAGACAAACGTACCCGAGCTTATCAGCCTCAAGGCCGCTATACTCGATGATGCATGTCGCTTCAACGAGGCTTTGACCGCCATCAACGACTATATCAAGCAAGTCCCCGACGATGGCGAGGCATATTATGACCGTGGCATGATCTACAAACATCTCGGTGATGAGATCAAGGCGGCAGAGGAGTTCAATGCCTCAATCACCAATAAACAGAACGTCAACACCTACGCAGCCGAAGTGCTGCTACAAATCGGCATCCTAGCCGACGACCCTGATATATCCAACCAAGCTTTTGAACTAGCAGCAAAGCACGACCTCGCACAAAACGGGAACTCTTTCTCAATGGTCACCATCGAAGTCCTTTGCCGTGTGAACATGTTCGACGAGGTGCGCAACTTGCTGGCAAAGCTCGACGACGACAACAGTGCCGATGACTTCTACAATGCCGCACGCATATTCGCTCTCATGGGCGACAGGGATGCCACTCTCACGCACCTCAACAAAGCCCTCGAACTCGGCTTCCGCCACTTCTCCAAAATTGACAACGACAACTGCTTCGACAGCATCCGCAACGACGCCGACTTCAACAAGCTAATCTCAGAATGCAAAGCCTATAACAAAGGGGAGATTGAAGAATTAGACAAAGCTCTGTCAGGAATATAAGTCCACACAAGGCTCACCTCACATCCCGCCATACGCAACTCACGTGTGGCGGGATTTCCTTATTTGCACAGAAGAGAAACCACTGTATTCGAACCTCCCTTATCCCAACGTACCTAACTGAATATCGTGGCACGAAAATTGGTAACGACTAACTATATCCGTTCTTCGGCAATATTCTCGCATCTTATGCGTATATTGTGTACGGATTGGCAACAGATAATTCATGATTGCAATGCGTAGATTTCTAATCCTCTTATTATTCATCGCCGGCCTCGCCTCGGCAGCAACCTGGGCTGGGTATAACAATATCATTTCTATGGAACACAAAGAACGTTTTATGACCGACGAACAACTAAAAGCCAAAATCGACTCCCTCAGCATAAATGAGGAGCCACTCACTGCCGCCCCCTTCATCGCTGAGGCTAAGAGACGCGCCACAGCCACACACGACACACGATGGATGCTCAACATCATCAGGCAAGAAATAAACCTCAACGTTCGCCGATTGTCACGTGACTCCACCACTACCGATATGCTCCTCAAAGCCCGTGAAGACGCATGGTCTCCACTGAAGCAATTTATCAACCTTGAGCTATACCTCCGACATGACCAAAAGATGACGGCCAACGACATCCTTGACGACCCAGACACACTCTACGCCACGCCAATATCAGCCATCATCAACTCCGACGACGACAATACCAACGCCCTAACCCTCATCGCTATATCTCTTGCCAGCAATGTGGATAGGTACGACTCCGAATCTATAATATTCTGGCACAATGATAAGGACACATCCGAGACAACAGCTGTTCTCTATGCCCCTATGCAAGAGTTCATCTCCTCCACCTGTCCCCTCCCCCTCACCTTTCAAAGCATTCGCTCCCTCGCCCAACAAGCTGCCACCCACTCCGATAAGGTCTGCCTCACAATGGCCCAGATTCTCCGCATTATGCTCGTCAGCTCTTTCAGCGAGTCAGAGGCCGCCCCTCTCATCGAAGAACTCAACTCTCTGACGGCAGGACTTCCCTACACCGAGGCGCTCAACAAGACAATCCAGGCCTACGCCATCGTCAACAAAGCTTTCTCCAACGTCACAACATCACCCGACGAGATAACCCAGATCAACACCACCATAGCCACAGCAGAAGCACTTGCGGAAGAAGCCAAAGCCGTCCTCGAGGACACCCCTTTCGATCAAATGCTGACGAATCTCCTCAACGGCATACAAGACACCACACTATCCGTAAGCACCGCCCCCCACGTGATGCCTAACAAATATGTGCCAGTTTACCTCGAGTATCGCAACATAAAAGATATCACCCTCCGTGTATTCTCCAATGTTGACAGGGAGCAAGTAGACCAACTCAGCGGGAAGAAACTTGCCGAACACCTCTCAAAGTGCAAAGAGGTCTGCACTGAGCACATTGAATTACCTTCCACCCGCGTACGCCTACGTCAATCGTCCGCAACGCTCGAACTGGACGGTCTCCCTGTGGGCTACTACGTGATAGCCGCCTACAGCAAAGACTCACTATTAAGCGCATTCCAATTCATCAGCTCTCAAATAGCCGTCAATCAGATATCAGACAACAGCGATGACTACCTTCTACTGACCGACTACCACACAGGTCGCCCCATAGAAGATGCTGACTACAAAGCAATCAAGAAATCTTCTGGAAATAATGACGTTGCAATCAGCAAGGCACACTCAGATAAGGATGGATGGTTGAAGGTAGACTTCAGCGGCTCCCGAGATGTTACAATCAGCAAGGACGGTGACATCTTCAAATTCAGCAGCTATAGTTGGCACTCTCACTCGAATCACAGAGCGCAGCCCCAGTTGTCATGCAAGATTCTGACAGACAGGAATATATATCGCCCAGGACAGACCATCATGTTCAAGGCCTTCATCTATATGCCTTTCACCAACTATGTGACACCAATAAAGGAGAGTGCCTTCACCATTATTCTCAAAGACTCTTCCGGCAAGGAAATCGCCACGTCTAAGCTCTCAACCGACAGCAATGGCGCAACACACGGCTCACTACAGATCCCCATCGACGCCATGAAAGGTTCTGCAAGACTCATCATTGAGACAAACCACAAAGATGCAACTACTGTGGGCAGTAACTACATACGAATTGAGGACTTCAAACGAACTGACAACACGGTCACCATAGACCCATTCAACGAAGCCGTGCTTCCTGGTGCTAACGTGTCTGTGACAGGCTCCGCAATGTCGGCTGCAGGACTGCCTGTGGCCAACGCTACAGTGAAGTACAAAGTAGTACACATGGGAAATGTGCATTGCGAGGGAACTACCACCACCGACTCCAATGGACGCTTCTCTTTCCCATTCACCACCGAAGAGGGCAAAGAGCAATACTTCAGCATCAATGTGCGCATGACGGATCTTAAAGGCGAGACCGCCACAGCCAACCGCAACTTCCACACCACCGAGGAGGGCACAGACATACAAGTAGGCCAAACAAAGAACCTATGCCAAGAGGGACAGCAACACCTCATAACGCTCACATCGGTCAACTCTAACGGTCAACCATACGAAACCACCCTTCACCTCAAACTGACCCCCTACGAGCATGCCAAACCACTACTCCCATGCGCCGAGCAAAAAGCCGACACCATACTCACACCCAACATGCATACAGTGCCAATGTATGGTGCCAAAGTCAACCTCGCTACCAAGCCTGTCGACTCTCGAGACATCATCGTTAACGGCACAACCTCCTTCGATATCAAGGATCTCAACCTGAAACCAGGCAAATACCAAGCAGAGGTCACGGCCAAGGCTCTGAACGGGGCCAACCTGCGCAAGACGATCGACTTCACAGTGATAGCCGAGAGCGGGACGTCACCCAACCTTGACTACCTCGACATCTTTGCACCCGACGATGCAAATAGCGAGAGCAGTATTTCAGTGAAGGTATGCACAGGCGTGGAAAATGGCATGGTGCACGTGCTATTCATCAGACAAGGAAAGATCGAGCAGCGCCAAGCTATATTGGCATCATGTGGCGTGACAAATGTAGACTACGTCGTGCCTAAGGACGCCATCGAGGGTGAGACACTCAAAATAGCAGCCATGATGACTCACGACGGGCGCCAATATGAGACGTCGCATCAAGTGACGTTGCATCACCAAGAGAAGAGCATATCTCTAACCCTCAGCTCTTTCAAGGACTACTCACGACCAGGAGCACGCGAAGAGTGGACTCTGACCACCGACAGTGCCGAGGCTGTGGTAGTGTCACTATACGATAGCCGTCTCGACAAATATGTCAACAACGAGTGGAATGCGCACTTCAAGCGTCAGACCATATCTAACGACTTCTCAATGAGCATAAAAAACTCTGACTACCCAGGGTGCATACAGAGTTACGACTCAGACGATGACTACATAGAAAGCATAGACAACGTCCTGAGAAGTGCATTGGAAGATGAGGCTTTCTGTATGGATATTAATGGTTACTATGGTATGATGCACCTAAAAAGAGTGGTTATGGGGGCTCCTGACCTATGTCTCACCGAAGCAGTTGCCCTCGACGCATCAACCAACGATAACCTGTGTGCTGAGGCTGAAGAGGAAGGCATGTCATCAGCAAGCAACGACCAACCAGTAGTAATGCGCGAGAACTTCTCCGAGACTGTATGCTTCATGCCAGAACTAAAGCCCTCACACGGACTCGTGACGTTCGACTTTACTCTGCCCGACAACCTCACGACATATAACTTCCGTGCCATGGCCTACGACAGTGACCTGCACTCTGCCCTTGTGACCCACAAACTCATAGTGGCAAAGCCTATCAACGTACGCATGGGAACAACCCGTTTCCTCGTAGAACAAGACACGATAACGCTCTCCGCCGACATCACCATAGCCGACACCACCATCAAGTCCGCCACAGCGACCATTAACGTGACCGACAACACCACAGGCAACACCATCGCCACTCTGCCCGACGTGAACCTCTCTTTCACCAACGGTGTATCACAACAGGCACAATGGTCCCTCTCCATACCCATCGGCATAGAGTCCCTAAGAATAGACGTCATAGCAAAGGCCGACAACGCATCCGACGGCGAACGACGTATAATCCCCATCGAACGACGATTCAGGGAGGTCAACGAGAGCCACACCTTCTCCTTGACCAACCAAGGACAACACACCATTCCCAACCCCTTCACCGAAGGAGTATCCAAATGCCTGACGTTCTCCTACACAAGCAACGCCTTCATCGAGGTCCTACGTTCCCTGCCTTCACTCGACAAGAACTGGACTCCCTGCACCGATACCTACCTCGGCCGATTCGAATCCTCCGCCATAGCCGCCATGCTGGCACAAAAAGCCGACATACAGAAAGCCGTAGACTATCTCCGCGCAACCACCACCAGCAACAACTCCCCAAGCCGTATAGCCGACGCCGACCACACACCATGGCTCTATATGGCCAATAACCTCCGAAATCACGACAAGGAGGTCCTACGCATCATGTCCGGCAACTACGCACAACACACCAATGACGAAGCCCTGACCAAACTCGCCGATATGCAACTCGACAACGGCTCCTTCCCTTGGTTCAAGGGCATGGACGGCAACGACTGGATGACAGTGGCCGTGGCCGAAACTCTCGGCGAAATGATACACCTCGGACTCGCCGACATAAACAACCCCAAAATAACCAAAATCCTCAAATCTCTCCTCCCAAACCTCAACTCGACCCTCGACAAATCGCTCGAAGACTACAAGAAAAAACTCTCCCACGAGCAGGAAGTCGCCCTAAAACACAACCGTAAGACCCAACCCATATTCCTCTCAACCTACTCCCTGAGTGCACTCCACGCACAACTCCTCCTCAACCCCTCTCCATCAACCACCACCAACGAGCTACTCGACATCCTGTCACACCATTGGCAATACCACTACATGACCGACCGTGTGACAGCCGCCTCCGTCCTCACCCTCGGACATCATACCTCCAATGCCGCCACCATCATAAACAGCCTTGAGGAAAACCTCGTCCAGACAAACGACAATACCGCCTACATCCCCGAAAGTGGACTCTTCCGCCGTCGTGCCCAAATCGAGGCTCAGGCCATGCTCATCATAACACTCCAACGACTCAACCCCACAAGCCCCAACCTCCCAAAACTCATCAACCACCTCATCCTCATGAAGCGCGGTGAAGCATGGGAGGACGCACAAAGCACAAGCCACGCCCTGCTCGCCCTACTCGCGTCATGCTCCTCCCTCGAAGCCGTCGACACAGTCTCCATAGCCAACCACGTCTACACCCTCAACGCCTCCAACCCCAAACTCAACGTCCTGATCCCAACCTCCACCACACATGCCAACGTGACCAAAGACAATGAAACCCTATCCTGGGGCAGCTGGCAACGTACCCTCATAACCCCTAAGGACAAAATGCCAGCCGACAACACCGACAAACTATCAATCCAACGCACCCTACGCGTCCTGCGCACCGTCAACGGTCAACAAGCATGGATGCCCCTCGATAACGAAACCCTTACTGTGGGCGACGAGCTGGAGGTCCAACTCACTTTCTACAACGACGAACCCCTAAGCTTCGTCCGTATACGAGACTTCCGAGCCGCCTCCCTCGAGCCTGTCGACAAGCTCTCTGGCTACCGCGGTTGGTGGTGGTGGCGATGGTCCAACGCCGACATCCCTACACCCCCACACTACATGATGTTCGGAGACTCCTCCACCGAATTCTTCATCGACTACCTTAACTCCGGTAAACACTCCATAACATACCACCTCACACTAACCACAGCCGGCAACTTCGCCGCTGGTTACGCCGACGCCACGTGTATGTTCTGCACCGAAATATCCGCCCACTCCGAAGGCTCACGCCTCAATAGCAAGTAACTCACATACTTAACCTCACAAAGTCGGGACGTCACTCCACACTGACGCCCCGACTCCCTCATCCCCACCCTCCACATCTCACTACATCCTACCTGCATCCTACTTACATCCTACAAACATCCTACAAAAGTGCATGCCAAAAGCATAAATGAAGCATACTTGAAGCATCAAAGAAGCATGCCCACCCCAAAAACCTCCACAAAAATACTCCACAAACCACTATCCCCCACCAACTTACACCACCACTTCATACCCAAAAATTTTCACCCCCTCCCACAGCCACCACCCCACACCCTCAACCCACAACTAATGTTACAAAACATAAAGTCCGTTATTCTTTTTTCGGAAAATTCTTATATCTTTGTCAATATAGGAGAGGTCGAACATGCCACCCGCCACAAGCACCAATTCAACCACCAACCAACAGTGCCCGACGCGAGCCGACATAAAACAACCTCCCACCTATGCACATAAAGCCGAACAACTAAAACAACTTCACTCATGGGCAAGATTTTAGTACCTATCGACTTCTCAGAGAACTCGATACTCGCTCTCGAAACGGCCATCAGCATCGCCAACAAGTTGAATGCCGACCTCCGCATGGCCTACATCATGCCTAAAGCCACCGGCTATGCACAAGGCTTCGCCGAAAAAAATACACACGACGAGCACCCACAAGACATGCTCAACAAGCTCATCGACAAATACAAAACCTCATACACTGCCAACGGCAAATTCGACTTCTACGTCGGCGAAGGCAACGTCGCCGAAGAACTCATCAATAAAGCCAAATACGACGAGTCCTCCATGATCATAACCGGCTCGCACGGCGTATCAGGCGTAACTAAAAGCTGGATCGGCGGCAACGCCTACAAACTCATCTGCAACGCCAAATGCCCCGTGCTCGTCATCCGACCAGGCATGGGCTTCGACATGAACTTCAGCCGCATCGCCATACCTCTCAACATCAGCAAAGCAAGCCGACGCAAAATCCCACAAGCCACAAAACTCGCCAAAACATTCAACGCCAAAGCCATTCTCATCGGCATGCAATCCTCTTCACTCCTCTCAATATACTACCGCATAAACACTGCCATAAAACAAGTCACACGATACCTGGACGACAACGGCGTCGAGGTCGCAAGCACCACCATGCTCAAAGGCAAAGACAAAATAGGCAGACTATTCGAAGCCGTGGCTGTCCAAAAAGCCGACATGGTCATCGTCGAAGCCGAAAACACCGGAGCATTCTTCGCCGACCGATTCCGACCCGAACTGACCGGCGTAATCAACAACTCCCCTTGCCCCGTGCTCGTCATCCCCGTTGAATACAAATAGAATGACCCAGGCCACGGACTCCACCGAGCCAATAAACTTCCTGCGCTTCTGCCCACACTGCGGCAGCGCCAAATTCATAGCTCGCAGCTCCCGACAATTCCTTTGCCGGAGCTGCGGCTTCAATTTCTTCATCAACGCCTCAGCTGCCGTCGTCGCCCTAATCAAAGACAACAACAACCGACTCCTCCTCGTCCAACGCGACCGAGAACCAGCCATAGGCAAACTCGACCTCCCCGGCGGATTCGTCGACCCGGGCGAAAGCATCGAGGACGCACTGCGACGCGAAATACACGAGGAACTCGGCGTATCCGTCATAAACGCCCGATACCTCTACTCCGCCCCAAACGAGTACATATTTAGCGGCTACAAAGTCCGCACATCCGACATGGCCTTCGAATGCCAAGTCGACCACACCCCCGACCACGCCTCCGACGACGTACGATCCCTCCAATGGACTCCACTCACCGACGTCCACCCCTCCGACATGGCCTTCAGCTCCATAAGAGAAATAGTGAGCAAATACCTGCAAAGCCAACTGGCCATAGCCAACAAATAAAACAGCGGCTATGACTAAGCTCCTGACGCTCCTACTATCATTGACGCTGACCTCTCAAATCACCACAGCGCAAAGCACAAGCCCCACCGACGAGGCCAACAGCCACGAGAACGCCTGGCGACAAACAATACCACAAGGCGGATTCCGAAAACACAACCTCCAAAGCGAAACACCTAACTTCGAGACCATCAACACCGGACAAGGCGTAACCGTCTGCCAGTCAATAATACAAGACAGCATAGGCTACGTATGGATCGCCACCACCAACGGCATACTCCGCTACGACGGCATAACCCTCGAACACTTCAGCGAAGACGACACCCCCGACTCCACACAAATGCGCAACTACCCACTCGAATTGGCCGAAGACTCCTACAGCAACTGCATCTGGGCCTCACGAGACTACAAAATGGAACTCGCCTGCATCGACAAGACAACATTCCAAACCCGAACCATCTCCTATTCCTTCAACGACACCGAAGTCTACCCTCACCCAAACTCCAACCGCTCCGTACGAGGGCTCGTAGCTCTCTCCGACTCTCTACTCCTATGCCGAACACGACTCACATTCTTCACCCTCAACAAGAATAACGGATACGCCCGAGTCCGCAAAGTCCTAACAACCGACCGCAACACCCCGCAAATGCCATTCTTCAACATGGCCCCAGGCGTATACTACACCGTCTGCGAAAGCCACTTGCAGAAAATCACAAGCTCAGGCGGCGGAGACACAATCAACATCAACCAAGTCTCCCTCTGCGACTCCCTGGGGCAATCCTTCTTCGTCAAAAACATGACCAAGGTCTCCGACTCCACCCTCTACCTGACCACCTACATCGACCACAACAACCTCAGCGTCCGTGAATACAACACCCGAACCAACCAACTCCAGTGGATCTGCAACTGCCCAACCAACGCCGCGGCACACACCATAACCATGGCCGACGACGGCGTATGGATCGGCACCAACATGGGACTCACTTTCATCCGACTCAAAGACGGCAAACGTTTCGACTACAAAACAAGCAACTCCTCACTCTGCGAAAACAACATCAAATGCCTCCTCCGTCTGCGCAACCAAGCTGTATTCATGATCGGCTCCAACGACGGGCTCATGTTCCTCAACTACTTCAAAAGCAGGTTCGAACACATCGACATGCGACGATACTCCACCTCCGAAGCCACACAAGTCCGCAGCATGGCCAAAGACACACATGGCAACGTGTGGGTCGGCAGCATCGACGGACTCTACATAAGAGACGCCAACAGCCGATACCTCAAGAAAATAGACCTCTCCTTCGCCGTGAACAAACGCAACTCCTCCTGGGTTCACCACATCGACGAAGTCAAAGGGCAGCAAAGAATGGTAATATGCTTGGCCCGATGCGCCATGACCTACAACCTCAACGGCGAACTCGAGAAGATAATATTCGACCGGCGCGACGAAATAGGCGAAGGTAAGTCCATAAGACAAATGCAAGCCCTCCCAAACGGCGAAGTCCTATTCCTGATGGAAAGCGAAATAGTTTTCATCGACGCCGCAACAGGCAAGGAACTACGGAGAGTTAAAGCCCCAAGCAAGGGAGTACGCTTCATGAACGGACACACCGACGACTACAAAACATACTGGCTCGCCTGCCAAGACAACATGATCCGACGACTCGACCTCAAATCACACACCATAGCGGAAGAAGAACACTACGAACACTACAAGCTCGGCGACGAGGGCTTCGGACGCGTGAACATCATCCGACACAACACCGTCAACGGGGTCAACGAACTTTGGATGCAAACCACCAATGGCAACCTCCTCTACAAAAACCCGGGATTAAAAGGCATTAAGCTGCTCGACGGCGAACTCGTGCCTTGGCGCTGCGTCAAGTCCTTAGAGGTCGACTCCGAAGGCAACGTATGGATCGGCTCACACGACCGCATATACCAAGTGAGCGGCATGCACCTCCGAGAATTCACAAGCGACAAATACGACATCTGCAGCCGATACCTATCCATGGCCTCCGGCAAGGGAGCCAACGGCGAGATAATGGTGGGTGGACGTAACGACTTCGTGATCTTCACACCAGGCCTATTCGACGAGAACGACTACTTCCCAGCTCCAGTCGTCTCCTCCTACGTGCTGGCCAACTCCGTCCAAAAAAACTACGACGAGATGGCCGCTCACGAGATATTATACAACGGCGAAAAAATAGAAATCCCAGCCGGAATCAGAAGCATCATCCTCAACGTCCGCTCCCTCGACTACGACCGACCCGAGGATAATAAAATACAATGGCGAATGGAGGGCGACAAAGAGTGGCGCAACGTGAACGACTCCAGGCAAATAAACCTGACGCACATCACCGAGGGCAACCACACCGTCATGCTCCGCACTCTCGACGATGACGGCTTCGCACGCGGCGAACGCACCATAGTCTCCCTCCACAAGAGCGTGTTCTTCTACGAGAAAGCACTGTTCCAATATACCCTGATTTTCGCCGCCGTGGCTGTTGCCATACTCATCCTCATCAACAATAACAGGCGAAGCATGCGTATCAGGAAAAAACTCACCGCCGAGATGTCCGCAATGTCCAGCATGCTCGTCGTGGCAAACCAAGAAATGCGACTCAACCAAGCCACCATACGCCAACAAAACGAGGAACTCGCACACGCCAACCAAAACCTCGAACGCACAGTCGCGGAACGAACCAGCGAACTCGAAAAAGCCAAAGAAAAAGCCGAGGAAAGCAGCCAACTGAAGTCCGCCTTCCTCGCAAGCCTCGGACATGAAGTCCGAACACCAATGAACGCCATAGTGGGCTTCGCCAAACTGTTGCAAACCGACGACTGCTCCCCCGAGGAACGCTCCGAGTTCGCTCACCTCATTCTCGAGAGCAGCAACAGCCTGCTATCACTAATGGGCGCACTCCTCGACACGTCTCGCATCGAGAGGGGCGTAATGGAGGTCTCCATGGCCGACACCGACGTGTGGCGAGAGATAAACGACACCTGGCGCATGCTGTCGGTCGAGAAGAAGAACAAGAACGTGGAGTTCAAACTCGACATCGACGAGAAACTGCGCAACCAAGTACTCGTGACCGACAAAGACCGCCTCCGCCAAATTATCATTAACCTGACCTACAATGCGTTCAAGTTCACCAATGCCGGCAGCGTTACCCTACGGGCGCAAAGGGAAAATGCCAACGTCCTCCCAGCCCTCGGCTTGCCCGAAGGAAAAGTCGTGCCGACCGACTATCATAACATTCTGCTCGTCAGCGTAGAGGACACCGGCATAGGCATCCCCGCCGACAAAACAGAGGCCATATTTGAACCCTTCCTCCGCCTCAACACCAACAATGCTCGCTACGCCGGTCTCGGACTCGGCCTCAATATAGTGAAGAGCCTAACACAAATGCTGGGCGGCGACGTATGGGTGGTGTCTCACGTGGGCGTGGGCTCCACTTTCTATTTCTACCTGCCTTTTGGTCTGAAAAAGGACAAATAGGATATCATGAGCATAAGCGGATTCGTAAAGCGACGACGAGATAAGGCAGAGCGTGCCGCACACTGCGCCGAGATGAGGATTAGCCACTTCGTCAAGGCGCGCTTCTGGCGCGGGCACGGCGTCCATAGCCCCTTCGTATACAACATCATTCGCCACGTCATCACTGGCCGCCACAAGGACGAGGAGCTACGCAAGGCCGCAAGAGCCTACCGCAACTCCCTCCAAGGCGACGTGTCAAGCATCGTCGTAGGTGGACTGGGTGCCGTGAAAGGTGTGCCACATCAAAGCACAGTGAGAGAGGTGGCTGAGAGAACATCCGTGTCCGACAAGTACGGGCGTATGCTCTCGCGCCTCGTCAAAGAACTGCAACCTAAGAGCATTGTCGAACTGGGCACCTCCTTAGGCATGGGCGCCGTATATCTCGCGTTAGGCAACACCAACGCCAAAGTCGTGACCTTAGAAGGACTCGATAGCGTGGCATACGCCGCACGACACCATCTCACAGAGGCGGGCATATCCAACGTGCGTGTAGTGACTGGCAACATCGACGATACCCTGCACGAAGTCCTCGACTCCCTGCCCGATGGTCGTGTCGAGTTCGCTTTTGTCGACGCTAACCACAGCCGTGAAGCCACACTTCGCTACTTTGAACTCCTCACAAGCCATAAGGCCAATATGTGCACCATCGTGTTCGACGATATCTACTGGTCGCCTGGCATGACCGAGGCATGGCGCACCATCGTCAACGATGAGCGTGTCATGACCTCAATAGAGCTGCCACGTATGGGCATAGTGTTCTTCCGCAGCGGATGCCAGAAGGAAAAGTATATTGTGAGGTGGTAAAAGGCTAATAGTAGCCCACAGTGCGCACAGTGAGGGTCGTAGGGGTGTCCTCAATCGATGTTATTTCTTGCGTCCAGTTGCCACGCTGATCCACTTCATGCTGATATGTCATAGTTTGCCGCCTCCCGTCAGATGTCGAGAATGTGGCACGCACGGGCAGGGCGTCAAGCCCCATGGTGAATCGTGTGATGGTGCTCGTGTGGCTGTCGTCTGTGGTGATGCTGGTGAGGCGCGTCTTGTTGTCGTAGGTGTATGTGGTGACTATCTTCTCCCCATCATTAAACTGCTCCGATGTCTGAGCCCAGTTATTAGCCGTCCCCACTTCAGTCGTGCTTATGGTCACGGCATCAGCGTCAGTAAAACGCATACGCGCAAGGCACCCGTCAGCAGTATACGCATAGAGCGTCTGTAACGTGCGGTTGCCCTTGGCGTCATACGTCGTAGACACCCTGAGCTGCCTCTTGTCGTCATACTGGTATATCGTCTTGGTGTCAAGCTGGTTGTCCATGTCAAAGGTCGACGTCTGCTCTATCAACCCGTCACGCGAGTAGGTGGTGACGGTGTGGGCAGTCTGATTTCCCTTCGCTATGGTATGACGAGAGTAATCCACCTGCCACGTTGTCGTCTCCACAGTATGCACATCGCCCACAAGTTGAGCCGCCGCGGCATGGGTGGCGTTGAGCGGTGTCACACCCGATGGCTGGGCTATCGCTAAGACTGGCGTCAAGACAAAGGCTATCAGTACAATATGGCGCATATTATTGTCTTTTGAATGGGATATATTCCTCAGGGTTATTAACGTAGTTGGCCGGGTCGTCATACTCAAGAGTCCGCGCCTCATGCCGCGATATGATGACGTTCTGTATAGAGTCCACCTGCTGCGTGTTGACTATTAGCCCATGCTTATCATAGATAATGTCATATTCAACCCCCTCATCAGGCTGCCGTATATGCCATTTACCCACCGTTATACCCCTGTCATAATCTCCCTGTGATGTCGGCTTGCCGTCAGGCCCATAAGTAGTATACTGCCCTTGCAGCTCGTCATCACGATACGTGCCTTGCGCCATCTTATCCCCCGAGGGGTAATATTTCACGTACGGCCCTTGCCTGAGCGAGTCAACCCACGTGGTCAGGCTTAGCAAATGCCCATCATCATAAAACAAGGCCTGCTGACCATGCAACTTCCCATGCGAGTATATCGACGTCTCCAATAACGTACCATCCCGCATATAGATATTCCACGTCCCCTCACGCAGACGGTTTATATACGCGCCCTTAGACTCCACCTTCCCATTTGGATGAAACGTCTGCACATGAACAGAGTCACTACCCTCCGAGTACGTTATTATCGCCGCAAAATGACCATCAGGATAATAACGCTTGACTTTGCCCACCGGACGCCCATCGCAAAACGTCGCCGTATACCGATAACGCCCATTAGGAAACTTCTTAGCCCACTTGCCCTGACGACGACCCAACGAGTCAGTATGGTTAGGATAGTCGGGCAAATTAACCTTCGCCGTCTTGTGAGAAGGGGTCTTCCGCTCCGTCTTAGGCCCAAAACTGTCAAGAAAGTTCTGAGACTCCATGGGCAGGGGAAGTAATATGGCGAGTATGAGCAATATGACGAGTTTGTGCATGTCTGTTGGAATGTGTGTGACGTGGGCAAATATAGTGTTTATCGGTTAAAAGGCTTATATTTGCGGCTGTCAAAATAGCAAGAATCAAGATGACAAGACGAGTTTTGATGTTGTTGACGCTGGTCGCCCTATGGCCGGCGTGGGGATTGTGCCAAACTCCAGGGGAGCTTAAAGTAGAGTTCATGACAGCATCACTCGACTCGCTGGTGACTAACTGCCGCATAAGCAACGAGACACAAAGCTCACTGGAAGGCTTCAGAGTACAAATCTACTCAGGCTCTGGCGTGAAATCCAAAGACGAGGCGCAGAGCATCCAGGCTAAGTTCCTTCGCGTCCGCCCCGACGTGAAAGCCTACATAGTCTACAACGCCCCTTTCTGGCGCGTGCGTGTGGGTGACTTCCGAAGCAGGTCAGAAGCCATGGTTCTCTTAGAGGAGGTGAAAGGCACATTTAGCGGCAGCTACATAGTGCGCGACAACACGGTGAAGAAAAAAACCTTCCGAAGGTAATCGCAGACAGAGTTTGTTCCCAATAGACATATATCGAAAATAGATGAGTGATTCTATAAAACACGAGTGCGGTATAGCGTTAGTACGCTTGCTGAAACCTCTCGAGTATTATCAACAGAAATATGGGACGTGGCAGTATGGGCTGCAGCGTCTATTTTTGTTGATGGAGAAGCAACACAACAGAGGGCAAGATGGCGCCGGCGCGGTAGGCCTGAAACTCGACCAACCCACTGGCGAACAATACATATACCGCTGGAGGTCAAACGGAGTCAACCCCATACAAGATGTCATAAACGAAATCAACGCCCCTCTCCTGGCCGCACAAAAAAACGACCCAGAACTCTTCAATGATGCCAAATGGGCTAAAGAAAACCTCCCCTTCGTCGGCGAGGTCTACCTCGGACACCTGCGCTACGGCACATTCGGCAACAACAACATTGAGTACTGCCACCCCGTAATGCGCGAAAACAACTGGCGTAGCCGTAACCTCGCACTCGCCGGCAACTTCAACCTCACTAACGTAGACGAAATATTCGCCTCCCTCGTGGAACTCGGACAGCACCCCAAAAACTTCTCCGACACAGTGACGATACTCGAGAACGTAGGACACTTCGTCGACGACGAAGTCCAACTCCTCTTCCGACAATACAAAAACGAGGGCCTTAGCAACAAGGAGATCTCTGAACGTATCGAGGCTGGCATCGACATCCGTAAAATACTCGAACGCTCAAGCAGAAAATGGGACGGCGGTTACGTCATTGGCGGCGTGTTCGGACACGGCGACGCCTTCGTCACACGAGACCCTTGGGGAATCCGACCCGCATACTACTACTACGACGACGAAATTGTCGTAGTGGCCTCCGAACGACCTGTCATACAAACCGCCATAAACGTGCGCTACTGCCAGGTCAGCGAACTCCAGCCCGGACACGCCATAATAATCCGTAAAAACGGACACGTGAGCGACGAACTCGTGCGCGTCCCACAAGAACGAAGGTCTTGCTCCTTCGAACGGATATATTTCTCCAGAGGCTCCGACCGCGACATATACCACGAACGAAAAGAACTGGGCAAACTGCTCGCCCCAACACTGCTCCAAAAAGTAGGCTACGACATCGACAACACCGTGTTCTCCTACATCCCCAACACCGCCGAAACCGCCTACCTCGGACTAATGGAGGGCGTACGCGAAGAAATAAAAATGCGCCAATGCGAGCAGGTCATAGAAGAACAAGCCAAAGGCAACTTCGACCGCAACCGCTTCCTCGAAATAATGCGCCACGAACCACGATTCGAGAAAATCCCCATCAAGGACGTAAAAATGAGGACCTTCATAACCGCCGACTCCGGACGCGACAACATGGTTGGACATGTCTACGACGTGACCTATGGCGTAGTGAAAAACCTACAAGACACACTGGTCGTGATCGACGACTCCATCGTGAGAGGCACCACCTTGAAACGAAGTATACTGAAAATCCTCGACCGACTCCACCCAAAGAAGGTCATAATAGTCTCCTCCGCTCCACAAATACGCTATCCCGACTGCTACGGCATTGACATGGCCAAACTCGGAGACTTCTGCGTGTTCGCCGCGGCAATAGCCCTACTCAAAGAGACCGGCCGACAAAGCGTCATAGACAACGTCTACAAGTCATGCAAAGAACAACAAAACCTCCCAAAAGAGGATATCGTCAACTGCGTGAAAGACATCTACAAACCCTTCACCGCCGAAGAACTATCCGCAAAGGTGGCACAAATGCTCACACCCGACGATATGCACGCACAAGTCGAAGTGGTCTTCCAAAGCGTCGACAACCTCCACAAAGCATGCCCCAACGATAGCGGCGACTGGTATTTCACCGGCGACTACCCAACGCCAGGCGGCAACAAGGTAGTCAACACCGCCTTCATCAACTACATCGAAGGCCGCAACGCAAGGGCATACTGACACTGCACAACCTCACACACAAAGCCTCCCGGCATACCCCATACAAGGGACCGCCAGGAGGCCTCTTCTTATACCCCCCTCCTCACCCCCCAAAAAACACCTTATATGCTCCCTGCATGCTCCTTGCATGCTCCATGCATGCTCCAACGATGCTCCGCGACTCAATCCCACTTCCTCGTAAAACAACAAATGACATTTTCAAGCAATGTCTATTCCCCAATTTTACACCTTTCCTCCAAAATCCCTCAAATATCACCCTCCCACACCGCCCATTTTTCAACCGTAAGTGTGACGAATACCCCCTTCCCCGATTTTTTCAACTATAAACAAAAAATTCCCCAGCCATCCACTACCGTCAATCCACTAACTCCATAACAATCACCAAGTTGCACCCCAAAATCACATCTCCCACCTAACCTTCACATTAATCCGCCTACTCGTCAGGTAGTTCGGCACACCATAATTATGCCCCTCAGTGTCCGCCACCCAGAAATACGATATCGTATTGGCAAAGTCAAACAAATTGAACACCTCCACGCCAACCCGCGCAGAACGCAACCCACGACGCTTCTGGCTCCCATCATGATTGAGAGCGAAATCCTTATATAGCCCAAGATCCACACGCTTATACCCAGGCATACGACTCGTAGCCTGCCACCGCTGGCAGTTGTGAGGCCCAAACGGCAAACCCGACGCAAAGTACAACGACAACATAGCGCCGACACTCTTATTGCCTGGCATATTATCCTGAATAACCGACGAGAACTGCACACGCTGATCCGTCGGACGTGGTATACTCCCACGACCATCGCCATATATATCCTCCCGCGTCTGGAGCACCGAGAGCGTAGCCCAACTCTCCGTGCCGTCTATCAACTGACCATTGAGCTTGAAGTCTATACCCGCCGCATAACCACGCGCACCATTATGCGCCTCATATCGCACCCGCACATTGTCAATGCTATATGGGTTCACGTGCCTAAGCCACTTATAATATGCCTCAACGGTGAACTTAAACGGATGCTCCTCATCACCAAAATACCTGTCCGCCGCGGCAAAAAACTGCCAACTGGTCTGCGCACTGACTTCTCGGTTCAATGTGGCGTCCGGCCGCTTCATCTCACGGAGGGTCGGCAACTGCGAATATCTCCCATACGAAAGACGAAAGTTCCACCGTGCCACCTGATAACTAATCGTGGCACGAGGCCCATAAATAAGATCCGAACCCGTATCCTGATACGCCACACGAAATCCCGTCACCACACGCGCACGACCCTCACCAATAGGTATACCGCTGATAGTCGACCGAAAGAAACACTCTGCTCGTGTCTGGCGCAACACATCGTCCGCCCGACGCAACTCGTCAAGTGTTATCTCACGCAACGTGGGCGACGAGATATACCCCGCCGAGTCCGTATACGCCCACTCATCCGTCAAATCAGAATAGTGGTCACGGGTCAACTTCACCTGCATGCTCATGTCATGTATCCCACGCCTTAGGCGCGCGTCTGCGGCAACCGAATACACCTCGCCAAACAAGTAATTACGCGCATGCTGCATATACGCCCCAACCCCTATATTCTCACTCTGGTCCGTCGCCTCCACAGTCTGCGTGGCATACGCCTGTTGTAGCCAATATTCACCAAGTATGTCATATTTCTCCTCCTCCTCCGTCCGAAACATCGAGGCCGTAAGACCAAGCGTAAACCGTCCCGAGAACTCATGACGAGCATTGGCAGCCACCACGCACGTGCGATATCGGTCACGCTCCCCACCGTCAAAATAAATAGTCAATTTGCGCGCGTCAGATATCGTGCCGAAACTCGTCTCACGATCCGACGGATAAAAGGTATACGTGTTCTGCGCATAATAAGCCAACAACGAGATACTGGTGGCCACCGACGGCGCAAGCGTCCAATACGTCTGAACATCGAAAAACTTAGGCGAATAGTCCCCCTTGGTATCAAGCGAGCCAAACAAATACTGGTTGGTCTTATAACGCAACCCCGTGATATGAGTCAACTTGCCCCCTGCCGCCGACCCTTCGGCATAAACCTGAGCCCCAAGAAGACTCACACGAGCCCCCGCATGAAACTCCACAGGACGCTTATACCGCACATCAAGCACCGACGACAGCTTGTCCCCATACGACGCGTCAAACCCGCCAGCAGAGAAGTTAACCTCCTCCACCATGTCAGGATTAACAAAACTAAGACCCTCCTGCTCCCCAGAACGTATAAGAAACGGACGATATATCTCTATCCCATCAACATACACAAGGTTCTCGTCAAAACTACCTCCACGTACCCTATACTGGCTACTAAGCTCGTTATTACTCGACACCCCCATCTGGCTCTTAAGAACCGCCTCAATGCCAGCGTCCGTACTGACCATGGCCGCCGCAACACCAGCGTCAAGCACCTCAAAATTGGTGTCATGCCTATGCCCAACGACATTCACCTCCCGACCCTGCACATCCTGCGCATGCATCACTATGCGTATATCACGGCTCGCCGACGATATTGACAGCGTATCAGGCCTATATCCCAAACAACGCACCACCACACGAGCCGGATACGACCCCGAATACCGTATCGCAAACGCCCCATCCGCTTTCGACACCGACCCCGTGATGGTCGACAACTCCATAATGGTCGCACCCTCAACAGGCTCGCCAAGCCCATCTACTATATGACCAGCAAAACCCTGGGCAAGGGACGCTACAGGAAAAATCAAAAATACAAGGGGAATGAGAAAACGTAGATTCATAAGTGCGAAGATAGGCTAAAACTCGGAAATTGCGAGTAATTAGCAAGACAGTGAATAAAATAGCCCCGGCATCTCGGCATGAGCCTTGACACCGGGGCCTCTCGAATCAAAACTTATATCGTGCTATAAGCTTCTTTCCTCTTCGCTACTCTTTGACCTTGAACTGCCAGAACGAAGCCTCGCCCCAACTGCCGTAGTTCTCAAAGTCACCACCGTCAGGATATACGAGGGTCATGTGAGAATCATCAATGTACACAACCTCATAGTCGGTTACATACTTGCCACCACCATTAATCTCGTATGGCCAGAGCACTGAGTTCTCGCCCGTCTCAAGGTGAGCAACAGCCCATACTGATGGGTCGTCCGAGCTTACCTTAGCCGTGCGGTCTGTGTTGAATGTGTACTTGGTGGTGTTGATAGGGTTGCCATTGCCGTCATACTTCTTGATCTCGCCCTCAGGGGTAAGAGTGAAGTACGCGTTGAAGCTCTCATCACCCTGAAGCTTACCACCTACAGCATGGCCGAGCTGACCCTCGAACTCCTCAGCGGCTGCCACGCCCCACCACTTGCCGTTACCACTTGCATACACAGTCTCACCAGCTCCCGGCTTGTAGCCTATGTTACCCCAGACGCAACCATCTGCCGCCTCGGTGTTCCATGTCCAGCTCTTGCCCTTGCCATCAACGCCAACAGCGCAACCCTCATAATCTTCAGCCTTGAACTGCCAGAACGAAGCCTCGCCCCAACCGCCATAAGCAGCCTTGAAGTCGCCACCGTCAGGATAAACAAGCGTCATAGCCGAAGGAGAGATGTAGACAACCTCAAACTCCGTGACGTATTTGCCACCAGCGTTAATCTCGAAAGGCCAAAGCACCGAGTTATCGCCTGTCTTGAGGTGATACTTTGCCCACTCAGTATTCTCCGTCTGCTCAACAACCTCATAGGTGGACTCGCCGAGCTTGGCGCCATTGCCGTCATACTTCTCGATGGCACCGTCCTCTGTGAAGACCATGTAGGCGTCAAAGCTCTCCTCTCCAGTGAGCTTGCCCTCGACAGAATGGGCGAGCTGACCCTCGAACTCCTCAGCGGTAGTCACGCCCCACCATTTGCCAGCACCAGTCTTGTATACATCAGCGCCATTGCCACCGCAGTGACCCATATTGCCCCAGACGCAACCATCAGGAGCATTGGTGTTCCACTTGTAAATCTTGCGACCCGAATCAGAGCAGAACAACTTCTCTGTGGTCGAAAGCTCAGCCTTGACATACACATTGGCACTCTTCTCCGCAACCACTCTCTCGCCATCAGAGTTATACATGGCTACATAGAACTTCTGGTTAGGGTCAGAACCACGACCCGGAGCAATAGTGAATGTGCCAGATGCCCCAAGGGCAAGGAGATTCTCACTGCCATCTGCCTTGTAGTTGAACACGCGGACTATTTGGGCAGGACTCGTGCTGTAAGTGAAGTAGTTGCCGTCGGCGGCAGGATTGCCTTCTTTGTCGGCTTGGGTGAAAGAGAAGGCCTCGCTTATCTCCTGCGAGGAGACCGTGATGTCACCGAAGCTGCCGTCCTCTTCCACGGGGTCGCATGCGCACAAAGCGCAAGCGGCGGCCATAAGGATATAACGTTTCTTCATTGTTAATCTTTTCGTTTAGTTCGTGGCCGTTGGCAGAGGATAAACCCCTGCCAACCCTTACCACGTTATACAATCACTAATTGTAAGCAGGGGCAGTTGTCATGATACACTCAGAACCGCTCCAGCCAGCATTCTGCTTGAGCACAGACTGGTCAGCCACAATGTTAATCTGCGACTCAGGAATAGGCCAGAAGCCATCCGTGGCAGCATAACGCTTAGCCCACGAGCAAGAAGCGTGGTGCATAGTCGTCCAGTTGCCAGTGTAGTTGACGCGGGTCCCATTCTGACGCTGAAGGGTCTGTGCGGCAAGGCAGCTCTCGCCCCCATTCTTGCCCGACCAACGACGGAGGTCATTGAAGCGCAATCCCTCACATGCAAACTCAAAGCGACGCTCGTTCTGCACGTTGATAAGCGAGTACGACTGTGCGGGAAGACCAACACGTGCGCGTACCTCGTTCATGCCGGTAGCGTCTCCAGTGAGCTCCGTGTGCATAAGGAGGATGTCAGAATAACGCATAAGCACGAAGTCCGTGTAGTGCGAACCCTGCATGCAATTGCCAGTTCCAGGAGCTGCGTCGCCTCCATTTTTAAGACGGTAGAAATCCCAGAAAGTGTAAGGCCCACTTGATGTGCTTGCCCAGTTAGAAGAGGAATATGCACCTTCGCCTATAGGTTCAGATAAGTCTTTAACAGTGATGGCGCAGAGCTTCTTGTTATACAAGCCTGCATCCTCTGTGCAAGAAGTCGTATAGGCAAACGTCTCCAACTCCTTCTCGCACTCAAGGACTGTGGCCCTCTTACGAGGGTCAGCGTCGCTCCAATCGTCCCAAAGCTGAGCATTGACAGTGCCCTGACCCCAACCCTGTGCATAAGGGAAGGTTTTCTCTCCTCCATTCACATTGCCAGCGCCATCCTCGTCACAACGCAACGAGCAGTAGAGAGACGACATGTTGCAGAAACCCATGCCAGTAGTACCATTCCAAGAGGCTGTATTGCCATAGGTCACCTGGAAGAGCTGCTCCTTGTTGCCATTGCCAGCCCAATATTTGCCAGCGGCATTGAGGTCACTTACGTATGCATACGTTTGAGCTGTGAACTCGTTGGTGTAATCCCAAAGCAGACGGAAGTCCTCAATAAGACCATACCGACCACTCGCCTTGACATCCTCAAGCACCTTGACAACATCACTCTTAGTGAGAGAAGTGTTCTCTATGCCCTGCTGCTCGGGAAGTGTGACAGCCTCAGGGTTAGCAGTAGCGAGCTCTGAGACTTTCTTGTAGAAACCCTCGTAGAACATGTAGGCACGAGCAAGGTAGCCACCAGCAGCGCCTTTAGTAGCGTGGCCGTCACCCTGCGTGGTCTGACCGTACGTCATGAGGTTGTATGCGCTCATGAAGTCAGCAAGAATGTGCGGAAACACAACCTCCTCTGCGCTCTGCTGTGGGCAGACTGTTGGGGCGGCTGCGGTATAGTAGGCGGGAATATCACCCCACATCTGCGCTGCCCATAGGTAGAAGAGGCCACGGAGGAAGTAGCACTCTCCAAGAAGCTGGTTGCGCGACGTCTCCTCAATGGTGTTGAGAATGTCAGGGTTAGTACCGAGGATGGCATTAGCGCGAGCTATGGCAACGTAGGTGACATGCCACGTGTTGTTGCTTGAACTCGTGGATGTGCCAAAGTAGTCAGTGTTGGTTACCATGAGATGACCGATAGCGTGGCTCTCGGTATCACCCGTGCCACCTGCGCCGTTGCAGTCGTCAGATGCAAGTATGTTGACGATGAATGGCGCATTAAGCGGGTTGTTCGATATGGAGTTGAGGCAGCCATAGAGGGCGGCAAGCTCCTTGTTGAGGTCAGCAGCGGTACCCGGATAGTTGCCCGAGTTGGCCTCAGTATAGTTTTCGCTGTCGAGAAAGTCGTCACATGCCGTGAACGAGCAGGCAAGCGACGCGGCGACAGCCATTGCTATGAGTTTTTTCATAATTCGTTTCTTGTGGGTTACACTTAGAACTTGATGTTAACGCCAGCGATATATGTGCGAGCCGTTGGGTAGAGGCCAAGGTCAACGCCCTTAGCCCAATCGTTGGTGCCGCCAGACGAACCAACCTCAGGATCTACACCAGTGTAGCTCGTGAAGCATGCAACGTTCTGAGCCTGGACGTAAAGGCGAATCTGACCAAATGGCGAGCTCTTCCACAAGTTCTTGGTGAAGTCGTAGCCAAGGGTTATGTTCTGAATCTTGAAGAAGTCGGCATCCTGCATATAGTTTGTAGATACCCACGAGTAGTTCTCATTGCCATAGCCAAGACGTGGCTTCTCGTTGCTCGTGCCCTCACCATGCCAACGGTCAAATACATCGGTGGTGTAGTTGCTATATGCGTTAGCGAGAAGTGCCGTGCGGTAGCACTGCATAATCTGGTGGCCAAAGGCGCCACTGCCGCTCACACTGAAGTCAAGACCTTTCCAGTCAAGGCCAAGGGTGATACCAAGGGTGACGTCTGGGTTCGGGTCGCCAATCTCATGACGGTCGTTGTCAAGGTCGATAGTGCCATCACCGTTCCAGTCGTCCCAAATGCAGTCGCCAGGAGCCGCATTGGCAAGTACAGCCTTGCCAGCAGAACGTGCCTGGTCAATCTCAGACTGGTTCTGCCAAATGCCGCTGTAGCTCATACCACTGAAGTAGCCAATGGCATGACCCTTCTCAACAAGAGATACGTAAGAAGAGTTCTGGAAGAGGGCAGAGCCTGTGCTGTCACCAATCTTACCAGACGCAGTGCCGAGCTTCGTGACCTCATTCTTGTTAAAGGCGAGGTTTACACCAACATTGTAGTGAATGTCACCCTTAGTGTCGTTCCAGTTGAGGGCAATCTCAAAGCCCTTGTTCTCGACATCACCACCATTGATGTATGCGGCCACTTCGTAGCCGTAGACATCCTGAGTAGGAGCCTGCACGAGCCAGTCCTTAGTGGTCTTCTTATACCAGTCGAAGGTAAGACCAAGACGACTGTCAAGGAAGCGTGAGTCAAAGCCGACATTGAGCTGCTCAGAAGTCTCCCACGTTACGTCAGGGTTGGGCTGGTTACGCGCGTAGGCTCCAGTGGTGTAATTACCCGCAGATGTGGTGTAAGCGTTGTCAGAGCTGAACTTATAACCATAGTCGGCATAGTCAGATGGCGAGAAACCAATATTCGAGAGGTAGACGTAGTTGTCAATGTTGCAGTTACCGTTCTGACCCCAAGAAGCACGTATCTTGAAGAAGTTCATAACCTCAGATGCGCTCTCCATGAAGTTCTCGTTGGTCATAACCCAACCCACAGAAGCTGAGGGGAAGAAACCCCAACGGTTGCCACGTGAGAAGTTGTTAGATGCGTCACCACGTACAATGAGGGTGGCAAGATACTTCTCGTTGAAGTTGTAGTTGATACGACCAAAGACAGAAGCTATCGTGCCCTGACCCTCCGTAGCTGTGCCACTTATGCCTTGGACATTGGCAAGGTCGTAGTTAGAGAGAAGGTTATAGTTGTAACCATTGAGCACGAGAGAGTTGACTGCGTCAGAACCAGCCTGTGCCGTAGCAGAGATGTCTGCGCTCCACAAGGATTTCTCGATAGACTGACCTACGAGTACGTCAAAGTGGTTGCCTGCAAACTCAGGTACGATATACGAAAGGGTGTTCTCAACATTGATGCTCGAGCTTGCGCCAGCCTGCTGATAGACGCTGTAGTTGCCACCAGACTCAGTAGAGCTCGTGCTGTATGGCAAACCTACACGCTTGTTAGCGTACGACGAGTAACCTGTGTTGAACTGGCCACGATACTTGAGGTTCTTGATGAACTCTACCTCAAGGAAGAAGGTAGCGCCAACACCAAAATCGCGGTTACGGTTGATTGAGTTACGACCACCGTTGTAAAGCGTCTGCAATGGGTTGCTGAATATCATCGAGTTGAAACCAGAACCGTTCTTCTCATACGACGTGAGTGTGCCATCCTCATTCCAAGCCGGAGTAAGAGGTGATGCAGCGTATGCGTCATGCATGACGTTCCAATAACCGTTGCCCTCGGCAAGGTCATGGCTCTTGTGATACCAGAACGAGAGATTCTCGCCAATCTTAACTACGTCACGATTATCCTTCTTGCTACGATAGAGGACGTGGTCAGAGTTGATACGCCCACCGTAACGACGATAGTCTGACGCATTGTCACCACCCATGATACCCTCCTGGTCCATGAAGTTGATCGACATGGCGAACTTCGAGCGATCCGAACCACCAGTGAGGCTCAACGAATGGCTCTGCTGTACAGCGTTCTTGTTGGCAAACTCGTCAAACCAGTCCGTACCGTCCCAACCATTGTTCACCTTGTCAAGGATCTCTGCAGGCACCATCAAAGACCAGTCAACAATAGAGCCAGTCTCATTGAAGACAGCCTCATTGACCACCTTGATATAGTCCTGTGCACCAAGAGTCGCAGGACGCTTCAGCGCATTCGACACGCCAACATAACCGTCATACTGGGCGGTCACCTTGCCCTCCTTGCCCTGCTTAGTGGTAACGAGGATGACACCGTTAGCCGCACGTGCACCGTAGATAGCTGCCGATGCAGCGTCCTTCAACACGTCAATGCTCTCAATGTCATTGGGGTTAAGACCATTAAGACCGTCATTCGCCGTGCCACTCTGCACACCATCAATGATGAGGAGAGGAGACGACGTGCCAATTGTACCAGCACCACGAATGTTGACCTTAAAGCCCTTACCTGGCTGTGCCGAGCTCTGGGTGATAGAGACACCCGGCGACACAGACTGCATCGCCGTCAAAGCGTTCGTAGTGTTCATCTTCGCAATGTCATCACCGGCAACCTGTACCGTGGCACCAGTGACGAGCTTCTTCTTCTGAACACCGTAACCCACGACGATGACCTCGTCAAGGTCCGACGTCTCCTCTACCAGCGAGACATTAATAGGCGCGCCAGTGAAGGCTATCTCCTGGTTGGTGAAACCAAGAAAGGAGAACACCAAGGTCGAACCCTTCTCGGTCTGAAGTGAGAACTTACCATCAAAATCGGTAATCGTTCCGATGGTAGTACCCTTTACGACGACGTTCACACCCGGAAGAGGCTGCCCGTCAGATTCTGAGACGACTGTGCCAGTCGCTGTCTGCGCCTGCGCAAAGCAGTCAGAGGCCACCATGCCTTGCACGCACAGCAGCAAAGCGAAGAGCCACGCCGTAAGCGTATGCCTTCCACTCGTTGAATTTCTCTGTTTGTTTATCATGAGGTTTACTATTGGTTTGAGGTCCAAACAGGTTATCAGCAGATAACACATATTCAGATTTGAAAGCAAATTTAGAAGTCCAATCGCACATATTGTAATAGTATCTTAACATTGAAAGGTAGGATTTAATCAATTTCGTGACCCGATTGTTCCATTTTGCGACAAATATCGGCAAAACTGAACAAAACGGAATATAAATAGTAGACGCAATCGTTTGCATTGGACATATTAACGGACTGTAACGGACTGCTCCCCCCCTCACTCCCCCTACCATATATAATAAACCACTCATCACAACTCCCTACCTCAACCCTCCGCAACTCCTCCCGACACCCTCCCGACATACTCCAACATACTGACCATATACTGACGATATACTGAAAGAAATACTCCCAGATACTGAAAAAAAACTGACCCCGATGCTCCACTCGCACTCCCTCCCCCCTCCTCTGGACGATTGTCCCCCATAAAAAAACAGTTTGTCCCCCATGCCCGCCACATACCCACACCCCGCATGGTGTTATTTTACGCCCATATTGGTATAATCATTAACTTAGCAGTCAAATTGCGATCTCCCCACAACGTCCGAATCATACCATAATATATAGGAGAAGTAATAATGTCTACTGATAAGAAGGAGAAGATTATCCTCACTGGCGACAGACCTACCGGCAGGTTGCACCTCGGTCACTACGTCGGCTCTCTGCGCAGACGCGTTGAACTGCAAAACTCCGGAGCGTTCGACAAGATTTTTATCATGATCGCCGACGCCCAGGCTCTGACCGATAACGCCGACAACCCAGAAAAAATCCGTCAGAACATCATCGAGGTCGCCCTCGACTACCTCTCCGTAGGCCTCGACCCCGCCAAGTGCAACATGTTCATTCAGAGCTACGTAGCCGAACTGACCGAACTGTCGTTCTACTACATGAATCTCGTCACCGTCTCGCGTCTCCAACGCAACCCCACCGTCAAGACCGAGATTCAAATGAGGAACTTTGAAACCTCTATCCCCGTAGGCTTCTTCACCTACCCCATAAGCCAGGCTTCCGACATCACCGCCTTCAAAGCCACCACTGTCCCCGCAGGCGAAGACCAAGAGCCTATGATTGAGCAAACCCGCGAAATCGTCCGACGCTTCAACCAAACCTACGGCAACGTCCTCGTAGAACCCGAAATACTCCTGCCCAACAATGCCGCTTGCCTACGACTACCAGGCACCGACGGCAAAGCCAAGATGAGCAAGAGCCTCGGCAACTGCATCTACCTGTCCGACAGCGAGTCCGAGGTCAAGAAGAAAATCAAGACAATGTACACCGACCCCACACACCTCCGCATCGAAGACCCAGGACACCTCGAGGGAAACGCCGTATTCACCTACCTCGACGCCTTCTGCAAAACCGAGCATTTCGCACAATATCTCCCCGAATACGCCAACCTCGACGAACTAAAAGCGCACTACACCAAGGGCGGACTGGGCGACGTGAAGGTCAAAAAATTCCTCACCGCCATCGTCGAGGAGGAACTGCGACCCATACGCGCACGACGTGCCGAGTTCGAAAAGGACATCCCCGAGGTCTACAACATCCTCAAAAAAGGCAGCGACACAGCTCGCCAAATAGCCGCGCAAACACTCAAGGAAGTCCGCAACGCCATGCGTATCAACTACTTCGACGATGCCGAGCTCATCCAAAAACAAGCCGAATATTTTGCCTCACGCCAAGCAGGCGAGCAGAAATAGCAACCCCAAATGCGCATAACTCTCACCACACTCGCCTCCGTAATGCTCCTAACAGCATGCGGGGGCGATTTCCGTCACCCCGACACTTCGGGCTGCGAACTCAACCTCTCCGTCGCCCCTTTCTACAAAGACCTGATGACCAACAATGCTGATATTCAACATCTTGCAACCTCACTCGAAGATAAATACGGCGACTATTTCTCCACCTTCTGCTCCGCCGAACTCCGTATAGGCAAAAAGGGCGACCCCATGTTCATCGAAGAACTGACAAGGTTCATCAACGCCCCAGAGAACGATGAGGTCATCCCCGCTTGCGATAGCGTCTGGTCCTCTCTCAACATCAACAACGACATCTCCGACGCCTTCAGCTGCTTCCGCGCCATATTCCCCGACGCCCCCTACCCCTCCGCCGTCTACTGCCACTTCTCAGGCTTCAACGACCGCATGTTTGTCGACTCCACCTACATCTCGTTCGGCATCGAACACTACCTCGGCTCCAACTGCCGCTTCTACGCCTGGCTACAAATACCCCAATACGCACGTTTCACCCGCTCCAAAGACTACATCGTCAGCGACCTGCTCAAAGCCTGGATATACAGCACAATGCCCGAAACATCCGACCGAGAGGACGTCCTGACAGCCATGATCTACCAAGGCAAAGTGCTCTACGCACTCCACAGCTGTATCCCAAGCATATCCGACGAACTCCTCTTCGGCATGTCCACCGACCAGATAGAATGGTGCAAGACCAACGAGAGCCGCATGTGGGCATACCTCGCCGAACATAAACTCCTATACAGCACCGTCCTGCTCGACAGAAGCAAGATCGTCAACGAAGCCCCCTTCACCTACTATTTCGGCAATAAATCCCCCGGACGAGCCGCCCTCTACTGCGCCTACAACATCGTCAGAGCCTACATGTCACGCCACGAGAACATCTCCATGACCGACCTCATGCGTATCGACGACAGCCAAGAACTCCTGAGCGGCAGCGCCTACAACCCCTAAACCGTCACTCCCTATCACATACAATCAGCCCCTCCAAAGTCCCGCAAGACCTCAGAGGGGCCGACCTTATATCAACCACCGCTCTCCCTATTTCCGAAACAAGAAGTGCTTAGTGATAGTCTCGTTGTTATACACGCAGGCTATCGTCTCGGCAAACATATCCGCCACCGACAACACCTTTATCTTCTCACTCTGCTGACGCAACGGTATAGAGTCTGTGATAACAACCTCCTTAACCTGGCTACGCTCTATATTGTCATACGCCGCGCCCGACAGCACGCCATGCGACGCAAACACCCTGACACTCTTAGCACCCTGCTCCATCATCTTGTCTGCCGCCGCGCATATAGTCCCGGCAGTGTCAATCATGTCGTCAAGCAGTATCACGTTCTTACCCTTCACATCACCAATCACACGCATCTCGCCCACCACGTTCGGACGAGGACGGTGCTTATGGCATATAACCATCGGCACGTCAAAGTACTTCGAGTAGCTGTTAGCCCTCTTAGAACCTCCCGCGTCAGGCGACGCCATAACCATATCCTCAAGACCCATCTGCTCAATATACGGCACAAATATCGTCGACGAATACAAGTGATCCACAGGTATATTGAAGAACCCCTGTATCTGATCCGCATGCAAATCCATCGTTATCACACGATCCACTCCCGCCGCCGTCAACAAGTCAGCCACAAGCTTCGCGCCAATAGCCACACGAGGCTGATCCTTACGATCCTGACGGGCAAAACCAAAATACGGTATCACCGCATTGATGCTCGCCGCACTCGCACGCTTCGCCGCATCAATCATCATCAATAGCTCAAACAGGTTGTCCGATGGCTGAAACGTGCTTTGTATCAAGAATACATGAGAACCACGGATGGTCTCATTGTACATCGTCGTGTACTCACCGTCCGAGAAGAGCAGTTTATTGACCTTGCCAAGCTCCTGCCCAAACGAGGCGGAGATTTTCTCTGCCAGGTATTTAGTAGCCGAGCCCGAGAAGATTTTGACCGATGATTGAGGTTGCATTTGTCCTATGCCTTGTATCTTAAATTATTGGTTACATGCCCAACAAGAGGTTCCCCCGTTCGGCATACAACCGCAAAAGTAACAATTTATTAGCCTAATGTCAATCCGGCAGAACTATTTAACGTGGCGTTAATCTATACACCACACCCTCTCCCCCACCTCACACGCCACTACCCCCTGATTTTCACCCCTTTACCCCGCAACCACCACCCCTCCACACCCAAACACCCCCTATCACTCTATCAACAAACAGTCCAACACGCCCCACACACCACCAACAACACCCTCCCTCCACACCCCCCAACAACACTGGTAATTATCTGGTTTTTTGATAACTTTGTATTGCGCACTAATGTCTTACGGTGTCTAATCAAACAAGATGAGTCTGCTAAAGTTCTTGAAGTCCCGCGTTTTCTGGCTCCAAGTCGGAATCGCACTCGTGGCAATAGCGTTCCTGCTATGGCTGACGTTAGAGATATTGGGTCACTACACCACCTCCGGACGCACCGTCGTCGTGCCACAACTCGTCGGGCAACTCCAATCCGATGTCGAGGAAGAGGTACACAACGCCGACATGAGCCTCAAACTTATCGACTCCCTCTACCGCGCCGACGCCAAACCAGGCGCCATAGTCGACCAAATACCAGCCGCCGGCAAAAAGGTCAAGAAAGGACGAGTCATATACATCACCATAAACGCCTTCTCCAAAGAGATGACAACCATGCCCGCCCTGGTCAACTTCTCCTTCCGCAACGCACGTGTCAACCTCCAAAACGCCGGACTCGAACTCGGCAAAGTCGACTCCATACCAAGCCCCTACGACGGCCTCGTCCTAAAACAACTCTACAACGGCAAACCCATCAATGCCGGACAAAAACTACCCAAAGGCTCCAAAGTAAACCTCGTCGTAGGATGCGGAGCCTCCGACGGCCCAACCTCCATACCCTCACTCATCACGCAAAGCTACGAGGACGCCATCTCCGCAATAGCCTCCGCACGACTCAGCCTCGGCAACATTGACTTCGACGAGACAGTACAATCCGCCGCCGACACCTCACGCGCCATAGTATACAGGCAAAGCCCCGCCGCCTCAAACGGACGTGTCGAGGCTTGGAGCACCGTCAACCTATGGCTCACAACCGACATGACTAAGCTCAGCAACGCCATACTCGACGACGACAACGACGACGACTTCGACCTTTAACCACCCCTATGCACCCGCAAGACGACTGGGACGAGGCCGACGACCTCGACAACGACGACAACAACAACGCCGAACTAAGCCCCACAGGCGAACTCTTCGAGCACTTCCACTTCACTGCCGACCAAGGACAAAGCATGATTCGTATCGACAAGTACGTAGTCGACCACGTCTCACACGCCTCTCGCACCAAAGTCCAAGCCGCCGCCGACGCAGGCAACATCCGAGTCAACGATAAACCCGTAAAAGCCAACTACCGCGTCAAACCAGGCGACGAGATTAGCATCGTCATGTCATGGCCACCACGCGAAATCGAAATCATCCCTCAAGACATCCCCCTCAACATCGTCTACGAAGACGACACCCTGCTCGTCGTCAATAAACCCGCCGGCCTATGCGTCCACCCAGGCGTTGGCAACCACGACGGCACTCTCGTCAACGCCCTCGCATGGCACCTCCGAGGACTCCCCATGTTCGCCGACGTCAAAGACCCACGACCAGGACTCGTGCACCGTATCGACAAAGACACCTCAGGCCTGCTCGTCATAGCAAAAACCGAATCCGCCAAAATGGACCTGGCAAAGCAGTTCTTCGACAAGACCACAAAACGCACCTACATCGCCCTCGTATGGGGAGCAATGGAAGAAGACCATGGCACCATACGTGGCAACATCGGACGCAGCACTCGCGACAGAAAGATCATGGACGTATACCCCGAGGATAGCGGCATAGGCAAACACGCCGTGACTCACTACGAGGTGTTAGAACGGCTCGGATACGTCTCTCTCGTGAAATGCCACCTCGAGACAGGACGCACACATCAGATAAGGGCGCACTTCAAGCACATAGGCCACCCCCTCTTCTCCGACGCGCACTACGGCGGCGACCAAATCCTCCGCGGCACCACCTTCCCCAAATACAGGCAGTTCGTGGCAAATTGCATGCAGATTCTGCCACGACAAGCCCTGCACGCCAAGACATTAGGTTTCCGCCATCCCACAACCGGCAAGGAGATGATGTTCGACTCCGAAGTAGCCGCCGACATGATGGCATGCATAGAGAAATGGCGAGCCTACACGTCCAGCCGCAACAACTAAGCAAACAACACAACAACATATACAATGAAAAAGACAATAGCCATTGTCTATGGCGGCTACCAGTCGGAAGCCGAAGTCAGCGCCCGAAGCAAAGAGGGACTGATGTCTATGATCGACTCACAACACTACAACCTCATCCCCGTCGAAATAACGCGCGATAAGTGGGTGGCACATCACGATAACACCGAACACCCAATTCTAAGAGACGATTTCTCCTTCGTCGACAACAACGGCAAGAAGGTGACATTCGACATGGCATATATCACCATACACGGCGTGCCAGGCGAAAACGGACTAATGCCAGCCTACTTCGAGATGATTGGAATCCGACACTCCACATGCCCGGCACTGACCGGCGCCATGACCTTCGATAAGTTCGTATGCAACAGCTACCTGCGCTCCTTCAACGTCAACGTGGCCGACTCCATCCGCATACGACCCAACCAAAACATCAACGTAGACGCCATAACCGCACGACTAGGCCTGCCCCTGTTCGTGAAACCCACTGCCGCAGGCTCAAGCTATGGCGTGACGAAGGTCAAAACTCCCGACCGCCTCATCAGCGCCGTAGAGGCGGCACGCAAAGAAAGCCCAGATGTCATAATCGAGGCGTTCATGGACGGCACAGAACTGACCTGCGGCCTATACAAAACTAAATCACGTACCGTAGTCTTCCCCCTGACCGAGGTCGTCACCAAAAACGAGTTCTTCGACTACGAAGCCAAATACACCCCAGGCATGACCCAAGAAATAACACCGGCACGCATACCCGACAACGTGGCCAGCCATGTCAAGGCTATCGCCTCCGAGGTCTACGACATCATGAACATGAAGGGCATCGTCAGAATCGATTTCATAGTGAAGAAAGACGGCACTCCATTCGTCCTCGAGATTAACACCACACCAGGCCAAACCAAGACAAGTTTCATCCCTCAACAGATACGTGCCGCAGGCATGAAAGAGAAGGATGTATTCAGCGAGGTCATTGACGATATTCTTGCAAACGGATAACCATGAAATTCTTAATAGTAGGGCTCGGCAATATAGGCGACGAATACGCGCACACACGCCACAACACAGGGTTCGACATCGTGACCCGCCTGGCGCAAGATGCCAACGCAGACTTCTCCTCCGAGAGATACGGCGACATAGCGCGTATGCGCATCAAGGGACGCGACCTCGTCCTGCTGAAGCCCAATACCTACATGAACCTGAGCGGCAAGGCCGTGCGCTATTGGGCCGACAAGGAGAACGTCCCGCCAGAGAACATCGTTGTCGTGGTCGACGACCTGGCCCTGCCCGTAGGCACCATAAGGCTCAAAGGCAAAGGCAGCGCGGGCGGTCACAACGGCCTGAAGAACATAACCGAGTTGCTCGGCACGGAAAACTACCCGCGACTCCGTTTCGGCATTGGCAACGAGTTCCATAAGGGTGGACAAATCGATTTCGTCCTCGGCAAATGGAGCGACGAGGAAAAACCCATAGTCGACGAGCGCATGGAACTGGCGGCAGAATGTATCCGCACCTACGTGTGCATAGGCCTACAACTGACTATGACTCAATTCAACAACAAATAACCCATGGCCGACTCTATCCGCATAGACAAATTCCTATGGGCCGTACGCCTATATAAGACACGCACCATAGCCTCCGACGCACTGAAAAGAGGCAAAGTATCCATGGCTGGCCAGCAGGTGAAAAGCTCACGCATAGTGAAGGTGGGCGACGTGATAGCCATAAAAGTGCCAGCCGCCACACGCTCCTTCGAGGTGCTCCAAATACCACGCAGCCGAATGGGAGCTAAACTGGTGAAAGACCACATCCGCGAGGTGACGCCCAAAGACCAGCAAGACCTCCTCGAGATGTACCGCCTGCAAATGACTATGCAACGCCAGAAAGGCCTCGGCCGACCAACAAAGAAGGAACGTCGCGACATGGAGAGTTTCTTCGAGATGCCCTCTGCCGACGACTACGATATCTATTTCGGCAACGACGACGAAGACGACGATATCAACCAAGACTAAACCACCATGCTCATAGCCCAGAAAAAGAGAAAAGAGAATATCGTCGAGTATATCCTCTATATGTGGAATGTCGAAGATCTGATTCGTGCCAACAACCTCGACATGAAGCAAATCAACGAGGCCGTGATAGCAAAATACGCCATCTCCGACCCCGCGCTCCACCAGTCGGTCTACGACTGGTGGGACAACCTCTGCGAGATGATGAAGCGCGAAGGCAAAGAAAAATCCGGACACCTGCAAATCCTCACCATGCTCGCCAACGACATCTACAACTACCACCTCTACCTGCTCACTCAGCCCGACGAAATACCCTACCAAAACGCATTCAAGACGGCATGGCCCGACCTCTCCCTCTTCATGACCAAAATCCCCAATGGCGAGAACACTCAGCACATCCTCGTGGCCCTGACTGCCATATACGACTTCTATCTCCTTAAACTTCAAGGCAAAACAATATTGGCCGACACCACAAACGCCATCGTAAGGATTAGCCGTTTCATGGCGATCCTAAGCCAGAAATACCTGAAGGCCGAACGTGAGTTGCATCAAGACAAAGAGGTAAGCCCCGATGGCGACTATATGGCACCTAACAGATAAAAACCTATGAAAACCACAGCATTAGCAATCACTCTCCTCTCCACATTGGCGTCAGCCTTCGGCCAACCCCTCAAACCCGGTTTCTCAAAAGCCGAATATATCGAGTGCCTAAGCATGGCGTCACACCTCGACAGCCTAAAGGTCGACGACAAATACCTTTGCCCCGCTCCTCACTCCTTCTCTAAGGTCTATGTGTCGCCAAGCGTAGGTTTCGACAACGCCTGGGAATTATGGGAAAACAACTCCACCGGCGTCATGGCTATCATGATGCGCGCCACAGTCAGCACCACCATAAGCTGGGGCTCTAACTTCAACGCCGCAATGGTACGAGCCGTAGGCTCCATCCACGTGGGCCGCGATATGCACTACGACCTATGCCCCGACAGCCTGGCTTGCGTCCATGCAGGATGGGTCGCCGGACTAATGACCATGGCCGACAATATCCTCTCGCACGTAGACTCTTGCGTAAAGGCTGGCCGACGCGACTTCCTCATCTCGGGACATAGCCAAGGCGGGGCTCTGGCATACCTCACCACCGCCATGCTAAGGCGAGCACAAGCCAAAGGCGAGATACCAAACGATGTCCGCTTCAAAACCTACACAAGCGCCGCCCCAAAACCCGGCGATTATGTCTTCGCCATGAACTACGAAGCCCAGACACAACCAGGATGGTCTTTCTCGGTGGTCAACGCCGACGACTGGGTGCCAGAGACACCTCTAAGCCTGCAACGACCGGTCGATTTCCGCCCCACCAACCCCTTCACTCACTTCGACGAATTGCTGAAATCCCTCAAACCCACGCAAAGACTAAAGGTCAAGGCGCTCTACCACAAGGTGTATAAGCCCGTAGAGCAAGAGGTCGAGAACTGGACAAAATACCTCGGCACAACACTCGGCGCCATGCTCGAAGAGGCTAAGCCCTGGTTCACACAACCACAATACGTGCATTGCGTCAACTACGCACGCACCGGACAATTCATAGTCCTCATGCCCGACTCCGACTACTACGCCATACACCCCAAAGTGGCCAACGACGCCTTCGAACATCACCAATACAAGGCCTACTACGACCTCGCCCTGAAACTACCCGACTAAAATGTAAACCAAGAGAGATGATAGAAGTACGACCTGTTGTCACAGAGGCCGACGAACGCCTCTTCGTAGAGCTGCCCTACCGCCTATACGAGGGCAACAACTACTGGGTGCCACCCATCAAGGCCGACGAGATGGCCTCTTTCACCCCAGGCATAAACCCGGCACTCGCATTCTGCGACGCTTGCCGGTGGATCGCCGTCGAGAACGACAGGTGTGTAGGGCGTATTGCGGCTATCATCAACCCACTATGGAACGATAAGGCGAATAAGCACACCGGCAGGTTCTCTCGTTTCGAATGCGAGAACCGTCAAGACGTGACCCATCTACTGTTCCGACGTGCCGAAGAATGGCTCGCACAAAGGGGCATGGACAGCGTGGCAGGCCCACTGGGATTCAGCAATTTAGACCAACAAGGACTCACAATATCAGGCTTTGAGCGCATGGCCGCAATGGGCTCGTCTCTCACCCTGCCCTACTACGTGCAACTGGTGACCAACGAGGGCTATGAACCACTCCAAGATTGGTTCGAGTATCGCCTCACCGTCGGCAAGGAAATGCCCAGCAAGGTGACTCTCGTAGCCAAAGCGGCACGAGAGAAATTCGGACTCAAGCTGGTCACAATGAAGTCTAAGGACGATATGATGCTCAAGGCGGCGGCGATAATGGACTTGTTCAACGTCGCTTTCGACCCCCTGTTCGGCACCTACCGCTTCACAGAGGACATGAAGAAATACTACGCACGCCGCTACATGGAGATGCTCGACCCCGCTCTCGTAGTGGCCGTGGAGGACGTCAAAGACCCAAAGCACCCTATCGTCGGCTTCCTCATCGCCATTCCCTCCATCACGAAGTCTCTGCGCAAAGCCAAAGGCTCCGTAGGAGTCCTCGACGCTTGCAATATATGGGTCGAGCGTAAGCGCACTGCCGAGGCCGAGATCCTGCTCGCCGCCGTGCATCCCGATGTGCGCCGCCGTGGCGCATTCTCTCTCATGGTGGAATACATCATCAACGAGTTCATAAAGCGCGGAATCTCCTCTATCGAAACCACAGCTATCCTCGACGGCAACGACCGTGCCTCAACTCTCGTCAAAATCTTCCCCCACGAGCGCCATAAGCAAAAGCGATGCTACATCAAAAGATTATAAAGCCTTATCACAAGACAGATAAGCTCCCCTATTAGCATTATTTAAGTGCCGACTTGCCGTCTGCTTGCTAATTTTGCCATGTCCAAAATGGACACCTTCAAGAGCATTTAGACAATGGCAGAAGAACAAAGAGCGGAGAAAATGACTCTCCGCCAATGGGCCGCATTGATAGGCTTGACTATGGCGGCTTTCATTTTCAATACGTCGGAATTCGTGCCGATAGGTCTGTTGACGGATATCGCCGCCGACTTCGACAAGACCGAGAGCGAGACCGGCATGCTCATATCCGTCTACGCTTGGATGGTCGCACTGATGTCTTTGCCTCTGATGATCCTCGCAAGCCGTATGGAGATGCGACGACTCATGCTGCTGCTGACCGGTTGCTTCGCCGCATGCCAATGCCTCTCATGGCTCTCTGTCTCGTATGGCATGCTCATGCTGACCCGAATAGGCGTAGCCTGCTGCCACTCAATATTTTGGAGCATAGTCTCTCCCATGGCCGTGCGAATCGTGCCTGCCAAATACAAGGCACTTGCGCTTAGCACCATCGTGACAGGCTCGGCTGTGGCAATGATTTTGGGCTTGCCCCTGGGCCGAGCCATAGGCCTGTGGATCGGCTGGCGCATGACGTTCCTAAGCGTTGGCGGATTCGCCACGTTCATCCTGATTTTCATGGCTCTGACATTGCCCGAGTTGCCAAGCCGGGGCAAATTCTCCGTCCGTAAATTGCCTATATTGCTATCCAACAAGGCACTACTCGGGCTCTACGTGTTCACCCTCGTATGGGTCATAGGCTACTACACGGCATATAGCTACATCGAGCCATTCCTGGGCAAGGTGGCTGGCATGTCCGAAGACCATATCACCCTGACCCTCATGCTCTTCGGCGTGGCTGGCATCGTGGCAGGTCAGCTGTTCACACGCATCTATGGGCGCGGGCCTTTGCGCTTCATCGGCTTCATGGCGGTGGGCATGACGCTCAGCCTCTTCCTCCTCCTGCCAGCATCATGGGCAGTAATAGCCACTATCGCGGTATGCCTGATATGGGGCGTATGCAACACGTGCTGCAACGTAGCGTCACAAAGCGAACTGATTGCCATGACGCCAACCGACAGCACCGCCGTGGCAATGAGCATATATTCCGGCATATTCAACCTCGGCATAGGCACCGGGGCAGCCGTAGGCGGCATAGTATGCGCCGCATCCGAAGTATGCTGGGTAGGCGTAGCGGGCGGCCTATGCTCCGTAGCCGCACTCGCCGTATGGTTCTACTGGCTATTGCCACAACTGCGTGCCTTAAAGGCGGAATAAAAACTCAAACAAATAGCGATATGGCAATATTTGGCACACTCCAGACGCTCGAGCGTCAAGCCGACCCCAAGAAGTTCGGGGCGGCACTCAACTTCCTCAAGTCATACAACCTCTCCTCAGTATTCGACAACCTCCCCAACGGCGAGAAAAAGATAGTCGAGATCGACGGCAAGAAAGTCTACGCGATATTCCAAAAATACGACACCAAGAGCCTCCCCCAAGCCCGACTCGAGGGGCACAGGAAATACATCGACCTCCAGTTCATCTACAAAGGCATTGAACAGATAGGCTACGCCGACATAGCCGACATAACCGGCCCCACAGACTACGACCCCAACAACGACATCTTCTTCACCACCGCCCTCCGCACCTCCTTCATATCCATCGCACCCTCCCAAGCCGCCATCTTCACCCCCGACGACCTACACGCCCCCTGCATCTCCACCTCCCCACTCCCCACCCCAGTCTGCAAGATAGTGATAAAGATAGAGGCATAAAAAAGAGGGCAAAGAGAACAAGAGAAAGAAAAGCAAACCCATAAGAAAACCAAAGGGGAGGTCGCACCCTCCCCTTTTTGTATGTGCACGCAAGCAAACGGCAATTAAGCCATCCTCATTATTTAATATTGGTGTCCGCTAAAACTTTTTTTGGACATCACAATAAAATCAAGGCCGACACATTTCACGACGCACCAGCCCTTTTGGTTACCTTAGTCTTGCAAACACAGCAGTAACCATGAGCAAAAATAGCCATTTACCGACTCGATGGTTCTCTCGCAAAGCTAAACCTGACCAGAATTGATAAAATCAGCTATAATGCTTCCCCTCCTCCTGCCGTGTCACCTCAAGACCTCATAAAAAAACTATGAGAATCTTCACCCCACTATCACCCTATACTTAGGCACAAGAGCCTTCATTATACACCATGCGACAACGTATGTCACAGCGCAAAGGCAGAAAATAATCATATACCCGGCCTCCTTGCCCTCAAAAGAGAGAAATTGCATAGCAGGACGGAGATATTCAGCGCCAGAGTCAAGAAGAGAGCGGGTCATCTCAACCTCCTGGCCATTCACCACAGTAGTGCCAGCGGCATACGAGAAGAGCACACCCGAACCTTTGTTAATAAGAAATGAGCCAATGCCGCCAAGTGTCGTGCCAATACCCGTTATAGTGGCAATAGTAGATTTGGGAAACATATCGCCAATAGTAGAATACAGGTTGGCCGACCATGCCTGATGCCCAGCTCCGGCAAGACCAATGATTATAGCCGGCCACCAAGGCGATAGTTGCCCAAGAGGCTGAGCAAATAGTGCTAAAAGAGGAAAACAGGCAAAAATGAGCATAGCACGCATACGACCCGTATAAGGCTCCATAGCACGGCGTTCAACAAGATATTTAGGCAGATAACCCCCACCAATAGACACTATTGTGACAATAGCGTAAAGAGTCGATATAAGGGCTATGGCAAACGGTGAACTCGACGGAAGCCCATATTGGTCAGAGAAGTAGGCGGGCGCCCAAAACAAGTAGAACCACCACACACCATCAGTAAAGAACTTGCCAACTATAAACGACCATGTCTGCCGATAACGCAAACATTGCCAGAAACTTATACTTCGCCCTTCCCCACTCTCCTGAGTGTCAGCCACGTTATCATCCTGATTTACGTACGAAAGTTCTGCGGCATCGACATGCTTAGACTCCGCTGGTTTATCATAGACTATATGCCAAAACGCCATCCACACAAAACCCATACCGCCAATAATAATGAATGCCGCCTCCCATCCACACGCCTCAGCAAGCAATGGTATTGTGGCTGGTGCGGCAAGCGCGCCAATAGAGGCTCCCGCGTTAAAAATGGAGGTGGCAAGGGCACGGTCTTTCTTGGGGAAATATTCGGCAGTAACCTTAATAGCCGCAGGAAAGTTACCCGCCTCACCAAGGGCTAGTATCATGCGGCATCCAAGAAACAAATATACACTGACTGTCGCCACGGCAAGCGCCGCCCCAGACCCCGCTTGTATGGCACGCAGCGCCGCATGGTCAGCTATCCCCTCAATGCTCATCGCCGCCCATCCACATGCGGCATGCAAACATGCGCCAAACGACCACACGAATATCGCAATAAGGTAACCACGCTTAGTGCCCATCCAGTCGATAAACTTCCCCGCAAACAGGCAAGCTATGGCATAGAAAATAGAGAATGCACCAGTGATAGTGCCATAGTCACTGTCCGTCCAATGGAAATCCACGGCAATAAAGTCTTTCCACGTCAAGGAGAGGACTTGGCGGTCCATATAGTTGATGGTTGTGGCCACAAATAGAAGTAGGCACACTACCCATCGCCAATTTGACATTCTCAACTTTGTCATAGCTAATTCATCTTAGAGTCTGTTATTTACGGGCTTGGGCTATCACGTCAAGGCACTCACGGCACTTATTAGTCACATACGCCCAATCATGCGCTGCCACCTTGTCTTTTGGGAATAGCTTAGAACCCATGCCCACGCAGAACACACCCGCCGCAAACCACTTCTGCAAGTTTTCAGCATCGGGCGACACTCCGCCAGTCACCATCACCTTAGTCCATGGCATAGGGGCGAGTATCCCTTTCACCATATTAGGCCCATACACATCACCAGGAAAAAGCTTAGTGATGTCGCACCCAAGTTCTTGCGCCCTCCCCATCTCACTCGCCGTGCCGCAACCAGGACAGTATGGAACAAGCCGACGGTTGCACACAGGTGCTATATCAGGGTTGAATAAAGGCCCCACAACAAAGCATGCGCCAAGCTGTATGTATAGCGCGGCAGTGGGAACATCAACCACCGACCCCACACCCATAGCAAGGTCAGGACACTCCGCCGCAGCCCATTTCACCAACTGGGCAAACACTTCATGTGCGAAGTCTCCGCGATTGGTGAACTCAAAAGCACGGACTCCCCCATCGTAGCACGCCTTGACTACATCCTTGCATACCTGGAGGTCAGGGTTATAAAACACAGGCACCATGCCCGTGGAACCTATCTTAGAAAGGACGGACAGCTTATCAAATCTTGACATATAGATGATAGTTTTAGAGGTTAACGTGATACTCGACCCGAGGCGTCTCCTTTCATCAGGTTCTCCACTTCGGCCACCGTGACAAGGTTAAAGTCACCGTAGATAGTATGCTTCAGGCACGAGGCCGCAGCCGCAAAGTCAAGGGCGCGCTGGTCATCATCAGGATAAGAAATCAAGCCATAAAGCAGCCCACCCATAAAGGAGTCTCCACCACCCACACGATCCACTATATCGGTTATGTCATAGCGTTGACTGACTTTGAGCGAGCCGCCAGAATACAGCACACCGCCCCACGTGTTATGGTTGGCATTAATCGCGCCACGCAGCGTTATGACCATCTTTTGGCAACGTGGGAAGCGCGACATCATCTGCTGGCACACACTCTCAAACTGTGCCTCATCGACCTTACCCTGGGTGCGCGCCGCGTCAAAGCCTTTCGGTTTTATGCCAAACACTTTCTCACAGTCCTCCTCATTGCCAAGTATCACGTCGGCATATTCTACGAGCGAGGGCATGACCTCAGCGGCCGACTTGCCATATCTCCATAGGTTCTTGCGATAGTTGAGATCACAAGACACCTTTACGCCAAGCTCTTTAGCCACCTTGAGCGCCTCGAGGCACACATCTGCCGCCCCCTGCGAAATAGCCGGAGTAATGCCCGTCCAATGAAACCATTGGGCTCCCGCAAGGGCTCTACGCCAGTCAACCATGCCAGGCTTAATCTCCGCTATCGATGAGCCTGCCCTGTCATATATAACCTTCGAGGCACGCGCCACGGCTCCAGTCTCCAAGAAATAGATGCCAAGACGATTGCCTCCAGTAATTATATTGTCTGTACCCACGCCATGAGCACGGAGGTCTGCAAGGCAAGCTCGAGCTATATCATTGTCGGGAATACGAGTGACAAACTGTGTGTCGATGCCATAATTTGCAAGCGAGACAGCCACATTAGCCTCGCCCCCGCCAAATGTGGCGGTGAACTCCTTCGCCTGCGAGAAACGCAAATAGCCCGGCGTAGCAAGCCGAAGCATAATCTCTCCAAAAGTGACAACCTTAGCCATTATATCGTGTCTTAGAGGTTTATTCTAAAAATTAAAATAGTTCTTAGCATTGTTATAGCAGATGTCGGCAACCATCTGGCGCACACGCTCCTTCTCATAGCCTTCATAGGGCACCTCTCCAGCCGCAATGTCAGCTCCTATCATGTTGCACAACACCCTGCGGAAATATTCGTGCCTGGGGTACGAAAGGAAGGAGCGTGAGTCAGTGAGCATGCCCACGAAACGACTCAATAGGCCTTGCAGGGAGAGCGCGTTCATCTGCTTCTGCATGCCATCCTTCTGATCAAGAAACCACCATCCTGCACCCCATTGCACCTTGCCTGGCACAGACCCGTCTTGGAAATTGCCTATCATAGTGGCCACCATCTCATTGTCGGCAGGGTTAAGGTTGTATATGATTGTCTTGGGCAGATAACCATTACTATTCAAACGGTCAAGGAAGTGAGCCATAGATTGAGCCGTGAGGCACTGACCAATCGAGTCATGACCCGTGTCCGCACCCTTGGCTCTGAACATCTTGGTGTTGGTGTTGCGCAACGCTCCATAGTGGAACTGTTGCACCCAACCAGACTCATTGTCAAGCTGCGCGAAGAAATCAAGCATAGCACTCTTGAACACGCGTACCTCATAATCGTCAATCCGCGCATCATCCCGTATCACCTTCTGGAAAATCCGCTCCACCTGATTCTCCGTGTAATCCTCACCATAAAATTCCGAAAGCCCATGATCCGACAGCTTACATCCCATAGTCTCGAAGAAGTCATGACGTTTGCGAAGTGCGGAGAGGTACGATTGCATATCCGATATATCCTCCTTGGAAACCTCTGCAAGCCGCTTCAGGTAATGAACGAAAGTAGCACTATCCTCAACGGCCATAGCCTTGTCAGGACGCCATGTGGGGAGCACCTTGCACTCAAATCCGCTTTCTCGTATCCCCTTATGCCAAGCAAGCGAGTCAAGAGGGTCGTCCGTTGTGCATACAACCTCCACTCCGTAGTGACGCATAAGACCACGGGCTGTCATATCAGGGCCATGCAACAACATATCGTTGCACGCATCGTAAATCTCCTTGGCGGTTTCAGGATTGAGGAGGGTGTCTATGCCAAAAGCCGTTTTGAGTTCAAGATGCGACCAGTGGTATAATGGGTTGCGCAAGGCATAGGGAATCGTCTCCGCCCACTTCTGGAACTTCTCAAAGTCTGCCGCATCACCAGTTATGTAACGCTCATCCACACCATTGGCACGCATGGCACGCCACTTATAATGGTCCCCCCCAAGCCATAACTCAGTGATGGAGCGGAATCTATGATCCTCAGCAATCATTTTGGGGTCAAGATGGCAATGATAGTCAATGATGGGTAGGTGTTCCGCCACCTCATGATATAGCTCACGCGCCGTGCTATTCTGAAGTAGAAAATCGGCATCAATAAAAGGCTTAGTCATATTATGTAGTCATGGGTAAAAGACATTCAAAATTAGATTAATATAGCGAGCGAGGCAAGAGTTGTGTAAAAAAGTTATACTTTTGACATGCGAACATTCACGAACAGAGCGACACGCAAGCGATGAAACAAACCCCATTTATCATAGTGCCAATAGTAGCAGCCCTACTTATAGGCGTTGTGGCCTATATGATAAGCATGGCTACATCAGCCACCGAAAGGGCGGTGAAGGAATGTACGCCTTTGCTCGAAGCAATAAAAAACGAGACCGAAGCGGCCACGCATGCGCCACAAAGCATCATAAAGTATGGCGTAGAATCATACGACGGGAAACTCTACTACGGCGGATACCGCATCATCTATGCGGAAAAGGGAAAGAGGTTTGTGCTCGGCGTAGTCATAGACGACTACAACATAGCGAGATACGACTCAGACAAAGGATGTTGGGATGAAGAATAAGAGATAAAAAGTGGTTTTTATCACACACAGGGCTTATTTACTTAAAGATTTTAATATCTTTGCGTGATATATTAGAGACAACTTATAAAGCATTAATATCAAAATCATGAAACAGACAAGACTCCAAATCTTTGGAACTCTCGGTTTGGCTCTCCTGATTGCAAGCTGCAGCGGCTTGGACAAGATGAAGGAGGCTGCTAAGCAGATTCAGTACAAGGTAGATCCTGAGGTTCTCGAGGCTCATCAGGGCAAGGTCGCTATGTCCTTCACCGCCAATGTACCCGCTAAGATGTGGGACAAGAAGGTGGTAGCCGAGATTACCCCTATCTTGGTCTACGATGGTGGCCAGGACGCTTATCCTTCAATCAACGTACAGGGCGAGGCCGCTCAGAGCAACGGCCAGACCATCAGCTACACCAACGGCGGACAAATCAAGTATCCTAAGCAGGAAATTGATTTCAACGACAAGCAACGCGTGTCCGACCTCATCGTCCGCATCAAGTTCACCCGTGGCAGCAAGAGCTTCGAGGTCACCTCTAAGGAACTTCAAATGCCCGCCCTGGCTAAGGGTGTCATCGCCACTTCTACCCTCCTCGGCAGCGAGCCAGGTGTGAGCGCGGCTTCTAAGGATAAGTTCACTCGCGACAACACCGAAGACAAGGTCGCTGAGATCATCTACCTCATCAATCAGGCTGAGGTTCGCAACGGCCAGCTCAAGAAAGAGGATGTCGTAGCTTTGAACAACTACATCAAAGAGCTCAACGACGACGAGAAGAAGAGCATCAAGAGCATCACAGTATCTGCATACGCTTCTCCTGATGGTTCTACCGACCTCAACACGAAACTCTCCGGCAAACGTGAGTCTTCTGCTACCAAGTACATGGAGAAGTCTCTCAAGAAGGCTAAGATTGAGGCTTCCGTCGAGTCCAAGGCTACTCCAGAGGACTGGGACGGCTTCAAGAAGGCTGTCGAGAACAGCGAGATCCAGGATAAGGATCTCATCATCCGCGTCCTCTCTCTCTACACCGATCCTGACGTTCGCGAGAAGGAGATCAAGAACCTCTCTTCTGTATACAAAGTCCTCGCCAAGGAGATTCTCCCAGGCCTCCGTCGTTCCACCATCACCGTATCTGGTGAGCTGAAAGGCAAGACCGACGACGAGCTCAAGGCCGCCGACAAGAACTCACTCACCAACGAGGAGCTCCTCTTCGGCGCTACCCTCGAGAGCGACCTCAACAAGCAGGCTGAGTACTACGACATGGCCATCAAGAACTATCCTAACGACTACCGTGCTTACAACAACAAGGGTGTCGTCCTCTACAAGCAAGGCAAGGTCGATGCTGCTAAAGCACAATTCGAGAAGGCCGAGAGCCTCAAGGCTGCTCCTGAGGTCGAGAATAACCTCGGCGTAATCGCACTCGCCAAGAACGACATCAACTCCGCCAAGGAGTACTTCGGCAAAGCCGCTGGCACTGGCGCTGAGCTCGACGAGAACCTCGGCGTCACAGCTCTCTTCGAGGGCGACTACGAGAAGGCTGAGTCTTACCTCGGCAACAGCACAAGCTGCAACGCCGCACTCGTCAAGATCCTCCTCGACAAGTTCGACGCAGCTATCGCCACCCTCAACGCTAACAAGGAGGAGACAGGCTTGAAGTACTACCTCAAGGCCATCGCCTATGCAAGCAAGAGCGACAAGGACAGCGCACTCGAGAACCTCAACAAGGCTACCAAGCTCGATTCTAAGTGGAAGGATTACGCTAAGACCGACATGGAGTTCTACGCTTTCTTCAACGACTCTAACTTCAAGAACATCGTAGAGTAAGGTTCGGCTGAACTGAAACTATAAACGTTAAGGAGGACGGCAAACTACTGCCGCCCTCCTTTTTTTTGTGCAATTTTTTTTGATTACCTTTGATTAGGTAAACTTTATACTCTCCACAGTGAAAAATACACTTAAAGCCCGACTTGCTACACTGGCACTCACAGCTCTCTTTAGCGCACAATCCGCAACAGTCCTCGCTGATGACGAATGGCCACTCACGATGGTAGGCCCATGGACTAACGTCGGAAGCGTCTCTGTAAGTCAAGACGAGAAGTACATCGTATTCAGTCAACTTCAAACTGATGGTAAAGAACAAGCATTTGAAACGTATGCAGATGTCAACGGATGGACAGCCGCTGAACCTATCGAGACGGTTAATGCTGTCGGCACGGTCGGTGGACTTTTCCTCTCTGATGATTGCCGCCACTTGTATTTCCACGCCAAGCCAGAAGGAAGCACGAACTACGACATATTTGTAGTGGAACGGCAAGGAAAAACGTGGGGCAAGCCCAAGAAGCTTAACGACATATCATCAAACTCTGACGATATCTGCCCATCTATGATAGAGGGTGGGCAGCAAATATACTTCCTACGTCACCAGGTGGTTAGCGACGCCAAGACCGAGAAGAGAGAAGGCGACAAAATGTCAATATACCATGCCAAGCTCAACAAGGACGGCAAATGGTCACGCATACTGCCTATCAACCCCGCTATTTCTTTCGGATTCGTGCAAGATGTGCGTATGATGCGCGACGGTGAGACCATGCTGTTTTCCACACGCCCAGAGAAAAAGGACAAAGCACGACCTGTATTCGCTCGCAAGACAATAGCCGACCAGTGGCTCCTGCCTGAGTTCATGAACGACGACGACAGCAAGGAGTTTCGGTGCCTCCAAAATGCAGGCAATCACTTATACCTCATCATGCCTAACCGCAAATCAGACTATGGCATGATTTACCGCACCAGCATCAACCCCAAATATGCCACCAACGCTGTCATCACAGAGTCAGGACACGTAATAAACAAGATAAACCAACAACCCATAGAAGCCACATTCGAGGTGCGTAACCCTACCTCAAACGACATCATCGGAGTGTATCAAACCGACCCGACAGACGGCAGCTACCATATCACCAATATGCCTGGTAAGAGCTACTTGGTCGAGACCCGAGCGCAAGGATACTCATTCAATTCACAACTATTACAGTATCAGGCTAATGGGGCAACCATGCTTCCTTCAACTATTGAGCTGTTCGACACTGCAAGTGTGGGTATCACACTGTTCGATGGAGACATATACCAACCCATCGACGGTAAAATCATAGCTGTGCGCCAGTCTGACAAAGCAATATTCAGGTCGCAAAAAGGACGTGCGGGATGGTACCTACTTCACCTGCCACTTGGCGGAGACTACAACATCATTGCCACAGCTAAAGGATTCGGAGAAAACAGCTTCCTCTTCAAGGTGACTGGGGATATCACTTTCGACCACTACGAGCGTGAGATAGCAATGCACCCCATCAGACGCGACATAGCGGTACGCATCTACGATGATGTGACAAACGAGACGATCTCCGCATCGGCTCTCTTCCGCAGTCTTGACCGTGATGAGAATATCACCAAGACGGCAAACTCTGACAACGTGTCATTACGCGAAGGCGACAAATACAACATCACGGTACACCCCAAAGGATACATGTTCGCCAACTTCACCATTAATCTCAATACAGACCAGCGGACATCACTCGAGATCCCCCTTACTGCCCTCCGAGTAGGATCTAAACTACTATTGCATGATATTCTCTTCGACAACAACCAAGCGTTCTTGCGTCCCGAGTCGTATGCGGAGCTGGAGCGTGTGATACGATTGATGAACGAGAACCCAGAACTCAAGATAGAGATTCAAGCTCACACCGACAACGTGGGCAGCGCGTCAAGCAATAAACGACTATCAGATCGTCGTGCCGACTCCGCTTTGCAATACCTCATAGAAAATGGCGTAGAGCCAACGCGCATGAGGTCCATTGGATTCGGGGCGACAAAACCTGTGGCTGACAACAGCACAGAAGAGGGACGCCAATTGAACCGACGTGTCGAACTCCTGATTATCGACTAACACATACATCGCCACACAATGAAAAACACCATAAAACTCACCTGCCTGAGCATCGCTGCATTGCTGACAACTCACGCAGAGGCACAAAATTTCGCAAAAGTGTACGACGCCATGCCCGACATGACGCTCGACCAAACTTACAGCGCTCTCATCGACTTCCAAAAAGCAAATCCTTACTTCGCCAACACTTACATACAGCTCGGCTCCGTATGCGAAAAAAAAATGGTCATATACGACCCTCTGCGCGAGATCGAGTCGGTTAACTATTGGGCAAAGAATGCGCAACTGTTCTTTGGCAATCTCAAAGTGTACTACAAAGAAAATGACTGCCGCAGCGAGTTCTACGAGAACCTCAAGATTCCTTTTGTTGGCAAGAGGATAACCGATGCCGACTTATGGGAATATGTGAATAAGCATAAGGCAAATTGCCAAAACCACAGCGACTCCACATCGCTAATCTATGCCGCCATAGAAAGTGCACGGCTCAACTACAATAAGGCTCTTGAATCGTTCCGCTCCATCTATGACGACTATTCGGACCTGAATGACATGCTGTTGCGCTATAACGATAAACTCGCCAAGAGACTAAAGCAAACAAAAGACTTCGCCAATGAGTGCGACAAGCAATTCGCAGAGTATAAGCGACTCACAAAACTGTATCCCATAGCCAACTATAAACAGCTATACGAAAAAGTACCCATCGAAACGTTCCGCCTTGACGGTCTGACAAATAGCGACTTCTTCTGTAACCGTTTCAACATTTGGGACTACGCCAGCTGGATAAATAATTTTGAGAAGACTTTCACTTCAGAGATAGCCCCGCTGCGTTTGGAAGTAGAGAGGATTAACAATGACTTCAACACAGCACGCGCAGAATTTGACAATGGCAAAGTTGTCTCATCTGCCAACAACAAACCCTACGACGAGTTGTTCCAATACAAATTGGGGCACTTTGACGTGGGGTCGGTAGTCGACGTGCTGTTTGATTATCTGAATGCCACAAGGGTCATGATCGCCATGGCGGGCGACTCTCTTGGGCGTAATGTCGGGGACGACCTTACGTTGGAGAGCCGCAAAATGCGTCGCCTGAGTAGATTGTATCATTATCAAAATGAAGTTGACGCAAAACGCACAGCACTGCTCAATACCATAACACCAAACAAGATAGAGAGGTTTGCCGACTTCTTCAACAAGCAGTACAGCGGCGAGAGTGGGTTGCGTTCGTTCATCTCTCGTGATGCCGATTATTGCCAAACTATCATAGACAGGATGAGCGACGCCACGGCTGATTACATTGAAAAAGTCAGGAAGTCACTGACAACGAAATCAGACATATACAGCACGCCTAATGGTGCCGCAGCCCCAGCTTTGCCATTGTGGGTGTCTCTCGACCCGCAAAGCGTAACGTCAAAGCACGTAGCGACACACGTGGGGCGTAACGCCAATGGGCAGGTAGCAGTCGTGGCAGGTCACCTAAAAGCGAATGTCAAAAGTTGGTTCGTGGCTGGCATATCGCAAGAGCAGGCCACGCAGTGGGTGCTCAACCTGAAAGGAGTGAACTCTGTGACTGCCGTATCGGCGGCTTCAGAGGGAGTGCTACTGGCTGCCATACGGCAACTTAAGCCAGCCATTATATACGTAGGAAGCGACGGCAAGGAGGTCTCTTCGTTAATTACCGATGCGGAGATTGTCGACTTCATGGATCGCGATGGTGTGACTGGCTCAATATTCTGGGCATCAGGTAATGACCAGAACTCCCCTGTCCTATCAAAGGCATCGGATGGTGCGGTTGCGGCAGATTGGTCGACTACAATCTACGGACTTGCGAAGGTCAGCACGGTGAATGTCGTAGCCAACGGATTCGTAGTAACGGGTCTGACTCCTCAAGGACAACTTGCCACGGTTAATGTGACTTCCGAGGGCGTGGCGGCATCATGCAAAGTCATTGCGAACGATGTGCAAGAGATAGTCTCGACTCAACGCGTGTCGTCGGGTGAGATGGCTGCCTTGGTAAAGCTCACTACTGGTGGAAGCAAATATACTCCATATAGTATAGGCGAATAGAGATAGCAATATTGCATAGCGAGGCGGCGTTTATCCTGTGGGGTAGAGACGCCGCCTTTATTTGTGAGTCGTGGCACGGGGGAATATGTGACAGTTTGTGGCGTTTTAGAGCTATATTTGCATTAGTATATGAGTCCGTTGCTGCGACATATCCTACTTATCCTACTGACATTCGTGGTCAGCCTATCAGCCATTGCGCAGAAGGCGCACAAGACTTCCACGCCATTGCAAGGTGAGCGTATAGGTCAGTTATTGGAACGCAATAAGGTGGATTTGAAACACCAAAAACTGTTCATCGCCTTGAATTGGCGCATCTTGACACGCGACGACGGGCTGATGATGGGATATAACTACACATTGCCCAATGCAGAGGACATAAAAAATGCGGAGAATATCATAAAGCGAGAGAAAGAGGCACGACAAGCCGCACAAAAGCCACAAACCCCGACGCCACCCAAACCCATGGAAATTAAGGAACCACTATTCGGAAAGAATAACGAAGTGGTGAAGTTCGTGGATGACAAGTTAGAGGGGGCGACATATTACCTGGTCAGTGGTCATGGAGGCCCCGACCCAGGAGCTATGGGTACATATAACAACCAGACCATTTGCGAAGACGAGTACGCATACGATGTCATATTGCGCTTAGCACGGCAGCTGCTGTCGCATAGGGCTAAAGTGCATATAATCATACAAGACCCTAACGACGGGATACGTGACGACGCAGCCCTAATATGTGACGATGATGAAACGTGCATGGGAGCTCCCATTCCCTTGGATCAAAACCAGAGGTTAAAACAGCGGTCGGACACAATAAACGCACTATATGACAAAGAGCGTAAGGGTTATTGCCGATCGATATTCATACATGTTGACAGCAGAAGCAAAGACAAGCGTATAGACATTTTCTTCTACCACTACACAAAGAGCCAACGTGGCGAGCGTCTTGCCAAGACCTTACAGGCCAAAATGGCAGAAAAATATGCCAAGCATCAGCCCAACAGAGGGTTCAGCGGCGAGGTGACGGAGCGCAACCTCTTCGTGCTACGCGAGACGAACCCACCAGGGGTGTTCATTGAGATAGGCAACATACAGAACTCGCTCGACATGGTGAGGCTGGTTAAGGACTCAAACCGAGAGGCGATGGCAAAGTGGATAGCCGAAGGATTGATAGAAGACTACGATAAGCGATAAATGGCGCAACAATTTCGCCACATGATGCGTAAGAGACTAAGAGACCACAAGAATGTACGACAGTAACAATATACCCTCAACTTATCGCGACACGACCCGTCCCACATCATACAACGTCAAGACCGATTGCACAGTGCAGGAGTTCTTCGACCGGCAAATGAAGGGAAAAAGCCGCACAGCACAGCGTCAACTGCTCAGCAGAGGTGCTATGCACGTGGGAGGTAAGAGCCTGAAAAAGTTCGACGACGTGATATTGGCTGGGTCGGTAGTAACCATAGACCCTAAGCCAGAACCCCAGTTCGTGATGCCGTCGGGACTAAGCATAATATACGAGGACGATTGGCTGCTGGTGGTGAACAAAGAGGCGGGATTGCTGACAATAGCCACGGAGAACGAGAAGGAACATACAGCATTCTCATATCTCTCAGCCTACCTGAAGTTCTACGACAGGAACGCCAAAGTGTTCATTGTGCACAGAATAGACAGGTGGACGTCAGGTCTCTTGATATTCGCCAAAGATGAGAGGGTGCAGAGCATCTTGCGCACTAATTGGGACAAGATGGTGCTAAGTCGACAGTATGTAGCTATCGTGGAGGGACGTATGGAGCGTATGGAGGGAACCATCACGACATGGATGGACGAAGATCCTAAGACGACACGCATGTACGTCTGCCGACCAGGATCTGGCAAGCGCGCCGTGACTCACTACAGGCTATTGGACGAGGTGCCAGGCTTGTCTCTCATAGAACTTGAGCTCGAAACAGGGCGCAAAAACCAGATACGCGTGCACATGCGTCATATCGGTCATGCCGTGGCAGGCGATCAGAAATACGGAGCTCACATCGACCCGATAGGACGGTTGTGCCTCCATGCACGGCAAATAGAGTTTGAACATCCGATAACGGGGCATATAATGAACTTTGAGACACCCATACCTCATGAGTTCACGAAGATGTTCCGTCATAAACAGTAATCATAACAACTTAAAACCTTAACATTATGAATTTCGCTATTTTCGGCTTGAGCGGCATCGTAGCCCTCATCGTCATCCTCCTCATCGGAGCGCTCATCGGCTGGCTCGCTGGCCTGATCATGAAGAGCAAGATGGGCTTCCTTGGCAATGTCATTGTCGGTATTGTCGGCTCATTCTTGGGCGGCTGGCTCTTCGGTGGCCTCATCGGTGGCACCTTCGGCAGCTTCATCACGGCTGTGCTTGGAGCCATAGTGCTGCTGTTCATCATCAAGCTCATCAGGAAGTAGAGCCACCCCTTGCGCCTGCAGGACGACAGGCGGGAGGTCATCATAGCCGTCATGGGAGACTGTGGCGGCTTTATTTGTATGCTCTTACGCAATCGTTTGCGATGATAATACAATTTTGTCATACCTTTGTGCAAAAATGCACCTTTTGCGCCGTCACTGTCCACCAGCGCAGCATTAATTTTTCTTACTTTTACCGTCGAAATATGACAATATAAATGGAAATGGATAGGATAGGAATGGCCAGCGACCATGCGGGCTTTAAAATGAAAGAGGCTATCAAAGCACGCCTTGAGGCCGCTGGTTATAAGATAGTAGATTTCGGCACCAACTCGGCAGATAGTTGCGACTACGCTGACTATGCGCACCCCTTGGCTCATGCCATAAGCACAGGCGAACTTGTGCGCGGCATCGCCTTCTGCGGCAGTGGCAACGGCATAAACATGACCCTGAACCACCATTGCGGAGTACGCTCCGCTTACTGCTGGCAGGACGAGATTACAAGGCTGGCACGCCAGCATAACGATGCTAACGTGTGCGTGATGCCTGCACGATTCCTGCCCGAGGAGACTTGCTGGCAGTTGGCGCAGATATTCCTGTCCACGGCATTCGAGGGAGGTCGTCATCAACGTCGAATTGAGAAGATAGACCGTTTCTAATACCATTAGGGCGATAATTACAAACTGATATAAACAAGCTACAATCTTATGTCGAACGCAACACAAAAGGCAGCAGATAACATACGTATCCTTGCCGCCTCAATGGTCGAGAAGGCCAACTCCGGACACCCAGGTGGTGCTATGGGCGGCGCTGACTTCGTCAACGTCCTCTTCAGCGAGTTCCTGGTTTATGACCCTAAGAATCCACGTTGGGAGGGTCGCGACCGCTTCTTCCTCGACCCAGGCCACATGTCGCCTATGCTCTACTCGGTTCTCGCCCTGACAGGCAAGTTCACTATGGACGAGCTGAAGCAGTTCCGTCAGTGGGGTTCGCCCACGCCTGGTCACCCAGAGGTCGACGTGATGCGTGGCATCGAAAACACGTCCGGTCCTCTTGGTCAGGGACACACATTCGCAGTAGGCGCAGCCATTGCGGCAAAATTCTTGCAGGCTCGTTTTGGCGAGGTTATGGGGCAGACTATCTACGCATATATCTCCGACGGCGGCGTGCAAGAGGAGATTTCACAAGGCGCAGGCCGTCTGGCAGGCTGCCTTGGCCTGGACAACCTCATCATGTTCTACGACTCGAACGACATCCAGCTCTCAACCGAGACTAAAGACGTCACCACCGAGGATACAGCCAAGAAATATGAATCTTGGGGCTGGAAGGTCATCAAAGTGGAAGAGGGCAACAATGCTGATAAACTCCGTGAGGCTATACGTGAGGCCCAGGCCGTGAAGGGACAACCTACACTCATCATCGGTCACACCGTGATGGGCAAGGGCGCACGCAAGGCCGACAACTCAAGCTACGAGCATAACTGCGCTACGCACGGCGCACCCCTTGGAGGCGACGCATACCGCAACACGATAGTGAACCTTGGCGGCAATCCTGACGACCCATTCCAGATATTCCCCGAGGTCAAAGAACTCTATGCAAAGCGTGCCGCAGAGCTTGAGAAAATCGTGGCAGAGCGTTACGCCAAGAAGGCTGCATGGACTAAGGCTAACCCCGAACTTGCCGCTAAACTCGAGAACTTCTTCTCGGGCAAGGCTCCTAAGGTCAACTGGGATGCCATAGAGCAGAAACCAGGCTCGGCAACACGTGCTGCATCGGCTACGGTGCTTGGCGCACTCGCCACTCAGGTAGAGAATATGGTCGTAGCTTCGGCCGACCTCTCTAACTCAGACAAGACCGACGGCTTCCTGAAGAAGACCCACGCCTTTGCCAAGGGTGACTTCACCGGCCAGTTCTTGCAGGCTGGCGTGGCAGAGCTCACTATGGCGTGCGTATGTATCGGCATGAGCCTGCATGGTGGTGTGATACCCGCCTGCGGCACATTCTTCGTGTTCTCCGACTATATGAAACCTGCCGTACGTATGGCAGCCTTGATGGAGCAACCCGTGAAGTTCATCTGGACACACGACGCATTCCGTGTCGGTGAGGATGGTCCTACCCACGAGCCAGTGGAGCAAGAAGCGCAGATACGTCTCATGGAGAAGTTGCAGAACCATAAGGGCAAGAACTCGACCTTGGTGTTGCGCCCCGCCGATGCGGAGGAGACAACACAAGCATGGAAACTTGCTATGGAGAACACCGACACTCCTACGGCACTTATCTTCTCGCGTCAGAATATAGCCAACCTTCCTGCTGGCAACGACTACACTCAGGCTGCCAAGGGCGCATACATCGTGGCTGGCTCCGACGAGAACCCCGACGTGGTGCTTGTGGCATCGGGTTCCGAGGTGTCAACACTCGTGGCAGGAGCGGAATTGCTTCGCAAGGATGGTGTCAAAGTGCGGATCATATCTGCTCCATCCGAGGGCTTGTTCCGTTCGCAGAGCAAGGAGTATCAAGAGAGCGTGATACCCGCAGGTGCTAAGAAGTTCGGCTTGACAGCAGGCCTGCCAGTGAATTTACAGGGACTCGTAGGCACGGACGGCAAGGTATGGGGACTGCCCTCGTTTGGCTACTCTGCCCCTTACAAGGTGCTTGATGAGAAACTCGGCTTCACAGGCGAGAACGTGTATAAGCAAGTCAAAGAGATGCTATAGTCTCAACTGACATAAGCAAAACTGAAAATAGTACCGACCATCCCGAAAAGGGCGGTCGGTATTTTTTTTGCGGAGAGGGGAAAAAATGAGGGCGCACTCTCAAGAGCGCGCCCTCATAGGTGGAAGAAGTAAGGCTACTTCTTGATGATCTTCCTGGTTACGCCGTTAGAGTAACGGATAATGTAGATGCCGCTCTCGTTCATGCTGTCCACCTTGCGACCTGTGAGGTTGTAGATTTGGTAGTCGTTGGTGTCAGCAACGATGCTCTGGATAGCTGTGGATGCAGGAGCTGTCCCAGTGAATGAACAGTTGACTGTGCCGACAAAAGGAGCTTCAGTTATTTCCATCTTCGTGATAGTGAAAGTCTTCTCATCTTTTGAGATGACTCCATTAAAGTTGATAATAACACTCACTTTTAAAGCCTCCAATTTCAACGTGTACCCCGACGTAGCAAGCACAATGCCATCTGACTGCTTTTCTCCTTTTATGTTCTCCAACACTATGGACCCCAAATTAACATCGTTTCCACTGACAGTAAAAGTGAAATCACTGATACTGAGCTGATAGAGCATATTGACAGCATCAGTCTGATTGACTGTAACAACTCTTCCCGCGTCTGTTTTGTTGAGAGCTGCCAAAAGGTCACTGAACGTTATCTTCAAATCACCCGTGTAGTCCGTGGCGTAGGCGGAGATGAGGATGAGACAAGAAAGGAAAGATAGAATAAGTTTTTTCATACGCTTATAATGTTTATTGTTGCTCTAAAATTTGAAGTAGGCTCCTACCGTGCCAAATATGGGGTAGAGGGTCTGCTCAATGGTCTTGAAGTCATCCTCGAAGATACCAGTGACTCCCCAAGAGAGGTCGACAAAAACCCCGAGGTGTCGAAGAAGTTGAAGGTCAGTGCCTACCATTATGCCGAACTGCTTGTTTCGCAAGTCAGAGGAAAGGTCGTAGTCACCACGGTCGTTCTCGCTATGCCCCATATTGACTTTAGCACCCTGAGGTGTGTCCTGTCGGAGGTAGCCATCGTATGCATAGCCAGAGAAGTCATGCTTGAGGGCTCGTGAGAGATACGGGCCGGCATGGATTTGAAACCTGTTGGTGTCAAACGTTGCCATAAGTGGGATAGTGAGCATCCACTGCGTGACGTCTATCCTAACACCGCCCGTGAAGTAGCCTGCGAGGGTCTGCGTGCCTTTGCGGAGCTCCTGCATGTTGTAGGCCTTGATGTCAACATCAGCTTCCATGCCTTTGTTCTCAACACGTACGCCTATCATGAGACCTATGTGACCTGTGAGGTTCTTTTGAATGTCAAGACCGAAAGAGAGATTGTTCTTTGGACTGTAGCTCTTGATTTTACGAACCTCCTCGGGAATGCCCATGGGCGTCGTCGCACCAAGTGAATATCCGACGCGGAGCCTCTTTTTGAAGCCGTTGCCGGTGCAGTCTTGAGCCATGGCAGAAGTGGCCACGAGGGCGAGGAAGAGGGGGAGGATTATGTGAAGGATGTTATTCTTCATCTATGGGTTTTTACGTTAGTATGGATTAATTGGTTGCGTCAGTATCGTCGTTGATATCATCTTGCGAGACGATTTTAACGTTGTCAACACAAAGTTCGCTGCCGACCGCTCCCTCGAAATATGCTCCATATTTGCTGGAGGAGAACACCACCGTCATGCTATATCCCTTTTGCGCAAGGAGCTCGTCAGATAGGTCATCAGGGCGGAGATAGGTGAAGTCGACAGAGAACTGTGTCCATTCGGAAGTCTCACGAAGGTCCGGCACGACAGCCCACGCTATTATGCGCTCATTGTCTTCATCAAGAACATTAGAGCCGTCAAGGAGAACCTCATTGCCATCATCATCACGGTTGGCGAAGAACACGGCATATATAGACGCCTCGTCTGCCACGCCTTCAGGGCGCGTGCCTACCTTATCGTCAGCAGAACCCATCTTGTACTTGTAGAAGCCCTCAAGACGCACAGGTTTGTACGCCACAGGGCGACCAAAACATGTAGATCCCAGTGGGTCTATAAGGGCGTTCTCGAGCATGAATTTACCAATGAAAAGGTTGCCCGCTGCTATGGGCATGCCAAAGAGTGCGCCGAGCGTGCCAGTGGAACGCGTGATGAGCTTGACACCCTTGCTGGGATTGCCATTGGGGGAGTAGCCGTCATCGGTCGAGGCGGTGGGGAAATCCTCTGGGGGCGCAGAACCATTAGTCAGCGAGAAGCCAGGGTTGCCCGAACCCCATATCTTGAGAGAGTCCCCTTCTGCGTCTATCTCGGCCCAATCGTAGTAGAAAGATTTGGAGGAGGGTATGAGGTACGGCGACTCAAAGTCAAAGACACGAAGGTCTGTGTCGGGCTTGACATAAACCTTGTAGGTGCGCGACCACTTGCCGTCTTGGCTCGTTACGGTATACGAGACCGGCCCTTGCGAGAAGTCGTGCACAGAGCCATTAGCGGGTTCTATTGTCGCACCCTCGGTAATTTGGAATACCGGGGCGAGGTTAGATACCACATCACGGAAGTCCTTGTTGCGATATTTGAACACAACATCAGTCTGTATGGCAGAAATAGTGACCACAGAGTCAGACAGCTGCGTAAAAAAAAGGTCGGGATTATCTACGTGGAGGTAGGCTTCGAGAATGTCGCACTCTTTGTTGAGGGGTTCGTCGGCAATACAGCCACTGAGAATCAGACAAGGCAGCGTGAGGAATGCCGCAAAGGCATGTTTTAGATATGTATTCATAAGCAATTACAAATCTACATAAATTGATCAGAAAAACAGGAACGGGGAGATCTTTTATGATGATATTTTCATGTAGAGACATCACCCGCGACATCTCCCCTAACGCCAACGGCGCACCCCAAAACCGCTATCCAAAAACTCCACAAAATCCTCCAAAAACCACCCCAATTCCTCCCCAACCACCGCTCAGCCCTACGTACATCGCACCTGCACCCTCCTCCAATGCACCCATTTACTGACAATATACTGATAAAACTCCTCCGCGTATGCTCCAACATACTGAAACAACACTGACACAAATCCTCCCCAAACCCTCCATCGAGCAATTTTTCCCACATCAAATAGCAATTTCTCACACATCCTCACATCCCGCCCACTATCTCTTGTGGATAATCGTCCACCATAAAAAACACTATCGTCCACCATATTCCCATAAAAAATCTTATTTGTCCCGCTACCTCACATCGGATATGCTCGTGACGAGAGTTGTAGAAATGGTTAGATTTAAGTAGCTTTACGAAAACAAAAAAACATAATGAAAGGACAAGAGATTCCACTACACAAGTTCGTAGACGGCTCCAAGACACAATTCATAATCCCTGTATATCAGCGCAACTACAGTTGGTCTACCACAAACTGCGAGAGATTACTCGACGACCTCGTTGCACTCAGCAAGACTGGCAAGTCTAACCACTTCTTCGGTTCGATTGTCTCGGCCCCAGCTAATGACAGTTTCAGCCTTATCGTCATTGACGGGCAGCAACGCCTGACCACCATATCGCTCCTGCTACTCGCCGCCATCAAGTGCGTCGAGGAGGGCGAAATGACCATCACCAACCAGCAACTCATAGAAGAGGCGCAGAACACATTCCTCGATGCCAAGTATTGTCGTTCAGATCGCAAGATAAAGCTTGTGCCGATAACCGACGACCGCATCGCATACGACGCCATCTTCAACAAGGAAACACTTGTGGCGGAGTCTAACGTCTCAAGAAACTACAAGTTCTTCCTTGAACGGCTCAAGGGACATCTTATATCATTCGACGACCTGCTCGACGCAGTAGAGAAGCTACAAATCATATCGATTGAGTTAGCACGAGACGATGATGCTCAGCTAATCTTCGAGTGTATCAACTCGACAGGCTTGGCACTTTCGGAAGCAGACAAGGCACGCAACTTCCTGCTGATGAACCTTGACGAAAAGACGCAAGAGGACTATTTCCGTGAATATTGGAGCAAGATTGAGAAGTTCACCGAGAAAGACCCCACAGAGTTGCTGCTGCACTTCCTCTCAATAAAAACCTCAAACAAGGTCGCAAAGTCGGCACTATATGAGTCGTTCAAAAGTTACTGCCAGAAGTTCGACAGAAAAGAAATACTTAAGGATCTACTGAAGTATGCCGAGGTGTATCACGACATCCGAACCGCTAAAGGAGCTACGCCTGGCATCAGCACACGCCTGGAGAACATCGCCATATTGGACAGCACACAGCACATCCCGTTCTTCATCCCATTCTTCATTTATGCCAAGGAGAACTCAATGCCATATACCGAAATAGAGGACGTGCTCGACACGATAATCAACTTCTGGGCGCGGCGTATAGTGTGCGACCTGCCAAGCAGTGCGCTCTACAAGCTCTTCCTGACACTGCACAGTGAGACATTACGCGTGATGGAGCAAGCACCAGGACTCGAAAAATCATACCCCGACACTCTGAAATACGTTCTACTACGCAAGAGAGGCACAAGCGCATTCCCGACAGATATCGCAGTGGAAGAGGTGTTGCCCTCACGACAGATATATACCTTGGTGCCACAAAACAAGAAGTTCCTCTTCACGATGCTCGAATATGGCACTTCAAAAGAGCGCGCCTCATCTAACATCATCGAGAGCTGGGGCAAAACAATATCGGTAGAACACATCATGCCGCAGAAACTATCAGCCAGTTGGAAGGAGATGCTGGGCGACGATGCAGATCGCATACACGAGAAATATCTCCACACGCTTGCCAACCTGACCCTGACAGCCTACAACTCAGAACTTGGAAACCGCTCATTCCAAGAGAAGTATAACGGTTTTCAGGATAAAGACGGCACAATGGTGGAAGGCTATAAGGACAGCCGATTCGCATTGACGCAGAGCATCAAGGGCCTTACAAAGTGGACAGAAGTGGAGCTCGAGAATCGTGGCAACGAGATGAAAGAGCGCTTCTTAAGCATATTCCCGATGATCACCACCAACATCGTCCTGAGCCGCAAGGAGGAGGACGTGACGCTCGACGAGGTGACCGAGGTGACTTATCGGGACTTGTTCGGATTCACATTCCTTGGCGGCGCACGTTACGACACCGCAAACTGGTCGCAACTGATTTCCGATGTCTGCCATATCATCTACGAGCAAGACCCAAGGACGCTCGACAGCCTATGCCTCGACTCCGATAAGCATAAAGGTAAACTCTGTATATGGTTTGGCACGACGCCAGATTTCAACGCCTTGAACAAGAGCATGTTCGCCCCCGACCGATACGTCATAACCAACAAGTCGAACAACGAGAAGATCAAGTTCCTAAAGGAGATTCTCAACGCCTGCAACGTTGACCACTCAGAGCTTATACTCCACCTGAAGCCACAGCCTATTAATTAGTCATCATGCCCGAGTCTTCCCATATAACCCTTGAGCAGTATTGCCAGCAGATAAAAGAGACAATAGAGGACGCCAACCTGACCGCTTGGGTCACTGCCGAAGTGGCACAACTCAGCATGAGCCGCGGACACATATACATCTCGCTGACCCAAAAGTCAACCCTCTCAGACGCACCCGTAGCTAACCTTCGCTGCCAAATATGGGCGCGCAACGTGGAGCATGTGCTCGACCCATTCCGTCAAGCCACAGAGTCAGACCTCCAAGCGGGCATGAAGATACTGGCTCTCGTCACGGCCAGCTTCCACCCCGTGTATGGCCTTAGCGCACAGATTCTCGCCATAGACCCCAACTACACTCTCGGCGACCTTGAGCGACGCAGGCAGGAGATATGGCAACGGCTACAAGCAGAAGGCGTGGTCGAGATGAACAAATCGCTAACGTTGCCGACAGTCATCAGGAACATAGCCGTAGTGTCGGCTGCCACGGCGGCAGGCTATGGCGACTTCTGCGACCAGCTGCGCAATAACGCCTTCGGTATAGGATTCAACATCACACTATTCCCCGCGGCAGTGCAGGGCGCGGAGGCCGAGGCATCAGTGGTGGCGGCCCTCAATGCGATAGCTTGTCGTGCAGAGGAGTTTGACGTGGCGGTAATAATACGCGGCGGTGGGTCGAAGATGGATTTAGCATGCTTCGACTCCTACATAATGGCGTCGAATGTGGCACAGTTCCCCCTGCCAGTCATCACCGGCATAGGGCATGAGCGCGACACATCGATAGTGGACCTTGTGGCGCATACGCAAGTGAAGACTCCAACAGCAGTGGCAGAGTTCCTGATACAGCACAATGCGGATTTCCTATCCCTACTCGACAACCTGGCTCTACGGGCGGCCAACGCAGTACGCACAACGATTGCCAACAGCCGGTATCAGCTGGATGGTCTACGACAACAGCTACTCTCACTTGCCAAGGGACGACTGACTACACAGTCGATATTGCTCGACAACGCACGCCAACGTCTACTCACAGCGGCACACAACCGCCTGGCACTTGAGCTGCACAAGCAAGACAGCCTACAACTACGCCTGAAGGCGATAGACCCTCGCTCAGTACTACGTCGAGGCTTTAGCATGACGACAACAGCCGACGGACAAGCGGTGACCTCAGCTGCCGACTTGAAAGAGGGCGAGGTTATCGTGACTCACTTTGCGGACGGGAAAGTAGAGTCGGTGGTAAAGTAAAGTCAGAGCGAAATATAATTAGCCGCCATCTCTTGTGGGAGATGGCGGCTAATTTAATAGTGGGAGAATAAGATGAGGTCGTTAAATCAGGGGAATATTGGCCTCAGCGCATTGTTGACGCATGGAGTCAGGCCAGATAGAAGCCTGTATCTCACCAATATGCGCCTTGCGGAGATAGAACATGCAGAGCCGAGACTGACCAATACCACCGCCTATGGATTGTGGTAATTCGCCCGCAAGCAGACGCTTATGGAAATATAGTTGCTTACGGTCTTGTGCACCGCGGGCATCAAGTTGACGGAGTAGGGCGTCCTGATCAACACGTATGCCCATAGACGAGAGCTCAAAAGAGTGACCGAGGACGTCGTTCCAGACGAGTATGTCACCATTGAGACCATGATGCCCATCAGCGGTAGGTGTGCTCCAGTCGTCATAGTCGGGTGCTCGCCCATCGTGTGGCTCACCACCATTGATAGGACCACCTATGCCCATTATGAACACAGCGCCATATTCCCTGGTCACCTTGTCCTCACGCTCCTTTGGTGTGAGGTTGGGATATTGGGCGGCAAGGTCTTCAGAGTGGACAAAATGAATGGCGTCAGGAAGCTGCGGACGTATCTGCGGGTAATGCTCACAAACAATATACTCTGTACGTTTCATCGCGCCGTAGATACGTGTGACGACATTCTTGAGATACTCAATATTCCGTGATGCATCGGGCATAACCATCTCCCAGTCCCACTGGTCGACATACAGCGAGTGTATGTTGTCGAGCTCCTCGTCCGAACGGATGGCATTCATGTCAGTATAAATGCCATAGCCCTTCTCAATATGATAGTCAGCGAGTATCATCCGTTTCCACTTGGCAAGGGAATGCACGACTTCCGCCTGACGGTCACCAAGGTCTTTTATGGGGAAGCCGACAGGTCGCTCCACGCCGTTAAGGTCGTCGTTGAGTCCCGTGCCCTTAAGTACGAAGAGGGGGGCGGTGACTCGGCGGAGACGCAACTCGGCGCTGAGATTCTGCTGGAAGAAGTCTTTGATGTAGTGGATGCCCATTTCGGTCTCTCGGAGATCGAGCAGGGGTTTATAGCCTTTTGGAATGAAGAGATTGGACATCTGTTTGTTTTTAATACCTCAAAGTTACGAATTAATATTCAAACAAAGCGCACAACTAACAATTTTAATTGGGAAATATACGTTAGGTATAAAGTTCATACATCAAGGTGGCTATGGATGTCGCAGAAAAAGTATAAATTCGTGACATAAGACAAACGAGAGATAGATGTACGAGATAGGCTTGGTGCTTGAGGGCGGGGGCATGCGTGGCGTGTTCACAGCAGGTGTATGCGATGCGCTATTGGACTATGGGGTGACATTCCCGTATGTGATAGGGACATCAGCAGGGGCAAGCAACGGATGCGTATATCTGGCACGGCAGAGGGGCCGCAACAGGTATATCGACATTGACATGCACACCGTACGCCCATACGTCGGATTACGGTCAGTACTGAGAGGACAAGGGGTGATAGACCTGGATTTCATATTCAACGAGGTTGAGCAGAAATATTATCCATTCGATTTCGAGACGTATGCCCAATGCGGCAGCCGCTTTGTGATAGTGTCAACAAACGCCATGACTGGCAAAGCCGTATACACAGAGGAAAATAAGGACTTTGGACGGTTCGTCGACGCAAGTCGCGCAAGCTGCTCTTTACCTTTGCTATGCCCTAAATGGCACATCGACGGCATACCGATGGTTGATGGTGGCGTGGCCGACTCGATACCCTTCGACAAGGCGTTGACTGACGGCTGCAAACGCGTAGTAGTGGTGTCGACAAAGGACGCCGGCTATAGGAAGAGCGAGAAAAGGGTATGGATGCCAGGACGGGTATACAAGGAATACCCACTGCTACGCGAGGCATTGCAGAGCCGTGGAGAGAGATACAACAGACAGCTGGACAGGCTGAAACTACTCGAGAACGAGGGCGTGGCGAAGGTGGTGCGACCAGAGTGCATGTACGGGGTGGGAAGAACAACACGCGACGCGGAGGCACTGGAGGCGTTATACGCCGAAGGCCTACGCAGGGGACGAGAACTGGCACAGTGGATGACAAGTGAGGGCTATACAAAATAAAACTAATAGGCTATGTCAGAATTGAATGTATACTCCGCATCAGCGGGCTCAGGAAAGACCTACACACTGGCACGTACAGTGATAGACCTACTGGCACGAGACCCCCTGTCCTACGACCATCTATTAGCGGTTACTTTCACAAACAAGGCCACAGCCGAGATGAAGGAGAGAATAGTGGGCGACCTCCACCTGATAACCAACGAGAATGACAGCAGCGACAAACGAAAGGCACTGATAGACCACCACATGAAGTCTACCGGCCTGGACAAGAACACCCTCATAGACCGATGCCGAATGGCCCTACGTGGCGTACTTTACGACTACGGACGTTTCTCCGTCAGCACGATAGACAAGTTCGTGCAACAAGTACTTCGCTCTTTCGCCTTCGAACAAGGCCTCACAGCCAACTACATGGTCTCGCTCGACAACGACGACGTGGTGGCAAGTGCGATGACCGACTTAATGGAGGAACTCAGAGACAACAAAGACCTATGCTCGCACCTGGTCGACATGATCCAAGCACGAATGGGCGAGCAGAAGTCATGGAACGTGGAAGGCGACATCAAGAGTATGGGCAAACTGCTACTAAGCGACGCCGGCGAATACCTGAGAGACAAGGAAACCTTGACGCGAGAGCATCTGCAAGACCTACGTACGGAGCTCAAAACAAGGATAGAACGGTGCTACATCAACTTAGTAGAACTGGCCGACGAGTTGGCAATGGAGCAAGACAGATGCCAAATTGTAGGTCTGCATGGTAATACCTACCCCCAAAAAATGCTCGACAAGAGGCCAAAAAGAAAATTGGAAGAGGACGAGACGAGGGAGGGTGAGTGGATTACGTCGGCTTTTGAAAAGCTTACTGAACTGAAGGATAATCACGTGATTTCCACCACTAAAGGCGACACCACCTCCTTCAAAGCCGCAATGCAACGCATCAAAGACAACGCCATACCTCTCCAAAATGAGTACAACGCACTAACAGCCGTCATAAAACACCTCGACACCATCGCCGTGATGGGCGATTTAGCTCGTAACATCTCCAATGTCGAAGAACGTTGCAACATCCACAGCCTCGGCACATCCGGCGAGATGCTACGTGAACTAATCGACGGCTGCTCAGTCCCCTTCATCTACGAAAAATACGGCGCACGATACGACACCATAATGATCGACGAGTTCCAAGACACAAGCCGCACACAATACGAGAACTTCGAACCTCTACTCCGTAATAGTCTCGCCGAGGGACACGACTGCCTCATAGTCGGCGACGTCAAGCAGAGCATCTACCGCTTCCGAAAAGGTGACTGGCGACTCTTAGGACAACGCATAGAAAGCGACTTCAACGAGGCGCGCCACCGTCCTCTCACCGACAACTACCGTAGCAAAAGCGAAATCGTCACTATGAACAACGCCCTGTTCGACATCCTGCCCAAAGTGATGGACAACGCCATAGCCCCTCCGCCCAACGCAACCGACACAATGACCGCCATGTATAGCGAGAACCGCCAAACTCCGCACAAAGGCAACGGAGGCTACGCTATGCTGACAATCCTCAACATCGGCGATAAATCCCTAAGCGGCACCAACAAAGACTGGGACAACCATATATGCTCCGACGTACTAAACGCCATAAAACAACTACACAACGACTACAACTACCTCTACTCCGATATGTGCATTCTCGTGCGCAACAGACAAGACAGCGTCGGCATAGTCAAAGAACTTTGCCACAATGACATCGCCGTCATGTCCGAAGACTCACTGCTCGTCATGAGCAACAACGCCACACAATTCATGGCCGACGCCATGAGATACCTCTCCACCGGCGAAGACGCGCCACTATTCTCCGCCATACTCGCCCTGACCGGCCAGACCGCCGACCAACTGGCCAACAACTGGCCCGCCAACAAAGAGCATTGGGCCACCAAAATCGAGGCTCTCAGAGGACTCGACCTACTCGAGACCGGCGGAGCACTAATAAACATGATGCCAAAGGATATGTCCGAACGCGACATGCCCTACATCGACGCCCTGATGCAGAACATGCGCGACGCTATCGCCAACGGTATATGCACCATCGAAGCTTTCGTCGAACTGGTCGACGACAAGGAGGACTCTTGGGTCGTGAGCGCGACAAGCGGAGAGGACGCTGTGCGTATCATGACTATCCACAAGTCCAAAGGACTCGAATTCAAGGCCGTTCTTATCCCCTACGCTGGTTGGAAGATAATAAACAGATCGTCGTGGAAGCAACTCCTATGGGTGCCTGCCGATAAACTAAACCTCCAAAACAACGTATGGCACGGCAAAAAACTACCCGTGAACTTCATCAAGAAAGACTTGCAGAATAGCCTCTACTCCGACGAATACACACAAGAAACCCGTGCCAACTTCGAGGACAACCTCAACCTCATGTACGTAGCCCTAACCAGGCCTACCGACATCCTGATGCTATGGGGCGTCAACACCAAGAACGACAAAAAGGACTCAGTCGGCACAATGGCCACATACCTCTCCAACGCCATCCGCCTCATAGACCCCAATACCGGCATCAACATCCACGAACAAGACATCCAATCCGCCGACAACAACGGCGCCCCAATCGCCGCATCCGCACTGACCGCCAAAGTAGGATCCCTCCAAATGCGCTCCGGCTCCACCACGCAACACGACGAAATAATCGACGTGTCCATGAACCGCATATTCATGCCCAGCGACAACCCCTCCGTCAACACTCAAGTAGAGATGGTCGAATACGAACGAGGCGTCGACATGGTAAGCTACGGACTCACAATGCACGGCATACTCGAGCAAATACGCACCACCAACGACATCCACAACGCCATCCTCAACGCCGTCGCGCAAGGCCTTCTGCTCGACTCCGATGTCGACAGCATGGAAGACGAACTAAACCAACGCCTGACCAGCCCCCAAGTCAAACCCTGGTTCGACGGCTCCATGACCAACGTGTGGGCCGAAACCGCCATGGTCGGACCCGACAAACGACTACGACCCGATAGAATCATGCGCAACGACAACAACACCGTGATAGTCGACTACAAATTCGGACACCGACAACGCGACGAGCACATAGCGCAAGTCTCGCAATACAAACAATGGCTACACAACGCAGGTTTCAACAACATCAAAGCCTACCTCTGGTACTATTCGCTCTCCAAAGTGGTAGAAGTCTAAACCAATAGGCGCAACACCCCACCAACTCCTGCCAAACTCCCACCAAACTCCTACAATGATTATTCAATGAAGCATAAAAAAAGCATACCCGAAGCATCACCACTCGATCTCTCTTTCTCGTGAGATTCCAAAAAAATCCCACAACCCAAATTTTTAACCAATTCCACACCCTTTCTCCAAATTTCCACATCACGCCAACCTCCCGCATCGCCCATTTCCCAGTCGTGAGTGTGACGAATACCCACACCACAATCCCCCTTAGCTTATAACCAAAAAGAGCGGAAGACGCACACACGCCTCCCGCTCTTCCGTTCGCCTCGCGGCACTACCTGATCGTCACCTCGCCGCTATCCGTCGAGCCGTTGACCCTGTTGTCATACATCGCCTCGGCGGTAATAGCCGGCTGGTAATACTGACCGGCGTATGTCGCGCTAAGTTTGGCTCCAATATAAAACGCCTTCCCAATCTTAAGGTCATCCGCATAAAACATCACACGGTCATCCCGCACATCCACATACGAGCACAACTCCCCACGCTCCACACCCAATATCTCAACACCGGCCGGCACGATAAACGTCACCGCCACATGCTCAAGATCACGCCCCGACGTGTTGCGCACCACGACCATAGCGCCATACACCTCCCCAGCCTGCATAAGGGCGGGCGACATCGGAGAGCCACTATCGTCAACATAACTCACCTCTATCAGTAGCCCATTATCCGCCGCCTGCACTCGCCCCTGCCCAATCTGTGCCGTCGTGCTGAGAGTGGCGAATATATCACCATCGCCCTCATTCTCAATCCTTACGCTCTTCGCCGTGGCGTCAATAGCCGAGTTCCACGTACTCTTCTTCGTCTCAACCGACGCCAACCTCTCCTTGTCGGCATACACCGTCGCCTCGAGCATATTCGCCGCCTGCCTCTTCTGCGCATAATGCGACCACGCCATCAGCGTAGTGCCTGTCTCATACGTGCTCATCCACCTATCCGACACAAGCCTCAACCGTAACGCCTCTGCCGTATTCAAGGCGTTCGCGTCTTCCGTCAGAGTCTCCGCCAAAAGCCTCGACGGCGTGCCACCTTCGCCCCCGGCCCTAAGCAATGCCGACGCCTCCTTCTTATACCCCGCCTGGGCATACGCCGCCGCAAGCAGATTATAAGCCTCACCGTCACTCTCCCGCTGTGCCTTCGAGTTCAGCCGCTCCCGCAAACTGTTCATCAACGACAGGTTCGCCCTGTTGCCAAGCGCAAGCCCATACAGCGCAAGCGCGCTATTCCTCTCGTCTTTCGTGCTTATCTTCTTCCTAAGATACTCCGAAAGATTCTTCTTGACGTTCGACTGCACATAATAACCGCGGTTCTCCGCCTCCGTCAAAAATATATACACGTATGCCGAACACCAGAAACTCGGATCCGACCCCCCACTCCAATACGCCATGCCACCCTCCGACGTCACATGCTCATACAACCTGCTTATCACCGACTTGACATTAGCCTCAACCTCTGCCCTCTGCCCGCCCGACAGCTCCGCAAACATATCAAGATATAGCTGCGACAACGCCTTCGAGGTCTTCTGCTCCGCACACCCATGAGGATACTGCACAAGCTCATACACGCGCGACGCCACGTTAAGAGGCTTCTGCGTCCCAAGCTCCACCATCACGCCCTCAACCTTGCCCTGCTTAGCCTTCAACTCCGACACCCACTCCTTCCCCGGCTTTATCACAACGTTCTCTGCCAACAACATCGTCTGCCCCGCATGGCGCACTCTCAACTTCGTCGCATATTCCGCCTTGTCCGATGCGCTCCTCGCCTCAATGCTGATCGTCGACTCCGCAGCCTCCTCGCCAGCCTCTATCTCAAACAGCACCGTCCTGTCACCCTCCTTACTGAAATTCACCGTCTGCTCGCTCTCCCCAACAACCTTGACCCCACCCGTGGCGCTTATCTTAACCTCGACATCACCAACCCCCCTGTCCGCCAAAACCGTCGCCGACACCGTCGCAAAGTCCTTCACACCAATCTGACGTGGCATAGTCCCATACAACATCACCGGCTTGCTCACCTTGACGCTCTTGTCCACACTGCCGCACGCCCTCCCGTCCGTGGCGACAACCATCACACGCACCCGCCCCGCATAGTTCGGTATAGCCACCTCATGAACACGCCTCTCCCCCTTCTCAAGAGTAAAAGGCCCGCCAAAATACACCATCGGCGTAAACCTGTTCACTATCGCCTTAGGCGCACTGCCCAGCAAATCCACGTCTCCACCAATACTGAACAGCTGCTCTATACGCCCCCCATACGCCCCCGCCACCTGGTTATATACATCCCACAACGACACTCCCAATGCCTGACGCGCGTAAAACGACGACCACGCGTCAGGCGTACTGAAATGCGTCAAGTCCAACAACCCCTCATCCACCACCGCCAACGTGTACGACATAGGCTTGCCATCCTTCTCCTCAACAGTGACCTTCGCCTTCGTCATCGGCCTGAACTCATCCGACGACGTCACCACAGGACTCAAATGAGTCTCATCCGACGACACCAACGCCTGTGCCACGCCATACAATCGTATAGGCGCGTCATTAGTCGTCTGGTTATATGGCTGAACCATCGATACAAACGCATACACATTTGGCGTCATCTCCCGCGTCACGTCTATCTCCACCGACGTCTGCCCCGCCGTGCAATCCACCATCTTCGTCGCTATCATGCTCCCCCCACGACACAAATTTATAATACCCCGTGCCCCAGCCGACGACGGGAACGACAACGTCATCTTCTCCCCAACCTTATACTCCTCCTTATCCGTCTTCACCGTGAGCTGTGTCGAGCTCTCACCGCCTTCCCGTGTCCGATAATACATGCTTGGCCAGTCAAAATACGTCAACAGGCTCGCCGAATGCCCGCTCCCACCGTCGCTCGCACGCACAAGATATGTCCCCCAGTCTTTGTCAGCAAAGTTCAACCTGAACGTCGCCTTCCCATCTCCGCCCGACACAAGGTTATACGTCCTGACTGGCTTAAGATATCTGCCAGAGTTGAAGTTGGCAAGCTCATCCGTCGCGCTCCACCACCAGTAATACGACATCTCATAAACCTCGACCTCTATAGATTCCCCCCTCAACGCCCTGCCATTCTTGTCCACCGTCGCCACCGTGATAGTGTGGTCCGAACCAGTGGCAAGCCGCGTCCTGTCAGGCTGAGGATTCAGTATCCCCACATACGAGTCGTATGGCGACACAAGCGCAAACCGCGAGTCCGTACTGAACTCTCCACTCGGCTCATACACCCGCGTCACAATATTCCCACGGAGCATCCCTGGCACATCCACACAGCTGCCAGGATTAAACGTCACACTCGCGTCACCATCCGCATCCGTAAGCCCCGACGAAAGCTTCACCTCGCTAGTCGAATATGTCCTCGTCGGATCGTCAAACACATAACCAGGCCACTTGCTGAACACCGTCTCGGTAGATTCCATAGTGACCTCCGTCTCATAACGAAGACCCCCCGACTTAGCCCCCGTGAGCCACTCCGCATGCAACGGCAACACCTGACCCCTCGCTACCATCGACGGAACGGCAACGTCTATCTTGAGACGGTTAGGCTTAATTGTCTCAACACGTAGACGCTTCTTGAACGTCACACCCCCCACCGAGACCTTGGCACTCCACGAACCAGTAACCGCCCCCTCGGCAGTAGGCACGCTGAACGTATAGAGACCCATTTCCCCACCCTTCCGCGTCTGCTGCGACACAAGCTGACCCAGAGTGTTCGTAACCTCAAGAGTCACAGGATGGCTCGACGGCAACTTGCCCTGAGGATCCTGAAGCATGAACGCTATATGAAGCGTGTCACCAGGCCGCCACACCCCGCGCTCGCCATATATGAACCCCTTGATACCCCCAGCATGCGTCTCAGCACCCGACACGTCGAACGAACTCGTCGACAAACCCTCCGCAAGCTTAGTCCGCAAATACGAATGGTCATCACCATTGATGCCCTCTATATAGAACACGCGCCCATTGTTCTCCATCGGCACAACAACGGCTACTCCCTCCTCATTGGTCTTCGCCGTGCCTATAACATGTTTCTGAAAGTTATACGCCTTGACCGTGACGCCCGCCATAGGCTCCGCCGAAAGCAAATCCAACGCCACGACTTTCACCTCATTGCCATCGTCCATAAACACCGACAACCCTATGTTCGTGGCAAGCACATTACGACTGCTCCGGTCAAGGTTCATGTAATACGACGCCTTCGATGGGTCACTACTCTCCTCCCACTCATACTCGTCCCAATCGTAATAGTCATCCGAGAACCAAATGTCTCCACTGTCAAACTTCGTGTTTAGCTGCGCAAGTATCACCTTGTCCTCCCTCTCCAGCTCCTCCAGGCTCTTCTGGCCACCCCCAACGTTTGGCCACGCCGAAAGCTCCATAGGAGTGTCAAGCACTATATGATACATCGCACCAGGCTCCGCCTTGAACATCCCCGTAAGGTCAAGAGAATATGTGTGCCAATCCTGAAGATCGATCCCCGCGTCAAACAATATCGTCTTAACCGCCACAGGACGACCATACCGAGCCAAGCTGCTACTCCCATCAAGCCTATTCTCGCTAAGCATACTGACCACATTGTCCGAGTACACCCTATACACCTTGACCCGCACACCGCGCATATATATCGCACGAAACGGCACACTCACATTCTCCGTGAGTGGCACTATCACATTCTCCGTGGTGAACGTAGCTTGAGGCTTAGACAAATCAATCGACACCTGCACCCTCTTATCCTCCCCAAGATTCGCCCCCGTACGGCTCTTAATAGCCGACGACAAGAACACCTCAACCGTCCCCCTCTTATTCGCGTCAGGATACAACCGCAACGTGTTACCCACCACGTCCACCGTCTCTCCCTCATTATCCACGATATACGCCAACCCCTTCATATCCTGCTTCTCACTGAGACGCTTCGAGAACGTCACCTCCACAAACGACACGTCTCCATTCCGCATCTGCACACTCATCACCGACATCTCATCACTCGACGGCACCTCCGTGCTGACAAGCTCCCGGTTCGCACCCTTCTCATCCGACACCACAAGGGTCAACGTCTGCCTCGCCCTGACGGCCTTAACCTCCACCGTCATCGTATGACGCATCCCGTCACCATGCTCCCACGTGGCATCCCCTATCGACGCCACAACGCTCTTCTCCACAGTCGCCGCAACCTCACCGTCCGATGTCACAATGTTGAATGTGATGGCATACACGTTATCTTCCTTCTCCTCCATCCCGTCAAGATAACCCTGATAATACAGAGGCCTCGTCTTGATGTCAAAGACAAACGTACGATACTCATCCTCCACATCCGGGAACAACGCCCCAATGTCCGCCGTGACCGTATACTGCGTGCTGCGCTCCAACGCCACCGACGGCGTGAACACCACCGTACGAGCATCAGCAAAGGACACACGCCCCTCCGCCGACGGCGACAAACTGATCAGCTCGCTCAGGTCTACACTCTTCTGCCTCTCCTCGTCCACATCTTTCGACAGAACGAGCACTATGCTCTCAGAACAAGATACCAGACCCGACGTGAAACCGTCCACATTAGGATTGTACGAGGAAACCTGCCTCTCCGAGCAGGCGCAGAACAACGATGTAATGATTGCCAGGAACGTGGCAATAGCCATGCTCCATAATGTCTTGGGTGCTGTCATGGGGTGATTGTTTACTGTTTAACTGAATATGTACTTTCCAAAGGTATGCTTTTTCAGCTAATACCACACCCCTCCCTCCACAATTAACATTTCCGCCTCACTCTCCCACTCCCCTACCCCGCTCACTCCACCCTGAAGTACACAGTCGATGTCTGACCATCCCCCGACACTATCGTCAACCTATGCTCCCCCACCGACGGACTCACCAACACCTGATGGTCACGCGTCGTCGACGACAAATACTCATCATCCAAATGCCAATACAACGTCATCCCCGACGGCGCCGCCGCCTCACACACCACCCCCTGCAACGTGCCGTCAAACGCCCGAGTCCTGACTATCGTCTGGTTATGATGCGGATATATCACCGCTATGCGCTTCTGCGACGACGACGCGCAATCACTCCGCAACGGCGGCAACACCTCATAATCCGTATGATACCTCCTGTAATAATACTCCATCCGCGCCGGCAACACAAAACGCGACTCCGTCCGTATATCACCCGCCGACGCGCAACTCGTGTTCACCTGCCACTTACCATCCCCCGACAAATGCACCAGCCGACAATACCGGCACCCCACAGTCGACACGCACCCACGCGGCAACCGCACAGTGTCCACCGCTCCACACACACCCGACGCCACCATCCCGCTACTCCGACACACCACAACCTCCTCCTCGTCATCATACGGCTCCTCAAACCACCGCCCGCCACGCAACATCGTGAACACGTCAAACATCACCGGAGCAGCATACCCAACGCCCGTCAACCCCGCACGCCCCTCCCCCGTAGAGTTACCCACCCACACACCCACCACATGAGTCGGTGTCAACCCCACCGCCCACGCGTCACGCCCTCCATAACTCGTCCCAGTCTTCCACGCCACCCTCTTCATCGACGAGAACGTCTGCCAATCCGCCTCCTCCTCCGGACGATTCAAGTTCGACATCGCCTCAAACGTGTGCCAAATAGCCGCAGGCGATGGCGGCGTGGCCGACGACACACGCTCCGGCACCGCCCACAACCCCTCCCTCGTCAGCCGCAACGGACGATAATCCTCCAACGGCCGCTCCACAACACTCGGATCCACATTGTAATGGTTCAGATGCCGAGCCATGTTCGCATACATCCCGCACAAGTCCAACAACGTCGTCTCCGCCCCGCCCAATATGAGCGACGCCCCATAATAATCCTGACTCCTCGTCATCGTCGTCGCACCAATCTGCCGCAAGTCCGACAAAAAACGCCCTATATTATGCGCCGTCAGCATACGCACCAACGGCACGTTTAGCGACCGGGTCAATGCCTCGTCAGCCTGCACCGCCCCACGATAATCATGGTTATAGTTCTGAGGCGTGAACCCGTTAATGTCCAACGGCGTGTCTGCCCATATCCTGCGCGGCGTCATCTCCCCGGCCGTCAACATCGTGGCATACAATATCGGCTTCAACGTGCTGCCCGTCGACCGCTCCGACGTCACGTTATCTACCATCGACGTTGGCGATTCCCTCGACGCGTTACCCACATACGCCAATATGTCCCCACTCTCAATCTCCGCCACCAATACGCCTATGTCGTTTATCTTGTTCAACGCATACTGTTCCGAATACTGATCCGCTATCGCCTGAACCCTGTTCTGCATCATCGCGCTGATCGTCGTCGCCGACTGCCCCCTATACCGCGTGGCAAGCCTGTTCAGCAACTGCGGCGCATCGTTGTCTATCGGGTGCGGCTCCGTAGGCAACGGCTCCGCCACCGACAACTCATACGTCGACTCGTCTATCTCCCCATTCCCATACAACTTCAGCAACAAACGGTCACGCTTGCTCTTCAGCCGATCCCTGTTCCTCGCCACGTGCACCCGTGCCGGAGCGTTCGGCAACACCGCCAGCAATGCCGCCTCAGCCCACGTCAATTCACCCGGCCTCCGCCCAAAATACCTCCACGACGCCGCCTGCAAACCCACTATATTCCCACCCATAGGCGCATTCGCCGCATACAACGCCAATATCTCCGCCTTCGTCCGTGTCAACTCCAACCCCAACGCCGTCATCATCTCCAATAGCTTGTTCCCTACCGTCCTCGGCCTGTTCCCATACGCCATACGAGCCACCTGCATCGTGATCGTCGATGCCCCCTGAGCCACCCTCCCCTGCGACAAGTCCGCCCTCGCCGCCCTCGCTATCGCTATCAAATCCACCCCATTATGCTCCCAAAACCTCTTGTCCTCATACGCCACAAGCGCACGGGCATATCGCCCCGGCACACTGTCCGACAACGGAAAACGCCACTGCCCGTCACTCGCTATCTGTGCCGCAAGCAACTCCCCCTCAACCGAATACGCCACAACCGATGTCGGCCTCTCAAGCAACGGCGACGGTATGCTCACAATAGTCGCCATAGGCAACGCCAATGCCACTGCCACCAAGCCCAACAACAACAACCGGTCACCCTTTCCGACGCTCTCCATATTGCTATATCTGATACTTTTGTTAGATTTGCCGACGTTAAATTAATGCTTTTACAATGAAGCGTAACAGATTATTTCCCCTGACCACACTGCTCCTCGCCTGCCTCATCCTCCTCGCCTCGTGCGGCACAGGACGAAGCTGGAGCCATAAGAAACCACGTTTCGGCGGATGCGAACTCGCCACGCACTGAAACCTTCCCCCTCACGCCCTCGTAAAATAAACCAACAACCGGGCAAACATAACATGGCGTAAGATTATTTAACCCAATGTTATCCCCCGGCAATAAACTATTTGTTTAACTTAGCGGTCAAAATAATAAGCAGTTATGAAGAAGTTAATGTTGCTTATAGCCTCGTTAGCCATAGCCGGCACTTTGCTGACATCTTGCGGCAGCACACAAGAATGCCCTGCCTATAGCCTCGTTCAGTCTAACTCTCTGCCAGCTAACGTCGCATAAAGAGCTTAGGGGATGGGTCTTTGCCCGTTCCTTTTTTTATGCTACCTTCGCGTGACTTCAAGGCCCATAGCCCACAAGACATAACAATAACAGACAAGATAAAAAATCATTATAATTCAAATCTACAGAAATGATTAAGATTGGTATCAATGGCTTCGGCCGCATCGGCCGCATGGTCTTCCGTGCTGCTGTCGAGAACTTCAACCAGGACCTCGAGGTTGTAGGCATCAACGACCTCCTCGACCCTGACTACCTCGCCTACATGCTCAAGTACGACTCCGTACACGGTCGTTTCAACCACGACATCAAGGTCGAGGGCAACTTCATGGTTGTCGACGGCAAGAAGATCCAAGTCTTCGCTGAGAAAGATCCCGCCAACATCACTTGGGGCGCACTCGGCGTTGACGTAGTCATCGAGTCCACCGGCTTCTTCCTCACTGAGGAGCTCGCAACCGCTCACCTCAAGGCTGGCGCCAAGAAGGTCATCATGTCTGCTCCTTCTAAGGACGCTACCCCTATGTTCGTCTACGGTGTTAACGACAAAACCTACGCTGGCCAGAAGATCATCTCCAACGCAAGCTGCACCACCAACTGCCTCGCTCCTATCTCCAAGGTCCTCAACGACACCTTCGGCATCAAGCGCGGCCTCATGACCACTGTTCACGCTGCTACCGCTACTCAGAAGACCGTCGACGGCCCCTCTAAGAAGGATTGGCGCGGTGGCCGTGGCATCCTCGAGAACATCATCCCCTCTTCTACCGGTGCTGCTAAGGCTGTAGGCAAGGTACTCCCTGTCCTCAACGGCAAACTCACTGGCATCTCTCTCCGCGTCCCCACCTCCGACGTATCCATCGTCGACCTCACCGTCGAGCTCGAGAAGCCCGCCGACAAGGACGCTATCAACGCTGCAATGAAGGCCGCTTCTGAGGGCGAACTCAAGGGCGTACTCGGCTACACCGAGGAAGCTGTCGTCTCCACCGACTTCCGCAACGATCCCCACACCTCCATCTTCGACGCCGACAAGACCCTCGTCCTCGACCCAACCTTCGTTAAGGTTCTCTCTTGGTACGACAATGAGTGGGGCTACTCCAACAAGTGCTGCGAGATGGCTCGTGTCATCGCAAAGAACTAAGCGCGTAGCTTAACACTGCAATACATCCCCCGCCTTCAACACGAAGACGGGGGATTTTTCATGCCACAACGCCAAGGCTTATACACAAACGGTGCGTATATTTGCAACAATAAAACAACAAGACATGGCCAACACCGACATATCCGAAGAAGAGGCACGGCAAACCCTCACCATCGACGTCGACAAGATAATAGCCGCCAAAAGCAAAGGCACCAAAGTGCCGCGCATCATCGTCAACTACCTCAAACGCACCATACACCAAGACGACATAAACGACTACATCGTCTCCCGACGTAACTGCCGTGGCATAGACTTCGCCGACGACATCCTCCGCAAATTCAAAGCCACGATGGACATCTACGGCCTCGACAACATCCCCGACACAGGACGCTTCATATTCGCCTCCAATCACCCCATGGGAGGACTCGATGGCATGGCTCTCATAAGCGCCGTCGGCAAGAAATTCAAAGACCTCAAGTTCCCCGTCAACGACATGCTCCTCTTCCTCAAAAACTTCTCCGACATATTCCTCCCCGTCAACAAGACCGGCACCACCGGACGACATGCCGTCGAACTCCTGGACCAAGCCTTCAGAAGCGACGCCCAGATGCTCATGTTCCCAGCCGGACTATGCTCCCGCAAACAAAAAGGGCAAATCATGGACCTCGAATGGAAAAAGTCCTTCGTCTCCAAAGCCGTCGAGACACAACGCGACATAATACCCGTCTACATCACCGGCCGCAACAGCAACTTCTTCTACAATCTCGCCAAAATCCGAAAAGCACTCGGCATAAAATTCAATATCGAGATGCTCTACCTCCCCGACGAAATGTACAAGCAAGAAGGCAAACACATCGACGTCATCTTCGGCACCCCCATCCCCTACCAATCCCTCGTCGGCAAAAACCCAAAAGACGAAGCCGCCCAAATCAAGCAAATAGTCTACAAAATGGGAGCAGAGAGAAAATAAACCCCTCCTTCACCACACCACATCTCGCCCCACTTCCGCAATTCGCAGTAGGGGGCGAGACATTCTCTGCAACGTTTCAACCCAGATTCTCCAACCGTAACTAACCTGCAAGACCATTCCTCACATCCCTTTATACCTGCCTCTAAAAAAAATTCCCCCTGCTCTCTTTCAAGAGCAGGGGGAAATTAATTATCAGTTCTACCTTCAGCCTACAGCTCTATCTCTTGCGAGTAGTCTATACGGCTCAGGCGCACGTACGTAGAATAACGCTCCTGTGCAGCCTTCTTCGTGGCGGCATAGAGCTCGTCAGCCTTCTCGGGCAGTGCCTTGCGAAGTGAGAGGAAACGAACCTCACCATCCAGGTACTCCTGGAACTTATCCCAGTTAGGCTTCTTCGAGTCAAGCTGGAATGGGTTCTTGCCCTCCTCGGCCAAACGCGGATCAAAGCGCCACAGGTGCCAGTAACCACACTCCACGGCTCTTCTCTCCTCATCCTGGCTCTTGCCCATGCCGCCCTTAGCCTTGAGGCCGTGGTTGATACATGGAGCGTAGGCAATGACGAGCGATGGTCCTGGATAAGCCTCAGCCTCGCGGATAGCCTTCAGACACTGTGCATTGTCAGCGCCCATAGCTATCTGTGCCACATATACGTAGCCGTAGGTGGCCTGCATCAAACCAAGATCCTTCTTCTTGATACGCTTACCAGCCGCAGCGAACTGTGCCACTGCCGCAATAGGCGTAGCCTTCGATGACTGACCACCCGTGTTGGAGTAGACCTCCGTGTCGATGACAAACACGTTGACATCCTCGCCCGAGGCAAGCACATGGTCGAGACCACCATAACCGATGTCGTACGATGCGCCGTCGCCACCGATAATCCACTGGCTGCGTTTTACGAGATAGTGCGACAACTCCGAAAGCTGCTGGCATACAGGGCATCCAGCCGCTGCGCTCTTCTCAATCTCGGGGATGAGCTTAGCCGCTGCCTTCTTACTGCCCTCAGCATCATTCTGATTTTCAATCCACTCCTTGGCTGCTGCCTTATAGTCGTCGCTGACCTTATCCGACTCCATCATCTGCTCGAGCAGACGCTGGATGCGAGCCCTCATCTTCTTGTTGGCAAGCACCATGCCCATGCCAAACTCACCGAAGTCCTCGAAGAGGCTGTTAGCCCATGCAGGACCCTGACCCTTCTCGTTCTTGGTATATGGCGTCGACGGTATGGAACCAGAGTAGATAGACGAGCAACCAGTAGCGTTAGCCACCATCTGACGGTCGCCAAACAACTGAGCAATGAGCTTGACGTATGGAGTCTCGCCACAGCCCGAGCATGCGCCACTGAACTCAAACAGAGGAGTAGCGAACTGCGAGTTCTTCGGGTTGGCCTTGATGTCGACAAGATCCTGCTTGGTCTTGACATTCTTGACGCAGTAGTCCCAATTGGCAGCCTCGGGAAGCTCCGGCTCAAGAGGCACCATCGTGAGAGCCTTCTCCTTGGCCATACATACGTCAACGCAGTTGCCACAACCAAGGCAGTCCATCACGCCCACCTGAATGCGGAAGTGCATGCCCTTCATTGCCGCAGGTGCCTTCATCTCGATAGTCTCGCCCTTGAAGCCAGCCTTCTCGTCATTGTCAAGCACGAACGGACGGATACAGCTGTGGGGACATACAAACGCACACTTGTTGCACTGTATACACTTCGAGGCATCCCATTTCGGAACGAACGTAGCCACGCCACGCTTCTCGTATGCCGCAGTGCCTTGCTCCCAAGTGCCATCCTCAATGCCCTTGTAGGCCGATACGGGAAGAAGGTCGCCATCCTGTGCGTTGATTGGACGGACAAGCTTCGAGATATACTCGGGCTCGTTGCGTACTACTGGGGCGTCATCCTCAAGATTTGCCCATGCAGGGTCGACAGCGAGGGTCTTATACTCACCGCCACGATCCACTGCCGCGTAGTTCTTGTCAACCACGTCCTGACCCTTCTTGCCATAGCTCTTAACGATGAATTTCTTCATCTGCTCCACGGCAAGGTCTACGGGAATAACCTCAGTGATGCGGAAGAATGCCGACTGGAGGATGGTGTTCGTACGGTTGCCGAGCCCAATCTCCTGCGCAATCTTGGTGGCGTTGATATAGTAGACGGTTATGTTGTTCTTAGCAAAGTACTTCTTGACCTTGTTAGGAAGATTCTTGACGAGTTCGTCGCCCTCCCAAATAGTGTTGAGCAAGAATGTACCGTTCTTCTGCAAACCACGAGTCACGTCATACATGTGGAGGTATGCCTGCACGTGGCACGCTACAAAGTTAGGAGTCTTGATCTGATACGTCGAGCGTATTGGGTTGTCACCAAAACGCAAGTGCGAGCAGGTGAAGCCGCCCGATTTCTTAGAGTCGTACGAGAAGTATGCCTGGCAATGCTTGTTGGTATTGTCACCGATGATCTTGACGGAGTTCTTGTTAGCGCCGACCGTGCCGTCAGCACCGAGACCGAAGAACTTGGCTTCGAACATGCCCTCGCCACCCATTGGTACTTCCTCCTTCGATGGAAGTGAAGTGAAAGTGAGGTCGTCGTTGATGCCAATCGTGAAATGATCCTTAGGCTGTGCAAGTTTGAGATTGTCGTATACGGATGTGATCATCGTAGGCGTGGTGTCGCACGAACCAAGGCCATAACGTCCACCAACAATGACGGGGGCGTTTGGCTGGCCATAGAATGCGGCCTTCACGTCGAGGTACAGAGGCTCGCCATCAGAACCTGGTTCCTTGGTGCGGTCGAGCACGGCGATAGCCTTAACTGTCTTAGGCACAGCGGCGAGAAGACGCTCAACAGAGAATGGACGATACAAGTGTACGCTAACCATACCAACCTTCTCGCCCTGCTTCGACATATAGTCGATAGCCTCACGTGCAGCCTCGGTGGCAGAGCCCATGAGGATTATCACACGGTCAGCATCGGGCGCGCCATAGTATGTGAAAGGCTTGTACTGGCGACCAGTGATCTTGCTGATCTCGTCCATATATTGCTCAACCACTGCCGGCACTGCGTCATAGTAGCGGTTGCAGCTCTCACGATGAGCAAAGAAAGTCTCAGGGTTCTCGGCCATACCCTTAGCCTGAGGATGCTCAGGTGAGAGGGCACGCTCACGGAACTCCTTGATGGCCTGCCAATCAACGAGTGGACGGAGTTCCTCCATGTCCATCATCTCAATCTTGTGATACTCGTGGCTCGTGCGGAAACCATCGAAGAAGTTGATAAAGGGCACACGGGTCTTGATAGCTGCGAGGTGTGCTACTGCGGCAAGGTCCATGACCTCCTGCACGGAGCCTTCGCAGAGCATAGCGAAGCCCGTCTGGCGGCATGCCATGACATCGCTATGGTCGCCGAAGATACAGAGAGAATGTGTGGCAAGGGTACGAGCGGAGACATGAAATACAGATGGCAGAAGTTCACCGCCAATCTTATACATGTTAGGAATCATGAGGAGCAAGCCCTGCGACGCAGTGAAGGTGGTGGTCAACGCACCTGCCTGGAGCGAACCATGGACTGCGCCTGCCGCACCGCCCTCGGACTGCATCTCCTGCACAGAGACAGTGTCGCCGAAGAGGTTCTTGCGACCCTGCGCCGCCCATTCGTCAACGTGCTCCGCCATAGGCGAGGAGGGGGTGATGGGGTAGATGGCAGCGACCTCCGTGAACATATACGCTATGTGCGCGGCGGCTTCGTTACCATCACAAGTGATGAATTTCTTTTCCTTTGCCATTTGCTATGCTAACAATAAAAAGTTAATGTATCGAACTGATATATTGACGGTTGGCTTATGCCTTCCGCGATATACGCTAATAGAGAAAACCGAAGAGGTAGAGTGGTATGTTGTTGCCCTCACCCACCTCTATCATCTCCCTGACCCTGAATGTCGTCTCGTTGGCTTTGGCTTTGCTGTCATCGCCTACTATGAAGCATGGCCCACCATTGACGCAGAAGTCACCCATAGGGCCACGCTCAACAGTATTGCTATATCCAAGTTGGTTGAAGAAGAAAGTCTTGTACAACGCATCACGCTCCACACCACCATAGTTGCAGAGGTACATCAAGTTGGGGTTCTGCATGAATATATGCGCCGGCTTCTTGCTGCCCGAGTCGCCTATCTGATAGAGCAGGTGTATCAGTCGCGCATGTTTCAGGTAGAGCATATAGTTCATCACCGTGGCACGGCTGGTGTCGATGGCAGCGGCAAGCTTCGAGACGTTGGGCTGGAATGGAGTCTGACCCACAATGGTGTAGAGCAGCTTTCTAAGTTTGGGCAACAGCTTTATGTCTATTTGCTGCAGATAGCTTATCTCGACCTCGAGCACCAAGTTGATAGTCTTGACAAGGTCAGGATATACGTTTTTCTGCCCCAGAAAATAGGGGTAGAAACCATGCCGCAAGTAGTCGCTGAAAAATGCCAATGGCTTTACTTTCTGCGCTATGTCACGACAGATGTCAACATGATGCTCAAGTATGTCGCTAAGCGACACAGCAGGGAAGTTAGTGCCAGCCGAATAGTTGAGGTATTCCCTAAACGAAAACCCCTCAAGGCTATACACGTTGACAAGCCCATGTAGATGCGGATTCTCGTCCTTAAGTCGTATGACGGGCGAGCCTGTGAATACTATGTGCAGGTCGGGAAAATTATCGTGGCATATTCGCAACTCTTTCGACCAGTCAGGATATTTATACACCTGGTCGAGTAGGAGCGTGTGTCCCCCAGTCTTGACAAACTCATCGGCAAGGGAGACTATCGAGCGGTTGGCGAAATAGAAGTCGTTAAGGTCAGCATAGAGGCATTTGGCCTTGCCTGTGAGCATTTTGGCATAGTTCAGTAGAAATGTGGTCTTGCCTATGCCACGCGACCCTTTGATGCCGACGAGCCGGTCATTCCAGTTTATATGATCCATGAGACCACGCTTTACCCAGGGCTTGAGCTCTGAGAGCAGGTCGTTTTGTATGTTCACGAGGGTCTGCATGGTGTTGTTGCCGAGCGTAGTTATATCTCACTGCATCGTTAGCAAAGGTAATGAGAAAGGGGGGTAAAAGTGTAATCTACACATTGCATTTTGGAGCGGAAATTGCTATTTGAAGCGGGTACAAATAATAGGCAGGGCATGGTGCGTATTACGTTATTGTAGCAATCACGACACCTTCCGCACCGAAGCGTCGGGTCGGTTCTGTCGGGTCGGTATATGCGGCACGAAGGTTATGCAAATGTCACCCAAATGGCATGTGTGGCTATGCTCGGCATGGGGCGTGGCCACGTATATTTAAGGGCTATTAAGGGGCATGGGGCAACAACTTTCGACAAAAATCCTTAATTTCGTAGGGTGCGGCAGGATGTGCTTGCCGACACAAGGAGAATATCAGATTAAAAGTAAGATTTAAGATGGAACCGATAGCCGAACCTATATCGCGCGAAGAGCTCATGGGCGAACTGTCTCGGGCGCATTTCGTGCGTAACACGAATAAAGGCGGCAACTTAATATACGACTTCTCGGCTGCCGAGGCGCCAGCACTGATGCGCGAAGTGGGACGTCTGCGCGAGGAGGCTTTCAGAATGGCGGGCGGCGGCACAGGCAAGTCGCTCGACATTGATGAGTACGACACCACCGACATCCCATTCAGGCAGTTGGTAGTGTGGGATCCACAAGACCAGCAGATATTGGGCGGATACAGATACATACTCTGCAAAGATTTACCACAAAATCAAGAGGGGGTGAAGTATCTGGCCACATCCCACATGTTCCATTTCACCGACGAGTTCATAAGAGATTATTTTCCAAAGACGATAGAACTCGGACGCTCGTTCGTACAGCCTAAGTACCAGAGCAGCAAGATGGGAGCCAAGAGTCTTTTCGCCCTCGACAACTTGTGGGACGGTTTGGGCTCGCTGACTGTAGATCACCCCGACGTGACATATTTCTTCGGTAAGGTCACGATGTACACCCATTTCAACACCCGCGCCCGCGACTATATCATGGGCTTCTGGCATAAATATTTTGGCGACAAGAGCCACCTTGTCTATGCCTATAACCCTCTGAAGGTGGGGCTCACTGACGAAGAGGAGAAGGCAGTGTTCACGGCTGGCAGCTTTCAAGAGGATTATAAGATCCTCGTCAAGAAAGTACGTGAGTTGGGAGAGAATATCCCACCCCTTGTTAACGCCTATATGACGCTGTCGCCCTCCATGAAAGTGTTCGGCACAGCTATAAACGATGAGTTTGGCGACGTGGAAGAGACGGCTATCATAATAAACCTCAGAGACTTGTATCCAAGCAAGGTTAACCGCCACGTAGACACTTACAAGAAATAAAAAAGCAGACCCCATGATGAGATTCCTGCGCCATACTCTGACCACCATAGTAGCGGCCACAGCCATAGCGACGATAGCAAGCGCAGTGCCGCCCGAGATGTCACGTGAGCGTATGCGCGACAGGATAGAGCTCGACGCTACGGTGCAAGACCTCAGCGGCAAGTCTCAGACACCCACCGACCGTCAGATAGCGATAGGACGCATGATGTGGGATAATGGGCAAGACAATAAGGCCGAAGAGTTGTTCCACGAGGCTCTCAACAAGGCGCAGAGCATGAACGACAAGCGCAATGCCACTGATGTACTGGCTGAGTTTTACCGTTGGAAAGGGCAGTACGACAGGGCGGTGAAGGCATACGAGTCGCTACGTGGCGAGGCCGAAAGAACACAGGATTTCAAGACGATGATTCATGCATACGCCGGGTTGGGCAACACCTTTGCCGACGCTAAGGACTTCGTGAGAGCCATCAAGTTCTACGGCGATGCCGAGGACCTGCTCGATGTGAATCCTGATACCGCCGCTATGGCCGACGTGCTGACAGGCAAGGCCAACACCCTACTCAAAGGCGGTGATGTGCACGAGGCATTGAGGCTCATCAAGTTGGCACGCAACATGACGAGCGAGGACGACCTTGACAGGATAACGGTGATTTTGCGCGTGGAATCGAATATCGAGGCGGAACTTAGAGATTTCGAGACGGCATACGCCACGATGAACGAGTATTCGCGTCTAAGGAGGAGACTCCGCGACCGTGAGGCGGACAACCTCATGAGTAACAACGGGTATGGCGAGACGGAGGAGATGCGTTACAGGTTGGCAGAGGCCGAGGGCGTACGCGAGGCAGTGGGTGGAGAGCAGGAGGCAGAGCGCAAGATGGCGTTCATGGCCTCGTTTGTGTTGTGCATATTGCTGCTGGTGACATTGTCGGGCCTGGCGATAGTGATACGGCGCATGCTGCTCAACAGAGCCAAGGAGCGTGAGATGCGTCTTCAAGTCAAGGAGGCCGACAGAGTGTTGCATATCGTGGGTCACGATGCCACAAATCAGTTCAACACTCTATTAGGATTCGCCAGCATCCTCGTGGAAAGGACAAGCAAGGCGGGGGGCGATGATGAGATGTTCGCGAAGCGTATATACTCTTCGGCACAGACTTTGTATCAGATGACGAGCAACCTGCTGACGTGGAGCAAGAGCAAAACACAGATGAAGCCCAAGCGGTGTCCAACAGCAGTGAGCAAAAGTCTCGATGAGGTACTCCAAGCAATGCGTGTGGTGGCGGGCGACAAAGAGATCACGATAGACAACAAGATAGGCGATGACATCGTGGCCTATTGTGACCCATCGCACCTGGCGATAATAGTGAGAAACCTGGTGGGCAACTCGATAAAATTCACCAAGCATTACGGCAAGGTGACACTAAGCTCAACAAGATACGGCGGTAAATTGTTGATTCTGGTGGAGGACGACGGCATAGGAATGTCCGTTGAGGATATCGCTAAATTCAACAGGGACGAGACACTGGCCTCGACACAAGGAACAGACAACGAGAAGGGCAATGGTATCGGGCTGACAATATGCCGCGAGTTGGCCAAGGCTAACGGTGGCGACCTGATTATAGAGCCTGGCAGGAAAAAAGGCACGGCGATAACACTTGTACTTCCGTCAATAACGGAGAATAAACAGTAGACTCATGGCAAAAAAAGAAGAGAAGTTCTCATACGACGAGGCGGTGAAAAACATCCAGGATATCGTAGCGAAACTGGAGAGCAGGGAGCAGACGACAGGATTTGACGAGATGATAGCAGATGTTGAAAAGGCTCTCGGTCTCATTGAGAAGTGCAAGGCTACGGTGACAGACGCTGAGGCCAAGTTGAACAAGCTCACCCAGGCAGCCAGCGAGGCGTAGGGAGGATATGAGGGATAACACTATCCCCAACTCTCCCAAGCAACCTACGAGATGATGTAAAACATCATCTGAAACATCTCCACTAACAGACGGAGAGAGGAGTGTTGTAACTTGCGGAAGTTGAACTAAACTAACAAGAGGACATGAAAATCAAGACCTTATTATGCATCCTCGCCATGGCTATGGCAGTAGTGGGCATGACGTCATGCTCGGCTTCACGTGATGCAAGCAAAAACAATAGCGGCAGTAAAAGGCAAAGCACGCTGAAGGACGACAGGGTGGAGAAACCTACAGGCAGCCTCGCCAAAGCGTGCAAGAAACTCGGTGTGAGCAACAGTAATGTGAAGAATGCGCAACTATATATCGAGTCGGCATCGTGGATTGGGACATCCTACAAATATGGCGGTAAGTCAAGAAGCGGCGTGGACTGTTCAGGCCTCACAGGACTGATATACAAAAACGTATACGGTAAGAACCTCAGCCGCAGCTCGGCAGGCATATTGCAAGATAATTGTAGCAAGATAAAGAAATCCAGCCTGAAGGAGGGCGACCTCGTATTCTTCCGCACAGACGGCAAGAAGTCAAGCACACCCAATCACGTGGGTATATACCTCAAAGAAGACAAATTCATCCACGCATCAACATCCAAGGGCGTCATCGTCAGCAGCATGACACAAGACTACTACGTCCGCACCTTCATCACTGGTGGAAAAGTAAAATAAACACCACTTATACACCCCCCTCCCCCACCCCACCCTTTGAACACTGCCATAGCATGAACTACCCACAGCTGACCGAATACAAAGACTCAATCCT
>CAVFBA010000002.1:0-148254 GCA_963620665.1 bacterium
TATGAACTTTCCCATGGGCTAACTATTCCGTTCTGGGCAAATATAATAAGGAAACGCGAAGTGGAGGGCATAAGTGGGGAATATTTTCGGTGTGTGGCTCATTTTGTTAAATTGTAAAGAAATCGCAAGGTGGGGGTATTCGTCACACTTACGACCGAAAAATGGGCGATGCGAGAGGTGAAAGATGGGCGAAAATTTGAAGAAAGGGTGTGGTATTGTTGAAAAATCAGCCATTGGGGAAATATTTGTTTTTCTACGAGGAAACGGAAACGAGTCGCGGAGCATCTGGCATGCATCCGCGGAGCATCGTTGATGCATCTATGGAGCATTCATGTAGGATGCATGGAGCATCTATGAGACTTGAGGAGCGCGTTTTTGGGCGATTTGCGGAGCGTCGGTCATTAGGGGATTGAAGCGTGCCGATTTTGCCCTCGTATTCGTCCATTTTCTGCCCTTCGGGCTTTGAATATTGGCGAAAATCACCTATCTTTACAATTCTGAAAGATGTGTGTGGGCGCGACTCTAAGACTTTTAACCCTCCATAAACCTCTGACTCTCACCCACGTTGACTTGACAATGTCTGCTGATTTCCGACATATACTCGCCCTGACTGCCATACCTGGCATCGGACCGGCCATAATACGGCAACTCCTTACCACCTTTGGCAAGGTTGACGACATTGTGCACGCCACGCCCGATGACCTTCCCACCCCCAACGCGACCCTCGCCAACGCGCTGAAGAATATCCCCGCCAACCTGCCCGACGCGTTGCAATATGCTGACAGTCAGATAGACACGGCTCGACGCTATGGCATTAAGACCATCTCGATAACTGACACGGGCTATCCACGACGGCTCGCCGCTATACCCGACGCGCCACTGACGCTCTTCGTCAAGGGCGACGTCAACTTCGAGACGGCCAAGACCCTCGCTGTGGTCGGCACGCGCAAGCCTACGGACGAGGGGCGCACGCTCTGCCAAGGGCTTATATTGGATCTTTGCCGACGGCATCCTGACATTGTCATTGTCTCTGGGCTTGCCTTTGGCGTGGATGTCACCGCCCATCGTGCGGCATTGAGTACGGGCAGGCCGACCGTGGCCGTTGTGGCTCATGGGCTTAACACGATATATCCTGCCCAGCATCGAGATGTGGCGGCCAAGATATCGCATGCGGGGGCGGTAGTGTCGGAGTTTCCGTTTGGGACGCAGCCGGAGGCGTATAACTTCGTGTCGCGCAACCGCATCATAGCTGGTTTGGCCGATGCCACGCTCATTGTGGAGTCTGCCATCAAGGGTGGGAGCCTTATCACTACTCGCTACGCCTTCGACTATGACCGTCAGGTTCTTGCCGTGCCTGGCTTTCCGGGTCGTGAGCTTAGCGCAGGTTGCAACGAGCTCATAAAGCGCAATGTGGCTACCCTCGTGGAGTCGGCGGATGATGTTGATGCCGCCCTCTCGTGGGATGTTCCTGTGGCGGTGCGTCGTGCGCAGGAGGCGCAGCAGGCCACGCCGTCGCTTTTTGCCCAGCCTCAGGGGCCGGAGCAGGTTGCCATAGTCAACGCCCTGCGTTCTGAGGACGGCCTTACGGCGAGCGGCATTTGCCAGCGCACGCATCTCAACATACAGTCGGTCAATGTGGCCCTGCTCAATCTTGAGTTTGCGGGCATAGTCAAGTCTCTTGCCGGCAATAGTTACCGACTGCTGATATAACCTCCCTACGAACACTCAAAGCAACTCAAGACCATGATCTACCACCAACGCATATCCACTGATGCCCATTTGGGCGGCTCTACTGAAGGTTGTGCTAAGCCGTCGGTGGGTCGGGAAAATAGTATTCTTAGCTCCCCGATAATGAAACAAGGCGACGTGCTTTGCGTAGAACGTGTTGAGGCGGTCTCCACTGTTGCCTTCCAATCACACCGACACTATATGATAGTCAACGATATGAAGCTCTCTTTGAGTTCCTTGCGGCAGATTCTTGTGGCTCTGCTGGTTCTTTTTGTGTCAATACCTGGTGTTGCGGCGGATGATACCTTTGAGGGTTATGGCGTGCCGGAATATGAGGATCCGATGGTTAGTCTGCTGCCTCCGGCAAATGGTAATGGGGAGCAGGTGAAGGTGGAAGTGGACAATACAACCAACCGTATCTATTTCCAAATCTACAGGAATGGTAATCTTGTAAACAACGGCACGACCTCTGCCAATATTTCTATTAATGGCGAGACATTCTCTGCGCAACTGCAGACGACGGGTGCGAGGATGAACTGGTATTATACGACTCCGAATACTTGGAGACAATGGGATGTCTTAAATAATATCAGAAATGGCAATCAAGTTGAATTTTCAGACCTTCAGGCTCTTGGTGCGACAAATAACAACAAAATCACCACCTCTACCAACGAAACTATAACAGTACCCATGGTCACCCCTACTGGTCCATGCAAGTTCAATCTTACGAAGACAAACAATGGCAACTGCAACTACACTATAACCATTGAGGGCAATACTGACCGCGACTACGTCTACGTCCTTGTTGACGCTAATGGCAAGGTGCGTGGTAGCAAGAAGGGCAATGGTGGCAATCTCACTTTCAATCAGTTTTACGACCCACGCACCACGACGCAGACTTTCACGGCCTACTATTTGCCCTATGACGAATGGCACAAGAACGTGGCAGCCACCAGGGAGGGCAACATCTGCGGCTCTGTGGTTGTGCCGGCACGCCCTATGGCACCACAACGCTACAAGGATAAGGCCAACTATTACTATTGCGACAAGACAAGTGGAGTTGATGAGATTCGCTATGACATAGACCTTGCCACGACATCCACAGTCTACCTCTATCGCTATGGTGCGCTCGTGGAGACCAAGTCGGTGTTTGAGGACGACGGCACGGTGCGCTTCATCAACCTCGAGGAGGGCACGTATGTGGCGTATGCAGAGAACGTCGACGGATGCCGCTCGCAACAGTCTGACCCCATATATGTTATCCGCAAGGAGTATAACCCTGAGGTCACGCCTGACTTCGCCACCGAGATATGTATCTCCGAGCTGCGCCGTCAGATTACCGCTGCCACACAGACAACATCCGCCACCTACGAGGGGCGGAGCAAAAAAATAACCATCTCTTATGTCGTCCCTGCCAAAGACGATGCTAACGGGAATGCGCAGAAATACGACTTTTCGGTCACGGTCACGGGTAATGGTCACACCAACACTCAGACGCGCGATCAGCTGATGAACCATAAGACCTCTGACGGCTACAATACAGTCATTCAGGAGAAGAACAATGACCAGCTTTATTACTTCTACCTTGACATAACAGACCCTCTGTGGCAGCTTTCGGGTGGTGCGGACGACGTGACTGTGACTATCAACACCACGGTAGGGCAGACGCCTGGATGCTCTGCTCAGCCTCTCACCATAAAGATTAAGAAGAGCCCAGATATGCCTTCGCCCAACGCCACCTACTCGCAGTCTAACAATAACATCATCTGCGAGCTGTCGGAGGCCAACTATTGGGCCGACCTTGCTGGTTCTGACGCTAACACAGTCTACCACTGGTATCTCAAAGACCCTACCCTTGGCGGCAACACAACATCTGAGTTTGAGACTGGCTCTGCCCTCTCTACGAAGTATAAATACACCTACGAGGAGCAGTATGGCAAGAAATATCAAGTCAAAGTCCCCTCTAACGCCACATTTGATGCTGATGGCAATTACCATCTCACGTGGTATGTTGTAGCTGAGGATGCCTCACTCAACGGTTGTAAATCCGATCCTGCCACTCTTGAGGAGGTGATACGTCCTAACGATGCGAGTGTGCGTCCCTACATTGGTGACGGTGCCGACACACGTTGGACTCTCTGCGAAGACTCAGACCCCGCTAATATTCAGGAGTTTTTCTACCCGGGCGACGGTAAGTATTACATCGAGGGTTGCACCAATAGAGATGTGCTGTTGCCTATACTGTCGGTCAAGAATGGCGCGTATGTGTTCGACCCGCGTATCTTCACGCCAACAGGTATCGATTGGGGCAAGTATGTGGCCTCTGGTGGTGACGATGAAGCTGAGTGGACGAAAAGAGGTTTCGATGTCTGCAACTTCCAGCAGGATGCCAATGGCGTGCATACTGTCTACACCATCGTCTACAAAGAGAACTATTGTGAGGAGTTCACCACCTCGCATGAGATGACGGTCTATCAGAAGACACTTAACAATGTAATCGACATAGACGCCGACGACTGCTACTGTACTAACGACCTCATCACCATCACGGGTATACCTAACGTCGTTCACAATGGCGGCTATGGCAAACTTCTCGCTAATGGCGTACTCGAGCAGGATCAAGGGAACAACCAAGCCGCCTTCAACAGCGATATTATCTACTCCTTCTACCCGACGCTCCGCTATCGTGGCAACGCCAATGGTGTGCCTGTCACGTGGACATACGAGTATAAGGAGGGTAACACCAACTGTGTCTATACCGTCTCCAAGACCAGCTACCTCTTCCAACCTGTAGCCGACGAGATATTTTTCTCCATAGGCGATGTGGAGGATGGTGAGAACTTCCAAGGTGGTTTCTCTGAGGACTATCTGTGTCCTGACGACAACTCTGAGCATATCCTCACTCCATACGTCTATCAGTATCAGTATGAGAATGATGGTGCGTCGAAGCTTGTCTATGACTTCCCGACAAATACGAGTGCTAAGGTAGACTACACCTCCGGCAAGCAAGCTAATAAGGTTGACAACCTCCAAGCTGCCGATGTCACTGCTACCGCCGACGGCACATATTCCTTCCGTCTACAGACAACAGCCACTGGTTATATAGTTAATTACGCACCCGATTGGTCTGCAGGCGGCAAGGTCTACTCCATGGGTGTCTCCGTCCCCGACGGTACCCGTGTGACCGTAACCGTCACTCTCACAATCGCTACCACAAATGGCGTTACCTCTTATACCCAGACTGCCGCTGCAATTTCCGAAGGCTACTATACCTTCAGGGATGGAACAGTCGTCTCTTCTTCCGACATTAACCAGGCAATTCTCGATAAGCAAAACGCCTACGAATACAAGTCTCGTTACGACCTGACCGACTTCACCAAGCCCGACCAGAATACGTACTATTATAACTTCTCGGGTGGCCCACACATCAAAGTCCTTACCGACGATGGTGCTGTACATGAACTCAATGATGGCTATGATGAGGCCGACATCAACTATTACTTTCTTGATGTCAGCGAGATAGGCAATGGCAACACCGCCTCTATACATCTCTATGTCGACAATGGTTCTGAATGTCGTAATCAGAAGAGCGACGCTTGCCGAGAGTCTATCGAGCGCCCTGTCCGTGTGTTACGCGAGCTTCAGCATAATATGCACCAGTCCTATTGTGCCTACGATGCTCAGAAGGTCAAGGTCAAACTTAACTACCCTTCGCGCAGCATTGAGGACAACGCCACCAATCGTCAAGATGGTCTGATCTCGGGCAATCTTTCCTCCTCTGTCTACGACTATGACTATGAGGGTGTTGCTGGTGTCGCCACCATTACCATTCAGAAGCAGGTTGGCGCTGATGGTCTCCCAATCGTTGACGCTAATGGTAATTATAACGGCACCATCAAGACTATAACCGTCTCCACTGCCGATGGCGGTGCGCAGCCCAAAGTAGAGTATGATGTCAATGGCATCGGCAAAGTCACGTTCGACTTCACCGATGATGGCAAATTCTCTTTCGAGTGGACATACGAGAATGGTGCCACAGGTGCAGGTAGATACCACTTCACCTACGAGTTTGTTGCCAATAATCCCTCTTGTACACTCCGTTATAAATCCAAAGATAGCCAAGGCAACGAGGTGGACGGTTGGGATGTATACGTAGTTAATGACTCCGACCCATTCTCCATCTGGCAGGGTAAGTCGTGGAAGGATGCCACCGCTACCTTCGCGCAATACCCGACCACCATTGAGGAGGTTAACAAAAACAACCTCTCGTCCAGCAACCCATCAATCTGGTTCAGCTCTACCGTCACGTATGACGATGCCAACAACCCTGTCCACAAGCTCGTATCCGACCATAGCCAGAACCTTGTACTCTGCTACAAGTCTTCCTTTACTGATGGAGTCAACACCATCTCCAACCTAATCTCCTTCAAGCCCTCAACTCTACTCGGCGATGAGGTGCCAGGTGAGTTCTGGATTCAGGAGCTGAAGGATAAGAATGGCAACGACCGTGATATTCCGCAGAATGCACCAGTAGGTGTCACTCGCGATGACGCTCTCGGTATGTTCAAGATTTGCCGTGACGAGTTCCCCAATTTGCAATACGTGTCAGACTATGCCATCTACACCAGCTCGCTCGACCCGGAGGTCAAGTACTACCGTGTACTCTATTATGTTGGTTGTGGTGCGCCCTTCTCACGTCGCATAGAGATACTCTCCACCTCGCAGGCTAACATTGATATCGATGATGTAATCTGCGGTTATGGCACAGCTACCGACTCTGAGAAGAACATCACCACCTCGGTCGAGAACCGTTATATCTACTTTACAGTATCAGCCTACGAGGGTGCATACGCTATTGGTCAGGTCTACACCAACTCTTCTACACTTAATGATATTATATACGACCCGACGACTGACTCCCTCAATGTTACTGCTGCTGGTGACTCTTGGCCTACTGTCAACAACGCTCCCGCTTGTCTCAAGGGTCTCACCCTCAAGACGCGTGATAGTAAGAACAGGCAGGTAGCATACCTCGACCTCGACTACTACCGCAAGAATGCGCAAGGCTCCGCCTACGACCTCACCATTTTCTACGACTACTACATTCCTGGCGCAAGTGGCTGTACATTCCAGAAGTCCAAGACGATAACGCTCATTTCTCTCTCCAACGCCTCTTTCTCAATCAATGGCGGCTCTGTCGACGACACCCGTTTCAATGGTGAGAAGCGTGTATTCCGTTCTTGCGACACCGACCCATTCAAGCTCAACACTGTCCATCCTACAGGTAAGGATGAGAACGGTAATCTTCTTTCCGACCTCGGTGAAGGTTGGTTCGAGATTACTAAGATGGGTTCCACCTCGGGCAAGTACTATGGCCTAACCTTTATGCCCAATGGCTCAACAACAGCCATACCCGTCAACATCTCCGATGCTGTCGACCTTAAGACTGACGCCAACCGTCGCATAAAGGATGCCAATGGCACTGAGTATGTCCTCGGCGATAATAACGGTACGTTCTATTTCAACCCTGGCGAACTTGAGCCAGGTGTCTATACTATTAACTACGTATTCAAGTCATACACTGATACTTACGGTGGTTGTGTCCTTTCGTCCTACAAGCAATACTTTGTCACGCCTCGTCACGACTACCTCAAGACCGAGGAGGTACCCTACTGTCCCAAGTATGTTGCCAAAGGCGGTGAGTCCGATAAAGCGGAAGCTGGCAGTCTCCAAAACAACTGGGTCAACAACCCTTACAACGATGGCGCATACGACCTCCTTAAGAACCATCTCAACTTCTCCCTCCAAACCGTCTCACAGTCCAATTTTGGCTATTACTCTTACGTAATTCAGGCTGGCGACAATAGGAACAAGACCTACAAACTCAACATCACATCCTCTCAAAATGCCGCAGGCGTCTACGAGGATGCCACGCTAAACCTTGAGGTCGACGACTCCGAGCATAACAAGATTGTCGTAACCGACACCGACAAGGGAAGTGCAACAGCTAATGTCGGCTGGGATATTCTTGCCACCCTCAATGTCACATGGGCATTCTCTCCCGAGACTGGTGGTAAGGATCTCTACGTCAAGACTGTGGCAGGCGATGATCTCTATGGTCGCTCCATAACCTTCGGCACTGATGTCCAGCAACTTACCAGTATGAACGCCGAGTGTGGCTCACCTATCGCCAAGTTCATACCGCGTGTCCGCCCCGACATGAACCTTACCCTCGCCTCCGATGCCTCTTGCTCCAACGGTGGTGTAGACCAGAAGACTGGTAAGGTCACGCTCACGCAGATTTCCTACTCCGATGACCCCTCCACTATCATAATCCCCAACACCTCCGACTACACCTACAACTGGTACTTCTATCGCGCTAAGGCTCTCGCCGACAACACCTACGATGGCTCTACCACGGGCGACGCTTCCGACCCCACCAACCCTCAGGGTGCAGACGCATTCACGTATAATGGTGCGCAAAAGGGCTTCTATATTGTCCGCGTCAAGGACGCTAACTCTGGCTGCTATTATAGGAGCGAGCCAATCGAGGTTAAACTCTACGACCCTGTCGACTTCAAGGTCTACGTCGAGCATCACTATGATTGTAACGACGCTGATGCCTCTAATAATATCGGCTCTGCCAAGATTGAATTCGTCAACTCCGTTCCTGCAAACTACGATGTCCTTTGGTACGATGCCAATAACAACGAGATAACTCGTGGACGAGGCAATACTGTCCTCTCCAACCTCCCAGCAGGCACTTACTCGGCCATAGTTACCTACGGTGGTGCCAATGCCTCTTGCGCAAACACCGTACAGTTCAAAGTGTTGCCCCTAACCGATGTTACCGCCTCCTCCACCGAGACGGCTGTCCAATGTAAGGGTCAATATAATGGCGCTTCAACGCTCGACATCACTCACCTCGCTGCCGTGGCTGCCGACGCCGGTACTCCCAATACGCAACGCTTCGACGCCTTCACCCCCGACATCAGGTTCTATCTCACTACTGCCGACCAGATTGTCTCCGACATCTCTGCTATCAGCAACTCCCTTTCCGACTTCAGCTTACAGAACAACTACAACATCTCTGTCCTAAGTAAAGATGTCAAGATAAAGTATACTGCCCAGACCTCCAATACATCCACCGATGCCCTCACTGGCCAGTCTCTCCAAACAGATAAGCTCGAGATTACAGGTCTCCCCGCAGGCAACTACACCATCTACTTCATGTATGGTGGCTACAACTACTGCTCACCCTCTTCTTACGACTTCGTCATAACCGAGCCAGACAACGCCATAAATGTCCTCCAGACCAGCGTAACCGACATCTCCTGCAACGGTGCTGCCGATGGTGTCATTGAGGTTAAGACCATGATAGGCGGCAATGTGGCTAATTCCAACCTCTCCAGCTACTCCTACGAACTCAAGAACGGTGCCACAACCATAAGCACCAATAACACTGGCAAGTTCGAGGCACTCGCTCCAAGCGACAAGTACACCCTCACCGTATCCGACGGTAGTGGCTGTTCTGTCTCTAAGCCTTTCCATATCTTTGAGCCAGCCGCAGTCGAAATTGGTACCACCACGTTTAGCATCGACCGCAACTGCCGTGGCGTGGTCGAGACCTCCGCCAAGGGCGGTTGGGCTACCGTGACTGACATCAAGAAGAACGAGCGCCGCCACACCTCAACTTTCTACCTCCAGCTCTTCGACGAGAACGATGTCGCCGTCTCCAACCCCGAGCAGGTCGGTAATGAGGAGATCCACTCTTTCACTATTGATGTCACAACCCTCACCAAGCCACAGATTTTCAAGGTTAAAGTTTTCTCCTACTGGCTCAATAACAACTCACTCGTCGATAGCCTCCACACCTCCGTTGGTGATGGTCGCTTCACCAGCCCACAGACCCCCGCCGAGTTTACCTGCCAAGAGGAGAAAGACATCGTTGTCTACCCACAAGTGGCTGCCACAATCTCCAAGGTTGACTTCCTCTGTGCCGATAATCAGCTTGAGCCTTCTGGCAGCAAGTCTATCGCCACTATTACCGTCGAGTCCGACTTTGGTGGCCAGTCCACTCATACATACGCCCTCCAGACTGTCTCCTACGACTCTAATGGCGACCCAGTATACACCCTCGCCACATCCGATGTATGCGCCGAGCCTACCAAGGTTGTCTCCCTCACTGGTAATCACAGCTCCCACACCTTCAATATCGTCTCTGGGCATCCAGGCGACTATGCTGTTATAGTCTATGCGGGCAATGTCATGTCCGTCAACTCCTGCTCTACCACCACTCCCATTGTCTCCGTAGCCCAGCCCGACGATGTCTTTGTTGACAACACTGAAACTCGCGATGATGGTCGCCAAAATGGTACTATCACCGTCGATGGCGTCAAGGGCGGCAATGGCAGCTTCCAATGGTGGTGGAGAACCGCTGCCGACGAAAGCGCATTCTCCTACACGACGGGCGACGCTGCCAATGTATCTACCGCAGGCGACCTCAATAATAACCCTGTTGGTCAACTTGTAGCAGGTGACTATGTCATCAAGCTCCAAGATGCTGAGCAGTGCCGCTACCAGAAGACAATAGCTGTTCCTGGCGACCAGATGAGGATCTCCGCTGTTGCGACCTCTGTCAACTGCCACAATGGCGACAACGGCTCTATCACGCTCACTATCGAGCTTACCAAGAATCTCGAGTCCCCCTACACCATCAAGATTGGTAATGATACCTACGACAGCAACGCTACGCTCGATACCACAAGCACTGCCGGTTCGTACAGCTACATAATTACCAATCAACCAGGCTCTTGCTTCACAGGCAAGGCGGGCAAATACGAGATTACCGTCTATGACAAGAAAGGTGTTCCTTCCAACACCGTGTCTGTCGATGTGACCGAAATCTCTTCTATGGAGTGGGGCACTCTTGCCTCTAATATCTGCGAGGAGAACAAGGGTCAGATTTCTGCCACTATCTCAGGCGGTGCTCTCGACGCTTCAGGCAAGGTCAACTACAACTGGTGGCTCTACAATACCATCGACCTTACCACAGCTGTACGTTCTGGCGTAATTAACGATGCTGCCTCTAACACCGAACGCACCATCACCAGCGACAACCTCCCAGCGGGCGATTATCTCCTCATTGTTAAGGATTTCAACTCCGTCCTCACCAATGTGAAGGACGATGCCTGCTCCATTCAGACATCATTCTCACTCACTCAGTTTGCTGTATCCCTCATTGTCTCTAACCCCGAGTGTGAGAAGGGCCCCGCTGGTGAACTTGAGGTCATCACTGAGAATGGCACCGCTGGCAACCTCTCTTACCAGTGGTACAAGGATGGTGTTATCATCGCAGGTGCTACTGCTAACCGTCTTGCAGGCCAACAGCCTGGCGTCTATACAGTTGAGGTGACCGACGCTGGACGTCTCTCCTCTCTCGGCGCATCTTCTAAATGCGTCCTCTCGGCGACTGAGACCCTCGCCTTTGCTCGTCAAATGGAGCTTGTCGCCGAGAACCAAGTTGTTGAGACTTGCGCAGGCGCAGGCAACACCATCAAGCCTCGCCTCCGCCTAACAGGATTCTCCGACGATGAGGTCAACGGTTCTGTGCCTTCAGTGGTGTTCTACATCACTGGCGACAGTTTCCGCGATACTATCCCCAACAACCAAATCTCCTCCACATCGCAGGACTTCGAGTTCAATCTTCCCAAGATTACACTCCCCACCTCCTACGACAAGTATACCGATGCTGCGGGCAATGTCACCTATACCCCCAAGACCCTCACCTACGTTCTCCACGTCGTAACCTCCGACTGTGAGTTTACCCAAGATTTCCAAGTTACGGGCATCAAACCTATCGACTTCAAGCTCGTACCATCCGACCTCTGCGCTTCCTCCGACCGTACTATAAGCATAGACAACTTCTCTTACGCAACGGAATACGCTGCCGACCCCGCCTCTTTCGTGTTCTTCTGGACTGCTGATAGTACCGACCACTCACAGATTGTCAATACTGCCAACTATCTCCAAACCAATACTCTCCCCAACGGTGGCTGGTATAAACTCAGCATTATAAGCAATGCCAACGCACTCTGCTCTACTCAGAAGACAATCTTCCTCCCCAGCACCATAGGCATTGACTACTCGACCTCCAACGAACGTTGCGTCGGCACTAACGATGGCTCTATCGTCGTTAATGCATCGCCCGTATACCCCCGCGAGTACTATTCCATGACAAATAACCTTGGCCTCACATCCGACTACTCCTACTCCTATTCCTACGAGTGGAAGTATGTGGCAGGCGACAAGGCTACTGTACCCGCTGATGTCGATTTCGCCGCACTCCCATCCACGGCAACCCAGTCCAACCTCACGCCCAATATCATAACGGGCGGTCCATCGGGTTGGTACATGGTCACCATCTCCATCAATGACGCCTCGGGCAACATCGGTACAACTGGTCTCTGCTCCAAGTCGAAGAAGATCTTCCTCGACCGTTATGAGACAACAGCTGCTATCGAACACACTGATGTCGCTAACTGTTCCAATGCGGAGTCTGGCACAATCTCCGTCAAGCCCTCAGGTGGCTATGGCGAGTATACCATCCAGCTCCTCAAAGGCTCATCTGGCTCCGCAGCTACGCCTTTCCAAGATGTTCCTGAAGGTGTCAAGAAGACATTCACCAAGCTCTCTCCTAACACATACAACGTCGAAGTGAGTGATGCCAGTGGATGCACATACTCAGAGAACGTCACCATCGAGGGCATAGAACCTGTAACACTCTCTGTCAACGAGGTCGCCCTTGCGCAGTCTGGTGCCACTGGTTCTGTCAAGCTCACAGTCAAAGGTGGTAAGCCCACTGCCACGTCCCCCGACAAGTACGCCTACACCATACGAGTTGTCAACAATACTACCGCTGGCACTCGCGAATACAAGTTCTCTACCGACGGCACAGGTGACGGCTTGACCTCCGATGGCCCAGTAGCAGCCGATGGCTCCATAACGGTCGGAAATCTCGCTATGGGTGTCTACAACCTAACTGTCATGGACGCTAACCCCGAGAGTGACTCGGAGTCCTGCAAAGCTACTGCCACAATAGGCCTCTCCTCCTCTGCGCAGTCTGGCTACCCCATCCAACCTCAGTGTAACACCACCGAGGGACAAAATGGTACTATCAAGATTCTCGTCAACGGTCGTCAAGGCTCTCTCTCCTACGTCGTCAACTACGCCGACAACGCCACTGCCACGCCCACGGAAATTTACAACAGCAAGAACGCCTCAGCCGTAGTCAATACCAACAACATCGATGTCATTGGCACACCCTCTGGCTCGCTCTACTCTGTTGAATTCTCTAAACTTCAAGCCGGCGTCTACACCATCTCCATATTCGACGACTACATTACCGATGCTGCTGGCAACGCACAGCCCGATAAGGCTCTCCTCTCCCTCAGCCCGATAACCCTCTCTTACCAGAAGACCGACCTCACTGTCGATGTCGCTTCCCTCACCAATGCCACATGCAACGGTAAGGCCGATGGTCAGATTCAACTCACGGTAGGCTTCACTGGCTCTAAGGCCTCCGACCTTGTCTATCAGTGGACTCCCGTCTCGGGCTCCATGAACCCACAGACTAACTACAACAACCCTGTTCTCACCCGTGTCCCCGCTGGTGTCTACAATGTACGTGTCTACGATGCCTCAACCGACGGCGCTTGCTACGCTGAGAAGACTGGCGTAACCGTCACCGACGACCCCGCCATAGCCTTCGAGTTGACCGCCAACGATAAGTGTGATGCCAACCGCACCATAACAGTTACCGTCAAGGGCTCTGACTTTATCAACGCTCTAAGCGACTACGACTTCGACGGATGGTCAGGCACAGGTCGTACCAACAATACTGGCTTCACCTTCACCAAGTCTACTGCAACGCCATCAGGCACGGAGTTCGAATACGGCACAGTCTCCAATATACCCAATGGTGGCGACTTCTATCTCACTGTCACCAGTAAGTCTCATACCTCCTGCACCCTCAAGAGTGTCGCCTTGACTCTCAATGATGAGCTCAAGGCTTCAATCGCCTCAACCTCCGCTCCCGTCAACCTCCTCCAAGGCACTGCCACGATCAAGGCTACTGGTGGCGACGGTGCATACGAGTACACACTCTTCCTCTTCGACCCGACACAACCCGACAACCTCGGCGATGTCGTCAAGCCTGGTCAGAAGGAAAGTACTTTCGAGAATCTTGAGGCAAGCAAAGTAGATGCCTCCAAGAAGTATATCCCCTACATTGCCAAAGTGACCTCCGACGGATGTACTGCCATAACTGACACCTTCTCCCTCGCACCCTACACCACTCTCTCTGTTACAATCGAAGTAACCAACGTCTCATGCTCTGGCAATAGCGATGCGCAACTTGTCGCCAAAGCCACAGGCGGCAGCGGTAACGCTATAAACTATCGCTACCAATGGCAGAAAGACGGTGTTGATATTCCTGGTGCTACAAAGGCTAAACTTGAAAATCAAGGTGTTGGCTCCTACAAGGTGACCGTCACCGATGGCACTGGCGTCAACGCTGCCTCCGTCCCCGCTGTGGCAACAGTCACTGAACCTGTCGCAAACGACTTCCAACTCAAGGTCACTAAGGATGTCGACTGCGACGGCCAAAATGCCGAACTCGAAATCATATTCGAGGATGCCGACCTTAAGAACGCCATCCAAAATGACCTCTCCACAACCATAACTGCCGCCAATCCCAACGTCTCGCAGAATACCAGCTGGAGCCTCGGCAATGGTTACGTTTGGGATAAGACCACCGAGCAACTCACTGTCTACTACGTCAAGAACTCCGTAGCGCAGAAGAGTATCATGCGCGTCGTATGGGAAGGTCTGCAAGTTAAGACTTACCTCGACGCATCGGGTGCTAAGCAAGACCAGTCGGGCAACCCATTCAAACGCTCCTTCCTCGTCAGTGGCGACTACTCCGTTGCCATATCCATGTACTCCGAGGTCAATAACGCCTACTATTGCGCAACAACCCAAAGTGCCAACTTCGTTCAGCCTCTCAAGGTGACCCACAAAGTCACGCCCGCCGACTGCGAAGGCAAGGAAACAGGCTCTATTGAGATAACTGCCACAGGTGGTCAGCAAGACTACTCCTACAAGTGGGCCGATGGCAATGGCGCATTCGGGGGTCAAAGTAGTCGTGTTAACCTCCCCGCAGGCACCTATAAGTTCGTTGTCATGGACACACGTGCCGCCTCTACCGCCACAGGTGCTGATCGTGTCGACCAATGCTACTACTACTGGGATGCCACGACACTCTCAGCCGTCCGCACCAATACTCTCCCCGCTGACAAGTGGACTGAAGTCGAAGTCACCAACACCCACGCTTTCACCGTCACCACACAGCCCGCTAACGTCACCTGCTTCGAAAAGCAAAACGGTAAGATTGCTGTGTCAGTCACAGGCGGTTCTGGCAACTACTCCTACTCTTGGTCAGGCGCTGGCGAAGGCCTCATCACTTCAGGCACGCAAGTTACTAACCAGACAACTCTCGGTGCGGGCACGTATCGCGTCACTGTGACCGATAACCAATATGGTTGTTCCGTCACCAAGGAAGAGACCATCGTAGGCCCTGACGAAGCTCTATCCGTTGAGGCCGAGCACACCAACGCCACATGTTTCGCCAATAACGATGGCACTATCTCCCTCATCGTCTACGGTGGCACTCCAGAGTCCGTCAACAAGACATACAAATACAAGTACAACGATCTCACATGGGACGACCAACTCAATGCGAACCTCACCGTCCCGCAGAATAAGTCTATAGCCCAGAAGATTAAGTACGTAGGTGTACACGGTAACATCTCCACACCTACCGACCTCTGGCCCGCAGGAGCTTACAGCATTGCCATCCAAGATGAGAACGGTTGCGAGCAGTATGTTGATGTCGTGGTAGAACGTCCCGACCCCATAACATTCAACTATTCCGTCTCTAATGTCACGACATCTGCTGGCTCCGACGGTTCTATCACCATAGCCGACGTCGCAGGTGGCACTCCCGATTACACTATCCAATGGGCAACTGATGCTTACGACGAGAACGACCCAACCACCTTCTCACCCGATGCGCAGTACAACAACCAGTATACACGCCGTAACCTCACAGGACGTACTGTCGATGCCGTTGGGAATGTCACCCTCCAGAAGGCTTACTATGCCCGTGTCAAAGACTATAACGGCTGTGTATCTGAGGTCAAGAAGATTGTAGTATCAGAGAATGGTGCTCTCAATATTGAGGTGCCAGCAGCCGAGATTTCCAACGTCAACTGCTTCGGCGAGAAGACGGGTTCTATGATAGTCCGCATCCTCAATGGCTCTGCTCCTTATAATGTTTTCGTCGATGATCTCCTCGTGGTATCCAACTTCCGCGGTGGCTCCGACGTCAAACTCGATGGATATGGCGTAGGACGCTACGTTATCCGCGTGACCGACGCCTCTGGTGCCTCAATAACTGCACCTGTTGCTCAAATATCTTACAACAACGGTGCCACAGAGGCTCTCGACTTCACCACTTCCGTAACCTATCCTACTGGCAAAGATGCCGTATGTTATGGCACAGAGGAAGCTACCATAAAGATTGACGTCACGGGAGGTGCTCCCAATAGCGGCAAGTATGCGCAATACACTGTCGCTCCAGGTGCTGTAACCGTCGCCGACTTCAATGCTTCAACTGACATCTACAGCTCTTACGTCGATGCCACCACCAATAGCACCCTCTTTGGCGCAGGCAACTACGTCATCACAGTGACCGACCAGAATGGTTGCCGTGCGCAGAAGTCGGTCGAGGTCAAGGGTCTCGATGAAATCACCATCGACAACGTTGTAACTCGCGATGTCAAGTGCAACGGCACTCAAGATGGTGCTGTCACCTACACCGTCAATGGCGGTAACGGTGCTTACACCTACGAATGGAAACGCATGGATGCAAGTGGCGACTACACTGAGGATGTCTACTCACTCGCTGCTCCTTCTTCACCCGTTGGTAACGAGCAAAACCTCTCCCTGGTCAAGGGTGGGGACTATCAAGTGACAATCACCTCAGGTAACTGCTCCAAAGCCTTCACCTTCCACATAGATGAGCCAACCTCTGCCCTCACTCTCGACGATGCCGACATAAAATCCACTAATCCCTCATGCTTCGGACTCGCCGATGGTCAGATTGTCGTGACTCCTAAGGGCGGCACTGTCCCATACTCCTACCAGTGGCGTCGCTCCGATGGAATGCTACTCTCCTCATCCACCAACATCCAAGGTGGTCTCGCCGAGGGCAACTACACAGTCACTATAACCGACGCCAAAGGCTGCTCCACAGAGGCTAAGACTGTCACCCTCACCCAACCTAAGACTTACTATCTCGAGGTTATCAACGATATTGACTGCGAAGGCATGAATGCCTCAGTGGCTGTTGTGGCAACCAAGGGTAGCAAGACTGCGATAACCGATCTTGACGGCTACACCCTCTCATGGTCTGGCTCTAACCTCGAGGCTTCCGAGATATCCAACAACGCCGGCAAACCTACCCTCATTCTCAACGGCAATACCCGCGCCAATAAGAGCACCGTCAATGGCACCATCCGCTTCAAGATGGTCAAGACTGGTGCTTGTGACATAACAGGCGATGTCACCCTCGTCAAGCCTATGACTGTCACCTACACCAAGGTCGACCCGACTTGCGACGGTGTGAATAACGGTTCTATCAACGTCACTGCATCTGGCGGCTCTGGCAAATACAACTACCATTGGTTTCAGAAAGATGCGTCGGGTGCTCAAATCAATAAGGTCGATGGGCTTGCTCTGCGTAGCGGCCTCGCCAAGGGTGTCTACTACTTCACTGTCGAAGACACTCAGGCACGCGACATCAACGGTGATGCCATAGCTGATGCAACATGCGTTTCATCCGAGCAAGAGGTAGAACTTGTATCTGCTAATGGCTTCGATGTTAAAGAGGAGCATAAGGCTGTAACATGTTACAGTGAGCAAGATGGACTCATCTCCATTAATGTTCTCAACGGCTCAGGCGACTACTCCTACAGCTGGTCTGGCACAGGTCAGGGTTTAATCAACAACACTAACGTACAGTCCAACCTCTCCGCTGGAGTATATACCGTCCTCGTGCGCGACCGTCAATGGGGCTGCTCCAGCAAGAAGTCCGTCACGATTGATGGTCCAATTGCGCCTCTCTCCATACGTGCCTCGGTCACTCAGAACGTTTCCTGCTACAACGGTGATAACGGCGAGTTTAATCTCACTATCTCTGGCGGAGTAGCCCCCTACTACTGGTCTGTCGACGACGCTAATATCCCGACTGTCGCAGGTGGAGCCAATGAGCAAACCACCGAGGGCACTATGACTTTCAACAAGGCTAATGCTAACTTCTCTGGCGAGGCTGGCAAGCATCTCGTCTACGTCCAAGACCTCAACGGGTGTCTCGAGATTATTGAGGTCAACATCACCGAACCAGAACTTCTTGAGGCAACTTTCGATGTCTCCAACCCTACGACAGTAGGAGGTACTGATGGTGTCATAACCATAACCTCTATCACAGGTGGTATTCCTTCCTACTCCATCACTTGGGCTAAAGACAATAGCGCAACCACCACACCTAACTACGTAGATCTGACTGGCATGACCGAGGGCTCAACTTCCGTCACCAACCAGACTCGCATCCTCAATGGCATAGCAGCCAACAAGTATCAGGTCGTCATATCCGACGCCAACTCTTGCCAAAGCCAAGCCTACGAACTCGCTACGACCGATGCTGGTGCTCTAACTGTCTCATTCGACCACACCGACGCACTCTGTTATGGCAATAACGGTGAGCTAAAAGTCCTCATCACCAATGGTAAGGCTCCTTTTGACGTCTACGTCAACGAGGTAGCCTATCAAAAGGGATTCAAGGGTGGAGCGCAACTTGTCATTGAACGTCCTGCGGGCGAGTACACAGTCCGGGTTGTCGATGCTGCGGGTGGTGAGGTCACGCACCTATTCACTGCCACAGCGGGAGAGAATATCAAGCAACCTGCATCTGCCCTCAATATATTCGTTGCGGAGGCTGATAAACAATGCTACGGCTCCAGTAATGGCACTCTCGAACTTACTGTCACTGGTGGCACGGCAAATGCCTCAACCACTGCGGCATACGAAGTCACAATGGCCAACACCGGCGTTAAGTACGACATCCCCTCAACGGGCAAGTACACCATAACGCCCCTCTCTGTCGGCACATACACCCTCACTGCCAAGGATGCCAACGGCTGTACAGTCTCAGCGTCTGCCGATGTCACTGAGTATCCTGAGATTACTATTTCCTACGATGTGACTGCCGTAACTTGTGCCAACGCTTCTAACGGCAATATCGACATCACCGTAGATGGCGGAATGGGTGATTTCACCTACGCTTGGAGTAAGTACACCGATGCTAATGGCACAATAGCTGAAAGTAGCTTTGCAACTGAGACTACCGAGGATCTCACAAATATCTCTGGTGGCTACTATAAGGTCGAAGTGACCGATGCCTCCTCTGCTTGCAAGGTCACAAGCCCTGTTATATTCGTTCCAGAGCCTAAGGCTATAACCATCACTAAGACTCTCCAAAGCGATATCACCTGCTACGGTTCTGCCGATGGCAAGGTCTCTGTCACAGTCCGTGGTGGCACAGCCCCTTACACTTATGAGTGGATGCGAGCTGATGGCACCGTCCTTAGCTCTACCTCCGAGAGTATTACCAACCTCACTGCCGACACTTACATTATATCCGTAAGCGACGCTAAGGGATGCTCCGCGGCATCCGATGGTTTCACCATCAATGAGCCTTACGACTTTGACATTCTCCTCACAAAGAATCCTGATTGCGAGGGTACTAATGCCGAGGCCACTATCGTCCGTAAGGGACAGTCTGTCGCATTCGACAATACCGATGCCACATACGGCAACTACACTATTGCATGGACTGGCCTCACTTCCTTCGCCGACAAGACCCAAGCCACAGGTCTCAAGGCTGGCAGCGTGCAGACCGTAACCCTGACCAAGGCTAACAAGTGTCCCGTCGTCCTCTCCGTAGCTGTACCTAAGACTATCGAACTCACCTACGATGTCAAAGACCAGACTTGCTCTGGCATAAACGACGGTGAGATTATCCTCAATGTCTCTGGCGGGTCTGGTGATTATAAGTACGAATGGACTGGTATCAATGTCATCAACGCCAATGGCGCTCACCAAGTTAAGCTCCAACAAGGCACTTACTCAGTAACGGTCACAGATAACAAGATCACAAAAGCTGATGGTTCGCCTTGCACCATTACCGAAACTATGACAATCGGTGTGGCCAACGACTTCGCTGTCAATGCTTCTACCAGCAACATCTCCTGCTTCGGCAATCAGGATGGCGCAATCAACCTCACCGTCCTTAACGGCTCTGGCCAGTACTCCTACAGTTGGAGCGGCACGGGTACGGGCATCATCGATGGCCAGGAGGATCAATCCTCTCTAACACGTGGACAGTATACAGTCATTGTGACCGATAATATTCTCGGATGTTCCGTCACTAAGTCTAACCTCGTAGTGACAAGCCCAGACGCTGCACTCACTGCCACCATCGCCTCCCACAAGGATATCCAATGTCCCGACGGCAAGGATGGCAGTATAACTCTCCAAATCACAGGCGGCACTCCCTATACTGATCCCACAGGCACCTATTACTCAGTATTCGTTAATGGTTCAGCCTCCGAGAACAAGGTGCGTCCTGATGCCACCTCTGGCGAATATCTCTTCGCTTATGGAAACACTCCTGCAATGGCTCTTGCTGCTGGCGACTATCACTTCGACGTTATTGACCTCGGTGGTTGCAAGACTATTGCCGATCAGACTATAACCCGTCCTCAGCCTATAACAGTTAAGGAGTCTGTCACGCCTATAACTGCCCAAGGTGTCAACGATGGCCGTATTGTCCTCAACGTCACTGGTGGTAATCCTAACCCTAATGGCAATCCTAAGTACCGTGTCGCATGGTCCAGCACGGTTGCAGGCTTTGTCCCCACCGAACACGAGAACTCACTTTCACTCACCAATCTTGCCCCGGGCGACTATTCCTACACCGTCAGTGACTACGATCCGTCCACTGGTTGTGCATCACTTTCTGGCACGGTGACTGTTCCCAACGATGGTCTATTCTTCCAAGTTCAGTCCACCGACAACTACTGCTACAATGGTGCGAATGGTCAGATAACTGTCTCCATAACAAATGGCACTGCGCCATACACCATCCAGCTCTCTGGCAAATCCAGTAAGACCCTATCTGGTGTTGATGGCCGAGACATCTACTACTTCGACAACCTTGAGAACGACTATTACTACGTCAATGTAACAGACGCTAATAACACCAAGATTGTCAAACGTGTCGAAATCAAGAATGCTGGCACGGAACTTAAAATTTCTCTCAAGTCAAGTTCCATCGATTGCTTCACCCTCAACTCCGGCAAGGTAGTCTACACTGTATCAGGCGGTGTGGATGACGCTACCAACTATTCCTACACTGTCCGTCTTGAGGGCGACAACCAAACACAGCAGCATACTAATGTCACTGAGACTTCTTCTGACGACCAACGCACCTTCTCCAATATTCCCGAAGGTACCTATCGTCTCCATGTCATCGACAACAATACTTCACCTCTCACCTGCGATGCCTACAGTGATGAGTTTACACTCACTCAGAGCCATCTAACACTCACTACTTCCGCCACAGATGTCAGCTGTGCCAACGGCAACGATGGCACGTTGACCGCCACAACTGCTGGTGCTTCGGGTCTATCCTATAGCTGGAGTAAGTTCGACGACCGCGCCTCTGCTGAGCTTGCACTCACTGCCAATAGCGATAAAAAGGATTTCACCTCTGCCACACTCAAGAATGTTGCCAAGGGCTTCTATTATGTCGCCGTCACTGACGATAAATGTACCCTCTTCGGTGAGATTGTTGAGGTCTCTGAACCCAAGGCTCTCACTCTCACTACAAGTGCGATAACTGTCACAAGTTGCGACAACACTGTCGCTAACGGTCAGATTATTGTTCGGGCTGACGGTGGCACCGCCCCTTACACATTCACTCTCGATGGTGCCAACACTATCACAACCGAGACGGGCGACCACAACTACACTGGTCTCCTGACTGGCAACCACACTATCTCCCTCTACGATGCTAACGGCTGTACATACTCTGGCAATCCTGCCCTCGTCAACGTGCCTATCTACAATAAAGTTGAGATGACTGTCTCCGACTACACTATGGACGACAGTGAGTCTGGCACAGGCGAGGCTACCATCAACATCGTAGGTGGGGTGGCTTCGAACAACAACTACACCTACGAGGTTACCCTGACGGGCTCAACCAGTGGCACAGCTAAGAATGTCCACATCTCCACCGCAGATGCCACTCTTCCAACAGGCGTGACCCTTAACAAAGATGTCACTACAGGTCAAATATCCAGTGTTGATGTCAAGTTCACTGACCTTGCTGCTGACACCTATCTTGTGACAGTCCGTGATGCTCAGGCAGCAAGCAACAGTTGCTCCGCTACTGACAACTTCACTCTCAACAAGCTTGCCATCACAGCCACACAGACCGACCCCGACTGCTCGACGCTCATGAATGGCTCAATCAACGTAAGCGTCACAGGTGCTAATGGCTTCCTCAAGTATGAGTGGTATCTCGGTGCTGCCAAGATCTCCGAGGGCACAAGCCTCATAACTGGTCTCGATGCTGGCACTTACACCCTCAAGGTTACTGATGTTGAGGGCTCAGCCTCGCTCGTATCCGCTCCTCACAAGTCCAATACTCTCGAGAAAAACTTCACCCTCAAGAATAAGCGTACCATCTCTATTGTCCTTCCGCAAGATGCCGATGTCAACGAGAAGTGCTACAACGCTAATGATGGTGAGATATCCATTGTTGTACAAGGTGCCGACGACTCCAAGTCTCTTGCTTACAAGTGGATTGGCCCCTACGGATTTACCTCGACCGACCAAAATATATCTGGTCTCCGTCCTGGCTCCTACACTGTCATTGTGACAGATGAGGATGGTTGCCAAGTGTCTGCTAACAAGCTAGTTAATGCGGCTTCGCAGATTTCCTTCAACCTTACATCAGATCTCGTTGATTGCCAAGATTATGGCCGCACAATCAGCTTCCGTCTCCCAACAAGTGTTGTCGCTGGTGCTGCTGCCGCTGAAGATTACATCAGTGGTGGTAATCCATTCACCAACACTTCAGCAGCTGGTACTACCAACTACTACTCTTATCGTTGGTCTGGTGCTTCCCCAATAACCTCTTTCGGAGCATTGACAGAGCCCGACCTTGCTAAGAGGTTTACCACCAATGCCTTGACAAACGGTGGTCTCTACTCTCTCACTGTCACTGATGCAAACGGATGTGAGGTCACCAAGACTATCACTCTCCCTGACGACATTACTGCCGACATCAACGTCACTGATGTTACTTGCAAGGGTGCATCCTCTGGCTCTATTGCGGTTGTCGTAAGTGGTGTCACCAACCCAACTTACCAGTGGTACAAGTACGACGGCACAACATACGTAGCCATCGATGTCACCACTAACAACACAGCTAATACAAGCCGCCTCGCCAACATAGAGGTCGGCACGTACGCTGTTGACGTCACTCGTCCCAACGATACCAACACTTGCACCAAACGCTTTAGCGGTATAGAGGTGAGCGAGCCTACCGCTGCTCTCACAACTTCCGTCTATAAGACCGATGCTACTGGTTGTGATGATGCCTCTAATGGGCGTATTCATGTGATTTCTACTAATGGCACTGCTCCTTACTCCATGACTCTCTACGGTGGGGCTTCTCCAATCCAGCATGTCTCCTCCACGGGCGATTATTGGTATGAGAATCTCTCCGGTCTCTCCTCCGAGGAAGGTGGGGTAGAGTATCAGGTTGATGTTGTCGATGCTAACGGATGCTCCACTACTTTCAATACTACAGTCGACGATGACCAAGCCGATGGTATCGTGACAATCTACCGTCCAGTGACACTCTCTCTAAATCTTGCCTCTTACGGCATGGACTATACTGTCGCTGCATCACCTGAGGGTTCAGTCAAGTTCACCGTCCGGGGTGGTACAATGGACTCATACTCCACCGAATACCGTGTTACGCTCACTGGTACTGACTACGTTAAGACATTCACTCTTCAGGCTACTGCCTCCCTCAACACCACGACTAAGGCATACGACTACACCTATACTCTCCCGACAGCGCCTGCCAATGTCACTACTGATGGCACGAGTGTCGTCATAAATGGCCTCAAGGAAGGCGACTACACCCTTACCGTAGCCGATCGTAAGGCTTTGCCAGTTAACTGTCAGGTCTCCGACAAGTTCTCCATAAGCCAACTTCGTGTCTCACTCACTGCTACGCAGCCCTCTTGCCAAACTATCAATGATGGCGTTATCAACGTCAATGTTGAAGGCTCTCTCGGTGGTAACCTCTCATACGCATGGGAAACAAGCACTGACAATGGAACAACGTGGACTTCTCAGCCAACTTATGCTAACCGAATAGTCCTCAGCGGTGTCGGTGAGGCAATGTACCGTGTCACGGTAACCGAGAACACAACAGGCGCAACTGCATCTGATGAGATTATCCTCACTTTCCGTAAGCACCTTACTCTTGAGGCTACTCGGACCAACATCACTTGCAACGGTGCTGATGATGGTACACTCACAGTGACTGTCCTCAACAATCTCGCTCCAAGCTACGACCATTACACTTACAAGTGGACTGGTGCTGTAGCTGGTTTGCCAGATGCCAACAAGGTCTCTGACCTTCGTCCTGGCGATTACATTCTCGTTGTCACCGACGATGACGGTTGCCAAACCTCCAGCAATGACATAACCGATCCGACGGTCAAAGATCTCTTCAGCCTTGACGAGCCTGATGCAATAACTTACACTCTCGTCTCTCAGTCTGACGATTGTGACAACTTCAAGAAATCCATCCTCGTGCAGAATCTCCAAGGTGGCACTCTCGATGCTGGTACCTACTACAATTTCAATTGGAGCGGTCCGAGTCGTGTCACTACCGATCAAGATGGCTCGCAGACTACTTATCGAGGTAGTGCCTACAACCTCACTAAGGGTGGCGATTACACACTCACCGTCTCTGACGGCAACGGTTGCGAGAATACTCAGAGTTTCACCCTCGTATCAGACTTCAGTGTCATAGCCTCCATCGCTAATGTTTCTTGCTCAGGCAACAAAACTCTTCACATTTCTAACGCATCCTATCGTGAGGAGAGTAGCAACGATGGCTCTATTACGCTTGAGGTCACTGGTGCCGCTGCTACACCAAGCTTCAATTGGTATCAGCTCGTTAACATGAGCGACCTTGGCACTGGCTCATTTGCTGCGTACTCCTCCGTCCTCACTACTGATGGCGTCGAGTATGTCAACGGTGCAACAAACGCCCGTCTCTTCGATCAAAATGGCTCTGACTCCGCCACAGGCGACTACGTTCTCTACCAACTTGGACGCACACGCTCCAGCATATCAGGTCTTGCTGCTGGCAAATACTTCTGCTTCGTCACTGGCGATGACTGCACTAAATTCAGTGGTCCGTATATTGTTACTGAGCCTGACATCCTTAGTCTCACTGTCACAGCCGTTGATATCACCACATGTACTGGCGACAACAGTGGCTCTATTATCGTTAATGTTACTGGCTCTAAGGAAGGCGACACTTCCGATCCTGCCGGTGGCACCGCTCCATACGAAATATACTTCATCAACGGTGAGGACAATCCTACGGTAACTACACAGACGGGATATTACGTCTTCAACGGTCTCGCTGCCGCACGCAACCTCTACAAGTTCCGCGTCACCGATGCTAACGGATGTATCTACCCCGCCGACGGCACATTCGTAGGTGTCAACATTGAGGAGCCTAATGCTCTCAACCTTAATCTTATCCGTCACCAATATGCCCAAATGAATATTGACGGGTCTGCTGTCGAGGAAAATGGTCAGATTGAATTTGAGCTGAGTGGAGGCTTGGTGGACAATTCTAAAAAGCATAACTATCAGATTGTCCTGACTGGCTCTAATGGTGGCTCAAGTTACACCAATGTCAAACGTCCAAACTACCAAGTTATTGGTGGCACAGGACCAGATGCCAACAACGAGAAACCCATCCACTTTAATTGGATGGAATACGATTCCACAACTGGTGATGCTATCGATTCCGACAACTCCAATACTACCCTCAACTGGGTACGTCTCCCGGCTGGCGACTACACATTAACGGTAACTGACCTCAACTCGCCTGACCGTTGTTCCGTCAGCAGATCCTTCTCCATCAGTGATCTTAACCTCACTGTCGAGGATGTCAAGATGCCTTCTTGCTCCAGCAACGAGGGTGATGGCATGATTACTATCGATGTCGATGGTAATGCTGGCACACTCAACTTCACTTGGCAAAAACAAACTGAAGTGGCGGGTGTTACGTCATGGTCTTCTCTCACAAAGTTTGACAATCTTAAAGTCGCCAACGCTCTCTATCCTGGCACATATCGCCTCATCGTAACCGACAACGGTAATGACCTTCTCGGTGGCAAGGTAACCAACTACCAATACTTTGTCAAAGATTATGTCCTTGACAACTCTAAGCAGATAACATTCGGCACTCCCGCCATAACCAAGCCTACATGCTCTGACAGCAACGACGGTAGCATCAAGCCGGTGGTCATAACCGATGGTAATGTCGATGCCAACTCGCTCACTTACACTTGGAGTGGTGTGGGTGGATTCTTCAGCAGCGATAAGGACATTAGCGGTCTCCAACCTGGCAACTATGTCATTACCGTGACTGACCCCGAGGGCTGCTTCGCCTCAGAGACTTACACCGTCCCTGAAACCCCGACTCTCAAGTTCTCACTCCGTGTAGACAACGCTTGCGACCCCGACAACCGCACCATTACGGTTCTCAGCAAGTGGGATAACGAGCTCCCTGCCGACTCTGCTCTGCTTGCTACGACGACAGGTCTCTTCGGTGGTACTCCATTCCCACTATCTACTAACCAGTTCGACCGTTACATCTACTCATGGTCTGGCAATACAACCCGTGACTTCACATGGGAGCCTGCTACAAATGGTATGGTAGCATCTGGCATCACTCAGGGTGGCGTATTCACTCTTGTCATACGTGACAGCAAACTCTGTACCTATACGGCCTCCACAGATGAGTTGCCTGACCCAGTTACCGTAACTGCCGAAACTTCTGATATCAATTGTAACGGCGAATCTACAGGATCTATCGACATAACACCTGTTGGTGGCTACGGCAACTACTCTTACCAATGGTACAACGGTGCATTTGCTTATAATGCCGACAAACTTGTCAAAGTTGACGCCAAGGGTGTCCTCACTACCTCCGAAGCCACAGATGCCGACAAACTTGCTGCGGCTGGCAACGCTCAGGATGTCATTAATCTTGCTGCAGGTGACTATACTGTAGTCATAACCGATGCTAATCGTGCTGGCGATTGTAAGAAGAATTATGCATTCTCCTACAACCTCTCAGAACCCGATGCTATTGTCGTCGAAGGTACTCCCAAAGATGCCTCGTGCTATGGCTTCTCCGACGGATCTGTTTCCGTCAATGTCACTGGCGGTGTTGCACCTTACACATACACTTGGAACACTGGCACGAGTGTCGTGACTCTTGATGCTCCTAAGATTACAGGCCTTGCTGCTGGCACTTACTACGTCTCTGTGTCCGATGCTAACGGATGTGTCAAGGAGACGGACTTCACCATTGGCGAACCTACCAATATCAAGTTCTCACTTAATCTCGTAGCTGATGTCGATTGTGAGGGTAAGAATGGTAGTCTCCAAATTCTCGATGCTGATGGTAACGTCCCATCATGGACGGTCAATACTGACTACGCCTCCATCCTCTGGACTGGTCCCGCAGCAGCCACGGGCCGAGACATTCTCTCAAAGTCCGACCTCTATTCTGGCACTCATACCGTAACTATCCGGCAGAGTGCTACATGCTTTGCTTCACAGCAATACACATTCACTCAGCCTCTCTCTATTGACGAAGATAAGACAACTATCGAGCCTAATCGTTGTTCTGGCACTCACGAGGGTTCTATCTCCATTGATGTTAATGGCGGTTCTGGCTCTTACTCATACGTTTGGACAGCATACAGCTCTATCGACAAAGATGGCAACCCAGTTGCTTCTACCGAGATAGAGAACAGTGGCATCAATAACCGCAATGGTGCTTTCCAAGCAGGCCTCCAAGCGGGTTATTACTTCGTGACTGTGACTGACGACTCCAAGGTTAGCCACGATGCCACGCCTGTCAAGTGTAGCGTTGTAGGTGGCCCCTATCAGGTTGTCGAGAATGTGACACTTATAGTCAATGCGACCGATGGCAAGGAGACTTGTGTTGGAAGCAAGGATGGTCGCATTAACGTCACCGTGATTGGCGGCTCTGGCAACTATAACTACAGCTGGTTTGGTGATGGTCAAGGCCTTATAGCTGGTCAGCAAAACCAAACGACTCTTAGCCGTGGTAATTATCAAGTTACAGTCACCGACACTGACAACCAGTGCACCGCCACGGCTTCAGCTCGTATTGATGGCTCGCAGAAAGCTCTCTCACTCGGCAATGCTACCATTGTCAACAATACTTGCTATGAAGACGCCCATGGGCAAATATCCGTGCCAGTCATTGGTGGTACTCCTTACGACGGGGCTACTACCTCCGATCCGACATACTTCAAGTATGTTTGGAATCACGATGGCATCAATAGCACTATAAACTATGATGCCTCTGGTACTGTCATCAACGCCTCTGTATCAAGCAATCTCAGTGCTGGTAACTATCATCTTACAGTAACCGACAAGTTCGGATGCTCCGTGACTGGCGACTATGAGGTCACGCAGCCTGATGAACTTTCCGCAACACGCGAGGAGACGCATATCATCAAGAAAGGTGAGAGCACTGGCGAAATACGTCTCACCAATGTTGAGGGAGGCACTCGTCCGTACACCATCACTTGGTTCGATGCGTATAGCAATCCACTCACATTCACTGATCAGTACACAGCTACTAACCTTGCTGCAGGTCAATACTCCTTTACTATCACCGATGCTAACAGCTGCTCGAAGTCTGAAACGGTAAGCATCACTGATGCTGGTGCGCTGAGTGTCGCAGTCGAGACGGAGACGAATGTCCTCTGCTTCGGTGAGCAGACTGGTGTCATAAAAGTTACTTTCGCAAGCGGCCATCCTAAGTATACCATAGCTATCAACGGCACTGTCGAGACTACAGAGTTCATGGGTGGCACGTTCCGTAAGCGTGGTCTCGCAGCAGGACACTACACTGTCACCATTACCGATGCCGAGGGCGCCATCGAGACGAAGTCTGTCGACATCACCCAACCCGACCGTCCTATATCGTGGTCTATCCTCCAGGTGGACAAGGGTTGCGCAGGCGACGGTAACGCTAATGCTCTTGTACGTGTCAGCGGCGGTACCCTATTCAATGCCGACCCTGTCGATAAGACACAGGGCTATTACAATGTCTCCTGCAACAACCTTACCAAGCAAGCTACATACGAACTCGTCACTGGCGATGCTACACAAGTGACCAATACGAAGCTCCAGAATTCTAAGGAGTTTGAATACCTTTTCTCCGACCTCGACGTCAACCGTTACAATTTCACCATAACTGATGCTAATGGTTGCCAACTCAGTGAGTTTGTAGACATCGAAGAGTATGAAGCTATTGATATCAACCTTCTCTCTAAGGTCGATGTTCTCTGCCACGGTGATAACACTGGCTCACTTGAGGTCTCCGTTTCTGGTGCGGCTAAACCCGAGTACCAATGGACTGCCGTCTCTGTCTCTGGTCTTATTGGCACTGACCTCGCTGACTATCAGCAGCAGATAGCAGACAATAAGAGTAGCAAACTCACTGATCTTCGTGCAGGTCTCTATCGTCTCACTGTGTCGCGTGACAATGCCGATGCTGCGACAAACCTCAGTGGTACAGCTTCCACATGTTCTGTCTTTAAGGATTTCAGCGTTGACGAACCTGATCAAATCGACGTGCGTGCCACAATCTACGATGTCACGACGTGCAATGGCGATAACAGTGGCCAGATAACAGCACGTGTCACTGGCGGTGCTAAGCCTTATTCCGTGACGCTCTACAACACTGCTGCAACACTTGATAAGGATGTGCGCACCATCAACTCAAGTACGGTCACGTTCTCGTCACTCGCGCAAGGCAGCTACATATTCGAGGTTCTCGATGCCAACAATTGCCTCGCCGTGCCTAATGACGCTAATGGCGTGACCAACCCAATCTCCATTGCCCAGCCCGACGAACTCCTCATTAATAACCTCACAAGCTCTATTGACTGCAACAATGCCGATGGTAAGATTACATTCTCTCTCTCTGGCGGCATGACGCATAAACTCTCAGGCACTTCTTGGACTGCCATAGCCAATCCTGAGTACGATGTAGTCATAACAGGCCCTTCGAGCAAGACTAACTCACTCGGCAGCTGGAATGCGGCATCCGCTGATCCAAATATGAAGATTGCCTACGATGCCACAACTGGAGTCTACTCACTTGATAACCTTCAGGAAGGCACGTATGTTCTCACTGTCAAGGATCTTAACTCCACTGATGTCAATAGCTGTCAGAAAACCGAGACTATTGTTCTCTCCAACATCCACATAACTGCCGAGCTCTCCAACCCGACATGTGACGGTCTCAATGATGGTCGTATTTCTCTTGTCGTCACTGGCAACCAAGGCGACCTCACCTACCTTTGGCAGTCAAAGAACGCTGCTGGTAATTGGGTTGACCTCTCTTCCGATGTCATGAACGAGATGAATGTTACGGCTCTCACTGCCGGCAACTTCAAGGTAACCGTCACTGATTACGGTCGTGTCACAGGCGATGATGGCGCTGGTAATCCGACATACTGTCAGGCCGAGAAAGAGTTCACTTTGACCTTCCAACATGACATTCAGGTTGAACTCACGGCCCAATCAAGTCAATGCTACGGTCAAAATGACGGTGCTGTATTCATTAAGAAGATCACTGGTGTAACGGACGAGAGCGCACTCTCATTCCTTTGGACTGGTAGTAACGCTTTCAATAGCATTGAGCGTGACCTCACTGGCCTTGCCTCAGGAAGCTACAACCTTGTTATGACTGACGCCAACACAGGATGCCAGGTCACCAAGGATGTAATTGTTCCTGCTGCTCCTTCGCAAATCTCTATCAAACTCGAGGATAAGGCTGTCGCTCCTAATACTGCCGATGCAGCATATTACTCGCATCAGATCACTGCAACTGTAACAGGTGGTGCAGGTGGTTACGTATGGTACACCACTGGTTCAGCTTCCAATATGATATGGTCTGACGCCACATCTAACCCCGATGAGGTGGTCAAGACGCTCACAGCTGACAAGGGTGGCCAATACAAGCTTACAATTCGTGATGCTCACAACTGTAGAGTATCCGATAGCTTGATTGTTGCATACCCGCTCAATCTTACTGCCCAAGTGACCAACGTTATTTGTAATGGTGGCGATGGTGGTGCGATTGCGGCTGCTGTTACTGGCGGCTCTGGCTCTTATATCTACAAGTGGACTGGTGTTGATGCTGCTGGCAATGTAGTCGCCGTACAGAACGATGACGAACCTCAAATATCCAATCTAAAGGCTGGCTCTTATACCTTACGTGTTGAGGACAAGAGTCTTGAAGCCAATATTGCCAAGTCTGCATCTGAACCTACATTTATTGAGAAAACATTCACAGTCACTCAACCTGAGGCTCTTGAGATATCAGGTTCTGTAAGCCACCTGTCCTGCTTCGCAGCTGCCGATGGTCAAGTGGCTATAACTGTTACTGGCGGCGTTGCTCCTTACACATACGATTGGGGACTTTCCGAGCAGAGCTCTGCGACGATTTCTAAGCTCGACAAGGGCATCTACACTGTCACGGTTGTTGACAACAATGGTTGTAAGGCTACTAAGCAATTCGACGTTAAAGAGCCCGATGAGATTGTATTCGAACTTAGCTTGGTTCATGATGTCACTTGCGATGGTGTTGGTGGTCAATTACAGATTGGCACGACCGATGCATCAGGCAACTTTACTGCTGGTTCGCCTAAGGGCGGTTGGGCTTGGACTGTCGATGCCACCACTGGCCAACTTGTGGCAGCTACTCCTAAGTACGACATTGTATGGAGTGGTGAGGCCGTCCTCTCCCAAAACGAGGGGACAAAGGATGCCAATGGCAACGTCCTCGGTTACACCAACCTCACAAGTAGCTACTCTGGCCTTTATCGTGTCACGGTGACTGATGCTGCGGCTGGTCACAACTCGTGCTCACTAACCAAGAGCTACGAGTTCCAGACTCCTATCAAGGCCACTATCGACAATATAACCTCTGAGACTTGCGACGGCAAGATGGACGGCACGATTTCTGTCTCCATCACTGGCGGTAAAACTCCATATACATACCTTTGGACAACTGTCGATGGAGCAGGCCTCAGCGAGACATCTGCTAATCAGGTAGGTCTCAAGGCTGGCACCTACAATTTCTCTGTCATGTCGGCCGACTACGATGAGGCTACTGGTGCTGGTTGCAAGGTTGAAATCAATGATGTCGTTGTACCTAAGGCACGTATCATACGTATCGATCCAAAGATTTCTGATGTCAAGTGTGTCGGTGGTAACGATGGTGCTATCGATTTGACCAACATTACAGGCGGCTCTGGCAAATATGACTTCGCATGGATTGGAACTTCCGATGGTCTCAAACCTATACAGCGCAACCAGTCTAACCTAACCCGTGGTCAGTACACAGTCACTATCACCGACCGCATCTACGGATGCCAGGTCACAGAAAATTACACCGTGGGCGGTTCTGACGAGCAGCTTCTCATTGACAAGATTACTGTCGAGGATATACAGTGTAAGGATAACACTGGTACGGCCTCCGACCTCAACTATGGTAAGATTACCGTCCATGCCGTAGGTGGTACGCCCCTCAGCACTGACCCGACGACAGGTGATGGTGTCTACTCATACTCATGGAGTGGTGATGGCGTTGGTTTTGGTAATAATAACACCATCACAAGTCTCAAGGTCGGCACATATAAGGTTACCGTAACAGATAAGGTTGGTTGCCAAGTATCATCACGTGATATTGAGGTCAAAGAACCCAAATACTCTCTCACTGCAACCGTAGCCGAAGATGAAGTTGTCAATGTCAAGGCTAAGGGTGGATCAGATGGAGAGATCACAGTACGCGTGCAAGGTGGCACAGGTGCTTACTCTTACGTATGGAGTAAAGATGGTGATGCCTCCTACGTGTTCGTCCCAGATGCTAACAACCGTAGCCATATTACCAACCTTACAGCTGGTGACTACACTGTCGTTGTCAATGACGAGAACCAGTGTCGCGTATCTGTTGATAATATTCATATCTCTGAGCCTAATGAGGCGCTTGATGTCAATATTAAGTACTCTAACGTTGGACCTTGCAAGGGCAACAATAATGGTACTATCGATGTCGATGTGCACGGAGGTAGCGTTCCTTATACGATTCAGTGCCGTAGTGGTGAGGGTCTCCTGATAAAGGATGCGTACAACAAGAGTTCTCTCAACGTCACTGGCCTTAAAGCTGGCTACTACACTGTCGATGTCAAGGATGCTAACGGTGTAAGTTTCCCGACTCAAAATGTCACTATCATTGAGCCTTCCGAACTTGTACTTAGCAAGCAACGTGGTAAAGATGTCGCTTGCAACGATGCTCTTACTGGTGAGTTCACCCTCAATATAAGTGGTGGCACTAATGTCACAGACGCAAGCGGTGTTGAGCCTCTCAATAGCTACCAGGTGACTGTCACTGGTCCTGACGGTTTCAACGATGTCTCTACCTCTGGTAACAATGGCCTCACAACGTCATCCAATGTTACATCCAAGACATACTCTAATCTCCATGCTGGCACATACTACATTACAGTCATAGATGGCGGCGCAAATGCCACATGGTCGTCAAGTGGCGTTAGCGGTAGCTATACTTACACTGCCGACAACGGTTTCAACTTCAACGATGATTGCTACACAACCGACACTATCGTCATCCATCAACCTGAGGCATACGTAGCACTCAGCAAGGTTAGCACAGATGCCAACTTCTACGCCTGTGCCGATGATGAAGTGGAACTCAAGCTTGTCGTATCTAATTGGGATTATAACCTCGCCACACGTCCTCTCAAGGTGGTAGTCCGCGAGAATGACCTCAACGGTTCGCCGACAGATTATGATGCCACAGACGTTGACAATAACACGTCAACGGAGATAATCCATACTGTCAGTGAAAGTCCGTACATATTCCGTGTGAAGAAGTCGACCACGACATCATATCGCATTGTCGACCTTTACGAGAATGATGCTGATTGCAGTCGTGGCACATTCGACAATACTGCCACTATCATAGAGTATCGTCCTCGTCCAACGGCATACATACATGGCGATTCCGAGGTATGTCTCGGTGCGGATGTGACTGCTACTATCGACCTGACTCCTTCTGACGCCACATCTGCTCCTTGGTACTTAACAGTTTCCGATGGTCAGGTAGAGGAGACTCTCACTGTCAATGAGACCCCTTACACTTACACCTATACTCCACGAGATGTTGCCGTGGCTACACCTATTGAGCTTCGCCTTATAGGTGTCACCGACCAGAACTGTGCTGCTTCCGATCCTCTTGGAGACCTCCGCGGTACTGCTAAGGTGACGGTCAATAGTTTGCCAAGCGTCACGATGAGTGGCTCTACGACAATATGTGAAGGCGAAACAGCTATGCTTAAGTTCTTTGTAACTGATGGCACTGCTCCATTCACAATCACATACTACTACGATGATCCTACAACAGGCCGCACTGTGACTAATACTATCACAGCCTCTAACGGTACTGTACAACCTGATGGTACTGTGCTCATCGAACAACAAGTTAAGCCGGTTGCCACGACTGAGTACCACGTCAAGGAAATCGTTGACTCCAAGAGCTGCCAACCGGTAGCTGCTAATGCATATCAGGACGTTGTAACAATATTCGTCAAGGAGAAAGCTACACGTCCCCAGAACATCGAGGGTGATGACCTCGTTTGCCAAGGTGCATCGGGCATAGTCTACACAACGCCAAAGGTGGCTACGGCAACTGGCTACAAGTGGACTGTGCCTAACGAGGGGCAGACAGATGGTCTGACGATTGTGACAGGTCAAGGCTCCAATACGATATCTATTAGTGTCGGTCGTGATTTCGACAGTGGCGAGATATCCGTACAAGCACTCAACGATTGTAATGAGAGTGAAAAGTACTCCTTGCTCGTCTCCTCTAACTACTTGCCTAAGTTCGCTAATGATGCTGCTGGTAACGAGCTTCGCACTATACACAGTGCCGGAAACTCTTACGGTAGCACTGGTAAAGTCGACTTCTGCCAGGGTGAGCAGAACATAAGTTTCTCAATCGACCAGATAAGCTATGCTTCGGAGTACGAATGGGAATTGCCTACTGGCATGCGCATCGTCAACGGTGCTGGCACAAGTTCTATCGAGGTGAATGTAGAGGAGTATGTGACTCCGCTAACTGGTGAGGTTAAGGTTCGCGCTAAGAATAAGTGTGGTGATGGTGAATGGTCAGATCCATTAGCCGTGACAATCAATGCGTTACCTAAGGTTGATGCTGGCAAGGATCTCACATACTGCCCAGCTACCGACAATAACAACCTTGTCCTGACACCTAACACCAAACTCTCCTCACTCGGTGCTAACTATATTGGCACTTGGGAGGTGACAGGTGGTGGCTCAACCTTCGCTGATGGTAGCCGACTCTATCAGGGTACTGACGAGAACATCACCGTGCTCAACTCTTCACTCACCCAGAATAAGAACATCTACACGTGGACTGTCGAGAATACTGTCACAGGCTGCTCCGCATCCGACGAGGTTATCATTCGCAACCTTGACGTCAATGTCACGGCAAGCAACGCTAACACTTCAATATGTGACGGTATAGCCGAGATACATGCCTCAGCATTACCTGAGAATGTAGACGGCATCTCCTACACTGGTCTCTGGACCATAGAGGGCGGACGTGCGGCAGGCGTAGTCATAGATGACGCATCGAATCCCGCCACTTATGTCCGCAATATGAACAAGGGTGACCTCACTATCCGCTGGACTGTGATGGCCAACACTTGCCCGACATACCAAGAGTTCACCGTCACTAACAGCGAACCCGACTATCCTGTCATCGGCATCGAGTATAACCCCGATGAGGATGGCAATTGGACCGAGGGTGCTGTATATGATGGTGCACGTCGTGACGGACGCATAACCTACGACGAGTCTCATGGCTATTTCCGAGTTGTAGTCTGCGAGCCTGACATTAAGTTGCATGGCTCTCACTACCTTGATCCGACAATGCCAGCTAAGGGCAACAGCGACCTCGTTTTTGGTGCGCAGCAGACATTCGAGTGGCAGCAAGTGACGGGCGGTGGCACATTCAGTACCTCTGACATGACTGTTGAGGATCTTGAGGTGACAGGCCTAACATGGGGCGACAACATCATCAACTATGTGGTTCGCAACGGCAACTGCTCCAAGACTATCAGCATAAATGTCTACTATGCTAAGATTACGGCTCTCAATGCTGGCAATGACGACTCGACATGCGACGGCACTTACACCTTCCATTCGTCGACTAACGACATTCCTGCTGGGGCGACGGCTAAATGGTATCACTATAACCCACTGTCAGACAACCAAGTTATCACTGGCACTGGCGTATTCGACAACGCCTATAGTTCAAACGCCAAGGTTACTGACCTGAAGCATGGAAAACAGACTTTCTGGTGGGTGGCCGATGTCGAAGGTTGCTTGAGTGTAGATTCTGTGACTATCACGAATAACAAGGTTGACGATGCCAAGGTGACCGAGCGCCGTATGCTACTTTGCGACGGTGATGAGAAGTGGCTCCGTGTCAAGAAGAACGTCAACACTGACTACGAGACTGGACGATGGTCTATTATCAAGGGCTACGGTGAGTTTGGTCACTACGACTACGAGACCAACGCTGATGGTTCAACTAAGGTGGATGCAAATGGCGACCCAGTCTACAAGAAGGATTCCAATGGCAATCAAATATGGATTACCAGTCCAAGCGACGCCCTTCCTTACACTACAGTGCGCAATGTTGAGCGCGGTGAGAACATATTCCTCTGGAAGATATCATCTAAGGAGGGTGGATGCTCAAGCACCGATACCGTAGTGGTCTACAACTATTCGATTGATGTTGACGCTGGTAACGATACCTCTATCTGTACTTCTACTGTACAACTCAACGCACGTACCACGGGCATTGGCAAGACGGAGTGGAAAGCAGTCTCTGGCTCTACATTCAACTTGTCTGGTGAAGATTTGAGCAACCCACGTGCTTGGGTCGGTGGCGTCAACCCAGGTGTCAACCAATATGTATGGTCCGTCACCTACCTCGGCTGTACATCTGTCGATACCGTACGCATCACCAACAACACGCCACAGTTGGCTGACTCCAATGTGGCTACCATATCGGGCGATAGTATTCAATGGAAGACTGGTGGTTATAAGAAGATAGAGAGTAACGATGCGACAAACAGCACTGAGATAACAGGTGCTGCACCACGTGATGGCTACGGCATAGGCCACTGGGAACTTGGCGTAGGTGGTGGCTCTATCGAGAGCCCGAACAGCGTCACGACACGCCTCACTAACCTCAGCCTCGGACGCTCTACCTTCAAGTGGATAATCGTTAACAATGGTTGCCGCGTAGTTGGCACTTACACTGTCGATAATGGTCAGACAACTGATGCCGATGCTGGCGAAGACAAGTATGACCTCTGCTCAGATACTTATACACTGCATGCTAATGGTCCATTCAACGGTGTCGGTCAATGGTCTCTCATCTACGGTAAGGGCACATTCTCTAACCCGCGTGAGGCAACGACGGAGGTTCGTGGATTGCAGAAGGGACGTAACGTGTTCCGTTGGACTATCGCATACAACAGCGGTTCCACCTATGATGATGTCACAGTCTGGAACATGAGCGTCGACGATGCTAATGCGGGAGTAGATAAGACTGGCACTCAGTCCATCTGTACGGACGAACTCTCGATACAGGGCAACAACTCCACTGTTAGCACATATAACTACACAGTCGACGGCAAGGACTACACCGTGGCGGCACGTCACGAATGGACTCTCATATCTGGTGGCGGTGATTTCTACCTCGACAGGGAGTCGGAGAACATCATGATAGATGCCAACGGTAACCCGACGTTGTCAGTCGATGATGCTGTTGAGACTTTCACGTTCATGGAGAAGCCTACTGGCTATCCAGACCAATGTTCTGCAACAGCAAAGTCTACCTATGACACCTACGCCCAACGTGAGGCAATATTGGCCAAGTACTCCCGCAACCCGAAAGTGGTAGGTCTCATGCAGGGCATGAACACCTTCCTCTACACGATAACGAATGACGTATGCTCTTCGGCCGACACCTTCAACGTCTACAACGACCGAGCTGACGATGCATGGGCTTGTGGCATCAACAACAAGTGCGATACCATCTTCACATGCGACGGTACGGCAGACCTCAACCCGAACAGCCCAACTCACGGCACGGGTGCATGGCGCATCGCCTCAGGTGGCAACGCCAAGTTCATTGGCAACCACGCATACGATCTCAATCCAGGTGTCAACACCCTCATCTGGGAGATTTCCACAACTCGTGGCGGTGCTTGTACAACAAGCGACGAGGTTATCGTAGTCAACAATGCGCCTACCGAGTCAGATGCAGGTCCAGAAGACCCACTGACAGTCTGCGGCTCTAACAGCGTGCTCTCTGGTAACAAGCCTATGTACTACACTCAGGCATACTGGGAACTCGTCGAAGGCTCTGGACAGTTCGTCAAGAAGGATGCCAAGGGCAAAGACATCATGGTCAACAAGTTCGAGAAGGTAGGCAAGGTTTCCTACGACGACGCCACAGGCAACTACAAGTACTACCTCGAGAACGGCACCCTCTTCTTCTGGTACAACGTCAAGACGGACGAGTACTTCTACCACCCGAAGAACGCTAAGGGTGACCTCATCGACTCCGTGGATGTTAAACTTACACCTCAGACATATACCGAGACTGCCAACGTCAAGGTGAACGGTGAGGACACTAAGGTTTCATACACCACAATGAAGCTCCTCGACACCGATGGCTCAACATACACAAGACAATCCCATAATGCCGATGCCACTTACTCCAACAAGGAGACAGGTCTGCTGACGGATCGTGTCACTCTGTTACGTGGCGACGGCACCGACAACCAGAATGTCACTGTTAACGGCTTAGCCTTCGGTAAGAACAGGTTCCGTTGGGTCATCGAGAATGGTACAGGCGACCATGTATGTCGCTCTACAGATGAGACAATACTGAATAATATCTTCATCCAAGCTGTGGCAGGTAGTGTACAACCCTTGTGTACTGACTCTGTAAGGCTTAACGCTAACAACCCGTCACCTGGTGTCGGCTTGTGGAGTATAGCTGCTGGTCAAGGTCGTGGTAGCTTCGACGATTCTAACGACCCGCATACCTACGTCCACGACCTCGGCATGGGCAACAATGTACTTGTTTGGACTGTCAACTACCTTGAGTGCCCGTCAACAGATACAGTCGTTGTCTTGAACAACCGTCCTACACCCGCTACGATTCTCGATGGCGCAGGCATGAGGAATTTGTGCGGCACAAACGAGACTGTATTGTCGGGTAGCGCACTGGCTAAACTCGACGCAAGCACCAACCTCTACGAGTATGGCGAGTGGCAAGTGGCTGAGGGCGCAGGCAACATAGTGAACCCGCAGAGTTCAACAACTCGTGTGACGGATATACCGTTCAACGTCAAGGGCAACAGATACAACTGGGTTGTCCGTCGTGTATACAACGAGAGCTTCACCTGCGTAGACTACGCCACAGTCTCGATATACAATAATACCATCGAGGCGAAGGCTGGTGAAGACGACCTGATATGCGCAACCACCTACGATTTGAAGGCCACTAACCCATCACCGGGAGTAGGCGAATGGTCAGTAGTTGGTGCCGCAAGTGCAGGTAACTTCTCCGATAAGCACGACCCTGCTGCTCAAGTCACAGGTCTTGCTAATGGCGCTAATATCCTGAAATGGTCTGTAAGCTACAACGGATGTAGTAGCGAGGACGAAATCAAGATATATAACGGTAACCCGTCAACTCCTAACGCAGGCGACCCACAAGATGTATGCAACATCTCTGGCGCTGAAGAGGATATGGTGACGCTCAACGCCCACGCTCCCGAACTCGGTATCGGCCACTGGATGACAATGGCAGGTAGCGCCAACTGGGACGAGGATACTACATCATTCATCGACCAAAGCTGGCTGATCCATGAGGCCGAGAAGGAGCAATGGAGCACTGCACAAAAGGATATGATTGACACCGACATCCCCGCCGACGACCCGTCAAGGGTATGGTACTCCGACAAGACCAACCAGTACGCTCAGTCGATGGAGAGCAACATGTTCAATCCTACGGCTCACGTCAAGATCGGCAAGGGCAACAACACCTACCGTTGGCGTGTAGACAAGCGCAATGTCGTACCTATCCAACTCAAGACATGGGACGGCTTGGCCGATAGCACCTACGTGATAAGAACCATCACATGCTCTCTCTACGACGATGTAGTGATAAGCAATCTTAACCCCAGCGACCCCGAAGTCGGCGAGGATCAGGTAATATGCCGTGATAACTTCGAACTCACGGCAGTCAGCCCGACCTACGGCAAGGGCATGTGGACTATCGACGGACGTGGTGGCGCTAATATAGCCGACCCCAACGCTCATAACAGTAATGTGACCAACCTTGCCTACGGAGAGACCGACTTCAAGTGGACAGTATCTGTCAACGGTCAATGCTCCAAGTCGAAGATTCTACGTGTCTACAACATGGAAGCATCACAAGCTAAGGCCGGACCAAGCGTACCAATCTGCGAAGAGGAATGGACACTCGACGCTAACGCCCCAGTCATAGGTAAAGGCCACTGGGAAGTAGCCTCGGGCAACTACTCGACCATCGACCCCGAAGGCAACGAGAAGGCTTCATTCTCTGACCCGGAAGACCCGAAGGCTACCGTCACCAACCTCCTCTTCGGCGACAACGTCTTCCTCTGGGTCATCAGAAATGAGGGCGAGCTCATCGGCAAGAACTACCAGTGCACCAGCACCGATTCAGTGACAATCAACTACAGAGTGCCCGACCAGGCTGTCGCAGGTAGCAACCAGACCATCTGCCTCGACCACACTGTAATGAATGCTAACAAGCCATCCTACGGCTCAGGTCACTGGGAACTCATCCAAGGTGAGGGCGTGATAGTCGACTCTACCGATGCCCATACACAGATAACCAACCTCTCCTACGGCGAGAACATCCTCCGATGGGTAGTCTCCTACCTTGAATGCTCCACCGACAGCGATGTCGTGATATACAGCCAGAAGGCAGACCCCTACGCAGGCGAGAACGATGTCACGTATAGCGACACCTACCAGCTCAACGCCGGCAACCCAGGACGTCTCGACGGCTACTGGGAAGTACTCGGCAATGCCGACAACACCGAGTACGGAGGCTCTAAGATTGAGTTCGACGACCCGACGAAGTTCAACACCTACGTACACGGCCTACGCCGAGGTGTCAACACCTTCCGCTGGACTATCGAGACGCAAGATTGCAAAGTCTACGACGAGGTGTCCATCACCTACAAGATCGTACCTTCCGCAAGCTTCGAGTACGACAAGGAAGATGGCTGCTACCCGCTGACCGTCAGGTTCACCGACGCCTCCGAGAACGCCACTAAGTACAACTGGGACTTCGGCGACGGCACAACCTCTACTATCAGGAACCCGACCCACACCTTCCAACTGCCTGGCAACTACGAGGTACGACTCAACATCCCCGGTCCTGATGGCCTCTCAAGCGACACCTCCGTATACATCACCGTATACGACCACCCAGTCGCAAGCTTCGATGCTGCTCCTCAACTCGTCTACATACCCGAGGACAAAGTCCACTTCATCAACAGAAGTATTGGGGCGACCGAATACCTCTGGAACCTCGGTGATGGCTCCACCTCGACCGAAAAGAACCCACTCTACACCTACAAGAACGAAGGATTCTACACAGTCAGCCTCAAGGTATGGAACGAATACGGTTGCGAAGCCGACACAGTCAAGGAGAGCTTTATCGAGGCAAGGCGTGGAGGATTTATCATCTTCCCCAACACCTTCGCTCCTCGTGCCGACATCTCCGGCGTAAATAGCATCTACGGTGTCAACGCCAACTTCCGACCTGTATATCAGGACATCGAAACCTTCAGCCTCGAGATATTCAACCGTTGGGGACAGCAAGTATTCTCCACGACCGACATCAATACAGGTTGGGACGGCCGATTCAACGGCACGATAGTCCCCGAAGGCATCTACACCTGGGTCGCCAAGGGTCGATTCCTCAGCGGCAAGGAATACACCAAGTCTGGCCAGATATTCGTCATAAGATAGCCGACACTACACAGTGTCACTAATCGTCAGATAGGCGAAACATTTTTTAATAGAGAAACGAATAAGGATAAGGGAGGTCGTGAACCTCCTAATCCCAAGGGCTACACACCCTCCCGCGGCTGGCACGCCATCAACATGCCACCCGCGGGAGATAAGCCCGAAATCAACGAAGATGAGACAATTGAGGATAAAAGACTTATGGGCGGCACTAAGGTTGCTCGTAGTGACGATGTTGTCGCTGTTGCCAAACGTGGCGACAGCCCAAGACGCGGCACTATCACAGAACTACCAGTCTCCACTATACCTAAGCCCATCGTTCACGGGGTTGACTAACGGCACTCGTTTCTGTTTCAACTACCGTAACCAATGGCCCGGTATCGGTAGCGCATACCAAGACTACGCCTTCTCCGCCGACTACTTCTTCAATCGTTTCAACAGCGGTATCGGACTCCTATGGTTCTGCGACAACGCAGGCAAAGGCATGCTCATGGACCACACCATAAGCGTCACCTACGCCTACGAATTCCCCGCCACTAAGGACATCTACGTCCGACCAGGTATCTCCTTCGACTTCAAAAACAAGTCCATCGACCGTGGCAAAATGGTCACCTGGAGCGACATATCAAGCGACGGCATCATCACTTCGGGCGGCTACGGCTCAAGCCTCGATATCGAGCGCACACGCGTATCTAAGTTCGACGCCTCCGCATCTATCATGATCTATAACGACGACTGGTGGGGTGGCATCACCTTCAACCACCTCGTCCAGCCCGACATGTCCTTCACCGACTCCAAAGACAAGATAGGACTCAAGACCACCGTATTCGGCGGATACCGATTCACCTACGAGGACAGCTACCGTGGCTCCGAACCTAAAACCGTCACTCTCTCCGCCACATACCGACACCAATACCAGTTCAACCAACTCGAACTCGGCGTGTCATGGTACTACTACCCCATTGAAGTCGGCGTATCCTACCGCGGCCTATTCTTCAAGGTTGCCGGCGAAGTCTCCAACACCGACGCCGTAATCCCCAACCTCGGCGTCAACATAGGCCCCCTACGTATAGGCTACAGCTACGACCTCACCGTCTCCAAATTCAGCAGCTTCGGCAACGGAGCACACGAAGCCTCACTCATCTACCGCCTCATACCCGACGATATGAAACGACGCAACTACAAGATGAAGCCCGTGCCTTGTTCCGAACCTATCATGGGCTACAGCTATTCAGGTAGCGGCGCACGCAAAGCCAAGGCTCGTAAGGGCATAAGATAGAACCCCCATACATCCCGTCCCACACAACCCCACGACTCGGCCTCCCAACCCACACGGAGACCGAGCCGTGACGCTTCACCCCAACCCTCACCACGCCACATTCCTAACTCCTACCAACATCCTACCAACATCCTACAAAACTCCTACAATGATTATTCAAAAGTGCATAAATGAAGCATACTTGAAGCATCAAGCATCCCATATCATACCCAAAAATATCACCCAAAATACTGACACCCATCCATTTATAAACTCAAACCTCCCTCATTTTTAAGTACCACATCCCCCCCCGACGCACCCCAATCATCAAATAAATACATTCACACACCCAATCAACGCGCCAAGTATACCGCCTATCCACACCACCACCTTCAACTCCTTATGGCAAATATCCAATATCATCCTCTCCATCTCCGCAACGTCCATATCCATAATCCTCTGCTCCACAATCGACGCTATATCCAACGTCGACAATATCTCCGGCAACTTCCCCTCTACCACCTTCCTATACGCCCCAACCACCGCGTCCTCCACACGCTCCATCATCTCTTCCTTGTCCCTCAGCAACTCGCACAACGGCCTCTCCAACAACCTCTCCGCCTCACTCCCCACCATCCCCACAACCATACCCGCTCCCTCCGTCTTCAGCATATTCCCCACCAACTCCGCTATGCTCTTGTCCAAACCCGTACCTGTCGCTATCAACGAACCAAGCGACCACAACCCGCCCTTGTTCGACAACGACTCCATAATCTTCCCAGTAATATCCCCCGCAAGCTCCGGCTCCGACATCTTCTCCCTCACCTTCTCCTCTATGTCGTTAAGTATCACCTCCTTAGTCGCGTCAACACTCTCCTCCGACAACATCTCCGCAAGCACCTCGCGCAACGCCCTCTCGTCCGTCTTACGCTCCTCAATATACCCATGCACCTTCCCCCTGATCTTCCCTATCATCTCATCACCAAGCAACGCCCCCGACAGCACATCCGCGCTCATCAACTTGTCGGCCACCATGTGAGCTATCCCCGACGCCAACCTCGCCTTGTTCTTCGGTATCATGCCAGGCGTCAACGGCAACTGCTTGCCAAATAAGTACCTCGGCTTCTGCGGACGGAAAAGCATCTTGATGGCTATGTCATTCGTAATCAAGCCAATTACCCCACCTATGACCGGTGGGGCGATAATGTTAAGCAACCCTATCATGTCTATATCTTTTTGTCTCCACGAAAATACAACCACAGCGGCGACACCACAAACTATCCCCCAATATTTCACCCTCACACACCCAACTCTGAAGCCCTGACCCCCTAAAACACCACCCTACCCAAACATCTTCTTCACTCGCTCCACCCCATTCAGCAACGCGTCAATATCCCCCTCCGACGTATACACCCCAAACGACGCCCGCACTGTCCCCTTTATCCCCAACCTGTCCATAAGCGGCTGTGCGCAATGATGACCCGTCCGCACAGCTATCCCCAACTTGTCCAATATCATCCCCGCATCATACGGATGCACACCGTCTATCAAAAACGAAACCGCCCCAGAGTGTGGCTCGCTCTCACCGATTATCCTGACCCCGCCTATCGCCCTCAAACCCTCAATAGTCCTCCGCACAAGACGCCTGTCCTGCTCGTCTATCGACCCCATCCCAATACCACTCACAAACCTTATCGCCTCGCCCAGCCCCACAGCAGCCGCATAGTCCGGCGTCCCAGCCTCAAACTTCAACGGAGGCTCCGCAAATGTCGTCCCGCCAAACGACACCTTGTCTATCATCTCACCACCACCCATCCACGGGCTCATCTCATCAAGCAACGACCTCCTCGCATACAGCGCCCCCGAACCAAGCGGCGCATACACCTTATGCCCCGAAAACGCCAAAAAATCACACCCCAACTCCCTGACGTCCACCGCCTTATGCGGCACGCTCTGAGCCGCGTCCACCAAGCACAACGCCCCAACCTCATGTGCCATCCTCGCTATCTCCCCGACATCATTCACCGTCCCCATGACGTTCGACACCTGCGCCACGCACACCAAACGCGTCCTCTCGCTCAATATCTCCCTATACTGCCCCATACGCAGCCGCCCATCGTCCTCAATATCCACAACCCTCAACTTCGCTCCGCGCCTCGAGCATAGCAACTGCCACGGCACAATGTCCGAATGATGCTCCAGCGTCGTCACCACAATCTCGTCCCCAGCGCCCACAAACTTGTCCCCCCAAGCGTACGCCACAAGGTTTATCGCCTCCGTAGTGTTACGCGTAAACACTACCTCCGTCGGGTCATTAGCGTTGATGAACTCCGCCACGGCCTTCCGAGCCTCTTCATACATCGTCGTGCATACATTGCTCAAATGATGCACCCCCCTGTGTATGTTGGCGTTGACCCTCTCATACACCCTGTCATACGCGTCAATAACGCATCGCGGCTTCTGCGACGTCGCTGCATTGTCCAGATACACCAATGGCCGCCCATACACATTCTCCCCCAATATTGGGAACTGACCCCTGATTGAGTCTATATCAAATGGCATCTTTTCCTGTGTTTATATAACCTCCGTCTCGCCCGTCAGACGCTCACGAAGTCGTTGCTGTATCTCTGGGAATGGTATGGCATCCACCACCTCACCCACAAACGCTGCCGCCAACAGCCGCCGAGCCGTCCCCTCGTCTATCCCGCGCTGCTGCATGTAGAATAACTGAGCCTGGTCAATCTGCCCCGTCGTAGCACCATGCGAGCACTTCACGTCGTCAGCATATATCTCCAACTGCGGCTTCGAATATGCTCGAGCCTCCCGCGACGCCAGCAAATGCCGGTTAGTCTGCTCCGCCGATGTCTTCTGAGCGTCAGGCTTAACAAGTATCAAACCCCCAAACGCCATACGACCCGACCCATGAGCTATCCCCTTGAAAAGCTGACCCGATACCGTCCGCCCCACGTGATGCTCCACAAACGTCTCGTTGTCAACCCTATGATTCTCACCAACAACATACAATCCGTCAAGCTTCAACTTCGACCCCTCCCCGTGCATCCCGCACCTGACTTCGTTCCGAGCCACTTTAGGGTCGAAATTCACATACGTGATGTCAACATCCGACCCCGACTCCTGGTCAACGGTCGTGCGCGTCAAGATCTGATTATCATCCCCGTCCTGTAACACCACAATCCGCAACCCCGCACCCGCACCCGCGTTTACCTTCGTCTGAAGCAGCAATGTCGATGCCGATGCCACGTGCACCACCACGTCCGCACGAACACCCTCACCCGCTCGCAGCACAAGCCTCTGAACACACAGCATCCCCTCACCCTCAGGCGCGTCTACGTCAATATCATAACGACCCCCATCCTCAAGCTCCACCTCCGAGATTAATCCCGTGACCGCATTAGCCAAATAATCCAAATACTGCTGCGTCCCACGGTCTCTCTTCACCATCTCGACAATATACTCAAGTGCGGCGCGCCGCGCGTCCTCGCCCATTCCACCGTCACCAAGCGCCAACGCCTTGCCGTTCATCGAGATGCACGCCACCCCCACACGCTCAATGCCCCCAAGCACCAACCCCATGTCCGTATACAGGTAATACTCGCCCACAGGCACCGCCCCAAGTATCTCCTTAACTATCTTGCTCGTTACCATACGGCGATGTTTAATCTGGAAACTGCTCCTTTATCCAATCATAACCCCGCTTCTCCAACTCCAACGCAAGCCCCTTGTCGCCTGTCATCACTATCCGGCCATGATACAATATGTGTATATAGTCCGGCACAATATAGTCCAGCAACCGCTGATAGTGGGTGATGACTATCGTCGCGTTCTCAGCCGTCTTCAACTTGTTCACTCCACCTGCCACTATCCGCAGGGCGTCAATGTCAAGACCAGAGTCCGTCTCATCCAATATCCGTAGGCACGGCTCCAACATCGCCATCTGGAATATCTCGTTCTTCTTCTTCTCGCCCCCCGAGAATCCCTCATTTACCGCCCTGCCCGTTAATTTCGAGTCTATCTCTACCAACTTCTTCTTCTCGTTCATCAACTTCAAAAACTCCGATGCCGACAGCGGCTCCTCCCCCCTGTATTTCCGCTTCCCGTTCACCGCCGCCTTCATGAAGTTCGCCATCGACACCCCAGGTATCTCCACCGGATATTGAAACGACAAGAATATCCCCTCGTTCGCACGGTCTTCTGGCTTCATACCCATAATGTCTTTGCCATTAAGCGTCACACAGCCCTCCGTAACCGTATATGCCGGATTGCCCGCCAATACCGCCGAGAGTGTACTCTTGCCCGAGCCGTTCGGCCCCATGATGGCATGCGTCTCTCCCGCCTTTACCTCGAGATTTATGCCACGGAGGATTTCCTTGTCCTCAACACTGGCATGAAGATTCTTTATGCTTAACATCTGATAATCAGATTCTATTTTACTATCTATTTGCCCCAACGCCTACCCAACGCTCCCCTCAAGTGAGATCGATAGCAGCTTCTGCGCCTCAACTGCGAACTCCATAGGCAGCCGCTTCAACACCTCACGAGCATAGCCGTTGATTATCAACCCCACAGCCTCCTCTGTGGCTATCCCGCGCTGATTGCAATAAAACAACTGGTCCTCACTTATCTTGCTCGTCGTGGCCTCATGCTCTATCTGAGCCGTGGGGTTCGCCACGTCGGCATACGGGAATGTGTGAGCCCCGCACTTGTCGCCCATAAGCAGACTGTCACACTGCGAGTAGTTGCGAGCCCCCTCTGCCCCAACCCCTATCTTGACAAGACCCCTATACGAGTTCTCGCTATGCCCCGCCGAGATGCCCTTCGATATTATCGTGCTCCGAGTGTCACGCCCTATGTGTACCATCTTCGTCCCCGTATCCGCCTGCTGATAGTTGTTCGTCATCGCCACCGAATAAAACTCCCCAATCGACCCGTCTCCCTTCAGCACGCACGACGGGTACTTCCACGTTATCGCCGACCCCGTCTCCACCTGCGTCCACGACACCTTCGACTTCTCCCCCCTGCACAACGCCCTCTTCGTCACAAAATTATATATGCCACCCTTTCCCTCCCTGTCTCCAGGATACCAGTTCTGCACAGTCGAGTACTTCACCTCCGCCCTGTTCTCCGCAATTATTTCCACTATCGCCGCATGTAGCTGGTTCTCATCACGCATCGGCGCTGTGCACCCCTCCAAATAGCTCACGTACGCGTCATCATCCGCCACTATCAACGTCCTCTCAAACTGTCCCGTATTCTGCGCGTTGATACGGAAATATGTCGATAAATCCATCGGGCAGCGCACCCCACGAGGTATATACACAAACGACCCGTCAGAAAACACTGCCGAGTTCAACGCCGCAAAATAATTATCCGCATACGACACCACCGTCCCCAAATACTTCCGCACAAGGTCAGGATGATTCCTCACCGCCTCGCTTATCGAGCAGAATATAATCCCGTCCTTCGCAAGCCGCTCCCTATACGTGGTCGACACACTCGTCGAGTCAAGCACAGCGTCCACTGCCACGCCCGCCAACTTCTCCTGCTCCTCCACAGGTATGCCAAGACGGTCAAATGTCTTCTTTATCTCCGGATCCACCTCGTCAAGGCTCCCCAACTGCTCGCGCTTCTTAGGCACTGCGTAATAGATTATCTTCTGCAAGTCAACACTGGGTATCCTCAAGTGTGCCCAATGTGGCTGCGACATCCGGCTCAACTGCTCATACGCCTTCAACCGAAACTCAAGCAGCCACTCCGGCTCCCCTTTCTTGGCCGATATGAGCCTCACCACATCCTCACTCAACCCTGGCGCTATAGTCTCGGTCTCAATATCCGACGAGAACCCATGCTCATAACCCTCCTGGGCCAACTCCTCCAGTATCTCTTTGCTGTCTGCCATGACTAAATAATAATCGTACGCGAAGATAACTTATCAGAACGCAATCCGCAATTTAACACCTTAGTATTGGATAATGTTAACGTCCCTCCACAACCCCGCACCACTGAATGGCTACAACCACATACGCGCCACCGCCCTTCATTTTCTCCCTCCGCACACCATCGCGCTTCGGCAAATCTTCACCAAGTTTGCGCCATCTAAACAGCAAGTTTGGCACACTATATGCTACACTCTGTTTAAAATAAATACATAATGACATTTATATGGCAACAAATATAACATTCATGCGTATATATGTCACAGTTTGGCACATCCAACGCCTTACTTTGCTACCATAATTCCAAACAAAGCAAACACTAACATCAAAGATTACTATAAAGAATGGCAAACTCAGTATCTTGGGGTCAGGAAACAATTCGCATCAACCCCTCCGACCCTAACAAGCTCGAGAGCTCTCAAGACGGTATCAGGTGGACTGAACGCTTCTGCGGCAACCGTAGCGTCGGCGAGTTCTACAGCATCAGCGAGGACGGCAGCAGCTTGATCGCTACCACCAACCACGGCGACTTCTTCGGCGCAAGCAACGGCTCCATGTGGTTCGTCGACGTGCGTGAACACTAAGACTATGGTATAACTACAGTTAGAAATTGGCACGGGCTGTCGCATCATTTCGGTGCTTCAGCCCGTGTTTTCCGTCTTTTCACTGCTCTAAGTCCATAAAATCACCATTTCTTTGTTATGTTTAGAAGAAAAATGGTATTTTCGCACAGCTAACTAAAACGACACGTTATGCGAAACTATCTTTTTGGACGCTATGTGTGGTTGATTGAATATATTCGCAACCATAAAGACGTCAGATATTCCGACGTGGCCAACGCCTGGCTACGCGAGTCCTCACTAAACCCCGACGGCGAACCTTTCCCAGCACGTACTTTCCATCGCCACCGCGAGGCAATAGCCGACATCTTCGGCGTTGACATAGAGTGCGATAGCAGCACCGACACCTACTATATCCCCTGCCTCGACCGTATGAACGACACGCGTAACTGGCTCCTCGACTCCTACGCCACACTCAACCAACTCAAAGCCGACCAAACTCTCGTCGGACGTATCATCTTCGAGGATATCCCCTCCGGCCGTCAGTGGCTCCCCTCCATAACCAATGCCATGCGCAACAACGAGGTGGTTAGCATCGACTATCACAACCTTTACGAAGACAAGGTCTCACGAGCGATCATCGAACCCTACGCCCTCAAGGTGAGTAGACGCAGATGGTACGTGGTGGCCAAGAACAAGGAGCACGGACAATACCGCAACTACGCACTCGACCGCATCGAGAGCATAACACCCACTGGCGATAAGTTCACCGCCGATAAGAAGTTCGACATCGATGAGTATTTCGAAGGCTGCTGCGGCATAATAACCGACATGGCTAAGCCCGTCGAGAAAGTGGTCGTGGCCGCCTACGGCAACTTCGCCAACTATATGCGCGCCCTCCCCATACACGCCTCACAAACCGAACTGACACATACCGAGGAGGACGTCGCCTCAAACCGCACACGCTTCGAACTGCGCGTCCGCACCACCCTCGATTTCTACCAGCAGGTGCTATCCTTCGGCAACCAAGTCCGAATCCTCGAACCTCTCTCCGCCGTCAAAGAACTCGCGGCTATGGCCAACAGCGTCGCCGCCCTCTACAAAGCCGAAGCATAGTCCCACGCCGCCTATCGTGCCACAGCACGCCCCATCAGGTCATATAGCCTGCCATCAGGCAGCGAGACTAACATCGCGCCCTCGCTAATGACGAGTGTCGGGCGTGTCGCGTCACTGTCTGGTACGCTGAGCGATGTCGCAGCCTGCGGCAAGTTAATAACAAAACGCAACCCAAACTCGGGAGAACAAAGATTGAGCTGCGAAAAAGAACGGTTGGACACACTGACAAGGTTTGCCGTCCGCGAACCTATATCTCCACCACGTTGCACCTTCACCACGTATTTTAATTCACGTTGTGTATGCGTGTTCCCCTGATAGTAAATGTAATCCGATTGCGTCCACTCCCGCGCGTTGCCCGACATGTCGTATATCCCCAGTGAATTTGGCTGTTTCTGACCAACCACGGTAGGCACCTTTGTCACGCCTCCCCACTGCGCCACGTCATTCACGGTATTAGAACCGGCATAGACATACATATCCGAGTTGTTGCCCCCACGCGCTGCATATTCCCACTGCTCCTCCGTAGGCAAGGCTATCGTGCCTCCCTCAGGTATGTTGCCATATGCGTATGGTGCGTAGGCTACGAAGTCCTGAGCCTTGTAATACGATACGAACCCCTTGGCATAGTTCGTACTGTCCGGGTCAACGTTCCCTCCCATAACGTCGCACCACACCTCCTGAGTCACCTCATATTTGCTGATATAGAATGCCGGCATCGTCACCAGATGTACAGGCCCCTCGTCCTCGTTATATGATGGCAAGTTGGGGTTATAGTTAATGCCCGAGGCATCCGTGTTCTGCGAACCCATATAGAACGAACCCGCGTCAACAAGTATCATCTCCACGGGCGCACCAAAGGTGGAAGTCAGTGTCAGGGTCGAGGGATATGTCTGCGCCATTAGACTCAGTGGCACGACTGCGACTAAGAAAGGTATAAGGTGTTTCATGGGTAGTAAGTATGAAGGGGTTGTTCCCTGAGTCGTTCTACGATTAATATGGGGTGATGGTTCTATTATGTCTTAAATCACAGATGGTTGAGCAAGTAAACATGGAGTAATTGCGAACAGGGCGAACAAAAAGATTGTATTAACGTATCGTTTTTGCGTGAAATCTTATCACGACACAGCAGGGTAGGGTAGTGGGGTCTATGATGACTTTATAGTGTTAAGACGCTGAAATATAGAGCGTTTGACGGTTATATGAATAGAAAAATTGTACGTATGGGCGGCCAATGAGTGCCAAATGTGCCATTTATGGATAGGGCTTATTATCATTTTCTTTTTGTTAATTTTGGTCGTCAAGACACAATATAACACCACCTTAGATAAGTATGGAGCAAATAAAAAGACTCTCGGTAGGCGAGAAACTGGCGTATGCGCTCGGCGATGCGTCAGCTAACATTGCATGGCGAGGTGTATCAACCTTCTTATTGATTTTCTACACTGATGTTTTTGGCATAGCACCAGCCATAGCAGGTCTCGTACTGCTTGTAGGACGTTTCACCGACGGCATATCAGATATCCTGATGGGTGTCGTGGGCGATAGAACCCATAGCAAATACGGCCATTTCCGACCTTGGATTCTGTGGACTGCCATACCCCTTGGCGTGACACTCTCCCTCATCTTCACCGCACCCGACTGGTCAAATGAGGGCAAGGTGGCCTACGCCTTCATCACCTACATCCTCTTCATGGTGATTTACACAGCCAACAATGTGCCCTACGGCTCCCTCATGGCTGTCATGACTCCCGACGACAAGGAACGCACCAGCTTAAGCTCTTTCCGCATGGTAGGAGCATTCGCTGGCGGCATGCTCGTGCAAGGTGCCCTGTTGTTCCTGGTCGCCCATTTCGGCAGCATCGACCCCGAGGTGAGCGTCACTAAGATGACGGAGTCCGAATATGTGGTTGAATTCTCCGCTCCCGAGGATTGCCAGAAGGTGAAAATCTCGACAAACGATGGCGTAGCCACATTCGTATGGGCAGACTCCCTTAACGTGGCAGGGGCGTCAGTCACCGCCGCTAAGAACCTCTCCGTAACGGCATGTGAGAAATATAAGTTCGTAGTCAGCGGTCAGAAGGGTCTCGAGGTCGACGACATCACGATCATCGACCAAAGCAAGGGCTACAGCCACTCCATGTACCTCATGTCAGTAGTCCTCGTCCTCGCGCTGCTCGTCACCTTCCGCTTCACACGTGAGCGCGTCTCACCTCCCGCCGACCAGAAGACTGACCTCAAGGCCGACCTCAAAGACCTCATGCACAATAAGCCCTGGGTCGTGCTCCTCTTCGTGGGTCTACTCTTCAATATCTACAACAACATCAAGCAGGGCATAACCGTCATGTACTTCTCCCACTATGTGCACGACCAGTTCCTGGCTGCCACTTATATGGTGTTCCTGATGGTGGCTTCCATTGGCGGCGCAATGCTAACCACACCTCTGGGGCGCATCATGGGCAAGAAGAACCTCTTCATCATGGCACTGGTGGCCACGGGCTTGATTAACGCCATGATAGCCCTCTGCGGACCTAAGGATGTGGCGGCTATATTCGGCATAGGCATAGCCAGCGAGGTATTCGCCGCATTCCTGCCTACTCTATTCTTCGCTATGCTCGGCGACGCTGCCGACTACTCGGAATATGTCAATGGCAGGCGCGCCACAGGTCTGGTCTACGCTGCCGGCTCATTCGCCACTAAGTTCGGCGGTGGCATAGCTGGTGCCATAATAGGCCTCATTCTCGGCTATTTCGGATACGTGGGTACCGACCCCGCCACCTACGTCGATGCGCAGCCAGGCATGGTGATGCTGATGAGTTGGGTGCCAACGGTCATCGTCGTTATAGGTGCCGTGGTGATGCTGCTCTACCCGCTCAACCAAGAGAAGCAGGACGCTATAACAGAGGAACTCGAGAACCGCAGGAAGAATGCGGCTACGAAATAAGAACCATCTAAAAACAATTTAAGAACAGCACTATATGAAAGAATTTGGTCACTTTGATGACACCAACAGAGAGTACGTCATCACCGACCCCAAGACCCCGTGGCCTTGGATAAACTATCTCGGCAACGAGGACTTTTTCTCGCTCATCAGCAACACTGCGGGCGGATACTCATTCTTCAAGGACGCCAAGTTCAGAAGAATAACCCGCTACCGCTATAACGGCGTGCCGATGGATAATGGCGGCAGGTATTTCTACATCAACGATAATGGCACAGTATGGAGCCCTGGTTGGAAACCCTGCAAGACTCCCCTCGACAGCTACGAGTGCCGTCATGGCATGGGCTACACACGTATCACTGGATCGAAGAATGGTATCGAGGCTTCAGCCCTGTTCTTTGTGCCTCTGAAGACACTGGCCGAGGTGCAGAAACTGACGCTGACCAACAACTCCAAAGAGACAAAGCGCATCAAGCTCTTCTCTTTCGAAGAGTGGTGCTTGTGGAATGCGGCTACCGACATGGAGAACTTCCAAAGAAACTTCTCAACAGGCGAGGTGGAAATCGACGGCTCTGTCATCTACCATAAGACAGAGTACAAGGAACGCCGCAATCACTACGCCTTTTATAGCGTCAATACACCCATACAGGGCTTCGATACCGACCGTGAGACTTTCATCGGCCTTTACAACGAGTTCGCACTGCCGCAGAATGTCGAGGCTGGAAAACCGTCAAACAGTGTGGCACATGGCTGGAGCCCTATTGCAAGCCACTATATCGAGATGGAACTCAAGGCCGGAGAGAGCAAAGATTTCATATTCCTCCTTGGCTACGTCGAGAATGAGCAGGACAAGAAGTACGACCCTGCTGGTAGGTGCGGGGGACTTCTGACAAGCCTTGGTGAACTCGACCGCACTATTGTGAACAAGGAAAAGGCAAAAGCCATCATGGCTGCCTTCGACACTACCGCTAAGGTAGATAAGGCGTTCGACGAGTTGCGCGTATATTGGGACGACCTCCTCGACCGCTTCTCTGTCAAGAGTGGCGACGAGAGGCTGGATCGGATGGTGAACATTTGGAACCAGTACCAGTGCATGGTGACGTTCAACTTCTCACGTTCAGCATCGTTCTTCGAAAGCGGCATCGGCCGTGGCATGGGCTTCAGAGATTCCAACCAGGATCTTGTAGGCTTCGTGCATCAAATTCCCGCCCGCGCAAGGCAGAGGATTATCGATATTGCGTCAACCCAGTTCCCCGACGGTGGCTGTTACCACCAGTATCAGCCACTGACAAAGCGTGGCAACAATGATATCGGCGGCGGCTTCAACGACGACCCCATGTGGCTCATCTTCGGCACTGTGGCATACATCAAGGAGACGGGCGACTTTTCAATTCTCGATGAGCCTGTGCCATTCGACAACGTCCCAGGCAGTGAGGTCAGCCTATTCCAGCACCTTATCGTCTCTTTCGACCATGTTGTGAAGAACCTTGGCCCTCACAAGTTGCCTCTCATTGGCCGCGCCGACTGGAACGACTGCCTGAACCTGAACTGCTTCTCTTGGGATCCTAACGAGAGTTTCCAGACCACAGAGAACAAGACAGAGGGCAGCAAGGCGGAGAGCCTGATGATAGCAGGTCTCTTCGTGGTGTGCGGTCGCGACTATGTTGAGTTGTGCGAGCAACTCGGCAAGAAGGACGAGGCGGCGCGTGCCCTGAAGGCTGTCGAGGAGATGGTTGCCGCAGTGAAAAAGGATGGTTGGGATGGCGAGTGGTATTTGCGCGCCTACGACTACTTCGGCAACAAAATCGGCTCTAAGGAGAACGAAGAGGGCAAGATTTTCATCGAAAGCCAAGGCTGGTGCACAATGGCCGGCATCGGCAAAGAAGAAGGAATGGTGGAGAAGTCTCTCGACTCCGTGAAGAAGTATATGGACTGCGAGCATGGCATCGTGCTCAACTGGCCAGCTTTCACAACGTACCATGTCGAGATGGGTGAGATCTCATCCTATCCCGCAGGCTATAAAGAGAATGCTGGCATCTTCTGCCACAACAACCCGTGGGTCATCATCGGCGAGACAGTCGTAGGCCGTGGCAATGACGCATGGGAACACTACGCCAAGATATGCCCGGCGTTCATCAAGGATCAGACCCTGCACAAGGTTGAACCTTACGTATACAGCCAGATGGTGGCAGGTAAGGATGCTGCCAAGCCAGGCGAGGGTAAGAACTCATGGCTCACTGGCACAGCGGCGTGGAACTGGTATACCATCACCCAGTTCATCTTGGGCGTTAAGCCTACATACGATGGCATCATGATCGACCCCTGCATACCAAGCACGATGAAGAACTACACCGTCACCCGTAGGTTGCGTGGCGCTGAGTACGTCATCAATGTGCACAACGAGAACGGTTCACAGAAAGGCGTGAAGTCGATAACTGTCGATGGCGTGGCCGTGAATGGCAATGTGATTAAGCATAGCGCTGGCAAGCACGTTGTTGAGGTCGTGATGTAATCTCAGGCTGTTCATTGATTAAATAAGTCAGCCGACCTTCCCCTACATGAGGAAGGTCGGCTGACTGTTTTTGTGCCTGATAGGCTGTGACATGAAAAAAACACTGCGCCCGCCATGCCACAAGCACAACGGGCGCAGTATGTGTGTGGCTATTTGAGAGCCTTGTAGTCGGATGCGTTTTTGACACCGACAATCTTCTCTGCCGGGATATCTCGTGTGAAGAGATGCCGCAGGTCGGCAGGGGTGATAGAGAACGTGGGCTTGAAGTTGTCAGACGCCGCGTACGATTCAATAGCGTAGGCGTAGTATTGACCCTCGATGCTGTTGGCTATTTGTGACAGGTCGGTCATGCAGACAAGGACTTTGCCCTTACCAAGAGCTACACCAAAGAGTGCAGCGAGTTTGTGGTTGCGATTGACGTTGTCAATAGGTATGACGATAGGTGTCAACGCTTGTGGCGTACCGTCGATAATGAGAGGACGTGTCGCCATGGCTATTGTCCACCACTGGAAATCCGAGTTAGGCTCGGTGGGGAAGTTGCTGAACAGGGGACATTTGTTGTCGATAAGGTACCCAAGTGTGCCAGGAGAGACAGGCTTGCCGTTGTTTTCGGATATGGTCTTGAACATGGCGTAGTTCCAATAGTCTGTGATGAACATGGGAGCCAACGACTGACGTTCTATGGCCTTGTGGTCGGGGGTCAGGATACACGTGGCTCCAGCCTCAACTTTGCGGATTATGGCATCTGTGAGGCGAGTGGCGTGTATGATGTTAGAGGATTGCGTTTTGGAAAGTGGAGGATATGCCCAAATGTTGTAAGAGTTAGTGTTGCCGCCGATATTGAGGGTGAGTTTCAACTGTGCAGGTTTGCTTAATTTGTTAAGGTCGGCCACTATCTTACCCACGTTGTGGACATTGCCCTGTGCGGCTGCAGCTTTAAGATAGCCGCGGGCTATTGTCCTATTAGCGTGACGTATGGACCATCGGAGGGTGTCGCCCATGATGTCGGTCTGCGCATAGTTGGCAATGGCAACATCAGCAGTGAACTTCTCGGTGGTAGAGAAGGTCAGTTTGTCCATCATGGCAAGTGGCACGACTGGCGAGCAGAACCCGCGCCACTCATCGGGTGCTATCAGCCCTTTAGACTCCATAAAGGGGTCAAGGACGCCTACCAAAGCCCCGCCTTGTCCAGGATAGTCTTGCAAGTCGAGCAATTGGAATCCACCGAAGTCGGGCGTGCGTAAGCTCATCTCTATGTCAGCCTTGTATAGCTTCATGGCAAAGGCTCCAGAGGCACGGTGGAAGGGTAGGGCGAGTGAGTCAAGATGGTTGGGACGTAGGGCGGCACGGAAGTTAATAAGGTTGAGAGGTTTAAGCACACCCTTATATTTGTCTATCTCGGCATAGTCAGGGTATATCTGATATTGACAAGTCTCATGCCCTATAATTGGAACCGACGAGCGGCTATTGGCCGATGCAAAGGTCATGCGGGTGTTGGGTTTGGTGGCATTGAGAAGCCCGAACCCGTCTGCGTCGGCAAGAGAGAACGATGCTCGCGTGTGTGTCTCAAGTGCCGTAGGCGCCCACCCCATGCGGCATGTGACATGAAAATCCTCACCATTGACGATTTGCCAGCCAAGATAGTTGTTAGAGCCGAAAGCGTAGAGGTGGCGTGGGTCAGCTTTGCGCAAGGTCTTGACCATCTGGCGCATCACGAGCGAGTCTCCAGTCAACTCATTACCGAGAGACATCATGACAAACGAGGGATGGTTGCCATACTCCCTGACTATGCGCAGGCCTTCGTCTGTGAGGTAGTTGTTGAGTTTCTTGTTGGATGCCGTCAGTGTCCCCCAATAGGGAAGTTCAGGTTGAAGATATATGCCTACCTCATCAGCCGCATCGAAGGCTGCGGCAGGTGGCGTCCACGAATGAAAACGGTAATGGTTGATGCCGTAGTCCTTGGCCACCTTGAACACCTTGAGCCACGACTCCTTGTCCATTGGAGGATAGCCCGTCAGCGGGAATACGCAGGCATCGTGTTTGCCACGTAAGAAAGTGGGCTGTCCATTGACTATGAATTGCCGTCCGTCGGTCTCGAATAAGCGGAATCCAAAACGCTCTTGCTTCTTGTCTACACCGTCGGGACTGTCAAGGGTCATGTCAACCACATAGAGCGGTTGGTGAAACTCGCTCCACAACTCAATCTCATCCATAGGTATAGTGATAGAGGTCTTGGTCTTGCCTGGTATGAGTTTCAACTGTGTGGTTGTGGCAGTTTGCGCTATGGCCTCAGTGGTACTGATAGGGTAGTGGAGGCATTTGGCATCGAGTGTTACCTTGGTAGTAGTGTCAGTGCGTGATGACGCTATATCGACGTTGATAGTCACTGAACCGCGTCCCACACGCACATTGTCTTCGTTGACGTATATGGTGTCGATAGCGGTAGACACCATCAAGTGACTAATGTAAGTCTTAGAGGTGGAGCGTAGAGCAATCTCACCTATCGCGCCATTCCAGTTGGTCTGCGTGGCTTCTGTCAAGGCGTGCGAACCGCATAGCGCCGCAAGTATGTCTCCACCATTCTCTGTCGTGCGGTTGTCTATCTTGAGTTTAATGGTGTGACGCCCCGCACGAAACTTAGAGAGATTGTAGACATGGGGTGTGAGCAGCTGCGTCTGATGCCCTATGCTGTCGCCATCAATCCACAGTGTAGTAGGTTTCGTGCGCTCGATAAACAACTCGATGTGCTGGTTATCCATCGTGGCGGGGATGATGAAATCGGCAGAATAGGTGAGGTCACGAGTCAGGGAGTGCGCCCGGCTAAGGCGCGAGTCCTCAGCAAGGTTGGATATGGTGTCGCCTATGGCCGCCTCATCCGTTGTGCCTGGCAATTGCACCGTGCCAAGCTCAGTCTGCCATTTGCCGTCAAGACTCACAGTGTGGCGTGAATATCCGCCCGTGCATGCCGTCATGACAACGGCTAATGCGATCGCTATCAGGTTTCGTGTTTGCATAGGTGTATGTGTTTGAATGTTTGTTGCGCAAAGTTACAGCACCTTCTTCTTCCCCAAATATTTCTGTCTAAACTCTGTTGGGGTCAACCCTTGTTTCTTGCGGAATGTGCGGTTGAAGTTGCTGATGTTGTTGAAGCCGTTAGAAAAGCATATCTCGCTGATGCTCATGTCGGAGTCCACCATCTGCCGTGCGGCGAATCCTATACGTATCTCGTTCAAGAAGTCAATGAAACTCTTACCTGTTCGCTGCTTGATAAGGCGTGTCACGGACACATTGCTCATGTTTAGTATGTTCGCAGCGTCGCCTAATGTTATTTTATCCTTATAATGCTGCACTATGAAGTCGTGTATGCGCTCTATACGGTTGTCGGTCGAGGCTGTGGTGTCACTCTGGAATGAGTTGTTGGCGAGTACTCGCTGATCAGGACTCTCCGCCAAAAACCTTAACAACTTTAGGAACTCTATATATGCCTCGAATCCCCGTGTGCGGCTCACTGCCGTCAGCATAGGCTCCGCCTGTCGTGTCGTCTCTGCGCTGAATAGCAGGCCACTTTCACTCTTCTTGAGCATCTCGGCCACGCCCTTATATATGTCCTTCTCAAGCAACTCATGCGGAAACAGGTTAGCCACGAATTGCACTGTCACCTCTCGCTTATAGGTGTCATGATCGCAGTTGCCAACTTTCCAGGCGTGGTAGAGATTAGGCCCTACAAGGCATAGCTCCTGAGCCCCAATGTGCTCCACGCTGTCGCCTACGAGCCGCTCTGCCCCCTCAGCGTTGTACAGATAGTTGAGCTCATACTCTGGATGGAAATGTATGGGGTACTTGAAGTCTTTCTTCTGGCGGTCGAAGATTAATATGGCGTCGGTCTTCTCGTTCAACGCCGTTATCTCTCGTGAGACTGTTGTTGCTTTCATAGGTTTTGATTCAAGTTTATGACTGCAATTAGGGTGTCGCCCTGCCGTATCCAATATGTGAAATATGATACTATGCATATTCACTCATATTGTTGTACAATTTTAACGCGAAAGTTTGATTTGTGCAAGCCCCATGCAAAAATCGTCCACCTTTTTGAACGGTATTCTTTAATGTCTGTTAATGATATGATTAAATTTTATTGTAGCATGATAAAATAGTATTTGCCAGCTGTTCGCCCTAAACATAAATTTGCAATCGATATGGTACGATGGCATACAGTCGTCGTCAACGTTTATCAAGAACTATTTATTATGAAAAGCAATTCTCGAATCATTCTTCTTGTGTTGTGCTTCATGCTGTCGGCACTGACGGCGTGGGCGCAGTCGGGGATGGTTACGGGCGTCGTAACGGACGACACCAACCAACCCTTGCCAGGAGTTGCTGTCGTTGTGCCTGGCACAACGATTGGCACGGTAACCGACTTTGATGGTAAATATTCCATCAATACCAATGGTGCCACCAAGCTCTCTTTCTCCTTCATCGGCTTCGCTACCGTCGAGGAGGCAATCAATGGGCGCTCTTCTATCAACGTCCAGCTCGCGAGCGACAGCCATGAGCTGGATGATGTCGTAGTTGTAGGCTACGGTACCATGAAAAAGAGCGACATCTCTGGTTCCTCCGTCTCCGTCGGCGAGGAAGCACTAAAAGGCTCGGTCATAACCAACCTTGACCAGTCTCTCCAAGGCCGTGCTGCCGGTGTCACCTCCGTCAACACATCTGGTGCACCAGGCTCCTCGACCTCTATCCGTGTCCGTGGCCAGGCTACCATCAACGCCAACGCCGAGCCTCTCTACGTGATCGATGGCGTCATTGTCCAGAGCCAAGGTAAGTCGGGCGCAGACTATGGCCTCGGCGACGCTCTCGGCAACGGCTCAAATTCCACCATCTCCCCTCTCTCCACCATAAACCCGTCGGACATCGTCTCCATGGAAATCCTCAAAGACGCATCCGCAACGGCAATTTACGGTGCCCAGGGCGCTAACGGCGTAGTCCTCATCACCACCAAGCGTGGTAAGGCAGGCGACGCCAAATTCACCTACGAGGGTCTCGCGGCATGGAACCGTCAGACAAAACGCCTCGATATGATGGACCTCCACGAGTTCGCATCTTACTATAACGACCTCGCAGAGACCGGTGAACTCGAGTCTAATGAGGACTACACCTATCCCGAGCTCCTCGGCAAGGGCACCAACTGGCAAGATGCCATCTTCCAAACTGCTTTCCAGCATCAGCATCAGATCTCAGCGCAGGGCGGCTCTGACAAAGTACAGTATTACGTATCTGGCGGCTTCATGAACCAGGAGGGTACAATTATCGGCTCCAAGTTCCGTCGACTCTCTCTCCGCGCCAACCTCGATGCCAACCTCAAGAGTTGGCTCAAGCTCGGCCTCTCCGCCATGTACTCCAAGACCAAGGAGCGCCTGACTCTCGCAGACTCCGAAGCGGGCATCATCACCTATGCGCTCACCGCAACCCCTGATATCTCTATCTACAACATCGACGGCTCATACTCAAGCGTCTCGAAAGAGGGCTACACCAACCCTAACCCTGTAGCTATGGCTCTCTATAACGACATCATCCTCGAGCGTCAGAAGCTCAACGGCAACATCTTCGCCGAGGTTAAGCCCGGCGGCGCACTCAAAGAGCGTCTCGTATGGCACACCGAGCTCGGCTACGACCTCGGCTGGAGCGACGCAGAACGCTACGAGCCTCTGGTCTCCATGGGTAATTACCAGCGTAATAAGAACCTCTCTCGCCGTCAGAAGAACGCCAACACCTTCTGGCAGACCAAGAACTACCTCACGTGGAGCGACACCGCTGCCGATGTGCATCGCTATACCGTCATGGTCGGCCACGAGGCTTGGGAAAGCAAGTATGACTACGCTTCCTTACAGAACACTGACCTCCCATCTGACGACATACACAACCCAGCTCTTGGCACTGGTACTCGTTCCATCGAATATGGCTTCGGCTCAAGCTCCATGGTCTCCATGTTCGGTCGTCTCACATACTCCTACGCTGACCGTTACAACCTCACCTACACCTACCGTCGTGATGCCTCCTCCAACTTTGGCAAGGACAACCGTTGGGCAGGCTTCCATGCCGCTGCCGTATCTTGGCGATTCACCCAAGAGGAGTTCTTCAAGAACCTCGGCATACAGGACATCTTCTCCAATGGCAAAATCCGTGTAGGTTGGGGCCAGACAGGTAACTCCAGCATCGGTGGTTACAAGTGGGGATCCTCCATCTCCAAAATGGAGAGCGGCCTCGGCATGGGCTACCGCGTCAGCAACATCCCCAACACTGGCATCAAGTGGGAGACTCAGGAGCAATGGAACTTCGGTCTCGACCTCGGTTTCTTCAACGACCGTCTCAATATCACTGCCGACCTCTACAAGAAGACCTCCGAGGATATGCTCATGAGCCTCCAGTTGCCTTCTTACATGGGCACACGTGGCAACGGTTCATCAGCACTCGCAGCTCCTTGGGGCAACTATGGTACCATCGAGAACAAGGGTCTTGAGCTCACCGTCAGCGGCACTCCGTTCGACAATGGTCGTGTCAACTGGCACTCCGAGTTCCAGATCTCTTGGAACAAGAACAAACTCGTTGCTCTCGACGGCCAGTCTTCCTCAGCAATCGAGGGTTACGGTCAGTGGGCCGATGTCGTATCTCGCACCGAGATCGGCCAAAGTCTCTACAACTTCTATGGCTACGTGACCGACGGTGTCTACAAGGATCTCGCCGACATCCAGAACTCCCCGAAACCCGCCAAGTACCCCTCCGACGGCAAATTCAGCCGTACTCAGACTGTATGGGTTGGTGATGTTAAATATAAAGATCTCAATGGTGACGGTGTCGTCGACGAGAAGGATCGTACAGACATCGGCTCCCCTATGCCTAAATTCACCTTCGGTTGGACCAACACCATCAGCTACAAGGAGTTCGACCTCTCCGTATTCGTCAACGGCTCTTACGGAAACAAGGTCTACAACTACCTCGGCATGAAGCTCACACACATGAACAGCGGCTGGTGCAACCAGACCAAGGACGTCAACGACCGCGCTCAGCTCGTGGCCATCGACCCCGACAAGGTCTACACTGGCGAGAATGGCATCTACAATTGGTATGACGACATCACCAATATCAAGGTAGCCAACCCCGAGACCAGCACACCACGCGCATCTATCCAGGATCCGAACGATAACGACCGAATATCCGACCGTTACATCGAGGATGGCTCTTACCTCCGCATCAAGAATATAACCCTCGGCTACACCTTCAAGAAGGATCTCATTAGCCGCTGGGGCCTCCAGAATGTCCGCGCCTACGTAAATCTCCAGAACGTAGCCACTTTCACTCACTACACTGGCTACGACCCCGAAGTCGGCGCCTCCACACAGAGCACCAACGTCTACGGTCTCGACAACGGACGCTACCCCTCTCCTACCGTCTACTCCGTTGGTCTGAATGTAACGTTCTAATCTGATTCGCAATTATGAAATACGGTAAAATGAAATATACGAAAGTCATCGCCCTGATGGCCGCGGCGGGTCTCTCGCTCTCGGCTTGTGATGACTTCCTCGAGCGCCCTACGGAAGACAATTACAACGTTGATACCTTCTATCAGAACGACGCTCAACTCTACCAGGCAGTCAACCCCATCTACAACTCACCTTGGTACGACTTCCAACGCGGCTTCTTCAAAGTAGGTGAGGTTCTCGCAGGCAACTTCTGGTGGAGCACCTCTCCTTATCTGACGATGACTGTCAACTCCTCCGACGAGGACCTCGTCAATATGTCTGCATCCCTCTGGAGTGTCAATGCGCACTGCAACACCCTATTGAAGAACGTCGACGAGAAGGCTGGCTCCGCATGCTCTGAGACGGCTAAACTCGCAGTCAAAGGCGAGGCTCTCACCCTCAAGGCGCTGGCTTACTTCTATCTCGTCCGCAGTTTCGGTGGTGTGCCCATCGTCCACGACAACTCGAGCATGATTTCCAGCAACTCCTACAACGATGTCTATCGTGCTAAGCCCGAGAATGTCTACGACTACATCATCAAGACCCTCGAGAAAGCCATGGAGTGGCTGCCCAAGAGCGCAAGTGCTGGCCGCATCGACTATTACTGCGCCGAAGGACTCCTCGCCAAGGTATACCTCACAAAGGCTGGTCTCAGCGGAACACTCAACAAGGAGGATCTCCAGAAGGCCGTCGAGTATGCCAAAGACGTAAAAGACAACTCCGGACGTGAACTCATGGCCAACTACTCCGACATCTTCCGCCTCGCCAACAACACCTGCCCCGAGAGCCTCATCGCATGGCGCTGGACTGCCGAGGGTAGCAACTGGACTCGTCAGAATACACTCCAGAGCGACCTCGCTCCCAGCGGCTTCGACGAGACCGCCAACACTTGGGGTGGATGGAACGGACCTTCACTCGACCTCATTGAGGCTTTCGACGAGAGCCCACTCAACCAAAACCGCAACAATGTCGATGCACGCCGCAAGGCGACCCTTATGATGGCTGGCGATGTATACGAGTATTTCTGGACCGACCGCGCCTCGACCTTCGCTAAGGGCGGTTTCGAGATTTGCGACTTCTACTTCAAGGAGGATGTGACAGATCGCGACGGCCTCACTGGCGGCGGAACGTTCCAAAGCCCTACGGGCGCACAGGAGGTCAAACACCTCGTTGGCGACAACGCCGACCACATTGCCGGTGTCGGTTACGGCTTGGAGAGAATGGCGACATCGCTTGCTACCCACGTTCTCCGTCTTGCCGACGTATACCTCATCCTTGCCGAGGCTCAGGCTCTCATCGATGGTGGCACTACCACCAACGCCGACGCTCTCGCGGCCTTCAACGCCGTCCACAACCGCTCTTGCACGTGGAAAGAGGAGACCTCTATCACCTGGGAGCAGATATGGAAAGAGCGCCGTCTCGAGCTCGCTTGCGAAGGCGACCGCTGGTACGACTACGTCCGCGTAGCCTACTACGACTTCGCCCGCGTCCAGAATGAGCTCCTCAACCAAGAGCGTGGCACATACTATGGTCTCTCCGATGCCTACAAGACTTGGTTCAGCAGCAACTATTCAACTTGGGATGTCTCCAGCGTTGGCCTCACCTCCAGCAAGCTCACCAAGCTCACCGAGGATATGATGACGCTGCCATTCCCCGACACCGACCTTGCAATGAACCCGCACCTCAGCGAGGACCCCATTGACGTCGACATCAACCAGTACAACTACTAAACAGTCTAAGCGATGAAATTCAATATTAAACATATAGTCCGCTCTACGGCTCTCTGCTCGCTCGCGGCTCTCAGCCTTGTCGCTTGCGAGGATGAGCCCGACAAGTATGAGGTTACCGACGGCACGCCCGAGATTATCTGCATCTGCATGCCGACCAACAAGGACTCACTCATCACCTCGGCATTCACCAACAACCGTGTAGTCCTGATGGGTAACAACCTCCGCAGCATCACGAAGCTCTACTTCAATGACCAGGAGGCCGTCCTCAACAGCTCGCTCATCACGGATCATTCTCTCTTCGTCACCGTGCCGCGCGCCTTGCCCAACAACCCAACAGACAAAATCTACATGTACAACAACGAGGGCGTTGTCACCGAGTATCCCTTCACAGTCGATATCGCGGCACCTCTGCTCTCCAACATGACCTGTGAGTACGTAGCGCCCGGCGAAGTCGCAACCATTAACGGCGACTACCTCCTCTCCTACGAGAGCGACCCGATGGTAATCACCATGCCCGACGGCACCCAGATTACCGACTTCACGAGCCTCAGCCAGACTAACGTGTCGTTCGTAATCCCCGACGGCTGCACCGAGAGCGGCCCTATCACCATCAAGACCAAGTACGGCACCACCAAGTCCACCAAGTTCAACTTCAAAGACAACCGTGGCATGATGGCCGACTTCAACGCAGGCGGCGGCACGAGCTCCAATGGCAAGGCCACCCAAGGTTGGAACATCTCCGCCACCTACTCTTCCGAGGGCGGTCTCGCAGGCTGTGGCGACTATTGCCAACTCGGCGATGGCACAACCACTACCGACGGCGGATGGATCGAGGCGTTCAAGCTCCCCTTCTGGGCTGGCAACTGGGGTGGCGATCCCTACGCTATCGCTCCAGGTGAGGCTGGCACTCCTTTCTGCAACCTCATCGACTTCTCCGACTTCGCCAATATGGCTGTCAAATTCGAACTCTACATCCCCAAGAGCAACCCATGGTCTGCCGGCGCAATGCAGCTCGTCTTCACCAACGCAAGCCAGGATCACGTAGGCGCCGCTAACGAAACTTGGCAGAACAACAACTATATTAAAGCAGATGCCGGCCTCTGCCGCGGCATCTACCGCCCATGGGAAGATACTGGTAGCTTCGACACCGGCGACAATTGGATAACAGTAACCGTGCCCATCGCCGACTTCGTCTACAACTTCGACGGAACCAAGGGAACTGTGCCACTCTCCTCTGCCGAGGACTTCGCATCCTTCATCCTCTGGCCCATTGAAGGTGGCGTGACTGGCACCGAGTGCGCTCCTATCTTCCGTATCGACAACATTCGTGCTGTCCCCTACAAATAGACATTGAGATATGTCGGGAGAATCCTCCCCCTCCCGACACACTCTCGCAAAACCAATGTCCATAAAGCATTTTTCAAACCATGAAGCTTTATAAGAAAAATATAGCAATACTGATGGCTGGCCTCCTGGCCCTGTCCAGTGGCGCTCTCGTCACCTCTTGTGACGACGATGACGACTACGACACCAATCAGTTCGGCGGCGGCGTAAGCCTCACCGCAGCATCGCTCCAAGTAACACGCGGTGCATACATGACCTTCAAAGGCTCCAACCTCAACCAAATAACAAGCGTAGAGTTCCCTGGCGGCGTATCCTCAACACCCGAGGTCGTCGACCAATACACCATCCGCGCCCTCGTACCCGAAGATGCTGAGGTCGGTACAGTTAAACTCATCTACAACGGCGGTGAGCTCGAGACTAAGCAGATAGCCTTCACCGAACCTATCGAGTTCACCAGCTTCAAAGCCGATGCCGACCCAATCCTCGCAGGTCAGTCGGTCAAGATTACCGGTACCTACCTCAACTACATCAGCTTCGTCCAGTTCGCTACGGGCGACAATGTTGAGATCAACAACACCAACCGTACAGAGTTCTCAGTTAAGGTGCCTATCGACGCCTCCACTGGCAAATTCTCTATCGGTTACTACAGCGTCGACGGCACCGACACAACCGAGGTCCTCCTCGAGAGCGAAGAGATCCTCAACGTCGTCGAGCCCACCAGCGTGAAAATCACCAACGCCACAATCAAGGCAGGTGAGACTCTCAACATCACTGGTGTCAACCTCCAACTCGTCAAGAGCATCAACATCCCAGGACAAGATGCCGTAGCCGTACCTCAGGCCTCCGACCCCTTCGCTGCCAAGACCGCAATATCAGCTAAGGTAGCCGACACCGCCACCGACGGCAACGTCACCCTGACCCTCTACTCCGGCCTCGAGATTAACGCTGGCACCTACACCACCGTACTCCCAACAGCCGCCATCAAGGACGCTAAGGCCTCCTACACCGTAGGCGACACCGTCGTAATATCCGGCGACAACCTCGACCTCGTCAAGACAGTCGCCTTCACCAACGACGCCAGCGCCTCCTACGATGCCAACCTCGTAGGCGCAGAACTCAAAGTCGTTGTAACCACCGAAGCTAAGAGTGGCGACATCACCCTCACCCTCGCTAATGGCGCTACCGTCGCCGTAGCTGGCTTCGTGACGACAAAACCCGCCTTCACTTTCCCAACATCCGTATCTCCTCTCCAGAAGTTGGAAATCGAGGCTACCCTCGCCGACCGCATAGCTACCATCTCCTTCGGCAACATAGTCGTTACCCCCACCGTCAAAGACGGCAAGATTAGTCTCGAGGTGCCTCTCGAAGCAGCCGACCAGTGCGCCGTGACCGCTACAATGGACAACGGTGAGGTCATCACTGCTGTCGACGCCCTCTCCGTAGCTGGCTTCACATTCTGCGCATTCAAGGATGCCGCCGCATTCCAGGCTCAGACCCCCACCGTCGGCTCTCTCGTGTCAGGTGTCGTAGTCAACGGCGGCAACCTCGACAAAGTCCTCCTCAACGGCAAGGAAACCAAATTCCTCGTGACGGGCGAGACCCTCTACGTCTACACCGGCAGTGCCGTAGGCGAGCAGGTTGTATCCCTCGTCAGCGGTACCGACGAGGCTAAATACACCATCAACGTCATCGCAAGCGGCGTCGTAGAATCCGTCATCTGGAATGGACCTCTCGAGATAACTTGGAACGATGGTGGACGTGTTGCCATCAGTGCTTCCGATCTCGACGTTCCCGCGGGCAGCATCCTCCGACTCTACTTCAACGGTAAGGCTGGCGTATGGGCTCAAGCTCAGCTCAACAACGGCTCTTGGAACAACGATCTCCTCGGCACACTCGTTCCTTCCGATATTGCGGACTACGACTGGTGGGGCACTGGCGCTGCCGACGAGCACGTCTACGAGATTACCCTGACCTCCGAAGTCCTCGCTCACCTCCGTGCTAACGCTGGCGCATTCGAGACCATGACCGATGCTGCCCTCATCATCCAGGGCCAAGACCTCATCTTCTCTAAAGTCTCTGTCGTTGTCGACTACTCCGCCCCCAAGTCCATCGTCAACCAGACCGGTACTGACGCTGGCGGCTGGACTCTCCCTGTAGCCCTCTCTTGGGGCGACGGTGGCCGTCTGGTAGTCTACAAGAATAACCCCGTCGACCTCTCCTCTCTCGTCAAGGTCGGCAACACTCTCTACATCGTAGCCACCAACCGCCACGGTCAAGCTCAGATCAACGACAGCTCTTGGTCCACCATCGAGACCGTCTCCGATTGGGGCGAAGACCAAAGCGCCTACACCTTCGAGGTGCCAATCACTCAGGCTTATGTCGATGCCTTCAACAAGGATGGCGACATCTGGCTCATCATCCAAGGCGATAGCGGCTTCACTATCTCCGACATGTACATCAAGTAGCCTTCATAATCTGAACCTCTAATAACCAAGGGCTGGAGCCGCACCTCGCGACCCCAGCCCTTTACATTTCATACCCCACATAACATTTCATACCCCTCCGTTATCATTCTATACCCCTCCACTTAACATACCCTCCCCGCATCCTCAAAACACCCTCCACGCATCCTCCCCAAATGCTCCAACATACTGACAACATAGTGACGATATACTGAAAGAAATACTCCAACATACTGAAACAACACTGACCACAATCTCACCCCAATACTCCCTCCAACATCCCCGCCCCCCTCAACCACTCCAATTCACGAACTCTACCTCTCTGTACATTCTCATCAATCTCTAATGACTTCTTAACATTATACCCTCCCACTCAACTCTTTTCACTACCTTAGCACCGCGTAAACGCAAAATCCTACAACCATGAAGCTCATAAATAGTCTCATAACACTTCTCGCCCCACTCGCCCTCTTCGCCTGTGGCGACGACTCAAGCGACAGCAACGACAACTCCAGCCCCTCCGGCAACTCCTCCACCGTCACACTCACCTCCTCCTCCCCAGCGAACGGTGAGACCGACCTCCCCATCTCCACAAACTCAATCCAGCTAACCTACTCCGCCGAGGTTAACTTCGTATCTGGCCTGAACGCCGACTTCAACGGCACACAATGCTCCATGACCTCCTTCTCCAAAAAGGCCAACGTCATGACTTTCTCCATCCCGTCAGCACTCAAGATGGGACAGCAATACACCCTCTCCATCCCCGCCGGCTTCTTCATCTCCACCAACGGCAGCACACCCGTACCCGCTCACTCCGTAACCTTCACCACCAAGGCCCAAACCACCGTCTCCACCGATGGCCTCGACCAGTCCCTCGTCACATCCGACCCACTCCCACAAGCCAAAGCCATCTACGAATACCTCCTCTCCGTCTACGGCAAAAAAACACTCTCCGCATCCATGGCAAACGTCAACTGGAACCTCAACGAAGCCAACCTCGTATTCCAAGCCACCGGCAAATACCCCGCCATCGCCACCATGGACTACATCCACCTCTACACCAACCGCTCCGACTGGACCAACAACAACTGGGTCGTCAACTACCACCTCACCGACGAAATACGCCAATGGGTAGCCGACGGAGGCATCCTCGCCGCATCATGGCACTGGATGGTACCCGCCTACCAAGGAGCCGACCCTACCGCCGATGGCTCCATGACTACAAGCCCCGACAACACCTCCTTCAAACCCTCTAATATGTTCGTCGACGGCACCTGGGAAAAATCCGTACACGACGAAGACCTCGCTCTCATGGCCGACCGCCTCCTCGAACTCCAAAACGAGGGCATAGCACTCATCTGGCGCCCCTTCCACGAGGCCTCAGGCAATGTCAACTCGGGCGGCACAGCCTGGTTCTGGTGGGGACGAGAAGGCGCTGAAGTCTATAAACAGCTCTGGACCGATATGTTCAACTACTTCAAAAATAAAGGCATACGCAACCTCATCTGGGTATGGACCACCCAGACAGGCTACGGATGGGACCCCACAAAGGGTATCCTCCCCGACACCGACTGGTACCCAGGCGATGACTACGTCGACATCATAGGACGCGACGAATACAACACCTCACTCGACGCCTCCCTCGCCGAATACAATGCCATAGCCGAGAACTTCCCCAACAAGATGGTCACACTCAGCGAATGCGGCAACGTCGCCAAACTCTCACAACAGTTCACTGCCGGCGCCACATGGAGCTACTGCATGCCTTGGTACAAATACAACGCCACGACCCTCAACGCACACGACCACGCCAATACCGAATGGTGGAACGATGCCGTGTCCTGCGAATATGTCGTATCCCGCGACCAACTCCCCAAGTTCGAATAATACTATTTAAGATAAAATAATACCAAACACACTCACGCGGCGCGCCTCCACCACGAGATGCGCCGCTCCTATTTCCCAATGCCACCCCAGCCCGTCCCCTCTGTTCGGAGAAAATCATACCATCACAATCCTTCCGTTCGTTTCACCCGTTCGCCCGCCCATGACCCTATAAACCACCATCTTGACAGTTCGCCCACTTTCACCTTTCTTTTCACATCTCACCACTTTCACCCCATTGGTTAAACAATTTTGTCCATTTCGTACGCTCTTGTGATAAGATAGTATTTGCCCACTCTCACCATCCGCGCTAAACTTGTAATTGAAATAAAGAGGGCAGACAACCCCCTCCCGTTTCACCCCAAAACCAACAACTAAGTAACATATCGACAAGCATGAGCAACAATCTCTTCGACGAGCGCAAAGCTAAGGTGACTGCCGACTTCGAGGCTCTCATCTCGCGCCCCAACGAGCAGCTCTTCAGCACCAACGGCATCTACAACAAATACAAATACCCAGTCGTCACTCGCGAACACGTACCTCTCGAGTGGCGCTACGACTTCAACCCTACCGACAACCCCTACTTCATGGAGCGCATCAGCTTCAACGCCACTCTCAACGCTGGCGCAATGAAGCTCGGCGACAAATACCTACTCGTAGTACGCACCGAGGGCGTCGACCGCAAATCATTCTTCGCCGTCGCCGAAAGCCCCAACGGCATAGACAACTTCCGCTTCTGGCCTCGACCCATAACCATGCCACAAGTCCCAGCCAACCCCGACACCAACGTCTACGACATGCGTCTCACACAGCACGACGACGGCTACATCTACGGCGTGTTCTGCTCCGAACGTAAAGACCCAAACGCCCCGGCAGGCGACACCAGTAGCGCAGTAGCAGCAGCAGGCATAGCGCGCACCAAAGACCTCAAAACCTGGCAACGACTCCCCGACCTCATAAGCCACGCCGGGCAACAACGCAACGTCGTCCTCTTCCCTCACTTCGTCAACGGCAAATACGCCTTCTACACACGCCCACAAGACGGCTTCATCGACACCGGCTCAGGAGGCGGCATAGGCTGGGGACTATGCGACGATATCCGCCGAGCCGAGGTCAAAGACGAATACATCATGGACGCCAAAACCTACCACACCATCTACGAGGTCAAAAACGGCATGGGCCCTCACCCCATAAAAACCAAAGCAGGATGGCTCAACCTCGCACACGGCGTACGCAACACCGCCGCTGGCCTCCGCTACGTCCTCTACATGTTCCTGACAGACCTCGAGAAACCATGGATCGTCACCCATAAACCCGCCGGACACTTCATCGCACCCTACGGCTCCGAGCGTGTCGGCGACGTCTCCAATGTCGTATTCTCCAACGGCTGGATCGCCGACCCCGACGGCAAAGTATTCATCTACTACGCGTCAAGCGACACCCGCATGCACGTGGCTACGTCAACAATCGACCAGCTCCTCGACTACTGCCTCAACTCGCCGCAAGACGAACTCTACTCCGCGGCATCTGTGGCTCACATCAACGCGCTCGTCGACAAGAATAACGCCTTGAAGTGATTCTAAGGCAACTTGTTTAGTTTGTAGTTTTCTTAACGGATGTGGTCCCTTGGGCACCACGTCCGTTTTGCCAAATCTAATAGTCTAACTCTTTATACCTCCCAAATGAAGTCACTCAAAACCCTACCCCTGGCCCTAACAGCCCTCATGGCTTCCCTGTCCGCCACGGCCAATGTCGCCCTGCCGGCCATCCTCTCCGATGGCATGGTCCTCCAGCAAAACTCCAAAGTCAAACTATGGGGATGGGCCAAACCCTACGAGATAGTTTCCATCAAAACTTCTTGGGACACCACCACCTACAAGGTCAGCCCCACACCCCTCGCCACCTGGCAACTCGAAATCACAACTCCCGCCGCCACCGACAAACCTCAGTCCATACAATTCAACGGCTATAACTCCATTACCCTCAACGATATCCTCATCGGCGAGGTCATCCTCTGCGCCGGACAGAGCAACATGGAGTTCTCCCCCTCATGGGGCATGATCGGCGGCGACTCCCTACTCGCACAAGCCACGCAACCCGACATCCGCATGTTCCGTGTCGACTACCGCACCTCCCCAACGCCCAACCACGACCTCACCGGCAAGTGGCTACACACCACCCCGCAAAACGCCAACAACTTCTCCGCCATAGGCTACGTCCTCGCCTGCAAACTCCGCTCCACACTCCACTGCCCCGTCGGCATTGTCGACGCCTCATGGGGCGGCACACCCATCGAGACATGGATGCCTGCCGAGGTCTTCAACAACCCCGATCTCAAAGCCATCAACAACCGCCTAAGCGAGGTATCCTGGGCCCCCGTGCGCCCCGCACTCGCCTACAACGCCATGCTCTACCCCCTCTCCAACTTCAAGTTCCACGCCATGGCATGGTACCAAGGTGAGCAGAATTGCGAGAACGCCGACGCCTACTCACAACTCCTGCAAATCTTCGTCGCCCAATGCCGCAAGAACTTCTACGACGCGCAAAACCTACCCTTCATATTCGCCCAAATCGCACCCTACAAATACGACTCCCCAGGCATGGCCGTAGTAGTACGCGACCAACAACGCCAAGCAGCCGCGCTAATCCCCAACTCCGGCCTCGTGGTAATAGGCGAACTGTGCGACCTCAAAGACATTCACCCCAAACGCAAAGTCGAGGCCGGTAACCGCTTCGCCAACGCCATCCTCACCGAAGCCTACGCCAAGCAAGGCTTCAACTACAAAGCACCACTATTCCGCAGCGCAACACTCAACAAGAAGGGCAACGCCATAATCGTCACCTTCGACAACGCGCAAAACCTCCATATCGCCGATAACGCCAAGACTGCCGACTGGTTCGAACTAGCCGGCGACGACGGCGTGTTCCACAAGGCCACAGGCAAACTCCAAAAGGACGGCTCCGTGATAGTCTCCTCTAAAGAGGTTAAGAAACCCATATCCGTGCGCTACGCCTGGGCCGACGACGCATTCCCCAACCTCGCCGGCACAAATGGCATACAGGCCTCGTGTTTCGGCCCTCAAGTCGCCAAATAGTCCCCTATTTCACTATATTTGTTTCACTAAGCAATATTCATAACCGATGAAGAAGATACTAACCGCCGCACTCGCGGCTCTCGGCCTGACCGCCGCAATGGCGCAAAGCCCCGTAAACCCAAACGCCACCCAAGAGGCTAAAGACCTCCTCAAGTTCATCTACGCGCAAAGCGGCAACGGCGTCCTCACCGGTCAACACAGCTACCCACTGTTCTCCGACATCTACATGGAGCGCGTCGAGAACCTCACCAACGGCTCACACCCCGCCGTATTCGGTCAAGATTTCGGTTATAGCAAACCCAACTCCCTCGACGGCATCAACTTCCGCCAACGTGTTGTCGACAACGCCATAAAATGGCATGCCAAAGGCGCCATCATAACCCTCATGTGGCACGCCATACCTCCCACAACCGATGCCAACTTCACCACTTGGCAAGGCAAGGACGGCATACAAAGCAAGCTCACCGACAACCAGTGGAAAGAACTTACCACCGACGGCACCACCCTCAACAACCGCTGGAAAGCCCAAGTCGACGTCATAGCCTACTTCCTGCGCCAACTCCAAGATGCCAAAATCCCCGTCATCTGGCGACCCTATCACGAGATGAACGGCGACTGGTTCTGGTGGGGTGTCCGCCCAGGCAAAGACGGATACCAGACACTCTACCGCATGCTCTACGACCGTCTCACCAACTTCCACCACATCAACAACCTCCTCTGGGTCTTCAATGGCAACGAGATGGGCTCTCCCAACGTCATGAGCTACGACGACTTCTTCCCAGGACATGACGTGGTCGACATACTCGCCACCGACATCTACAACCACAACTACGACAAACGCGACTACGACGCCCTCCTCAAACTCGCCAATGGCAAGCCTATCGCATGGGGCGAGGTCGGCAAACTCCCAACACCCGAAATCTGCCGCGAGCAACCCAAATGGTGCTGGTTCATGTGCTGGTGCGAGTTCCTCGAAGTGCAAAACGACTACCAGAAGCGTATGGACATCTACAACGCCCCCGAGACCCTCACTCTCGAGGAAATGCTCCAAAACAAGAAATAACTTTTGCCCCTATCGGCTTCATTAAGCATTCAAAACGATGAACATCAGAGAGATAAGAGAGCAGATGAGGGCAGAGTATGCCAACATCATGAGCTTCTGGATTAGCAAGATGGAAGACCATGAGTACGGTGGCTTCTATGGCGGACGCGACAAAGAGGGCGACCTTGAGCCTAACGCCGAGAAAGGTGCCATCCTCAACGGACGTATCCTATGGTCATTCTCCACCGCCGCACGCATATTCGGACGCCCGGAGTATAAAGAGGCCGCAAACCGCGCATTCTGCTACCTCCGCGACTTCTTCTACGACAAGGATAACGGCGGCTTCTTCTGGTCGCTCGACTCCAAGGGAAAACCCGTCGACACCAAGAAACAAGCCTACGCCCAAGGTTTCTGCATCTACGGCCTCTCCGAGTATTATCGCATGAGCCAAGACCACGAGGCACTCGACCTCGCCATGGAAACCTACCACCTCATCGAGAAGCACTTCCGCGACCCCAAGTATGGCGGCTACACCGAAGCCCTCTCCGCCGACTGGAAACCCATGGACGACGTCCGCCTCAGCGAGAAGGACGAGAACACACCCAAATCCATGAACTCACACCTGCACATCATCGAGCCCTACGCCAACCTCTACCGCGCTAAGGCCGACAATGAGCTGCGTGAGAGTATCATCCACTGCCTCGACATATTCACCGACAAGATTATCGACAAGAAGACCGGACACTTCAACCTCTTCTTCGACATGGACTGGACCGTCATGAGCCATATCGACTCCTACGGCCACGACATCGAGGGCGCATGGCTCCTCTACGAGGCCGCAGAGGTAATAGGCGATGTTCAGCGTATGGAAAAACTAAAACCTATATGCAAACGCCTGACCGACGTGACCCTCGCCGAAGGATGGGATGGCGACTCTATATTCTACGAGAAGGTCAACGGACACCTCGACACCGACAAGCATTGGTGGCCACAAGCCGAAGCTATGGTCGGCCTCACCGACACATGGCGTCTCACAGGCGACAACAGCTATCTCGACAAGATGGCTCTCGTGTGGGGCTTCATACGCCAGCATATCATCGACACCAAGAAGGGCGAATGGCTATGGCGCACCAACCGCGAAGGACAGGATGTCTACAAGGATGTCAAAGCCGGCTTCTGGAAATGCCCCTACCACAATAGCCGCGCCCTCATCGAAGTCCTGACACGTATCGACCTGAAATAGAATCCTCATGAAGTCACTTATAGCCTCATTCTCCCTCGCTGCCGCCCTCATCACGGTGGCATGCACCTCCGAACCGCGAATAGTCTCCGGCTTCGACGACTCTATAACCTACATCGGGCGTGTAGACCGCTCCGACTCCCTTGGCCCACGTCAATGGGGCGCCGCGGCATACTTCACATTCGCCTTCCACGGCTCCGGCTGTGAGGTCGATATTCGCGATGAGCAACTCTACGGCAACGGCTACAACTACTTCGAGATTGTTGTCGATGGCGAGTCCGTGGCACGTGTACGCACCCTCGGGCAGCTCAACCGCCTCACCATCGGTCTGCCGCAGACCCCCGCACCCACCGACACTGCCCTAAAGGTCATTGCCGTGGCCGACAGCCTCCCCGCTGGCATACATAGCGTCCTCATCGCCCGCGACACAGAGTGCGGCATGGGCTATACCCAGGTGACACGCATCGCCGCACCAGCCCTGCGCAAATGGCAACCCGCCACAAACCTGAAAATAGAGTTCATTGGCAACTCTATCACCAGCGGCATGGACATGTACGACGGTGAAATCCCCTTCGGCCAAGGCACATGGTACGACCACCATCGCGCCTACTACGCCTACGGCCCTATAACCGCACGCACCCTCAATGCACAATGGTCGCTCGCCTCAGTGTCGGGCATAGGACTGATGCACAGCTGCTGCGAGCATAAGTATGTCCTGCCCCAGACCTACGACAAGGTCAACCTCGTCGATAATCAGGTAGACTACGACTTCTCCTATCAGCCCGACATCATCGTCAGTGCGCTCGGACAGAACGACGGCGTGCAAGACTCCGCCACATTCGTCGGCGCATACGTCGACTTCATAGCCCACCTCAACGAGAAGAACCCCAACGCCCAGGTTGTCCTCATCTCCAGCCCCATGGCCAACGACACCCTCCGCACCTTCTTCCGCTCCATGCTCCCCGCCATAGCCGACGAGGCAGCACGCCGTGGCATAGCCGGCAAGAATGGCGAGATCCCCTACCACATCTACGAGCGCAGCTTCAACAGCGGCGGCTCAAGCCACCCCAACATGGCCGAGCAAGCCGAGATAGCCAACGAGCTCGTCTCGTTCCTCAACGAGAAGGGCATCGCACATAAACCTCAAGACAATAACCAATAATTCGCATATCATCATGAAACTGAACCGACTTGTCCTGGCCGCCTCCCTCTTGGCTGCCACTACTGTCAACGCTCAGAAGTTCGAGGGACTCGCTATGACCCCAACAATGGGATGGAACAGCTGGAACACTTTCGCCTGCGACATCGACGAGAACCTCGTCAAGGAGACCGCCGACCTGTTCATTAAGCTCGGACTCAAAGACGCCGGCTACGAGTATGTCGTGATGGACGACTGCTGGATGGAAATGGAGCGCGACCCGCAGACCATGCGACTCGTCCCCGACCACAAGAAGTTCCCAAACGGCATCAAGCCCGTGGCCGACTATATCCACAGCAAAGGCCTCAAGTTCGGCATGTACAACTGCGCCGGCACTAAGACTTGCGCCGGATACCCAGGCACACGAGGCTATGAGTTCCTCGACGCACGACAATATGCCGAGTGGGGCGTCGACTTCCTCAAATACGACTGGTGCTCGCACTCCACGCAGGACGCACTCGCCAGCTACACCATCATGCGCGACGCCATATATGCCGCCGGTCGCCCTATGGTGTTCAACATCTGCGAGTGGGGCGACGAGAAGTCGTGGGAGTGGGGCGCCGAGGTAGGTCACTCATGGCGTATCTCGGGCGACATCGCACGCTGCTGGGACTGCCAAGAGAACTATGGCGGATGGGCTAAGCTCGGACTGTGGCCTATCATCCGCGTACGTGGCGATATCCGCAAATACTCTGGCCCTGACCACTGGAACGACTTTGATATGCTCGAGGTCGGCAACGGCATGTCGGCCGCCGAAGACCGTACACACTTTGTGATGTGGAGCATGCTCGCCTCGCCTCTCATCCTCGGCAACGACATCCGCAAGATGAGCAAGGAGACCCTCGAACTCGTAACCAACAAGGAGGTCATAGCCATCGACCAGGATAAACTCGGCGTGATGGGCTTCTGCTTCCTCAACGATAAGGGCTTCGAGGTATGGGTTAAGCCTCTCGAAAACGACGAGTGGGCATTCGCCTTCGTCAATATGACCGAGCAGAAACGCACCCTCAACTACGACTGGAACAAGTACGTCAAGGACAGCCTTACCAACCGTGAGGTGAAGTGTGGCTCGCAGACCTATAAGCTCCGCGACTGCCTCGGCAAGAAGGACGCCGGCGACACCACCAAGCCCCTTGTCCGTGAGGTCGAGTCGCACGACGTCTATGTTGTCCGCCTCACCCCCGTTAAGAAATAATAGCCATGATCAAACTATATGAGAAGATAGGCTACGGCTTCGGCGACATGGCGTCGTCCATGTTCTGGAAACTCTTTGGCGCCTATCTCATGGTCTTCTATACCGACGTGTTCGGCATATCCGCCGCCATCGTCGGCACCATGTTCCTCGTCACACGTGTGTGGGATGCCTTTGTCGACCCTGTGGTGGGTGTCGTGGCCGACCGCACCGAGACTAAGTGGGGCAAGTTCCGCCCCTTCCTCCTATGGCTTGCCGTGCCTTTTGGCATCATTGGCATACTGACCTTCACCACGCCCGAGATGGGGCATACCGCCAAGGTGGTCTACGCTTTCGTGACGTATTCTCTGATGATGGTTATATACTCTGCCATCAACGTGCCATACGCCTCCCTGCTCGGTGTCATGAGTCCCGACCCTAAGGATCGTAATGTGCTCTCTACTTTCCGTATGGCGTTCGCCTACCTTGGTAGTTTCGCCGCGCTCTTCTTCTTCATGAAGGTCGTGGAGTATTTCGGGGGTGTGGAGAGTGCGCCCGTCGAGGCACAGCAATCGGCATGGACCAAGGCCGTGGCGTGCTTCGCCATTGTGTGCGTCGCCCTGTTCCTTGGCTGCTTCTTCCTCACCAAAGAGCGTATTCGCCCCATTAAGGTTGAGGAGAATAGCGTGAGCGAGGATCTCAAGGATCTTGTGCACAACCGCCCTTGGTGGATTCTGCTCGGCGCGGGTGTTGCCGCCCTGGTGTTCAACTCCATACGCGATGGCGCTACGGTCTACTACTTCAAGTATTTCATCGAGGAGAGCGAGGCCAACAAGGTCGGCATCCTCGGCTCTACTTTCGCCCTCTCCGCCCTCTATCTTGGCCTCGGTCAGCTCGCCAACATCATTGGCGTAGTACTCGCCGCGCCGGTCAGCAACCTCATAGGCAAGAAGAACACATATCTCGGGGCTATGGCTCTCGCCACTGTCCTGAGCATCATCTTCTATTGGTTCACCAAAGACCAGCTTATGCTGATATTCGTGTTCCAGGTGCTTATCAGCATCTGCGCGGGCGCGATATTCCCGCTCTTGTGGTCCATGTATGCCGACTGTGCCGACTATTCGGAGCTTACCACGGGCAACCGCGCCACAGGCCTTATCTTCTCCTCGTCGTCCATGAGCCAGAAGTTCGGCTGGGCCATAGGTTCCGCTGTCACGGGATGGCTCCTCGCCGCCTTTGGGTTCGTGCCAAATGAGGCGCAGAGCCCCGACACCATCAACGGTATCAAGATGTGCCTGTCGCTTTTGCCCGCCATTGGCACCATCCTCAGCGTCATCTTCATCGCCGCCTATCCTCTCTCGGAGAAGAAGGTGGCCGAGAATGCCGCCAAGCTCGAGGTGCTGCGCCATAATGGCTCGTCTACTGGCAAATAGCCCAGCCCCCAACCACTGCATTTTCAGTTTTTTAGCTTAGCTGTTTTACCGCAGCCCCTCGTGAGGTCGACTCTCCGGGGGGCTGCTTTCTTATTGCCCGCGTCGTGGCTTTTCGCGCCGCCTGTGTTCGCTCTTTGCCATTTTTGCCTATCTTAGCACAACAAACCCATCCCCTTGCTCGTACAAGCCCCCGTAGCATCCCTCATTAAAGCAACTCTCTACATACCAATACATGTCTCCCAGACACTCTGCCACGTTCCTCCTCCCCACACTACTCATGGTCGTCACCCTGGTCTTGCTGTCCTCGTGCCAGCAAGATGAATATGAGCATACACCGAGCCACCATATTGACTTATTGCCCGCCGATACAACGTCGCTCAAAACCATCATCACCGAAGCGCGACAGGCGGACGACTATCCCACCCTCTGCCTTGCCTCCAACCGCCTTGGCAAGACGTATCGCGACGCCAGCCGCTTTGCGCAATCCATAACCTTGCATAATATAGCCCTCGTGGCCGCCGAGAAGTGCAACGACAGCCTGCTCCTTGCGCAGACGCTCAATAACCTTGGGACGGTCTACCGGCGCATAGGCCTTATGCCCCAGGCCACCGATTTCCACTATAAAGCCCTTGATGCCGCCGAGCATCTGCCTGACGACGACTCTCTCGCCATAAAGGCGCGCGTGGTGGCCCTCAATGGCCTTGGCAACGTCTATATGACCCTCAACAACTACACCCAGGCCGAGCAGTGCCTGCGGCGCGCGCTGAAGGGTGAGAGATGGCTCGGCTCTAAGCTCGGCATGGCCATAAACTATGCCAATATCGGAAGCATATTCGAGAGCCAGGGCAGGCTCGACTCTGCCGACGTCTATTACGACACATCCATGACCCTCAACGTGCAAGCGGGGTCTATACTCGGCATTGCCTTGTGCCACACATACCGCGGGCAGCTATGCGAGAAGCGGGGGCAGCTCTCGGACGCTATCGACCAATATGAGGCTGCCTATCAGCTCCTTAATGGCAGCAAGGACGAGTGGCACGCCCTGACGCCCTGCCTCGCCATGGCACGCGTCAACATGTCGGCAGGTGCCAACGCCATGGCGCTCCACTATCTGGAGCAAGCCAAGGAGGCCGCCCAACGCATAGGCTCTGTGGAGCATCTCGCCGACATATACGAACTCTATTATGAGGTCTACGACCATCAGGGCAACACGCGCCTTGCCCTCGACGCTTTCCGCAAGGCCGACATGCTGTCCGACAGCCTCGTCAGCAATAAGACCATCAACGACGTACAGAATGTAAGGCTAAATATAGAACGCTCGCGCCAGCAGTCGCGTGTCGAGGCGGCCGAGAAGCAGGCTCTCGTGCAACGTCAGGAGAAGGTGATGGGCATATCCATCCTCGCCGCCATGCTTGTTGTCGTGGGCTCTCTGCTCGCCATGACCGCCTATTGGCTACGTGTCCGCAAAAAGCAGCAAGCCATGGCTGCCGACCTGCAACAAGCCAAAGACCGATTCTTCACGAACATAACGCACGAGTTTCGCACCCCTCTCACGGTTATCATCGCCGCGGCCGACGACATACTGAGACGCTCGGCCGACGGCACTGACGACGCGCGCGACGCCCGCACCATAAACTCGCAGAGCGCAAGCCTGTTGAGCCTTATAAACCAGCTGCTTGATATTGCCAAGCTCAAGCAGGGCGGGCAGGTCAACGCCCCCACGTGGCGGCGCGGCAAGGTGGCGGAACTGATGGCCAATATAGCGGGCGGATATGTCAATATGGCGGCGGCGAGGGGGATAAATCTTGTCATAAAGAACGAGGCTGAAGGCGAGGCCGACGTGGTGGCCGACTATGCCGAGCGCATCTGCCGCAACCTTATATCTAACGCATTGAAGTTCACGCCCGACGGTGGCACAGTGACACTGTCGTTGACGCAGGCGGCGGACTATATCGTGATGTCGGTCGCCGACACGGGGTGCGGCATGTCGGCCGAGCAGCAGCGACATATATTCGAGCCATTCTATCAGGCGCAGAACGACTCGCGCGGCATTGGCACGGGCATAGGCCTCTCTCTGGTGAAGAGCGCGACGGAGGCCATGGGCTGGAATATGAGCCTGCGCAGCGCCCTTGGCGAGGGGAGCACCTTCACCATAACCATACCTACCGACGCCAGCCATCCCGAGGCGCAACCCCTCTCGACGTGCGCCATTGGCGACGTTCCAGCCACGGCAGGCAAATCGGCCATGCCTACGGACGACCCCGAGAGCGATGAGCTCTCGACGACAGTTCTCGTCGTTGAGGATAACCCCGACGTGGCGTATTTCGTAGGCAAACAGCTATCGGGGAAGCACCGCGTGGTATACGCGCCCGATGGCGAGGCGGGCTGGGCCAAGGCGCAAGAGGTGCTGCCCGACCTTATTATCTCGGATGTCATGATGCCCGGCATCAATGGCATAGACCTATGCCGACTTGTGCGCGGCACGCAGATCACCGCCCATATCCCCCTGATCATGGTCACCGCCAAGACAGCGCACGACGACCGTCTGGAGGGATTCAAGGCTGGCGCTGACGCATATCTTGAGAAACCGTTTCATGCCGACGAGTTGACGCTCCTTGTGGAGAAACTGCTTGAGAGCCGCCGCCGACTACGCTCGCTATATTCGCAGATAGCCGTCGAGCCTGAGCCGCAGAAGCCGTCGAGCGCCAAGCCACAACCCGCGCCCGAGACGCAAGCCAAGGACGAGGCGCCCGCCACCGAGACGCCCAAGGCCGACGCGCGACCCGCCATAACAGCCATAGATGCCGAATATCTCGGCAAGATAGTCAACACTATACGCGCCATGATGCCCAAGGGCGAGGTGGACCTCACCGCTGTGGCCGACACGCTCTGCATCACGCGCCACCAGCTGAACCGCAAGGTCAACGCGCTATGCGGCATGAGCACGTCGAACCTCGTCAAGCAGCTGCGCACGGCCCGCGCCAAAGAGCTACTCACCACGACCGATATGCCCATTGGCGAGATAGCCATGGAGTGCGGCGTGGACAGCGTGGCCTATTTCAGTTCCATATTCAAAAGAGAGACAGGCGTCACCCCGTCGCAGTATCGTGCTGACAATCAGGAGCGCGCCCCGATGGACGGTATTCTGCCATAAAGTGGCAATATGTACGTTTTCCGCAGTTCGTTGTACTGTTTGTTATAACTCCGCGGCCACTTCTACCCCTATCTTTGCACTGTAAAAAGAAAGCTACAAGCTTCCAATTTGGGCTGTATGTTTTCCTTAATCAGTAACTATCGAAAAACACTATGCGTGGCGCTTTGTGCGTCGAGAACCGCCGGCATGTCCAGGCAGCGAGCCTCCTCTTTTGAGCTCGCATCGGCGTTGGTTCTATTGTATGTCGCGATAGGGGCGACTTTGTGAGAGTGGCACTACTATTCCAAGATAACAAGTAAACCTGACACTTAGAGTTGCTTTTTTTCTCAGCCTCGAGATGTGAATCTCGGGGTTTTTTGTTTTCTGGGCCGTGCCGTCGGTTGTTGGGAAGTCTAAATTCGTTATTTCGGTGAGTATCAGTCGGTTGGATTATTGTCGTACTTGCGTTTTTGTCTATTAACATGAAGAATCGCAAAAGGGGGTATTCGTCACACTTACGACTGGGAAATGGGCGATGCGAGAGGTTGAGGATGTGGGATTTTTGGAGGAAGGCTGTAGGATTGTCGAATATTCATTAAGGAAAATATACATTTGGTTTCTTACGAGGAAGTGGATTCGGTCCGCGGAGCATCTGGCATGCATCTGCGGAGCATCGTTGATGCATCTATGGAGCATGCATGGAGCATGCATGGAGCATTTAAGCCCCATTTGTGGATTCTTATGGGCGGCGCGGATAGTTGGGGGGGAGTTATGATATATTGTGGAACTTTTATATCTTTAGTTCCGTATATCTGGCATGGTGCGATGTGTGTCTGTACCTTTAGTGATACTTTTTGTATCATCTCTGCAAGTGTAGAGGGCGCATAATGGTTAACTTTGGACATGGGCGGGATGTCGTCCCGTCGGCACAAAACAGAAACATAATACCCATATACCAATGAACAGGAAATACAAGACTTTGGCTTTAGTTGGCTTGGCGGCCCTTGTGGGTCTGACGGGCTACGCTTCTACGGCGTCGGTGGGTGGCGCTGTCTTCTCCTCGCTCTTCGCCAGCAGTGGCGATGGCACTACTACTACTGGCGACGGGACAACTATTTCGGGGGATGGATATGAAGTCGCGAGTGAGGTGCTTCATATCACGAGTTCCGAAGGTTGGAATACCGTGGCGGCTATGATAAACAGGGAGAATGTTGAGTTTATCAGCTCTTTCTCTTCTATCGAGCTTGACACCTCTGTCGACCTCACGAACGGCAATATGAGTTTCAACCTCACTGTGCCTTTCGATGGCAATGGTAATACGCTGAGCGGCACCATGTACCCTGTGTTTGAGAACATCGACGAGGGGGCGTCGGTGTCCAACCTTATTGTGGAGGCTTCGACGGCGGTCGCTCCTTGCTCCACAGCCGTCACCTGCTTTGGTATCCTTGCGGAGACTAACGCGGGCAAAATCCAGGACTGTATCGTCAAGGGTACGCTTCTGGCTCCTTTGCAGACAATGATCTCCTCGCTTGCCGGGGAGGGTGTTGACATTTCTGTTGGTGGTATCGTCGGTCTCAACACTGGCACTATTGAGGATACTTACGTCAAGGCTCATATCGACCTTACGCAGCCAAGCGAGAACGACGGCACTCCCACTTATGCCCCCGCTAATATCTACGTTGGCACGATTGTCGGTAATAACATTGGCACAGAGGGGGTTGACAACATCTCCAACATCTTTGTCGACTTCACTAACGATAACTGCACGGCTATCGAAGAGAAGCAGATTTACAGCTCCCAGGTCACTGCGGACGGCAATGGGACTAGCAGCTCTCTCAGTCTGACCGCTGGCAGCTCGACTGGCGAGATAGGAGTCAAAGTGTCGCTTGCCGTGGCTAATAATGCTGGTGGCAACATCAAGAACATCTGCTGCCATAGCGGCATATATGACGAGTCGAGCAGCACGTTCCGCCATGCCGTCTATCTGCCCGAGATCACCGTAGATCATGGCACGTTGGTGGCTGCGTATGAGGATGTCACCAGTTCGGACGACTTCACCTTGCTCTCTAAGTTCCCCGCAGTCTCCGAGATTCCATTCACTAACCGCTCGGAGTGGATTTTCGACCGTACGTGGTTCGAGCGCGACAGCATGAAGTATAGCTGTATGAACGAGCCGCTCTACCGTTCTCCTATCCCGGCAATGGGCAAGTCGGTCGATCTTGGCACTTTGTCGGTGGTCGACAAGCAGGCCAGCGTCGCTACCGTCGACCAGTGGAACCACCTCTCCGACGCTTTCGAGTATGGTCTCACAACCGTCACGCTCTCTGAAAATATCGATGGCAACGATTGGCAAATCTACATGGTCCGCAATCTTGGTGATGGCATGACTATCGACGGCAACTATAAGACGGTCACCGTAGGCCTTGTCCAGGATACGGTCACGGGTCACGCATTCTTCGATGTTATAGACAAGGGCGCGACAGTCAAGAACATCTCGGTCAATAGCGCCGTCACGCAGAAGAACACCGCCTATCCTGTGTTTGGTCTCTTTGCCAACGTGAATAACGGCACGGTGAGCAACTGTATGGTGCAGGGTGCTGTCGAGAATAGCATTGGCACCATCCTCAGCAGGTCTTCGAACGGTGTCAATGTGGCTATTGGTGGCGTGATAGGTCAGAACACCGGCACTGTCTCCAACCTCTATGCCAACACCCGCCTCTCTGATATGGAATACAGTGAGGAGGCACCCTCCACCACGGTCTGCCCGTCGGCAGTATATTTCGGCGGACTTATAGCGCAGAACGATGGCGAAGTCAAGGATGTTGTGGTCGACCTGGCTCGCTATTATGAGGATGGCGGCATGAACTCAGAACTTGAGTCGTCGTTCCCGCTCTTGCTCAATATGGAGCTGTCTGTCAAAGACCTTACGGAGATACCGGAAGTCGCATTCCGCGCTGGTCAGTCGTTCGGCATCAACAATGGCACTGTCTCCAATGTGTATTGTACCAAAGGATTCTATGGGAACTCATTCGGCACATACAACTACGAGAGCGCCGTAAATACCAATAGTTATATTGAGCCTAATGCTGGCACAGTCTCAAATCGATATTATGTTGAAAGGTCTGGTGATGTCGAATGCATGACCGAGTTCCCCAAGACGTGGCCACTCTACACCGACCTTTCCAGCCTGTTCACGAGCGGTAAAGATTGGGGTTTCAACTACTCTACCGACCAGAGGACCTCTACTCACACCTACCGTGCGCCCATTCCTGCGGGCTTCGCTACTACTTCCAATTACTCTAATAGCGTCATCCTTAACGACAAGGGCGAGGCTCTCGTCAGCGGCCCCAGCACTTGGAACAGTATCGTCTACGCTCTCGCCGACGAGCCCTTCTCGATCGACGCTATACGCCTCACGTGCGACCCCGACACGGTTTCAGATTTCGTCACCCTCGACCTCCTCGATGTCAACCTCTATGGCGACGGTCACTCATTTGGCGATGCCTACTCCTCTCGTCTCGGCTTCCCTCTTGTAGATAGCATCAGCGCAAATGGTGGCATCTATAATACTGCCTTCTTCTCTTCCTTGCGAGCTACCACGCCTGGGTTCGGTGGTCTCGCTCGTGTCAACTATGGTACCATCAAGAGCGTTTGGTTCGAGGGCACAATAAATGTCGACCTGGAGTCGGTGCTCTCTGCTTCGGATGTCTATATTGGTGGTCTTGTGGGTAAGAACTATGGCCTCATCCAGTCCAGCAATGTCACCACGAGCATCAACAATGGCTCCGAATCGACAGCATACAGGACAGACAACGGCCTCAGCTCCTTCTACATCTCCAATGTCGCTGCTGTCAACAATGGTCAGATTTCCGATATCTATGTGGGCGAAACCTCTATGGATGTCAATCCTATCGACCTCCAGGTGAATGGAAGTGAATTTGATTTCACGTATAGCATGACTGCGGCGCAAACGAATGGCGCAAGTATTGCTATCGGTGCTGTCTCCGCCTACAATAGCGAGGCGGCAAGAGTCGATATGGTTGTGATCCCACCCTCGACCACCAGCAAGTTCTCCACCTGGGAGGCTGCCAATGTGAAGTTCTCTAATGGCGCTGGCGACAACTCGCCTATATATCTCAGCAGCAAAGATTACTGGGTGACCCCCACCTCCATCAACGAGGCTATCAACGACGCGACCTCGGGTCAAGAACGTTGGGCTGCCGACACCACCCTCTCACTCTTTGCCGACCCATCGCTCTGGACGTTCAACCAGCCCGCCACATACGAAGATGGCAACAATAACGTCTACCGTTACCCCATCCCGAGCATGCACAACCGCACAATCAATGTGGAGAAGAATGAGGACGGCAAGAACTACACTATCGCTGCCACCGACTCGGCAAGCATCATGGGTCTCTTCGAGGTGCTTGGCGACGCGAACTCAAGCCTCCTCCAGAGTGCGGATGTCAACATCAAAGAGAGCGTTGTCTATGACCCGATAATCCTCGAAGTCGATAATAACATTACTGCCGACAATGTCAGCGAGATTCTCGAGGTGCTCCCCACCATCCCCTCCTACTCCGGCACAATGAACGCCTCGTCGATTGAGAACCTCTCCGTACAGTCCGCCGGCCTCTTCAACACTATTGCCGAGGGCGCCGTGGTCAACGACCTCGTCCTGAGTGACGCCGTGTTCTATGTCGACCCGAGCAATGCTTCGTACCGTATTAGTGTCAACAGTGATGTTGATACCGTATTCATTAGCGTCCTCGCCTCCAACAACATGGGCTCGCTCAACAATGTGGCCTTCTCTGGCACAATCGTAATGGACGAGGATGTCTGCAACAAGTATGTTAGTGGGTATAAGAATCTGACCGGCAGGGATTTAGTTGTCTGCGTAGTCTTGGTCGACAAGAACGATGGCGACCTCACTGGCTTCTTCTATCCTTACGACCTTGAGACGTATAACGGCAACAAGCGTCTCATAGCCTTCAAGCAGAACCTCTGCACAGGCGAGAATAAGAGGAAGTCGAACTCTAACAACAAGGTGGCTGTGCGCAACAATAGTGGCAACAAGTCGCTCACTAATACCATCGACTTCGATGCGGCTCGCTTCCAAGAGAATGAGGTCTCGTTCAGCGACGATGAGTTTAAGAGTGGTCTCGTGGCTTGCTGGCTCAACTATGCGGGCAAGGGCTTCACCGGCGACTATACCGCCAAGTGGGCGCAAGGCACACGTGTGCCAGTGACCGCCACCAGCGTAGATAAGGCTCTCTATAAGGTCGACTACCAGGTTGTGGGTGAGGATTGCATAACCTCCGCTCCTACGTTCGCTAACGGTGGCTCAGAGATTACTATCAAGTACTCCAAGACCCCTGTCAGCATCATGCTCGGCAGTAAGACCATAGCCCCGGGCGCTAGCTCTACCACCCTCACCTACGAGGGCAACAAGACTCTCAAAGTATCCTTCGTGCCGACAAGCCTCAGCGTGGTTGACAATGCGACCTTCTCCGTGGCTATCGATGGCAACAAGGTGACCTTCACGGGTGCCGAGGGTAAGGTTAAGGAGGCGTTCGACCTCACGGGTCGTCGTGTGGCAAGCACCAATGGCGATGTCATGACGCTCAGGTCGGGCATCTACATCCTCCGTGCCGACAACTACTCCACAAGGGTCGTCATAAAGTAACCCCTGCTGTCTGAGCTAATCTTTTAGCGTCCCCACGGTCGTAATGGCTGTGGGGACGCTTCTTTCTGCCTGCATATCAGCACCCTTTGTACGCTTCTCTATAACCATTGTCTCTTTTCTAATACCCCACAACGGCATTTCGGGCTAATATCGCGATGTATTTAACCCCTTAATCATCAACAATGAACAAGTTCTTATTGACCGCTATCGCGGTAGCAACTCTCCTCCCTGCGCAACTCTTCGCGCAGGCGGGAACCGAGAACCCTAACACCAAGGCTACTCTCTACGTCAGCCGCGCCAATGGCAACAACCGCAACGATGGCTCCAAGGCTGCTCCATTCAAGAACCTCCAGAAGGCTCTCGATGTCGCCGAAGAGGGCACGACCATCCTCGTGGCCGAAGGCAACTACTACGGCCTGATGAACTCGGGCAACATCGTCGTTAAGACCCCCGTGACCATCATGGGAGGCTACTCCTCCGACTTCTCTAAGCGCGACATCATCAACACTCCTACCATGATCCAGCCCACTGCCGAGAGCAATGGCACGTCTAAGGGGCATGGCACAATCCAGATCTGTAGCGTCGTGGCTCCTAAGGGCTATGTCATTATTGACGGCCTTATCATGGATCGTGGCAACTCCATATCCTACAATGCCGCTCACGAGGGTCAACCCGAGGGCGTGGACTGCCCGCTCATGAACCCCATAGGCGTCAAGGGTATTGGTGGCGAGAACCTCACTGAGCAGCCCGTCCTCACGTCGGAGACTAACATGATATACTTCGACGGTAAGAACGGCATCGTCAACCACACCAACATCATTGTTCGCAACTGCGCCTTTATCAACGCACCTAACTTCGGCATCGTTGGTCTACTCAAGGGCTCGCTCAAGGTCGAGAACAACATATTTGTCAACGTGCGTATGTCGGCCATGGATGTGCGTGGCGCCGCGCCTGATGTCATGACCGAGGTCGACTTCAAGAACAACACTGTCATGTTCGTATGGTCGCGCAAGAAGGATTTGGGCGATATGGGCTATGGCTTCCGCTTCGTGCCTGGCACATCGTGCAATGTAGAGAACAATATCTTCGGTTGCGCTTGCTACTCTGGTCTCGACCGTACGCATATCGACGCAAACAAGGCTCGCGAGGCTAAGCGTAACGACGCTGTTGTCAACAATGTGTTCTTCCTTAACCGTCAGACAGACCTCACCCTCCCTGGTGGCGGCAAGTTCCTCCGCGTGAGTGTGGCCGACTTTGAGGATGTCGAGGCGCTCGCTAAGGTTAGCGGCAACAAGACCGTATCGGACCCATCCGTATTCAAGGATAAGGTCAACGCGGCTTACCTCAAGGGCTTCATGACCATGAAGAGCAGCCAAGAGCTCAGCGTCGACTACAGCAGCACGGTCAACCAATTCAACAGCGCCTTTGGCCTCAATATCCAGGGGACGGGCAAGACAACTTCTACCATGTTCGCCAACCGCTATCCTTGGAAAGAGGCGCTCAAGCTCTTCGGTGCCATTAGCGGCGTGGGCGCGCAGAAGCTCTAACGGATTCATATTATCATAATAGTTGGCGTCTGCCGGGGGTTCGCCCTTGGCAGGCGTTTTTTTCGTGGGGTGTGGGGTGTGGAGAGGGGGTGGTGTGGGGTGGTTGTCGGTAGGGTGGGGGAGGGGGAATGTGGGAAATTGGTGGCACCCCCTAAAATTGGTGGGTTGTGGGTGGGATGCGAAATAATGGCGAAAATGTAGTGAAATGGGGTGTATGGGTTAGTAATTTCAGTTGATAAGGGTGTTTTTATATGAAATTATAAAGATTTCCGCCTAAAAACTTGCGTATTATAATCAGAGGGTCTATATTTGCAATGTCAAACTACTTCAGTGAGCGACGACGAATAATTAAGGATTTCTCGTGATACCCCCTAAATAATGGGGGTGGTTCAAGAAAATCGCTTATTTTTGTCCTCGTTACACGAAGAACGAACGAAGCACAACCTAAACACTAACCAATATGGCAACACTCAGATTCAAAGCGCTGACTGACCTCATGAGAAGACCCCTCCCCGACATGAAGTTCGAGGAGAAGCGAGTGCCGGAAATATACGGCGAGCTTGTCTTCAACGACGAGGCTATGAAGAAGTACCTACAGTCGTCTGTCTACAAGCAGGTGCGCAAGGCTATGGCCAATGGTGAGTTCATCAGCCGCGACCTTGCGGACGGCGTTGCGGCAGGCATGAAGGCATGGGCCATCGACCATGGCGCGGTGCATTATACGCACTGGTTCCAACCCCTCACCGATGGCACGGCCGAGAAGCACGACGGTTTCATCAGCTATGGGCCGGACGGCAGGGTTATAGAGGAGTTCGCGGGCAAGCACCTTGCGCAGCAGGAGCCGGACGCCTCGTCGTTCCCTAACGGCGGCATACGCGCCACATTCGAGGCACGTGGATATACGGCATGGGATGTAGCCTCGCCCGCTTTCATTGTTGGCTCAACGCTCTGCATACCTACGATATTCATCGCCTATACGGGCGAGGCCCTCGACTATAAGACCCCTCTGCTCAAGGCGTTGCACGCTGTCGACAAGGCCGCGGTGGACGTGTGCCAGTATTTCGACAAGAACGTGACAAAGGTTGTCTCGAATCTTGGCTGGGAGCAGGAGTATTTCCTCATCGACCGTGGCCTCTACTTGGCGCGCCCCGACCTTGTCCAGACTGGGCGCACGCTTATGGGCGCGACATCTGCCAAGAACCAGCAGCTTGAGGATCATTACTTTGGGTCTATCCCCGAGCGTGTGGCCTACTTTATGCGCGACCTGGAGATTGAGTGCCACCGCCTTGGCATTCCCGCCAAGACGCGCCATAACGAGGTGGCGCCGGGTCAGTTCGAGCTTGCCCCTATCTATGAGGAGGTCAACGTGGCGTGCGACCACAACATACTCCTTATGGACGTCATGAAGCGTATCGCGCGGCATCATGGGTTCGAGGTGCTGCTCCATGAGAAGCCGTTCGCGGGGGTCAATGGTTCGGGCAAGCATAACAACTGGAGCCTCTGCACCGACACGGGCATCAACCTGTTCGCCCCGGGCAAGAACCCGAAGGGCAACATGATATTCCTCACGTTCCTGACGTGCGTCATGGCGGCTGTCTATAAGGGTCAGGATATATTGCGCGCGCAGGTGCTCAACGCAAGCAACAGTCACCGTCTTGGAGCCAACGAGGCGCCCCCCGCGATTATGTCCATCTTCCTTGGCACGCAGGTGTCGTCGATGCTCAACAGCATTGTGGAGAAGGTGTCGGACGCTAAGATGACTCCGGAGGAGAAGACGGCGTTGAAGCTCGGCATAGGCCGTCTGCCAGAGATATTGGTGGACAACACTGACCGCAACCGCACATCGCCCTTCGCGTTTACGGGCGACCGCTTTGAGTTCCGCGCCGTGGGCTCGTCGGCCAACTGCGCTGGCGCCATGACGGCGGTCAACGCCATCGTTGCCGACCAGCTCCGCGAGTTCAAGAAGGATGTCGACGCGCTCATCGACAAGGGCGTCAAGAAGGACGAGGCCATATTCCAGGAGATACGCAAGCTCATCGTGGAGAGCCAGGCTGTGCACTTTGACGGCAATGGCTACTCGGATGAGTGGAAGGAGGAGGCTAAGCGTCGCGGGCTGACCAACATCACGAGCGTGCCTGAGAGCATCGACACTATGCTCTCTGAGCACTCTAAGGAGGTGTTTGTGGGTGGCGGCATCCTGTCGGACCGCGAGCTCAAGGTGCGCCATGATGTTGAGATGGAGAAGTATGTCAAGAAGATACAGATTGAGGCGCGCGTGCTTGGCGACCTTGTGATTAACCATATCGTGCCTACGGCTATTGACTATCAGAATATCCTCATCAAGAATGTGAAGGGCATGAAGGAGGTCATGGGCGACGAGGCCGACTCGATGACGGAGAACGAGCGCGAGCTGATACGCAAGATTTCGGCTCACGTCAAGACCATCCGCACTTCTGTCCAGGAGATGATTGACGCCCGCAAGAAGGCCAACAAGATTGAGGATGAGAACGAGAAGGCGTACGCGTATGAGAACGAGGTGCGCCCGCACTTTGACACCATCCGCTATCATGTGGACAAGCTCGAGATGATTGTGGACAACGAGATGTGGCCGTTGCCTAAGTATCGCGAGATGCTGTTCTTGCTCGATTAGGAGCGAGACGGCGAGAGATAAAGGGCCGCCCTGGCATACGCTGGGGCGGTTTTGTTTATTATTAAAGGAATGGCGGAAGGGGGTATTCGTCACTCGCACGGTTGAGAAGTGGGCGATGGGAGAGGGTGTGAGTGGTGTGTGATTTGGGGAAAGAGGGAGTTTTTGAAGAATAAACATCGGCTGAAAAGGGCGTGATTTTTGTTGATTATTGAAGGAAACGCGAAATGGGGTGATTGGGGGTCGCACGACCTAATGATGGGGGGTGTGGGAGGGGTGTGTTGGGGAATATTTGTAGGAAGGGTGTGGAATTGGCGGATAAACATCGGCGAAAAAACTCATTTGTTGTTTTACGAGAGAGCGTGATTGAGTCGCGGAGCATCTGGCATGCATTGGCGGAGCATCGTTGGAGCATCTATGGAGCATCTATGGAGCATGCATGGAGCATATAAGGGCGTTTTGGGATGATTTGTGTGTGTTGATGTCGACTTAGCTGGGAGGAGTGTGTGAGTGGGAGAAAATATTTTGCGCATAATTCTCTAATTACGCGACAATTTGTTATGTTTGTAACATCTTACATTTTAAAATAGAGATAAGCCAATGAGAGACAACGCCATATTCGATCTCATCGAGAAAGAACATCAGCGGCAGCAGCGGGGCATCGAAATGATAGCCTCGGAGAATTTCGTGTCGGACCAGGTCATGCGGGCCATGGGTTCGTGCCTCACCAACAAATATGCCGAGGGTTATCCTGGCAAGCGTCATTATGGCGGTTGCGAAGTGGTAGACGAGGTTGAGACGCTTGCCTTGGAGCGCATCAAGCAGCTTTATGGGGCGGAGTATGCCAATGTGCAGCCTCACTCGGGCGCTCAGGCTAACGCGGCGGTGCTTTTGGCGGTGCTCAACCCTGGCGACACGTTCATGGGTCTTGACCTTGCCCATGGCGGTCACCTCTCGCATGGTTCGGCGGTCAACACGTCGGGCCTTATCTATCGTCCTGTGGCATATCATCTTAACAAGGAGACCGGCCGTGTGGACTATGACGAGATGGAGGAGGTCGCGTTGCGCGAGAAGCCTCGGCTAATCATAGGCGGCGGTTCGGCTTATAGCCGTGAGTGGGATTATGCCCGCATGCGCAAGATAGCCGACGAGGTTGGCGCGATATTGATGGTGGACATGGCGCATCCGGCGGGGCTTATCGCGGCTGGTTTGCTGGATAACCCGGTGAAGTATGCCGATATTGTCACGTCGACTACGCATAAGACTCTGCGTGGCCCTCGTGGCGGCATCATCCTCATGGGTAAGGATTTCGCTAACCCGTGGGGTAAGAAGACGAAGAAGGGCGTGGTGCGTACGATGGGGTCGTTGCTTAACTCGGCGGTGTTCCCTGGTCAGCAGGGCGGCCCGTTGGAGCATGTCATCGCGGCTAAGGCTGTGGCATTTGCCGAGGCTCTTCAGCCGGAGTTCAAGACGTATCAGCAGCAGGTCAAGGTCAATGCGGCACGTCTGGCTAAGGATCTCATCGACCGCGGGTTCCACATTGTCAGCGGTGGCACGGATAACCACTCGATGCTTGTGGACTTGCGTCCTAAGTATCCCGAGCTTACGGGTAAGGTTGCGGAGAATGCTCTTGTTGCGGCCGATATAACGGTCAATATGAATCTTGTGCCATTCGACACTCGTTCGGCTATGCAGACCAGTGGTCTTCGTCTTGGTACGCCAGCCATCACGACGCGTGGCCTGAAGGAGGGCGATATGGACGTCATTGCCGACATGATAGATCGTGTCCTTGCCGCGCCCGAAGATGAGAAGGTCATCGCCGCGGTGCGTGCCGAGGTTAATGCCATGATGAACGACAGGCCTATGTTTGCCTGGTAGTTCGCGGTAGGCGGATATGACGAGAGGGCAGTGACCGTGTGAGTCGCTGCCCTCTTGCTATGTGTGGTGGTGGTGTCTTCTCGGTGGCGTAGGTGCATAAAAAAAGCGCACGATTCTGTCACAGACTCGTACGCAAAAACACTATGACTGGTGGGCATTAACGGATTCGAACCGCTGACCCTTTGTCTGTCAGACAAATGCTCTGAACCAGCTGAGCTAAATGCCCGTCATTGATGTTAGGGTGGGTGCTGAGGGATTCGAACCCCCGACCCGCTGCTTGTAGGGCAGCCGCTCTGAACCAGCTGAGCTAAGCACCCGATTGTTAGTCCTGATAAGACTCTGCCGACCCCCATGGTCGTGAGCAGGACAATTCAGTATGACGCCATTCGGACTTGTGGGTGCTGAGGGATTCGAACCCCCGACCCGCTGCTTGTAGGGCAGCCGCTCTGAACCAGCTGAGCTAAGCACCCGTGTGGGACTCACTATCCAGTTCCGAATTGCGTTGCAAAGATAGGCGTTTTTCCTTACTCCACAATAGCGTTAGGCGAAAAGTTTAATAATTTTCATCACGCATATATTAGCGTTGGTCTTTTAAGCCTATAACACCGTGTTGAGTATCATTTGCTTACGTGATGTATTGAGGGCGTTATAGGTCGAGTGCCTCGGCCACTACGAAGTTGCTTCCGCCGATGAAAATCAGGTCAGCCGGTTCGGCATAGCGCTTAGCCCTGTCGACAGCCTGTCGCACGGTGGGGTAGAAGTGGCAGTTGAGTCCCATCTTTTGGCCTATGTCGTAGAGGTCGGCAGCTGGTGTGGCACGCTTAATGTTGGCCTGTGTGAAGTAGTACTTGGCGTCGCGTGGCAGGAGTGTCATGACATTCTCGGGTTCTTTGTCGTTGCACATGCCCCATACCACGTGAATCCTCAGGTATTTAGAGAACTGTTCCTCGAGCTGTTGTGCTAATATTCGTACGCCGTGGGCATTGTGCCCGGTGTCGACGATGATGTCGGGACGGCTTCCTATCTTCTGCCATCTACCCATGAGGCCTGTGAGACCTTGCACATCGGCCATGCCCTCTTTCACGTCGAGTTCCGTCAGGTCGTAGTCGAGTTTCTTGAGCTCTTCGACTGCCGCGAGTACCGTCAGCATGTTGTGCGTCTGGCAGAGTCCTGTGAGTGAGAATTTATGTTCCCTCTGCTGTTGTTTGGCCTTGTGCTCCACTTGCGCCACCATCATGCCCTTATCCTCCTTATGCTCGATGATCCTCATGACATCCTCGGCAAAGATGATAGGGGCGTTCATCTCGTCGGCTTTGGCGATGAATACGGGGTCTGTCTCGGGATGACGCTCGCCGATCACCACTGGTACGCCTTGTTTGATGATGCCCGCCTTCTCTGTGGCAATCTTGGCAAGTGTGTCGCCGAGATACTGGGTGTGCTCAAGGCCTATGTTTGTTATTACGCTCAGGTCGGGCGTTATGATGTTCGTGCTGTCGAGTCGTCCGCCCAGGCCTACCTCTATCACTGCCACGTCTACGCCTACTCGCTCGAAGTAGTCCATTGCCATGGCTGTGGTAATCTCGAAGAACGATGGTTGCAACTCGTTGAGGAAGATGTCGTTGCGGTCCATGAAGTCGACCACGCACTCTTTGGGTATCATGCAACCGTCAACACGTATGCGTTCCCTGAAGTCCACGAGGTGAGGCGATGTGAATAGTCCTGTGACGTAGCCTGCGCTCTGCAATATGGCGGCCAGGGTGTGCGATACGGAGCCTTTGCCATTAGTGCCAGCCACGTGTATGGTCTTGAACTTCTTGTGAGGGTGACCGAGGCGGTTGTCTATCGCTATGATATTGCCGAGCCCTGGTTTTAGGGCTATGCTGCCAACCTGCTGATATACAGGGAAACGGTTGTAGATATCCTCAAGAATCTTCTCGTATGTCATATTTGCGCTTAATCTTCGTTTGTCTCCTCTACTATGCCGTCGAGGGCTTTACGTATCGCCGAGTAGTCATATCCGCGTTGCATGCCGAACCTGACCAATGAGGCGAATAGTTTTTGAGGGTCGTCTTTTTTCGTGGTGCGTAGTTTCTGTTCCAGCGCGCGACGTAGGATGTCTTCCCACTCTGTCGTGCTGAATGAGTTTATGGCGTCGTTTATGATGTCTGTGTCTATGCCCTTAGCCTTCAACTGCATTCGTACCTTGATGGGTCCCCATCCTCCGAAGCGTGCCTTGTCGCGTACATATAGCGGGGCGTAGCGTCTATCGTCGACAAAACGCTCTGCCACGAGTCTGTCGGCCACACGTTCGGCGGCATCTTCGGTTAGTCCCCATTTCTGGCATTTCTCCACCATCTCTTGACGGCAATGTTCCGCCGCGGCACATAGTGTCGACAGTTTGTCGAGAGCTTGGTCTTCGCTCATCGGTGCTTTAATCTTGTTGAATGCCATATTGTCGGGGTTAGGTTATGGTACGGGGTCATAGCCCGAGCCGCCCCATGGGTTGCAACGTAGTATACGCCATATAGCCAGTCCCAGGCCTTTTATAGGTCCGTGCTTGCGTATGGCCTCAATGGCGTATTGTGAGCATGTGGGGGTAAATCGGCAGGCGGCGGGCGTGTGGGGTGATATGGCGAGTTGGTAGAAGCGTATGGGGAGGATTAGCAATGTGGAGGCTCCTTTGCGTATCCATCGGCCTATTTTGTGGAACAGGCTCTCTCCATCGTTCCCGCTCATAGGGTGGTGTCTTTCAGTATCGTGGAGAGTTTCAGGGCGGCTTTCTCTATGCCGCGTTCCACGTCGGAGCTTTTGGGAAGCCCGTCGCCACAGTATATGAACGCCACACGTACGCCACGTATTGACCCGTGCGCGGCGATAGTCTCCTCCACGATATACTTCGTCTTGCGCCATGCCTCACGGGTCTGACGTTTCACCCGGTTACGTTTCACGGCGCGTTTGAACTTCTTCTTGCCGACGCTTATCATCATCCTCACGGCCGCCTCGCCCTCTCGCAACGTGTCGAGGGGCTGGTAGACGACTCTGAAAGGATGTTTCGTGAAGGCCTGACCTTTCTCAAACAGTTCACTTATAGCTTTGTCGCCATATAGTTTCTGTGCTTTAGGGAAATGCTGGTCGGGCTTCTCGTCGCTTGTTTGCATCGGAATGAAAGAATAGATATTGGCGCGAATTTAAGCAGAATATGAATGTGTTGCTTGCCGAACTTTTGCGCCTATTCACACCATTCTCTTATCCTTTCTTAGCCACGCTTTCCCGATATGTTAGTATATTTGCGCAAGGGTTGAAATCAAACCTCGGTATAATTCAGCAGGCTTCGTGCCTGAAACGTAAAACAGCAAGGCAAAACACTTCGGGCAATATGACTAACATCTTCAAGATATTCATCAGTGCAATGCTCCTGATGTTTTCGCTCTGTGCCGTAGCGCAGACATCCTCGACGACTGTGACAACTACCACCACAACTACCACGACCGTCAATGGCACAGACACTACCGTCGTGACAAAGACTGTGACCTCGACCTTGTCGTCCGACCCTTTCACCATGCTTGGCGCTGCATTTCAGAATGTGCTTGCCGACACTACTCTCATGAAACGTTTCACTAATGCCGTGATAGCCGCGAGCGATACTGTGATTGCGGGTGGTAAGGTACTGTATGAGGCCGCTAAGGTCAAGGGAGCGCAGGCCTACCAGTCTCTCGCCGAGTCGACAAAGCTCACTCCCGCCCAAGCGGACAGCATCAGGGCTGCTCTCAACTCCGCTACGGCTAAGATTGATGATTTTCTTAAATCTCTGACAGATACAAGTAACAACAAGTAATTAAACCCTTAATCAAACTAACATGAAACTTTTATCAGTAGTAGCCATCATGGCAGCGCTCACCTTCTGCACCTCAGTCAGCGCGCAGAAGAAGACCACATTGCCCAACCGCCTCGAGCAGCTCACCTCGAAGCTCGATGCCGCTAAGGCACGTCAGGCCGAAGCACAGTCACTCCTCGAGAAGGCCGAGAGCTCTATCTCCGAAGCCGAGGCCTCAATCGAGCAGGCAGAGCAGGACCTCAAGGCTAAGCAGGCAGAGTTCAAGACGAAGCGCAGTGAACTCAAAGACTACCTCAAGTCGAAGGACGAGAGCATACGTAAGGAGGCTGAGGCATCGATGAAGAAACTCGACACCGAGGAGCAGAAGGTCACGAAGGAGTGTGAGAGCAAGATCGCCAACGGTAAGAAACAGCTCACCAAGGGTAAAGAGGCAATGGCTAAAGCTAAGGCTAAGCTCAAACCAGCAGAAGCCGCAGTCAAGGCAGCCCAGCAGAAAGTCGACGAGATAAAAAAGACAACACTCAAGACAACTCTCTAACCATACTATATGCACAACGCTCTTTTTATCAGTGGAGTAGATACTGACAGCGGCAAGACATATATCACGTCACGCCTTGCTGCCCAACTTCTGGCTGAGGGTCTCGACGCTATTACTCAGAAGCCCGTACAAACAGGGTGTGACGAGGTGGCGGAAGATCTCGTAGAGCATCGCAAAGTCATGGGCTGCGGATGGCTGCCCGACGATGAGACTCGCCTCACTTGCACCTATCTATTCCACAAGCCTGCCTCTCCAGCCCTCGCGGCCAAGCTTGAAGGCAAGGTGATTGACCCAGAGCGTATGGCGGCTGATACCGAAGCGTTGTGCGAAAAACACGATATTGTACTTGTCGAAGGGGCAGGAGGTCTTATGGTCCCACTGACCGACGACCTCCTGACCATCGACTATGTGGCGTCGCATAAGCTCCCCCTGCTGCTTGTGACGACATCCAAGTTGGGAGGGATAAACCATGCGTTACTGAGCATCGAGACATGCAAGGCGCACGGTGTGGATTTGCGGTTCGTGGTGTTCAACAGGTTGCCGCAAGATGAGAAGGTCATGGCCGACGACTCTCTCGATGCCATAAAGACCTTTACGTCGAGGCTATTCCCCAATGCCCGTATTATAGATTTCACCGATCAGGCGAGTTTCATGGGCGTTGCTAAGCTCATGAACGCACTCTCTGACTCTGCAAGAAAATGATTCCTGCCATCTTCATCCTCATAGTCGTCATCTATCTCTTTGCCAGTGGCTATATAGCCGCACGTGTGTGCCGCGTGTTTAAGCGCAGGCCACGTTCATGGCGTATTGCTGTATGGGTGACGGTGCTGCTGCTCGACTTTAGCTTCTTCTTTCAGCGGATAGTAAGCTCTGACTTCATACTGCTCAACAGAATTATTTACGTGGTGTCGACCACGTGGATGCCTGTGGTGCTGTATATGTTCATGATCCTCGTGGTGATGGACGTGGCTCGATACGTCATGGTGCTGACACGAGGAGAAAACCCCTACCACACCCCAGTATCGGTCAAGTGCGCCACGCTATTGACGATTCTGTTGCTGTTATGGGGCATCATAGTGGCGACATCGCCAGTGGAGCAACGTTACTCCGTGTATTCGGATAAGTTGCCAGAGGGTAAGAAATATACCATAGCCCTTGTGTCAGATTTGCATACAGGCTATGCCATAACGCAGCCTGATGTCGAAAAGCTTGTCGGCATAATCAACTCGTCGGACGCTGACCTCACTCTTATCTGTGGAGACCTTGTCGATGGCGACCTCGCCCCTGTGTTGGCTGAGAATACACTTTCGCCACTCTCTGATATACATTCCGCTCTTGGGGTCTATGCCGTGATGGGCAACCATGAGTATATCGACGATCCGCAACGTGCCGCATCCTATATCCGCTCCATACCCAACGTAACCCTACTTATGGACTCTGTTGTTGAGACGGGTCCGTTTCATATCATCGGGCGTGACGACATGTTATCACGTCGTGTAGGTGTTGAGAGAAAGGCAATTGAGACATTCTCTCAGTCCGACTCGCTCTTCACTATTGTCATGGATCATCAACCTGGGGCTATTGACGACGCTGTGCACATTAATGCTGACTTGTCACTAAGTGGTCATACGCATGCAGGACAGCTGTGGCCAATGGATCTTATTACAAAGCGCATCTATACATTGGACTACGGGTTCGCCTGCTATGGGTCTACGAGTGTCATCGTGACCTCGGGCTATGGCACTTGGGGTCCGAGGGTGCGCATCGGCACACAGGCGGAGGTGGTGTTCATTGATGTCTTTGGCACACGCTAATAATGAGTTCGGGTCAGTTCTCGTCGAAGTTGCTTGACGATGCCGTAGGACAGTTTGCCAAACTCCCTGGCATAGGCAAGAAGACTGCGTTGCGTCTGGTGTTGCACCTGCTGCGCGAAGAAAAGGATGAGGTGGCGATGTTCACCGAGTCAATCCGGGCGGTGTGTAACGACATACACTATTGTAGGGTGTGTCACAACCTGTCAGACACTGATACGTGCGACATTTGCACCAATCCGTTGCGTGATCACACTACCGTGTGCGTGGTCGAGAATGTGCGTGACGTGATGGCTATTGAGGCTACACGGCAGTATACGGGGGTGTATCATGTGCTTGGGGGCATCATATCGCCGATGGATGGCATAGGACCAGACGACATCAATATCGACTCACTCGAACAGAGAGTGTCGTCGGGTGGCGCGCATGAGGTGATACTCGCCTTGAGCACGACAATGGAGGGTGACACAACGAACTTCTATATCTATAAACGCCTTGCGCCATACGGGGTAAAACTGACCACGATAGCGCGGGGTATAGCTGTGGGTGATGAATTGGAGTATGCGGATGAGGTGACGCTCGGGCGATCTCTCGTCAATCGAGTGCCATTTGAACAGACTTTATAGCGTGCATGTATAAGAATCAATAATATTGACCAACACACATAATGGAAAACTTATTAACCGATTTGCGCAGGTTCTACTTCCGCACATTCTTGCCCTCCATCATCATCTTCATAGTTTGCTTCCTTGCCACGAGACTGCTCGGCAGTCAGCCCATGGTGACGGTTAAGACTGCGTCGTATATCATGGTGGCGTTGCTTGCCGCTACGTTCATCGTGTTCATTGTCACATGGTTCATTTTGCGCAATGCGCGTGCCAAGGTGGCCACGATGGAGGGTGACGGCAAATATGATGCATTTGCCAAGGCTTATAAGGCACGCATACTCAGCATGAGCATCGTGGCTGTTCTCAGTAGCGCATGCTACGTCTTCACTGTCGACCCTAATGCCATATACCTTGTAGTCATCGCCTTGTTGCTCGTGCTACTCTATTATCCTTCGGAGAACTTCGTAGGCCGTCAGGTAGGAGAGGATAAGGAACAATAGGACACCTTCTGATGCCCGATAGCCCAGAACGACGTAAGATAGCGGTAGACTTCGACGGCACGATTGTCGAAAACGCTTACCCCGCCATAGGACGAGAACGACCTTTCGCCCTCCAGACGTTGCGCAAGTTGCAGGAGCATGGTTTCGCGGTTGTGCTATGGACTTGTCGCACGGGGACTGAGCTTGACGAGGCCGTGGAGTTTTGTCGTAAGGGTGGGGTGGAGTTCTATGCCGTCAATGAATGCTTCGAAGGAGAACTATATACGGGAGCTAAGTGCCCACGTAAGATAGACGCCGACATATACATTGACGACCGCAACTATGGGGGACTGCCCTCATGGGGTGAAATATATCAGCAGCTTACTGGCGAGGCTCAACCTCAGCCAGCAGTTGTTAAACGCCGAGGCCTACTAAGTAAGCTTGCCCAACTCTTAGGTCTCAACTGACACTCACTCTCTCTCGATGGATATATCTGTTATTATTGTCAGCTATAACAGTGCCGATGTGGTGCTGCTCACTCTCGCGTCGTTGCGTCGTGCAATGGTTGACGGGCCGAAAGTTGAGGTCATCGTGGTGGACAATATGTCAACCGACGGTACTTCGCAGCGAATACAGCTCCATGCACCATGGGTAAAACTTGTGGAGATGGAGAGTAACGCAGGATTTGCCAAAGCCAACAATGTGGGTATGAAGATGGCAACAGGCAACGTGATGCTGATACTCAACCCCGACACTGTCGTCTGCCATGACACACTTAGCCGTATAGTAGAGCATTTCCGCACTCACAAGGGTTCAGGTGCCATAGGAGTCAGGATGGTCAACGGCCGGGGGCGATACCTTGGGGAGTCTAAGAGGGGATATACCAACCTTGCCACTTCATTCTTCAAACTTTCAGGGTTGTGGCACTTCGCCCCGCGGTCGAAGGTTGTTAATTCGTATTATATGGGAGGTGTGGGTGAGTGTGATGTCGCAAAAGCTCCCATATTGTCGGGAGCGTGCATGGCATTCTCGCATGAGTTGTATGATAGGGTAGGGGGCTTTGACGAGGGGTATTTCATGTATTGTGAAGACAATGACCTCTCGTGGCGTATGAACACGGATTCGAAAGAGGGTAATATATATCGTGGCGATATCCCTATTGTGCATTTCAAGGGGCAGAGCACACCGCGCAAGCGAAAGTATATCAAGTGCTTTCACAAGTCGATGCAGCGCTTTGCCGAGAAATATGAATTCCCCAAGCATGGTGCAATAGTCAATGCCATCACAACATTGGGCATAAAAGTGGCCTATTGCTTCGCACTCGTGCGGTGTGTCATAATGCGAACAATAGAGAGGCAGAGAAAGTTCTCGCATCCCAAGAACATCACCATTGTGACGGATGACGATGAGCGAGAAATCATCCGTAAGTTACAAGATAGCGGTGCGACCGTGTCATGCTTGCCATATACTTCACTTTCAGAACATATCGATAGCGACGCTGTGGTCTTCTCGCTTACAGGCAATATGGCTGCGGCGATAGAGTATATGCGGGCTAACACTGGCCAACAACTCTTCGGATTCTCCAACGACATGACGCACGACGTCCTCATCTACCACAACAACCGACTACACAACATCACAGCCAACTGAATGACAAAGATACTCACCGTTATACTGTCGCTCCTGCCCATACTCACTTTCGCCCAGGCAAACCAGTTCTCCAACCCTGCGGCAAGTCGTGCTTTCGCCGACGTGTTCAGTGTCGACAATGCCGCATTCACACGAGACATACAGAAGGTGACCGACAAGGCTCAGGCGGCGTTTCTCAAGGAGTATATGGCGCTGATGAACTACACTGCGGCCAATAGCAAGGAGAACTACGATGCGTTCTTCGATGCTTCCGACAATGCCTTCGATGCCGCATACGGCTCAAAATACGAGGATAACCTGCTATGCCAGCTACACATACACAAATGTATGGTCTACATATACGACGGTAGCTTGCTAAGTGCGGGAATACAGTTTTGGAAGTCGTATAACGCTTTCAAGATTGCCGAGAAGAAATACCCCACATACGAGGGACAGCTGCCACTCCGAGGCCTCTACAATATACTCTTTGCTCAAATACCAGAGAAGTGGAAGAGCTTAAAAGGGCTCTTAGGACTTGGGGAGGGTGACACGGCATTGGGATTGCGACAGTTGGAAGAGTATCGACAGAAGGTGGCCACGGTGTCAGGTGTAGGAGATGAAGCCGTCTTGTTCTCTTTCGCTAACATGTTTTTTAGCCATGAACAAGTGTTGCCCGAGCCGATATTGGCAGCCATACGCGCTAATGACGCCCCCGTCATACGTTATGCCTACGTGCTAAGCTGCGGACGACAACAAGATGGCATGACAGCAGTAGCGGCGCTCGACTCCACGCCACAGGCGGCATTCGAGCGATTTCCATTACTATACCATCAAAAAGGCAAGTATGCCTTGAGACAGCTCAACCCTGACGAGACCATCAAATGGACCACACGCTTTCTCAGTATCTACAAAGGCGTATCCAATCGCAACTGGGCATACCTCGAAATGGCATACGCTTACATCCTCAAAGGCGACCGACTCAAGGCTCGCGACATGATAGCCCAATGCCAGGCTACTCCATCTGACTTTGACATCGATATACGGGCTCGTGAAGAGTCGAAACTCGCCATGGGCATGTCTATTAATATGCTGCGGGCAAGGTTTAACTTCGAGTTCGGCAACTTTGCGCAATCTCTCGCAATTCTTAAGACTTTTACACCCTCTGTGGCCGAATCCGCCGAATACTTTTTCCGTATGGCACGCGCCGAAGACAAACTCTCTCATCTCGATGTTGCACTTCTATTCTACGACCAAGCCATTGCTTTCTCGTCATCCAGTAAACGCTATTTTGGCCCTTACGCTGCCGTCCATGCCGCCGACATATACATCAAACAGGGGCGCAAGAAGAGGGCTGCCGACTATCTCGTGAAGGCTCGAAAGCTCAATAACGGTGAATACAAAAAAGAACTCGACCAAAGGATAGAATTAGCCGAACGCAAACTCAAATAGCCTATCACTCGTCAACACACACAAAAAAACGGTCGCCCTGTGCAAGCAAGGCGACCGTTCTATATTCAAGTATGGCTCAAAGGACTGTATGAGCCCTTGGCTGCTTACTCAGCTACAGCAGCAGAGTCAGCGGGAGCAACAGTGCTGTCAGCAGCGGCAGCACAGCTGTCTTTCTGGCAGCAAGCCTTGGTGCTGTCTTTCTGGCAGCAGGCAGGAGCCTCAGCGTTCTCGGTGTTGGATGTGGTGTTGCCAGAGCAGGCAACGAGCATTGCAGCAACAGCTGCGATTGCGAACAGATTCTTCATAATAGTTTATTTGATTAATGTTGTTGTAGTCACACCTGTGAAAACACCGCAAAGTTATCTTTTTAGTGATATGAAAGTACAACCTTAATGTATTTTTTTCGTTAAAAATGCTCCGTGCGTCCACTTTTCCTGGTTGATGTGCGTATTTATACCTACACATCAATGCAAATATTGCCCCTATCACGCTGATTTATACTCCATACGATACCACCCACTGTGATTATTTAGCTACTTTCGCGTATCATGCTCGCTCCCCATTAGTTGTATGGCCAAGAAGCCCAAAAATATAAAGTATAAAGAGGCACGACACAACCACCTCAGCATAGCGTTCAGCGACCGTGAGCTGGACGCCATAGACGAGTATTGCCGACTCTTCAACAAGCCTACACGTGCTGCCGTAATCCGCGAGGGCGCTGTCCGATTTGTCCGTCAGTATATTATCGACCGCAAGACCAATCTCTTTCCCGAATACGACGATCCTATGCAGCATGTTGAGGAGTCAACAACTCCATACAATTCAACACCAACTGCCGAACGACCTGCCGCCGTTGACCTCACACCCTCATTGTTCGACAATTCTGACCTCCAATAGCCTATGCCCCTGCTTACTGACGAAGAGAGACATGCCAGGCTCAAAACCTACTACTCGATAAGCGAAGTGGCCACAGCGCTCGGCGAGTCCGAAAGTTGCATACGCTTTTGGAACAAGGAGTTCGCCTCATACGTCAAGCCGTTCCGCAATAAGAAGGACAACCGCCTGTTCACTGACAAGGACATCGCCGCATTGCGCTCAATCAAGTACCTACTGCGTGAACGTGGCATGACGATAGTCGGAGCCCGTGAATGCCTTGCTTCGTCGAAGCGCACAAAGTGCAATCCCGAAGACACCGATGTTGCCGACACTACCCTCGCAACCAAGGCGGAGGTCATAGCCCGTCTTCAGGCAATACGCGATAAATTGCTCGGTATCGATCGTTATCTATAAGCCAATGAACACTGTACGTGACATTATTCAAGTGTTAGACTCCGTATTCCCCCTTTCCACCCAAGACTCATGGGATAATAGTGGGCTGTTGGTGGGCGACGACACGGCCGAGGTTCATGCCGTCCTCCTTGCTGTCGATATCACTGAGGGGGCTCTCGATGAGGCTGTCGCCCGTGATTGCGACATGATAGTGAGCCATCATCCGTTGATGTTCAAAGGCCTGAAGCGTCTGACGGGCAACAATGCCGAGCAGCGTATAGTGATGCGTGCCTTGCGCGAGGGTATTGCCTTGGCTGCTTTTCATACACCTGCCGACAAGAGTCTTGAGGGCACAAGTGCTACATTGGGTCGCATGATAGGTCTCGATGGCTTTCACGTCCTCGTCCCAGAGAGTGAGTCGCTCTGCAAAATCGTAGTGTATGTGCCAATAGATAACGCTGAGGCGATAGTTGATGCCCTGGCAGCCGGCGGGGCGGGTCATATTGGCAATTATAGCCACTGCGTGTGGGCTGTCGATGGCATGGGACGTTTCAAGGCCGAGAATGGCGCAAATCCTTACGTGGGAGCGTTGGGTGAGGTTCATCACGAGGCAGAATCACGTGTCGAGGCGATATGTCCTAAACGTTTGGTCGGGCGTGTTATGGCAAGCGTCGTCGCAGCGCATCCGTATGAGGAACCGGCAATAGACATCATCCCGTTGGAGAATACTAACGAGAGGGTGGGCTATGGGGTATACGCAGATTACTCAATGCCCATGCCGAGGGTGCATTTCTTGAGATTGCTCAAAGAGAGCTTGAAATGTAAGACGTTGCGTTATGCGGGTGACAGAGAAACTATTAAGCGTGTGGCAATATGCACAGGTAGCGGCAGCGAGTTCGTCTCGGAAGCCATAGCAGCAGGAGCTGACGCCTACATTACGGCCGACATGAAATATCACCAGATGATGGATGCCGCTGAGAAAATCATGGTGATTGATATTGGACATTATGAGAGTGAAAGTCTGACTAAGCAGATATTCAACGGCATACTATCAAGAAAATTATCTAATTTTGCCCGTTGCGAGATATACCAAAACGCAAACCCGATAAAATACTATTAGCACATATATGGCAAGCAGCGAAGTAAAGAACGTCAAAGAGTTGCCCATAGAGCAGAAACTCAAGGCACTTTATGACCTCCAGAAGGTGAGCTCAGAGATTGACAAGATCCGTATCCAGAGAGGTGAGCTCCCTCTCGAGGTGGAGGATCTTGAGGATGAATTGGCTGGCCTGCAGACGCGCGTCAACAACTACAACGACGAGATTCGCAAGCTGAACTCTCTTGTGGTGGATCTGAAGAACAAGATTAAGGAGGCTGAGGGCCAGATTAAAAAATACGAGGGACAGCAAAACTCAGTCCGCAACAACCGTGAGTTTGATGCTATCTCGAAGGAGATAGAGTTCCAAGACCTCGACAAACAGTATAACGAGAAACGCATACGTGAGTATACGGCCGAGATACACCATAAGCAGGAACTTCTCGAGGACGCTAAGGCACGCATAGAGGATCGTCAGGGTGACCTTGATGCCAAGAAGGCCGAACTCGACACCATCGTGGCAGAGACACGCCAAAAGGAGGAAGCGCTTGAGGCTCAGGCTGAGGAAATCAGCAAGAAGATTGACCAACGCTCTCTCGACGCCTTCCATAGGATTCGTGGCAACGCTCACAATGGTCTCGCTGTCGTATCTGTTGACCGTGACGCATGTGGTGGCTGCTTCAACCATATCCCACCTCAGCGCCAGCTTGATATAAAGATGCGCAAGAAGATCATCATCTGCGAATACTGCGGACGTATCCTTGTGGATGACTTTGACAGGACCGAAGTGGAGGAGCCTGCTAAGAAAGAGGCTACCAAGTAATCACGCATCCACGCTGAAGCCGGCTCACCATGATGATAGAGATTGACGGCAAGGTTATCAGCACAGAAATCTTCCGTCGGCGTTTCGTCTGCGACATTAGCAAATGCAAAGGCATCTGTTGCTACGAAGGTGACAGTGGTGCGCCTCTTGAAGATGACGAGCGTGAGCGACTCGAAGAGGTCTATCCCGTGGTCAAGAACTACCTCTCACGGGAAGAAAAGGACGAGATAGCGAAGCAGGGATTATATGTCGTCGACTCTGACGGTGACCTTGTGACACCCATCATACGTGGTTGCGAGTGCGTGTACTCTAACCATGAGGCTGATGGCACGTGGACATGCGCCATTGAGAAGGCTTATCGGGAAGGCAAGACCACGTGGCGTAAGCCTATATCCTGCTATCTTTATCCTATCAGAGTGAGCAAGACTCGCAAATATGAGATGCTCAACTTTCATGAGTGGGAGGTGTGCCGTGCGGCAATGGAGCTTGGTGAGAAGCTGGGAACGCCAGTCTACAAGTTCTTGCGCGAGCCTATCATAGCCAAATATGGCGAGGAGTTCTACCACGAGCTCGAAGAAGTGGAGCAGGAACTCATAAGCCAGCACATAATTTAATAGCTATCAATAAAATATATACACAGTATAAAAGTAACCATTGATATATGGGAAGAGCGTTTGAATACCGTAAGGCCCGCAAGCTGAAGCGTTGGGGCAACATGGCCAAGACATTCACTAAACTTGGCAAGGAAATCATCATAGCCGTCAAGGCTGGTGGCCCTGACCCCCACTCGAACTCTAAGCTGCGTGCCATCATTCAGAACGCAAAGGCCGAGAACATGCCCAAGGAGAATATTGAGCGTGCTATCAAAAAGGCCACAAGCAAAGACCAGGCAGATATCAAGGAAATGGTATACGAGGGCTATGGCCCGCACGGTATCGCAATCCTCATCGAGACGGCCACAGACAACACCAACCGTACTGTTGCTAACATCCGTAGCTACTTCACGAAGTTGGGCGGCACTCTCGGCACATCGGGCAGCGTCTCGTTCATGTTCGAGCATAAGAGCTTCTTCAAGGTCAAGAATAAGGAGGGCGTGAACTTCGAGGACCTGGAATTGGAACTCATTGACTTTGGTGTTTCAGAAGTGTTCCTTGATGAGGAGGAAGACCAGATAAACATCTATGGTGAGTATGAGAGCTTCGCTCAGGTGCAGAAATACCTCGAGGACAACGGCTTCGAGATTGTCAGTGCTGAGTTCGTGCGCATTCCGACCGACACTAAGACCCTTGCTGATGACGAGGTGGCAGGTGTGGTCAAACTCCTGGCGCGTCTTGAAGAGGATGAGGACGTCACGAACGTCTATCATACCATGGCGAACGATATACCTGACGAGGAGTAGTCAGAGAAGCACTTTTTCGTCCCTAAAAGACGGAAAAACAGCTCAGTGGCTTGCGTAAATCGGTATAAAGATTTAATTTCGCAGCGTCAAATTAACTCAATAATATATGTACCTCGACAAAGAGAAGAAGCAAGAGATCTTCGGTCAGTACGGAAAGTCTAACACTGACACTGGTTCACCAGAAAGCCAGATAGCATTGTTCTCGTTCCGTATCAACCACCTCACTGAGCACATGAAGCTCAACAAGAAAGATACTGCTACGAACTACTCGCTCAAGAAGCTCATCGGCCGTCGTCGCCGTATGCTCAACTACCTCAAGGATCGCGACATCAACCGCTATCGTGAGGTTGTAGCTAAGCTTGGCTTGCGCAAGTAAGCAGGGAACTTTCGCTCTTGCGAAGAAAAGAATCCGTCTCGGGATGATCCGAGGCGGATTTATGTTTTATTGGGGGATTAGAATGGGTAGCCGTTAAGTTTAGCGTTGTGATTGTTGGTGTTGCGATTTAAGACAGAAACGGCATCACCCATGGCTGTATGGGTGATGCCGTGAAGTGTGGCGTATATCGCTATTTGGAGAGCTTTTTATTCCACTTGCTGATGACTTTGAGGGTGGAGAGGTCGGAAGAGAAGACGGAGTTGAGACCCTGGGCTTCTTGGGCAGGGTCGCCAGTGTAGGGATCGCCCACTTGCCAATCATCGTGCTCGGGGGTAGCGTCGCCACCCCATCCCCAGAAATTGCAGCCGGCGAAGAAACCGCCACTCTTGCGTGCGTTGTTGATGAGGCTGAAAACGTAGTCGTAGTAGTCGTCGCGGACTGTAGTTTGTGCCTCTTTGCTGAATGAGAAACCATCACGTGGAAAACCGAACTCCTCCATGACGAGGGGTTTGCGGAGCTTGGCAGATATGACGAGGTGACTGTCGATATAGTCCTTGGTGTTGGCGCAGGCACGTTGCAGATCGGAACGCAGGTGGCGTGCACGAGCCCATCCCCAGTTGTAAGGCCACAGGTGGATGTTCATGTAGTCAATGTTCTTGTCGGCACAGATGCGTTCGTAGAGTGACATGTCGCCTTCGCATCCCCATGACCCTTCGCTGCCTATGCTTATGAGGTGGTTAGGGTCGAGTGAGCGTATGAGGGCAGAGGCTTCGGCGAGCCATTGTGCAAAAGGTTCTTTGGACTCTTGACTGAAAGCGCGAGGCTCGTTGCCTATCTGCCAACTCATGATGGCTGGGTCGTCGGTGTACTTCTTGCCCGTGTAGCGGTTTGTGCGGTTGATGATGAAACGGATGTAGTTATAGAACAACTCGTGGGCCTTGGCGTTGGCAGCATAGCGTGAGACGAAGTCCATATAGGCGGGGTAGCCCGCTTCGTTGGGGCGTGGAGCTATGCCTGCGCCTGCGTGCTGGAGGTAGAAGGAATAGCCGCCGCTCCATTCCCATGAGTTGTTGAGGTAGAGTACGGCAACCATGTCTCGTTTGCCCATCTCCATGAGGAGGTAGTCGAGGCCGGCAAGAATGGTGTCGTTGTATACGCCTGGGGCTATTTGGAGGGTTGGTTCAACTTTGGTCTTGACACCTCGCTCGCCGTCGGAGCCGACGAGGATGCGGAGGTTGTCCATGCCCGCGGCTTTGAGGTTATCGAGTTCACGAGTAAGGCGTGCACGGTCGCCTCCTTGTCCTTCGGAGGCGAGAATCGCGCCGTACCAGAAGTTAGTGCCGACGTAGTAGTAGGGTTGGCCGTCGCGCTCGAAGTGCCCGTCTTTCACGCTGACGAAGTCGTTTTGGGCGAGGGCGAGGCAAGAGAAATAGAGGAACGCTGTGATGGATAGGAGGAGGCTCTTCATGATTAGGAAGGTGTTATGAGGTTATAGATGGCTCTCGAGGAGCTTGGCTTGGCCGTCGGGCGTTATGGTGAGGGAACGGGTGGAGGCGGGAACGAGGGCAGCCTCGTGGGGATGGAGGATGACTGCGGAACCGTCGGTTGAGGAAAGGCAGCAGGTGCCGTCGAGTGTCATGAGCACTTTGAAGGAGTCGACGGAGGAGAAGTCGAGCGTCATGGACTTGGTGGGGCGGAGTAGGGATGTAGTGAAGAATGGGGAACGGACAATCTCGGTGGGTTGGTCGGGTGTCTCTGTGTAGTGAGAGTAGGGGTCGGATGTCGTCTCACCAAAATGTATGGCCTGGCGGGCGAGGTCGGTGTGAAGTTCACGGAGGTTGCCTTGGGCATCGCGGCGGTTATAGTCGTAGAGGCGGTATGTGACATCGGAAGATTGTTGAATCTCGGCAATGTAGGTGCCGCCACCGATGCCATGCACGCGGCCCGCGGGGATGTAGAACACGTCGCCCACATTGACTTGTACCTTGTTGAGGTAGTTCTCGATGGAACCGTCTGCTACGGCTTTGGCGTAGTCCTTTTCGGCGAGGGGCTTGGCAAAGCCGTCGATGAGACATGCGCCTTTGAGGGCGTCTACAACGTACCACATCTCATTCTTGCCGAGCTTGCCATGCACACGAGCTGCCATGGCATCGTCGGGATGCACTTGGATGGAGAGATCCTGGTGAGCATCGATGAACTTTATGAGGAGAGGGAAGGTGGTGTTGAATTTTTGGTAGGGGGCGTTGCCGAGGAGGGCTTCTTTTTGGTCGGCGAGGATTTGGGGAAGTGACATGCCGTTGAAATGGCCGCCATCAGCTATGGATTCAGAGCCTTTAACGGCAGATATGAGCCATGTCTCGCCACCCCATAGGGTAGGCTTGTAGATAGGTTTGAATTTTATTGTCTCCATGACTATTACGCTAAAATAGTATTAGTGGTTGTCGCATAAGTATAAGTGCGACGTAGTATTATCGGAGTACAATAATAATCAGTTTATTGTGTGGTGGCAAGGCGCATTTTATCATTATGTGGTAGGTATTTATCAAACAAGCCGCAGGGCTTATAGGGTAGCCGTGCGGCTTGTGTGAGATAAAAAATGCGCAGTAAAGAAGGTTACCTGTTGGTCAGGGCTTGTACCATGGCGCGTCGTTGATCGTTGGGTAGTACGAAAGAGACACCTTTACCATTGGGAGTTGAGCCGTCTTGGAGAGAGAATGTTACAATGACATCGCTCTCGTTCCATATCAGAGCGCGGAGGATCTCACGTCCCTCGCCATCATCCTCGACCATCATCTCCTTCTCGGAGTCGCTTATGATGAAATCCGGGTCGCAGATCTCTTTGCGCATGGCGGAGTAGCCTTCGGTGACGACATCTTTGCGGAAGAACTCCACTTCGGCCTTGAACTCGCCGTCGTCGTGGGCAATCTTCTGGTCGCCAGTGACACCGATGCGTATATCTGCACGGGTGTTGGCCTTGATGTAGAAGCCGTCGGCCTCGTAGGAGAACTTGTCTTGCGCATTAGTGGAGGCGGAGATTGCCAGGGCGAGGAACGCAAGGAGGGGGAAGAGTAACGCTTTCATTGTGTGCTGAATTATTGGTTAATAATAAGTTGTTTGACTATTTCCCATACGGCCATGCCAGTGGAGACGCTCACGTTGAGTGAGTGCTTGGTGCCGAACTGGGGAATCTCGACGCAGGTGTCGACTTCATTGACGACATCTTGTGAGACGCCATGAATCTCGTTGCCTACGACGAGGGCGTATTTGGCGGTAGGGGTGATAGATAGTTTCTCGAGACTGACGGAGCCGCGTGCTTGCTCGAGGGCGAGGGTGGTGAATCCGTCAGCTTTGAGAGTGCGGACAGCATCGAGGGCTGTGGGGCATTGTGACCAGGCTACGGAGTATTCGGCACCGAGGGCTGTCTTATGTATCTCTGGGTGCGGGGGGGTGCCACATGCGCCGCATAGGACGATGGCCTGAAGGCGGAAGGCGTCGGCAGTGCGGAAGAGCGAGCCTATATTGTTGAGGCTGCGTATCTCGTCGGCGACAATGACGAGAGGTGTCTTGTCGGCCTGGTGGAACTCGTCGGTTGTGAGTCGTCCCATCTCTTCCATTAGTAGCTTTTGGCGTGTTGCCATGGGTGTGTATGGTGCTTTTCAGATTAAGTATAATTGCAATTTAGGCATTTTTACTGAAATAAGGGGCGTGGTGATTGGGTAAAAATAGGTAAAGGGGGTAAATTTGTGGGCTTTAATGAGGCGAGGCTGGGATATGCCGTAAGCCTCGGAAAGGATAAGACAATGACGATATACGAGATACAGGATGAGATAGTGGACCAGTTTTCGGCCTACGATGACTGGACGGACAAGTATTCGTTGCTGATAGAGTTGGGCAACGACATGGATGTGTATCCTGAGGAGCACAGGAAGCAGGAGTACGTCATAGAGGGATGTCAGAGCACGGTGTGGATATATTGTGAGAAGGGCAAGGATGGGACATTGACATTCAAGGGGGACAGTGACGCAATAATAGTGAAGGGGATAGTGGCATTGCTGCTGAAAGTGGTGGACGGTCAGAAGGCTCAAGATATAGCGAACGCGGAGTTGTATTTCATAGACAAGATAGGGCTGAAGGAGAACTTGACGCCCACGCGGTCGAATGGGTTACTGGCGATGATAAAGCAGATAAGGCTGTATGCGATGGCATATGCGGCGAAGGAGAGGAAAGGATAGGGTATGGCTATGGAAGAGAAGCAAGAGACGGCAGAAACGGGGAAAAGCATAGAGCAGCTCGTGATAGAGCAGTTGAAGACAATATATGACCCCGAGATACCGGTGAACATATATGACCTTGGGCTGATATACAAGCTTGAGGTGTCGACGGACAATGAGGTGAGGATATTGATGACGTTGACGGCGCCTAACTGCCCCGTGGCGGACAGTTTGCCAGAGGAGGTCATGGAGAAGTTGAAGACGATACCTGGTGTTGCGAGTGTGGAGGTGAACTTGACCTTTGACCCTGCGTGGTCGGAGGAGAATCTGACGGACGAGGCTCGTCTGGAGATGGGGTTGTTGTAGGAGAGGGTGTAGGGGAACAAAATAATCCCCCGCTGGGTATGGGCTCAGCGGGGGATTGGTGTATGTGTGGGGTTAGAATTTGACTTCTATCTCGCTTTCTTGCTTGATTTGGTTGTCGGCTTGAGGTTGTGCCTTGGGGTCGGAGCCGTATTCGTTTTCACCCTTGGTGCCTGGGAGAATAAGGGCTACGAACATGGCGATGGCAGATAGGACTAATAGAATAAAGGCGATGACGATAACGGGAAGGTATTTGTCGCTCATGCCGAAATAGACGTGCGAGACGCTCCCAGCAATGACGAAGATGGCTAAGGCAATGAAGAGGAAATACCACCATCCGGAGCGGTTGATGTCGTGAAGCCGGCGGACAACCAGTGCTATTGAGGGGGTGAAGATGTAGATGCTCCAGAGTAAGGAGATTACGCTGACGGCGATTGAGGGGATGCTAAGGCCCGAGGCATAGGAAATTTTGGAGGCGAAGAGGGAGATGACTTGGATGGCGAGATTGATGATGATGGTGAAGAGGTAGAAAAGCCAATATTCGCGGCGGCGTGCACGGCCGGAGAAGTTGGCGTAGTCGGAGGTGAGAACGGACTTGACGTAGTCCATCATGCCTGGTTGGTAATTTGCCATAATAGAGAGTTTTGTTTACGCAAACATAACAAAAATGCATCGGAATGTCAAAGATTCCGATGCATTGGGTATTAAAGTCTTGGAAAATGGGTGTTACGCCTGAGTCTTAGGATTGTCGCCCCACTTGTTGGAACCTGCTACGCCCTCTTGTGCCCAGAAGACGAGGAGGATGATAGAGCCGACAATAGGTATGAGGCAGAGAAGTTGGAACCAGCCTGAGCGTCCGGCGTCATGGAGACGGCGTGCGCCAGCGGCGAGTGTGGGGACGATGAGGGCGAGACCAACGAGACCACCGACGAGGCTGAAGACCATGCCGACGTAAGGGATGCGACCGAGAATGCCGACAACAGCGTAAAAGACGCATGTGGCGAGGTAGAAATACCAGAACTCCTCGCGACGAGCACGACCAGTGAAGTCAGCGAACTTCTCTGTGATACACTTTTTGGTGTATAGAATTATCTTATCCATGGTTAGTAAAGTGTTATAATATCAGTGCAAAGATAGGGGGAATATGTGGAAAATGGTGAGATAGGGGGAGAAAAAAGCGTGGGGTGTGAGGAAAAATAAAAAGACCGTCCTGCGAAGGGCGGTCTTAGGTAGTGGAACTCGTGTGGGGAGTTACTTGGCCTTGCCTTGGTTTGCTACGGCCTCTTGGAGTTTCTTAATCTCCTCGGGGTCGCCTACGAAGTAATCCTTGGTGAGTTTGTAGGTCTTGTCGTCGAACTCGAAGCAGTAGGGAATTGCTGTTGGGAGGTTGAGGGAGACGATGTCCTGGTCGGATATGCCCTTGAGGAACTTGATGATGCCGCGAAGGGAGTTGCCGTGAGCGACGACTACGATGTTGTCGACTTTCTTGAGCATAGGGAAGATTTCGCTCTTCCAATAGGGCAGTGCGCGCTCGATGCAATCTTTGAGGCTCTCGGTGCGAGGGATCTCGCAGTCGGGGACATAGCTGGCGTAGCGTGGGTCTTTTGTTGCGCTACGGTCGTCGTCGTCGGGGATGGGGTTTGGAGCTACGTCGTAGCTGCGGCGCCATATCTTGACCTGCTCGTCGCCATACTGCTTTGCAGTCTCGGCCTTGTTAAGTCCCTGGAGGTTGCCGTAGTGCTTCTCGTTGAGGCGCCAGGACTTCTGTACGGGGATCCAATCGAGATCCATCTGGTCGAGGACATTGTTGAGGGTCTTCACGGCACGCTTGAGGAAGGAGGTGTAGGCGATGTCGAAGGTGAAGCCTTGCTCTTTGAGGGTTTTGCCTGCCTTCACAGCCTCGGCGATGCCGGCCTCGGTAAGGTCGACGTTAGTCCAGCCGGTGAAGCGGTTCTCGAGATTCCAGGCGCTCTGGCCGTGGCGGATAAGAACGATTCTCTTCATTGTTATCTATATTATGTTTTGTGCGAAAGATATACGAGTGCAAAGATAATTATGTTGGGGGAGAAAATGGGGGAAAGGTGGAGGGAAATGGGGGTGGGATGGGGAAAGAAAGCAGGGAACAGCGTCATACGGCCATTACGGGTTTGAGTGGAGGCAAGCGCATAGAAACATGCACGGCCTCATACGGGATTTATATGTGCACACAAGGTGATGAAGGCGAATGCGCACAGGCATAGGGCGAGGGTGCAATGCCAATTGCCCATGAACGCCATCAGGGAACCCAATGTCGTATGCATATCTCAGTGGTCGTGATTAGTTGTTGAGCGGGTTACTTGTCTAATCCGAGGAGGCGTTTTATGTCGTAGAGTTTGTTGAGGGCGTCGCGAGGAGTGAGGTTGTCGATGTCGAGGTCGGCTATTTCGTTACGGATGCTCATGACGAGGGGGTCGTCGAGTTGGAAGAGAGAGAGTTGGACAGGGGCGTTGGATATTTTTTCGGAGGTGTTGTCGACGTTCTTGAATCCTTTGCGCGGGGTGGGGGATGGGGAGGCCGGGGTGTCGCGTTGGCTTTCGAGTTTGGCGAGGATTTCGTCGGCACGGTCTACGACGGAGCGTGGCATGCCGGCGAGTCGTGCGACGTGTATGCCGAAGCTATGGGCGGAGCCACCTTGGACGAGTTTTCGGAGGAATATGACTTTGCCTTGGGTCTCGCGCACGGAGACGTTGTAGTTTTTGATGCGTTGGTACATCTTCTCCATGTCGTTGAGTTCGTGGTAGTGTGTCGCGAAGAGGGTTTTGGCTTGCGCACGGTCGTTGTTGTGGAGGAACTCGACTATTGCCCAGGCGAGGGATATGCCGTCGTAGGTGCTTGTTCCTCGTCCGAGTTCGTCGAAGAGGACGAGGCTGCGCGGGGTGACGTTGTTGAGGATGTTGGCGGCCTCGGTCATTTCGACCATGAAGGTGCTCTCTCCTTGTGATAGGTTGTCGCTTGCGCCAACGCGGGTGAAGATTTTGTCGACAATGCCTATTGTGGCTGCTTGTGCGGGGACGTAGGAGCCGCATTGCGCGAGGAGGACGATGAGCGCGGTTTGTCGTAGGAGTGCGCTCTTGCCGGCCATGTTGGGGCCAGTGACGATGACTATTTGCTGGTTGGACTTGTCGAGGTGGAGGTTGTTGGAGACGTAGGTGTCGCCGTTGGACATGAGGCGTTCGATGACGGGGTGTCGGCCTTCGGTGATGTCTATTACATCGTCGTCGGTGACATTGGGGCGGCAGTAGTTGAAGTCGACTGCGTTGCGGGCGAAGGTGTGGAGGACGTCGATCTCGGCGAGTTGTGTGGCGTTGGCTTGGACTGTGGCGAGGTTGGCGTTGAGTTCGGAGAGGAGCTGGGAGTATATTTGGGCCTCGATGGCTGCGATGTTTTGGTCGGCGCCGAGTATTTTCTCCTCGTACTCTTTGAGCTCGGGTGTCACGTAGCGTTCGGCGTTGGTCATGGTCTGCTTGCGTATCCAGTCGGCGGGGACTTTATCTTTGTGGGTGTTGCGGACCTCGATGTAGTAGCCGAAGACGTTGTTGTAGGCGACTCGTAGAGAGGGTATGGAAGTCTCAGTGGCGAGTTTCTCTTGGAGGAGGTTGAGGTAGTCTTTGCTGGAGGAGGATATTAGGCGGAGGTTGTCGAGTTCGGGGGATACGCCGTTGGCTATGACTCCGCACTTTTGAATTGTGGTAGGTGGGTCGGGGACGATGTCGTGCTCGATACGTTGGCATAGGCGGTCGCAGTTGTCGAGGGAGTTGACGAGGTGTGCGAGTTGTCCGTTTGGGGCGGCTGTGGCTATGGCGTCTTTGAGGGAGGGGATGGCTTGGAGTGCGCGTCGGAGCATTACCACCTCACGCGGGGTGATGCGCAGGCAGGCTATTTTGCCGACGAGGCGCTCCATGTCGCCCACTTGTTTGAGGAGGTCGGTGACTTGTGCTGTGAGGGAGGGGTTGGCGATGAACTCGCCTACGACGTCGTGTCGGTGTTGGATGGCGTTGACGTCGCGGAGAGGCATTACGAGCCAACGTTTGAGGAGGCGTGAGCCCATAGGTGTTGTGGAGCGGTCTTCTATGTCGGCGAGGGAGCTTGAGTCGCCGCGTCCGTCATTGAAGATTTCCAAGTTGCGTATGGAGAATTTGTCGAGCCATACGTAGGATTGCTCGTCGATACGTTGCAGGCGTGATATGTGTGCTTGTCCGTCGTGCTGCGTGACATCGAGGTAGTAGAGGATGGCTCCGGCGGCTGTTGTGCCTGCGGACTGGTTGTCGATGCCGAAGCCTTTGAGACTTTGGGTGCCGAAATGCTTGAGGAGACGTTCGAGGGCGGATTGGGGTTGGAATGCCCAGTCGTCGAAGGGGTATGTGGTCCACTTGGGGCCGAAGGAATCGATGAATGCTTGTCGGTGCCCTTTCTCGAAGAGGACTTCTTTGGGGCGGAATGTGGCGAGGAGTCGGTCGGCATAGTGGGTGTCACCTTGGCCCATGAGGAATTCGCCGGTGGATATGTCGAGGAAGGCTATGCCGACGTAGGCCGGGGTGAAGTTGACGCAGCAGAGGAAGTTGTTTTCGCCTGTCACGAGGACACCGTCGGTCATTGCGACGCCAGGCGTGACGAGTTCTGTTATGCCACGTCGGACAATGCCTTTGGCTGCTTTAGGGTCTTCAAGCTGGTCGCAAACGGCTACTCGTAGGCCAGCGCGTACGAGTTTAGGAAGGTAGGTGTCGAGGGCGTGGTAGGGGAATCCGGCGAGTGCGCCGAGTTCGGGGTTTGTGCCGCTACGTTGTGTGAGGGTTATGCCGAGTATCTTGGCGGCTTTTGGAGCGTCGTCGAGGTATGTTTCGTAGAAGTCGCCGACCCTGAAGAGGAGCATGGCGTCGGGGTGTTTTGCCTTGATGCTCATGTATTGTCGCATCAGTGGCGTATCGGAGAAGTTCTTTTTGGCCATCGTGGTGCAAAGTTAAGATTTAGTCTTTGGAATAAGGCGGGTGTTAATTATCTTTGGTAGGCAAACGAAATAAAGGTGTAAGATATGAAGACGAAAGAAGAGATTGTAGAGAATTGGCTGTCGCGGTATACGGGGAGGCAGTTGAGCGAGTATCCTGGTTATGTATTGTTGACGAACTTCATGAACTATGTGGAGATGTTCGCTGAGATGTTTGGTGTAGAGGTGAAGAGGGGTTGCAGCATGCCGAATGCGATAGCAGAGGGTGTGGCGATTATTAATTTTGGTATGGGTAGTCCTAACGCTGCGACGATTATGGATTTGCTTCAGGCTATACACCCGAGGGCGGTGTTGTTTTTGGGGAAGTGTGGAGGATTGAAGAGGAAGAATAACCTTGGTGATTTCATATTGCCGATAGCGGCGATTCGAGGTGAGGGCACGAGTAATGATTATTTTCCGCCGGAGGTGCCGGCGTTGCCGGCGTTCTCGTTGCAGAGGGCGGTGTCGGGCGCGATAAGGGATCAGGGGCTTGATTATTGGACTGGGACGGTTTATACGACTAATAGGAGGGTGTGGGAGCATGATGAAGTTTTTAAGCGAAAGCTGGAGATGATGCGTGCGATGGCGGTTGATATGGAGACGGCGACGCTGTTCACGGTTGGGTTTCATAATGAGATACCTACTGGGGCGTTGTTGCTTGTGAGTGACCAGCCGATGATTCCGGAGGGGGTTAAGACGTCGGAGAGTGACAAGAGGGTTACGGCGAATTATGTCAGGCCCCATTTGGAGATAGGAATTAAGGCATTGCAGGAGATAGAGCGGAATGGCAATTCGGTGAAACATCTAAAGTTTTAGGTTATGGGCGTGATGAGTCAGGATGAGATCATGAAGGAGTTGCGGGCAGGGAAGTATCGGCCTGTGTATTTGCTTCATGGAGAGGAGCCGTATCCGATAGATGTTGTGAGTGGGTATATTGAGGGTCATGCGTTGGGGGAGGATGAGCGGACGTTTAATCAGACGGTGGTATATGGGAGGGATACTACGGGTCGTAGGGTGGCGTTGGAGTGTGATCAGTATCCGACGTTTGCGGAGCGGCGGGTGGTTGTGGTTCGTGAGGCGCAGGGGACTCAGGGTCTGGGGGAGTTGGAGGGGTATGTGAGTCGATGCTTGGAAAGTACGGTTTTGGTGTTGTGCCATAAGTATAAGCTTGTGGCTAAGAACACGAAGTTGTATAAGGCGATAGATAAGGCCGGGGGTGTGATTATGGAGACTAAGGCGTTGTATGACAATCAGATGCCGAGTTGGATAGCGAGTCATGCGATGAAGTTGGGTTATTCGATAGAGGATAAGGCGGCGGAGTTGTTGGCGGAGCATGTTGGGACGAGCATGGGCGACGCGGCGTCGGCGATAGAGAAGATCCGTGCGGCTGTGGGTCCGGGATTGAAAGTGATAACGAGTGCGATGGTGAGTGAGAATGTTGGGATTAGCAAGGAGTATAACGCGTTTGAGTTGCGCGACGCGTTGTTCAGGCGAGACAGGGGTAGGGCGATGCGGATAGTTAAGGCGTTTGGTATGAATGAGAAGGCGAATCCTGTGCAGGTGGTGTTTGCGACGTTGTATAATGGTTTTGACCATTTATTTACGTATTGCTATACGCGGTCGAAGACTGGGAGCGAGGATGAGGCTGTTAAGGCGGCGTTGGCTGTTGGTGAGCGTAGTCAGTATATGGTGCAGCGTAATTTTGGAGCGGCGTCGCGGTTGTATACGGCGTCGGATTGTATGCGTATTATGCAGTTGTTGTCGGATTATGATATGCGTTCGAAGGGTTATAAGTGGCCGGAGACGTCGGGGCGTGACATGTTGGTGGATGTAGTTAGCCGGATATTGGGATAATGGAAAGATAAAAAGAGTATATTTGTAGTGATAAGATATCGAGTATCAACCTTAAAAAAGCACGAGATATGGCAAGTATATGCGCTAAGCAGTTTCAGTATGCTGGTACGGATGATTTTGACGAGCCGTTGGATCAGCAGATTAACAAGTTCATAGCCCAGGAGGGTTTGAAGGCGGAGGAGATTGTGGATATCAAGTATGAGGGGCACTCCGCGTTGGGTGTGAACACGTATTCGGCTTTGCTGGTGTATAAGAAGTAGGCAGAACTGGCGAGTAAAAGGGAGCCGTGCGTCGGGAGTGTCGCACGGCTCTTGTTTTGTTGGTGTAAAAGGGTGAGGGATAGGGTTGTGTGTGTGTTAAGCGGGTGTTTTATGCTTCTGTGATGCTTCAAGTATGCTTTGGGAATGCACTTGGCATGCATATTTCGATAGTGTTGGTAGGGAGTTGGTAGGATATAGAAATTAGTTGTTGTGGAGGGATAGTCGTCGGTTGGAGATGTAGAGTCCTGGTTTGGTGGGGTGTGAGCCTACGGGTCGTCCTTGGAGGTCGTAGTAGGTGGTGGGGGTGTTGGAGTAGAGGGGCTGTGAGAGTGTGGTTGCGACTTTGATGTTGCCAGTCCATCCGTTGTCTTCGGAGTAGAGGTATTCGTAGCCTGAGGGTACGGAGACTTCGACGGTGCCGTAGTTGTTGAAGCATGAGGCGTCGATGGTTGGGATGGTGGTGGTGCCTTCGCAGGTGAGTGTGAGGCTCTTCGCGTGGCTTTTGAAGGCGTTTTGTCCGACAGTTTTTACGCCGTCGCCGAGTGTGACTTTGGCGAGGTCGTGTGAGTTCTCGAAGGCGTATTCGCCTATTGTCTCGACTGAGCCGGGAATGTAGATTTCTGTTATATGTGATTGTGAGAAGGAGTTGGCTCCGATGTATGTTACTCCATCGTTGATGGTGATGGAGGTCGCGCCTTTGCAGTATCGGAATGCTTCGTCTTGGATGGTGGAGACTCGTCCGGGTATGGTGATGGATTTGAGGGCTTCGCATTGGCGGAAGGCGCCTTGCTCGATGATCATTTGTGCGGAGCCGTCGCCTTGCTCTATGGTTAGGGATTCGAGGGCGAAGCACCATTGGAAGGCAGACTGCCCGACGCGTGTTACTGTGGCGGGTATGGTGAAGGAGGTCAGGGCGTCGCATTGCTCGAAGGCGTAGTCGCCTATGTCGGTGAGTTGGCTTGGGGAGGCAATGGTGACGGATTGCAGTTTTTTGTCCTGTTGGAAGGCGTTGCTGCCTATGGACGTGAGTGTTGAGGGGAGGGAGACGGATTGGAGGTTGTTGCATAGGTAGAAGGCGGAGCCACCTATTGATGTCACGCCTTCGGGGATTACGACGTTGGTTAGGCCGGAGCAAAGTTGGAAGGCGTTGCTGGCGATAGTCGTGAGTGTTGAGGGTAGGGAGATGGAGGTGATGCTTGTGCAGTTGTAGAAAGCGGATCCGCCTATGGAGGTTATGCCTTCGGAGATGGTGACGGAGGTGATGTCGGTTGCGCTCATGAATACGCCGCCCTCGATTTTGGTTACTTCAACGTCGATACCTTGTACGCCGTATTCTGTGCCGTCGATGGTGACAGTGGCAGGGATGGTGATGTCGCCCTTGGCGCCTACTACGCTCTTGAGGGAGGCTACTTGTGTGGTGGAACTGTCGTTGGAGGTGACGGACTTGATGGTGTAGGTCCATGTGGCGTTGCCTACCTTGATGGACTTAGAGACGGACGTTGCGGCGATGGTTGTGGTGAAGGACATGAGTATGGCCGCGATGAAGATGAATAGTTGTTTAGGGGTACTGGTCATAATAGTGTTGTATTATTAAACACATTAGAGTTTGTTAAGACAATGAGCAAAGATAAGTGAAAAGAACAATAGATATGGTAGACAAATGTTCTAAATATGAACATTGTGAGTGATAAAATGCCATAAGTGTGCAATATTTATCAAAGGATGGTATTATCTTATCATACGATAGTGGTAGAAGTTCTTTCGTTGAAGAAAAGAGGACTATGGAAGAAGAAATGGCTCAAGGAGGGGGAATGGGGGTTATATTTGCGGCATGATAAGGAATATTGCAGCAGCAGTGGTTATGATGGCGTGCGTCGTGGCGCATGGTCAGACGATGGTGGAGCGTGACAGCCTGATGCGAGAGGCGACGCGGTGGCGTGATGTGGCTAACTATCAGGAGGCTATAAACACGTATGCGAAAGTGAAGAGCGACGAGGCGCGTTTGGCTATGGCGGACACGTATTACGAGATGGGTAATATTGTGGCGGCGTTGGACAGGGCCAAGTGGTTGCAGGAGGATGACAGTTTCACGTTGAAAGATGACGCTCGGCTTATCGAGGCGAGATGCAGGGAGCGTCAGGGGTTTGACAGTGCGGCACGGAGGATATATAGGCAGTTGGCGAACGCGGGGCATGCTGAGGCGGCGTATTACTATGCGGCGATGATGCTGAAGCGTGGGAGCGTGGAGGAGGCGGGTGAGATGTGCCAGAGGGCGATACGTCGTGACCCGATGTTGACGCCTGCGCATTTGCTATTGTCGGAGGTGGAGACGGCTCGTGGGCATAGGTATCAGGCAATGTTGCCGCTAATGCGTTACCTGTTGATGGCGAGTGACGAGGGTAGGATGAGGAATGCGGAGCGGCTGGTGGATATATGGAAGAAGGGTTGGGGAGGAATTGACCCGCTGAAGAGACGTGTGGCGGAGGAACCGTATAGCGAGTTGATGGAGAAAGAGATAGATGGTATAGAGAGGGATGTGACGGTGAAGTGGAGTAGTCGGGAGGAATTGATAGAGGGCATAGTGGAGAGGACGGACACGTTGGTGTCAAGGATGCGTGACACGGGGGAGGAGAATTTAGACTTCTGGCAGGTTACGTATGCCGATTTCTTGATCGAGGTGCATGCCCGCGGGTATATACGGGCAATGATATACTTTGTGTTCAACGGGTTGTATAGGACGGAGGTGTTGACGTGGTTGAGTGAGAATGCGGGGTATTTTGATGAGTTCAGTCGGTGGCTTGAGGGTCGTGCGGCGGGATATTAGGGGGATGTAGCGACCTCCCCACTCCATTGCTCTTCTATCCCTATAAAAAGATTCCCGCCCACACTGCTGCAGACGGGAATCTCACTATACTGTTGCTCGAGTGTTAAGCCTTGCGATAGTCGGCGAGGCTCTCCTCTTGGAACTTACGGATGAAGGTGATATGCTTCTCCACCTCAGCCTCAGCGTAACGGATGAATACACGAGCCGAAGTGCCAAATAGCTCAGGCGCATTGCAAGCGTCATGAAGGATAAGGTAACCCATGACGGTATACGCTGTCATCTCATACAGACGACGTGCCACGAGGTCATGCAACTCCTGATTCTTAGCCTCATTGATCTGGTTGACTGCCATCTGGGTCTTGTCTGCCATATCCTTCAGCTTATTCTTGAAGTCCTCGAACTCTGGCGCTACTGGCAACTGCTCATACTCGGCAATCTTAGCTGCGTATGCGCCACTCGTGACGTAACGTATCGCTGCCACAACCTGAAGCTGCGTCGTGCCCTCATAGATAGAGGTGATACGTGCGTCACGATATATGCGCTCACACTTATACTCCTTCATGAAGCCCGAACCACCATGTATCTGGATACAGTCGTAGGTATTCTGATTGGCGAACTCTGAACCCATGCCCTTTGCGAGAGGAGTGAAGGCATCGGCAAGCTTCGAGTACTTCTTCTGCTCCTGACGCTCCTCGGGGGTCAACTTGCGCTCCTTGCTGATATCGTCGAGTGCCTTGTATACGTCCACGAAACGTGCTGTCTCATAGAGCAATGCACGGCTGGCATCAAGCTTAGCCTTGATAGTAGAAAGCATATCGGCCACCGCCGGGAACTCAATGATAGCCTTGCCAAACTGCCTACGATCCTTAGCGTATGCGAGAGCCTCATTATATGCAGCCTGACTGATACCGACACCCTGTGCCGCAATACCCAGACGTGCACCGTTCATGAGGGCCATGACATACTTGATAAGACCCAACTTACGGTCTCCACAAAGCTCTGCCTTAGCATTCTTATAGACAAGCTCACACGTCGGCGAACCCTTGATTCCCATCTTGTTCTCAATGCGACGCACATTCACGCCACCCTGACGCTTATCATAGATGAACATCGAGAGACCGCGACCATCACGCGTGCCCTCCTCCGATCGTGCAAGGACAAGGTGTATATCAGCGTCTCCATTGGTGATGAAACGCTTCACGCCATTCAGAAGCCAGCAACCGTCAGCCTCGCTATATGTAGCCTTGAGCATCACGCTCTGAAGGTCAGAACCGGCATCAGGCTCCGTAAGATCCATCGACATCGTCTCGCCAGCGCACACACGGGTCAAGAAACGCTGCTTCTGATCCTCACTGCCAAACTCATAGAGCGTCTCAGCGCAATCCTGAAGACCCCACAAGTTCTCAAAACCAGCATCAGCGCTGCTCACCATGTCGGCCGCCATGATATAAGGAACGATAGGAAAGTTCAAGCCACCAAAACGACGTGGCATAGCCATACCCATCAATCCCGCCTTACGTGTAGCGTCAAGATTGACCTCCGTGCCAGGCGCGTAGACAACACGCCCATTCTCACACTTCGGACCATCATGGTCAACACCCTCTGCATTCGGGCCGATTATCTCGCCGCATATCTCGCCGACAATGTCAAGCACGCGGTCATAATTGTCAAGCGCGTCCTCAAGATTCTGGGGAGCGTAGTCGAATTTATCCTTGTCTGCGAAATCGCGCTCCTTGAGCTCGACAATACGCTTCATCAGGGGGTGCCCGAGGTGATACTTGAGCTCGGGCGTCTCGCTATAATAGTTGGCCATTGTGCGCTACTTGCTGTTTTTCTTATAATACTTAATCATCTTCGGGATGACGTCCTCCACAGTGCCAGTGATGACATAGTCGGCTATCTTGTTGATAGGCGCCTCAGGATCAGAGTTGATAGAAATGATCATCGAGCTGTCCTGCATGCCGGCAATATGCTGTATCTGACCAGAAATGCCGCAAGCAATATAGAGCTTCGGACGTACCGTGACCCCCGTCTGACCAATCTGCCTGTCATGATCCACCCAGCCGGCATCCACCGCCGCACGGCTCGCACCAACCTCAGCATGCAGTTCCTTGGCAAGCTCGAATATCTTGTCAAAACCCTCCTTCGAACCAACGCCATAGCCACCAGCCACAACAATAGGAGCCCCCTTCAGGTTGTTCTTAGCCGCCTCTACATGACGGTCAATAACCTTCACCACATAATCCGTCGTAGGAACATACTTGGCCACATCGTGATTCACAACCTCACCCTTGTAGTTCTCATCTCGAATCTCCTTCTTCATCACGCCATCACGCACCGTAGCCATCTGAGGACGATGGTCGGGGTTGACAATAGTCGCAATGATAGAGCCGCCAAACGCCGGACGTATCTGGTAAAGCTGCTTCTCATAATGCTTGGTCACCATCTGGTCGCCCTCCTTGACCTTCATGTCAAAGTCGCCAATCTCCAGCTGGGTGCAGTCCGCAGTAAGACCAGAGTGCAACGCCGACGATACGCGTGGCCCAAGATCACGACCAATAACCGTCGCGCCCATCAAGCAAATCTGCGGCCTCTCCTCCTTGAAGAGGTTAACAACCGCCGACGTGTGAGGAAGTGAGGTATACGGAAACAACCCCTCAGCGTCAAACACATGCACCTTGTCGACTCCGTAGGGCATCACCTGCTTCTCCACGCCTGCAAGATTATAGCCAATGCAAAGGCATTCCAGTCGAACGCCCAACTCGTCAGCCAGTTTACGGCCCTTAGTAAGGAGCTCCAGACTTACGTCCGCGACCTTCGCGCCTTCGAGCTCACAATATACGAATACGTTGTTCATTGTAGTCTTTTCAAGAGTGATGGGTTTAACCTATGGTATTGCTGGCAATAAGCTCTGCCATCAGGTCGTCAATGTCCTGGTCGCTGCTGGAGAAACTCTTGCTCTCCTTCGCTGTGAAGACGATGCTCTTCACAGCCTTAACGTTCGTCGGCGACCCGGCCTTGCCTATCTGCGCAGGGTCTGCGTCAATATCAGCAGCTCCAAACTGGCTTATGGCAAGATACGGACGCTGTGCGTAAAACGACTTCTCCCCCTCTTCCGTCAACCCGGCAATCTCCGCCGTCGTCCTCGCGCTCTTATACTTCATGACAAGCTTGGCGTTGCGTGTACGGCACGGCGCCGCCGAACCATTCACCGTCAAAACCAAAGGCAGAGGAGCCTCAACAGTCTCAACACCACCATCAATATGACGCTTCGCCACAACCTTGCGACCCTCAAGCTTCAATATCTCCTCAGTATACGTAACCTGGGGCAAGCCAAGCTTCTCCGCCACCTGGGGCCCTACCTGTGCCGTGTCACCGTCAATAGCCTGACGTCCGCACAAAATAATATCATACTCGCCTATCTTCTTTATAGCCTGCGCCAAAGAATAACTCGTCGCAAGCGTGTCTGCGCCTCCAAGCGCCCTGTCCGTCAACAGCACAGTCTTGTCGACACCACGAAAAAGACCCTCACGCAACACCTCTGTCGCCTTCGGTAGTCCCATAGTGAGCATGGTAATCGTCGAGCAAGGAAACTGATCCTTGATGCGCAACGCTTGCTCGAGGGCGTTCAAGTCCTCGGGGTTAAACACCGCCGGTAATGCCGCACGGTTGACGGTGCCTTCGGGGGTCATCGCGTCAGAGCCCACATTGCGTGTGTCAGGCACCTGCTTGGCGAGGACAATGATTCTGTATCCCATTATGTCGTCTTGAATATGTAAGGTAAATATTTTTAATGCCTAACGGCAAAATTAGCTCTTTTTCTCGATACAAAGAAAAATAACTTCAACACCTCACCTCACAACCTCAACCCACTCCCCCACGACACCACCCACATAAAACATCCACAAACCCCTCTCAACTCCTACCAAACTCCTACAATGATTATTCAACAAAGCATAAAAGAAGCATACCCGAAGCATCACGACTCATCACCGACTCCCCGTAAAAAAACAAATATTCCCTCCAACGCTCATTTTCCACCAAAAACACACACTTCCGCCAAATATCACCCCATCTCACCCCTCACGCATCCCCCATCCCTCAACCGTAAGTGTGACGAATACCCCAACCACACGCCCCCTTCACTTATCACCAAATACCACCACAACCCCCCGCCACACACCACAATCATTCCCATAATTCATTTATTTTCGCGAAGCATACTAAACACAATATATGTCAGCCTACTACGTAATAAGAAACAACAGGCACTTCGGCCCCTACGCGCCGTCCGACTTGGCCGACATGGTCCAGCGTGGCCGCATCCTCAAATGCGACATGGCGCAGCAAGACGGCATCCCCTTCGACGGCCGCACCACCGTCGGAGACTGCCTCAAACGCGAAGGACTCAAAGTCAAAGTCAAACGACGTGGCTCTCTATGGCAACTCATGTCAACCGTCGGCTCCGAAATCCTCTTCCCCAAACGCGACATCAGAGCCGGCGCATGGAAACAAGACGCCACCCTCATCGTCATGACCGCCGTAGGACTCCTACCCATAATCGTCGAACTCGTCGGAGCCTCCTCTATCCTCACCTTCTACCTCATATCTCTCTACTTCTCTGGCATCTGGGGACTCTTCTTCTGGTACCTCTTCAAGACCAGGCAAGTCACACTCACAACCGCCATAGCCACATTCTTCCTCACACAAGGATTCGTATTCATCGCCTGGGACCTCCTCGGCATCGTCGCGCTCAACCCCTTCTACCAACTCGAAGACACCCCAGGATTCCTCTCACAACTCCTCTTCTACACCGGCGGAGTAGGATTCACCGAAGAACTCGCCAAAGCCACACCTCTCTTCATCATCATCGCACGCGCCCGACAACCACTCATCCCGCAAACCATGGTCTTCTACGGACTAATCAGTGGCATAGCCTTCGGCGTATTCGAGGGCGTACAATATCAACTCACAGTCAACTCCGAACTCGACTACTCCGACTCTTTCTACGCCAACGTGACACGACTAACCACTCTCCCCTTCGCACACGCCCTGTGGGCCGCCATCGCTGCCTATTTCATATCCTTCTCGCAACTCTACCCAGGCTACAAATGGGCTCTCCGTATCCTCGCCATAGCAATCCCAGCGCTACTCCACGGTATCTACGATATCTCCTGCAACTACGGATTCCTCAGCCTCCCACTCCGAACCATCACCCTCTTCTTCTCCGCCCTCCTCCTCGTCACCTACCTCAAACGAGGAAAAGAAATGCAGGCACACCTCTCAAACCTCACCAGTGACTAACCGCCCAACTCTTAACCTGCCCGACGCCGCGCTCACCATAAAGCCCGGCAACGACTACGACGGCATACTCTGCCTATGCCGACAACGCTACGTCTCCCTCACCCCCGAAGAGTGGGTCCGACAGAACTTCCTCGCCTACATGATCAACTCCCTCGGCTACCCACAGCAACTCCTCTCCGTCGAAGTCCCAGTCATGCACGGACAATCACGCCAACGCGCCGACATCGTCGCATACTCCCACACAATGCGACCACTCGTAATCGTCGAGTGCAAAGCTCCCAATGTCCGCCTCACACAAACCACCATGAACCAAGCATGCCGCTACCTGAGCATCCTCAAAGCACGTGCCGTCGTCCTCACAAACGGACTGGAGCACTATTGCGTAGCACTGCCCGACGGCGGCTCCCCTCAATTCGTCGAATCCATGCCCTCCTGGGAGGATATTAACTACCTATAAGATGCTAAACTTTTCCACCGGCAGCCGCCTCGACTGCATCGACTCCGCCAAGGCTATCGCCATAATCGCCATAATCGTCGGTCACACCATCTCTATCAACGACATCCCCTTCCTCCACGCCACAATCAACTCCTTCCACGTCCCGGCTTTTTTCATCATCGCCGGCTTCTTCGTCAAAAACATCAAGACCAGTCTGGCCCTCAAGAAATACGCCTCACAATACCTCTGGCCCTACCTCATAACCTGCCTACTCGTAGGTCTCTACGGCGTGACCATAAGACTCCTCAAAGGAGGCGACGAACTGCCAACCTATCTGCCAGAATGGATCGTCAAAGTCCTATGGGGCAGCGGCTCGCGCTCCGATGTCATCTGGGGCGACATGCCCTATATCGGCGCTATATGGTTCCTATTGGCGCTCTTTTGGGCAAAACTAATACTGACCGCCTCCCTCCGACAACTCCCACTCCCCTACGCCGTCACCCTCTCCATAACCCTCTATTGCTCCGCATCTATCGCCTCGCGCTACATACTCCTCCCTTGGAGCCTCCTATCCGCCATGGAGGCAACCCTGCTCATGATGATCGGCCATCTCATCCGACGCTACAACCTCTTAGAACGCGCACGCGCCATGCCACGTTGGATATGGGCGCTCCTCATAGCCCTATGCCTGGCAAATATACTCCTCGACAACTTCATCTCTATGGTCCGTGGCTATATGGGCTTCAACATCGTCGGCCTATTCTGCGCCGTCGTCGAGACTGTAGCTATAATATGCCTATGCCACAAGTTCAACATCCATCTGGCCTGGACCGGCGCCAACACCCTCTACCTCCTCAGCGCACACCTCGTCACGATGCCACTCAGCTCAACCATATACGCCAAACTCCTCCCACACTCACAACCCATCATCCCCCTCTTCCTCGAAGCCGTGGCAATAAACCTCACCCTGGCCTACTCCCTCGCATGGCTCATGAAACACTTCAACATCCTCCGCTACCCCGCCTTTGCCAAATAGTCACACCCTCTGCCACAACATATCAACCACACCTCCCCATTGCTGACAAAATGGCGCATTCCCGCTTTTGGCACACATTATGCTATAAACCCAGCGGCTCGCACAACGAACCATCACACATTTCTCAGAACAACAATAAAAATACATAAACCCATGGCAGAACTAAAAGGCAAAGTGCTGGCCGGCAAAGTGCTGGTCAAACCCGTAGCAGCAGAGACCAAGACCCAAAGCGGCATCATCATCCCCGACAGCGCCAAAGAGAAACCACTCAAAGGCACCGTAGTCCTCGTAGGAGCAGCCAAGAAGGACGAAACCGTCGAAGTCAACGTCGGCGACACCGTCCTCTACGGCAAATACTCCGGCACAGAACTCCAAATCGATGGCGACGACTACCTCCTCATCAACCAGAGCGACGTCCTCTACGTAGCATAACCTCTTCCACAACACATCACTAAATACTGAACATCATGGCAAAGACAATAAAATTCAACACAGAAGCCCGTGAGCTTCTCAAGCAAGGTGTCGACCAACTGGCCGATGCCGTCAAGGTAACCCTCGGCCCCAAAGGCCGCAACGTCGTCATCGAACGCAAGTTCGGCGCACCTCACATCACCAAAGACGGCGTGTCCGTAGCCAAAGAGGTCGAGCTGTCCGACCCCTACGCTAACCTCGGCGCACAGATGGTTAAAGAGGTAGCCTCTAAGACCGGCGACGACGCAGGCGACGGCACCACCACCGCAACCGTCCTCGCGCAAGCCATCATCACCACGGGCATCAAGAACGTCACAGCTGGCGCCAACCCCATGGACCTCAAGCGGGGCATCGACAAGGCCGTAGCCAAGGTCGTAGAGGGCATAAAGAACCTCTCACAAGAAATCGACAACTCCAACGAGAAAATCGAGCAAGTAGCGACAGTCTCAGCCAACAACGATAACGAAATCGGCAAACTCATCGCCGAGGCCATGAAAAAAGTCGGCAAAGAGGGTGTCATAACCGTCGAGGAAGCAAAGGGCACTGAGACGCACGTCGACGTCGTAGAGGGCATGCAGTTCGACCGTGGCTATATCTCCCCCTACTTCGTGACCAACACCGAGAAAATGGAAGCCGCTCTCGAGTCCCCCTTCATCCTCATCTACGACAAGAAGATATCCACCATGAAGGACCTCCTGCCTATCCTCGAGAAGGCCGCACAGACAGGGCGTCCTCTTCTCATCATCGCCGAGGATGTCGACGGTGAGGCCCTCGCCACCCTCGTCGTCAACCGTCTCCGTGGCTCTCTCAAAGTCGCTGCCGTCAAGGCTCCCGGCTTCGGCGACCGCCGCAAGGAGATGCTCCAAGACATCGCCATACTCACCGGCGGCACAGTCATCAGCGAGGAGACAGGTCTCAAACTCGAGAATGCCGAACTCCCAATGCTCGGCAAGGCAGAGAAAGTCACCATCACCAAAGACAACACCACCATCGTCAATGGGCTCGGCGACAAGACTGCCATCAAGGAGCGTGCCGCACAGATTAAGGCGCAAATCGCCAACACCAAGAGCGACTACGACCGTGAGAAGCTCCAAGAGCGTCTCGCCAAGCTCGCAGGTGGCGTCGCCGTGCTCTATGTAGGAGCTCCCACCGAGGTCGAGATGAAAGAAAAGAAAGACCGTGTCGACGACGCTCTCTGCGCCACACGTGCAGCTGTCGAGGAAGGTATTGTCCCCGGCGGCGGCGTAACCTACATCCGCGCCTCCGAGTCCCTCGAAGGCCTCAAGGGCGATAACGAGGACGAGACCACAGGCATAGAGATCGTACGCCGCGCCATCGAGGAGCCACTACGCCAAATAGTCTTCAACGGCGGCAAAGAGGGAGCTGTGGTAGTCCAGAAAATCAAGGAAGGTAAGGGCGACTACGGCTACAACGCACGCACCGATACCTACGAGAACCTCCTCGCGGCTGGCGTAATCGACCCCGCAAAGGTCGCACGCGTTGCCCTCGAGAACGCCGCGTCTATCGCTGGCATGTTCCTCACCACCGAGTGCATCCTCGTCGAGGAAAAGGAAAACAAACCCGAAGTACCAGCCGGCGGCGCAGGTATGGGCGGCATGGGCGGCGGCATGATGTAGTGCCACACTCCCAAACAATAGCCCACAAATAAGCAATTAGGCTATATACAACGAGCCGTGCAGCGTGAAGGACGTTGCACGGCTCTCTTTTTATCCCCAACACAACCGCTACCCTACATACGGTCCACCCTCTCTGTCAAAATGTCAGTATCCGTTATCGAGTTCCACAAACTCCAGTTACCACACTCACGCACCGGAGTGATATCTATCCCACCACGACGAGTATACCTGCACGCCACATTCAACCGCTCCGGACTCAATAAGTCATACAGCCGCTTAAACACCAACTCACATATCTCCTCATGAAAGTGATTCTCCGACCGCAACGACACTATATACTCCAACAACGACACAGGATCCACCCGCAACCCTCCTTCAACCGCCACATATATCGTCCCCCAGTCCGGCTGATGCGTCACCGGACAGTTCGACCGCAACAAATGACTCTTCAAAAACTGCACCCTCCCATCCGACGGCTCACTCCTAAGCAAACCCGCCGACTCCGTATACGTCCCGACAACAATATCCCGTGCCACACCCATCTCCTCTATCGTCCGATAACGGTCATCATGCTCTGGCGTCGAATGCGTCATGGCCATAGGCTCAAAATGGCACACCCTGACCTCCGCACCAAGCAACGACGACAAATCAGCCGCCACAGTCCCAGCCATACGCCCGTTAGCCTCACTCGACGTCCCTCCCAACCGCTCCATATTAAACGAGTTCAGATACAGCTTCAACGACTTACTCTCAACAATATACCTGCTCGTCGCCGGCACCGATATCTTCAACATGCCAGCCGTAGGCAACCCCTTGCTTGTCAAGCACGACACCTCATACGCATGCCAAATATCCTCACCACTAAACGGCAAAGCACCCTCACTAATACCTATCCTCCCGCGGTTGACATCCCGCGGTATTGCCACAAGTATCTCAGGCTTATACGTCTGTGGATACGTCACCGCCCTACCCAGCACACGGCCTACGCCCTGCTGCGCACTATCACTCATTTTCTTCTCTTTTTTACGTCCCCTCCCTGTTACCAAAGAGGTCTATATGTAGCCGCGGACCATACCGCCAACCATTCTCTATCGCCATACCCAATGCCACCCCGCAAGTTCTCGACAACGTCCCAACATCAGCCCCCAACGGCATAACAATCACATCATCCGCACCCAACAACGACAACGTCTCCCCATAATCACGCCTTATCTCTTCCACATCCTCCGACCGGCACACCACGAACTTTATCTGGACATCCCTGCCCTCCGCCACAGCCGACCTCGCCAACATCAACACACCACGCACCGACCGCCTCCGCATATCCTCCGAAATGCCACTCGACGACAACTTAGGAGACAACGACAACAAATCCGGCAGCACCACAGGCACACACTCCGCAATACCATTACTCTCCACCGTACTATGTATACCCACACCCCTGAGCAACACAATCAACTCACCAACCGCCTCCGACTGCATCAAAGGCTCACCACCAGTTATCACCACATGACGCATCCCTCCCATATTCCTCCGCAACACATCATACACCTCACCAACCTCAACCTCACAACCCCCGCCCGACCAAGCATGAGACGTATCACACACCGACACCCTCCCATCTCCCATTACCCACCGACAACGCAAATTGCAACCCTGCAACCGCACAAACAACGACGGCACACCAGCCAACTTGCCCTCACCCTGTATCGTCCCCGACACCCCCAAACCCGTAGCACCAACACCCCCGCCTCCCACAACAGGAAACACACCCTCCCTCGACAACCTCAACCTCATACCCCCAACGCGGGATCCGCTATCCCAACCTCAGCAAACGCGCGCGCACGCAACAGACAACTGTCACACCGCCCGCAAGGCCGCTCCCCACCACGATAACAACTCCAAGTCAACCCAAAATCCACTCCAAGCTCCAAACCCAACCTGATCTCATCCGCCTTAGTCATATTCTCAAACGGGGCATGTATACTGATATGCCTACCCTCCTCCGCACCCATCACCGTCCCCAAATTAATCGCACGCTCCATAGCCTCAATAAACACCCCACGACAATCCACGTAACCAGAATAATCCACCTGGCTCACACCAATATAAATATGCTCCGCACCCTTAGCCTCTGCCAACGACGCCGCAACCGAGAGGAACACCATATTCCGCGCCGGCACATACGTCTGCGGTATATCACGCCGACCAACATCACCATCCTCCACCTCACGACCCATGTCAGTCAGCGTCGACCCCCCCCACTGCGCCAAGTCAAGCGACACCACGCTATGCTCCGCCACCTTCGCACGAGCCGCAATCCGCCTCGCGCACTCCAACTCCTTACTATGACGCTGCCCATAATCAAACGACAACGCGCTAACCTCGTGCCCATCACGCTGCGCCACATGGAGGGCCACGCACGAATCCAGACCCCCCGACAGCAATACTATCGCCTTGCTCATAATATAGTTTTGTTTATAGACAGGATATCACGAACTGTCTCCACCGCAAAGATAAACCTAAAACCTCTATCACACGCCCCAAACATTCATACTCCACACATTATCCCCATATCCTCCAAAAAATCTACGACAATGCTCCAATATACTGACAATATACTGACAAAACTACTCCACGATACTGAAACTATACTGAACCAACACTGACACAAATGCACCCTCCACACCCCTCCCAACAATTTCTCCCCCATCCCCCAACAATTCCTCTACGGTACACAAATCACGCGAACACCATACACAAATCTTGCAATCACTCCCTCACCCCCTAAAATTCATTCCACATCCCTCCCCGACAGTTAAGTATAGTCCCCAATCTCCCACTGCTTGAAATGTTAAAAGATTTGGTTATATATATATATAACTTGTGGGAGAAATGGTCGGTAATGTAGAAAATAGGTGAGTTTCAGCAAAGACATATCACATACGAAACCGTATAACGCACTATCATCTGAACGACACAGCCCTAACGAGGTTGTGCATCCCATTGGTGTAGACGAAGAAGATAAGGCGCAGCTAAAAGCGTTTGCTATTCAGGTTTTGTCCGCCCTTTTAAGGTGCGAATGCCATGTAGAGGTGTGTGAAGCCACTCTGGCAAATATGCCCAATGCTGATTTCCCTCTCTCTCGATACATCGTTTTCGCCCAACATGACAACATATCTTCCGAGGCGCAAAGGATAGAGAAGTTTATACATAAAAAGGTGCGTGTGATAGACCAACATAATATTTGTTGGGGAGATGAAAACACCAAGACGGTAACAGAGTCGCGTCCAAATATAGGATATGATTCAGGTCATGTCGACACCAAGGTGAGGTTCAGAAAGTCAAGAACGGTTCTGCCACAGTGGTTAGACGATTACATTTTCGATGAACTATCTGCGGTTTATTCCCCAGAACACACCCGTTTTGAGTATAATCTCGACCTGAACGAGGATGAAGTAAAGGTTTACCTTGGCACGTATTTCCCACGAAGCTATGCGGAAGCGTTTTGCATAGTGGATAACCTTTTCCTGAATGAGAAATTAGAGAATGTGTTTGCCGTTGGCAGAGATATCCGCATTCTCGACTTCTGCGCCGGGACAGGGGGAGAGTTGGTGGGACTGCTTACCGCTATCGACAAGTATTTCCCCGACCGTAAAAATATTGAGATAGTAGCAACCGATGGCAATATATTGTCGCTCGGCACTTTGTCCGCGGTAGTCAGAAGACAGTCTTCAACCTCGCACCACACCTACTCGCTAAATACAGTTCATACCCAAATAAGCTCGGAAAAAGAATTGTATGGCCTGAACATTCCACGACTTCAATACGATTTTATACTCTGCGACAAGGCAGTTTGCGAACTTATATCGCATGGCGTAATAGAAAAAGCCTACAGCATAATAGCCCATTATCTTGCAGGCATGCTGACCGACCGGGGCTTATTGCTTATGCTTGATGTCACAACTAAAGACGAAAGACTGCAAAGATTCTATCCTCAGTTGATGAACTCTCAGCTGAATGAGCTAGTGAGAATGTCTGACGATATAGAAACACTCCTGCCGTTGGCATGTGGAACGTACAGAAATTGTACCGAGTATTGCTTTATCCAGCAGACATTTGAAGTGTCGCATAAGAGAAAAAAGAACGACGAAAGCCGTGTGTGCTATCGTGTCCTTTGCCGCAGGGCATTGAAAAATAAGATACTGGACTCTAACGCCTCAGAAGTAGCGCACGTGGTAAATCCCAAACAATACAGTCAGAACGTCGAAGGGGCAATGTGTGCCTGTGCCGACAAGACTGGACCTGTAAGTATAGATTCGTTTAATATCGATATATAGATGACAAAAAGAAGTTTTTATGTAAAAGACTCTGAACTCGATGACTATCAGTTTAAGATCATAAACAGGCGAGCTGACAGCTCCTTCATAGTGAAGGGATGCGCAGGAAGCGGAAAGTCCATCCTTGCTCTCTGGAAAGCTAAGCAAATCCAAGACGAGCACAGAGGGTCGTACCTCTACATTGTTTTCACTAAGGCTTTGATGCAATACATGGCCGACGGCATCAGCGAGGTGGGCATCGAGAAGAGATGTGTTGACTACCATTGGCATTGGCAGCACGTCGGATGCCCGAAAGCTGACTATATCATTGTCGATGAAGCGCAGGACTTCTCCCAGAGTGATATTGAGACTTTCCGCTCTAAGGCAGGGAAAGCGCTCATTCTCTACGGAGACTCGGCTCAGCAACTGTATACCTTCAGAAAGGACAACCCTCCTATCTCAATAGAGGAAATAAGGAATATCACGAAATTCCCAATGGAGCAGCTTGTGTTCAACCACCGTTTGCCTAAAAAGATAGCAAGGGTGGCCGAGTTCATCAACTCAGAGGATGATGAACTAGAGGGGAGATGCAAGGAGGAGGGATATGACATGCCTAAAATACTGCAATATAACTCGTTGGAGGAGCAGTATGATGCCATTATCTCTCTCATCAACAACAAGAACATGGAAGACGTTGGCATACTGTTCCGTCACAACGAGGATGTAGAACGTGCGTATAACTACTTCAATGACAAAGGGATGAACGTAGAGGCCAAGTTCGGGCAGCGCATGGACTTGAATTTTAGGTCTGACAATCCTAAAATGATGACATACCATAGTGCCAAGGGTCTCCAGTTTGAGAGCGTCTTCATCCCCGACTGTGAGGATCAGGGCATTGAGAGGAACCCGTTGTATGTGGCAATCACAAGGTCGTACAAGGAGTTGTATATCATGCATTCGGGCAACTTGTCAAATCTGTTCGACAGAGTGCCGCGGAATCTGTATGAAACAACCTTGTCAACTGGCGATCGTTTTAAACTCTAAAAGATAGACGTAATGAAGCTGTACATTCCGACCTGCACTCTGAACTTCAATAACATTTTTACCACAGAGTCTATATCTCCGAAATCCTTTTATTCGCAGAGAGGTTTCGGAAGCAAGAGATTCCACCTGGTTGAAGCTAATAATCATGAAAATGTGACTCTTCTGTACTCATCGTGTCCTGTTTTCTCTATCAAGGACGAGCAAATGGACAACTATCCGATGGTCATTAAGGTGGAGTCTGGCGATTACCCAGAAGGAATGTTTGCCAAGGTCAACGAGAAGGACGGTGTTGAGGTCTACATGTGTCAGAGGACGATTTATCTGAATCCCTTCAACTGTAAGGTCTATTTTGAGAGCTATGCTGACCGCAGTAATGCGCTGTCTCATGCGAAAGAAAGCTTGGAAAATAAGTTCTCAAATCTGTATTTCTCCCATTTTGAGGTGAGGAAGGATGACGAGGGGTTTCGTTGGACAACGGCATTTGAGCCCGCAGAAATTCATAGCGACAGCAGCTGCGGTAATGAAGATGCAATAGTCGACAGGATAAAGGGCTTCCTGTATTGTTACCTGATAGGAGCTAACACGTCGGTCAGTAAGGAAACGGCAAAACTACAGTCTGTTGCAAAACGCCTGTGTAATATCCTGTCTGCTGCTTTCTCTTCACCAACGAAGAGACCGACAGAGGCTCAAGATAAGGAACTGCTTGACTGCATAAGGCAGTTTAATGAGGTGTATAGGCAAAAGGACGATACTGCGGTTCAGATTGCTAAGAAAACGAAAGAGTTCTATGAACATGAAGTTTCCGGGAAGGTAAAGATAACACTTGAGGAGTTCAATAAAGTACTGGAACTCTCTCATGTGAAGTTTCATTTTGTGAAGGAGGTTTTAGGACTACCCTTTACCCCTATGTATGATGCAAGCAATGTGTGGAGTTGTTTCGAGACGCAACAGCAATGGATGTACGATCGCGTTATTGGTGAATTGAATGATGCCGTAGAAAGGGTGACGAGAAACGAGCGCAAAACACTTCCCAAACATGACTTAAATCAGTTAGTGGAGGTGGATGGTGATCGGACTGTTCAAATTAAGGATTTAGATAAAAAGAACTTTTACGAGGACTTTGTGCGCTCCCTTGTGCAAGGCGACTACAAGAATGTGCAAAAAAAGAAGGGGTGCAAAGAGTCAGTGGCGTTGGCGCTCACCGGAGGTGAAATTTTAAAGGGATACTATAAAGATAATTGGGAAGGTAATGAAGTGCAGACTTACATCAACCAATTGATAGCTAATGTCGCTGATGGAGCAAGTTTTGACATTTCCTCAATAGGTAATGAGACGCTTATGTCATTTGCGGCATTTTGTCAGAAAGGTGAAAGCGTTGATAAACTCCTTGCCTACTTGGAGAGTATTGGCATGGGTGGTGCTAAGCTGGCTTTGGGATTAGTAGGTGCGGCCCGTGGTTTCGCCGATCTTCCAAAGACATTCACATCGCAGTTGATAGATGGAGATGGGAAATATTTCGAGAGCGTCTACCTCACGGTATATAAGGATTTGTTTGGAGTTGAGTTGACAAAGAGAGAATCTCCAGCACAAGCAACAGACGACCTGAAAAGTAATGTTGCTCCAGCAAAACCTGATGGAAACTTGCCAGAAGAGGGAAAAAAATGTACCATTGAGGAGTTTATGCGTAGGGCAAAGGAAAAAATAGGTAAGACTGCGGCATACAAAGCCTTGAATGACGGATATAAGGGTAAGTTAGCTGATGTTGTTCAGATTTCAGAATTGAAAAGTGATGTGCGGCATATCGTAAACCCTAAATTACCAAAGAAGGACAAGAAGAAGTTTCAGGAGATAGAAGAAAGACTGGAGGAAATATTTAGAAGTATGGCGGGGACGAACGTGCAGACTTTGATTGATAGCAAGGCGAATACGCCAGAACAGCAACCGAGTAGCGCTGGTGGTTCAATTCAGACTGTCCTGAGTTGTACATCTTGGATAGAGGATGTTCTCAGATTCGCTGAGGGGGAGAAGGTAAAAGCGCAGCTAAAGAAAGATTTGCAGTGGTTTGTTGAAAATTATAAGCCAGAATATCACGACCCCCAAAGAGGTATCATACCAGGAAGATATGCAAACGAATCCAAAGACATTAAGAGCATTCTCGGACATTTGGAAACTTATTTGAGAGATAAGTCTAAGAAGAAGATAGGCCAAGATTGGTTGCGAGAAATGTACAAATCTGTTGACACCAATGGAATCATATCTTTCTTAAAGAATAAGTTTGGTGTCTGAGAAGATAACAATAAAGAATGACAAGGGTGAACTGGTCGAAGCGGTAGCGCCAGTAATAGTGTCGGCGAGCCGCTCAACGGACATCCCCGCCTTTTATGCCAAGTGGTTTTTCAACCGCTTGACCAAAGGACATTGTGTCTGGTATAATCCATTTAATCAGCAACCAACGTACGTGTCTTTTGCAAGATGTCGTGTCGTGATTTTTTGGACTAAGAACCCCAGGCCTATCTTGCCATATTTGCAGGAACTTGACCGCAGAGGCATACACTATTATTTCCAAGTCACTCTTAACGACTATGAAAATGAGGGCTTTGAACCGAATGTGCCGTCACTGGTGTCAAGAGTGGAGACCTTTAAAGAACTCTCCAAGAAAATAGCTAAGGAACGCGTGATATGGCGTTTTGACCCTTTGATTGTCTCGAAGCAATTGACACCTCGGCTGCTACTTTCGCGTATATGGCATGTCGGAAATCAATTGATGGGCAGCACGGACAAACTTGTATTCAGTTTTGTTGACGTGAACGCATACCAGAAGGTGCAGAATAATCTCGTCAAAGAGACATCTTGCTTTACAAAGGAGGACGTCATGACAGCCGAAATGACGGCAGCCCAGAGAGAAGAAGTAGTGGAAGGGTTGGTGAAGTTGAGAGAGGCGTGGAATGGAAAAGGTTGGGATGTGGAGTTGGCAACATGCGGTGAGGATGTTGACTTTGAGAAATATGGAATCGAACATAACCGATGCATAGACGGGGAACTAATGAAGAGAATCTTCTCGGGCGATGAGGAGCTCGTGTATTATCTACATACATTGAAGTGGCCCGAACCTAACTTGTTTGGCCGTGTGCCGCCTTTGCCGATTAAAAAGAAGAGTGTAAAAGACGTCGGGCAACGAAAGGCTTGTGGATGCATGGTGAGCAAGGATATCGGTATGTATAACACGTGCAGCCACTTTTGCGTGTATTGCTATGCCAATACGAGCAGAAAGAGTGTCTTAGCCAATCAGGCGAAACATTCTGACGATAGTGAGAGCCTTTTGGGGTAGAGCTCATGGCAACCTATCGAGGGAGTCCCCCTCACTCCCTCAACCCCTCCATCCCACCTCCAAACTCAACCCTCACTCCCCAACCACGCTCCTCCATCGGCATCCGCACCAGCTCCAACGCCTCCAATGTCCCACGCCGAGCCTCTTCCATCAAACCACGACGCACCGCCACCATCTCCATGCTATCCCGATGTGCCACGCAAAAACCCTGAAAATCCGGTATCTCAATCGACGAAAACAAACCATTCGACTGATCCAATATCTTGAAACTCCGCGGATCCACATCATGCGACAATATCCTCGGCTCCGGCAACACAATCTCAACCACCGTGTCTCGCACCGTAATCCTCGCACCGCCCAAATCCACACCCGCACGTATCCGACCCCTGTACTGCAATATTATCTTACTCGTCGAAAACGGAACATCATAACCCCACAACTTCGCCGTCTTGCTATAACTCACTATATCCGAATAGTCATACGACACCGTCGCCAACTCCGCAATACGACGCATCTGCTCCTCTATCAGGCTCACATCAAGCGTCGAACGACTCCCAACCTCCTCCCGAACACTATACTTCCCCGCCGTATAAGCAAAGTAACACACCACAAGCACAATCACGCCCACAAGCGCATACACAAGCTGTTTCATCTCTCAACCTTCTTTTAAACGCAAATGTAACCCAAATAAAACCATTATTTCTACTCTACAACAACCACATACAATACTTTTTACTAACTTCGTGCCGCACTATGCAGACTCCGTCGCTGATGACGGTGGCGTCTCGCAAAACAGCATCATGCGTCCCAAATAACTTCATAACCACATACATACCCCCAAAGGGCAAGACTCCAACTTCTCCTGATATCTCTACGTCTACGCCCCACTTCAAAACCCAACAAACAAAGATGGTAATATTCTTCAGAGCAGAAAACGTTCTCGCAGTCGAGGCCCACAACTCCCTCAACAACGACGACCTGCTGAAACTCTCTTGGCTCTTCAGCGGAGCGCAGCCAATCAACGCCCAACAACTCCCAGGATTCTTCGTCGGCACTCGCCGCGAAACAATAACACCCTGGAGCACCAACGCCGTCGAAATCACACAAAACATGGGCCTCCAAGGCATAACTCGCATCGAGGAGTTCTTCCCCGTAAACTCCAAAAACGCCGACTTCGACCCCATGCTCCAAAACCTCTACGACGGCCTCGACCAGTCGATATTCACCATCGACAAACAACCAGACCCCATCGTCTACATCACCGACTTCAAAACCTACAACCAAAAAGAAGGTCTCGCCCTCTCCGACCCCGAAATAGCCTACCTCGAAGGGCTCAGCAAACGACTCGGACGACCACTCACCGACTCCGAGGTCTTCGGCTTCTCACAAGTCAACTCCGAACACTGCCGCCACAAAATATTCAACGGCACCTTCATCATCGACGGCGAACCCAAAGAACTCTCCCTCTTCAAGCTCATCCGCAAAACATCCGAGACCAACCCAGGCTTCCTCGTATCCGCCTACAAGGACAATGTCGCTTTCATCGAAGGCCCCGTAGCTATGCAATTCGCACCCGAACGAGCCGACACCCCCTCCGAATTCGAAGCCAAAAACATCGACACCGTACTCTCTCTCAAGGCCGAGACACATAACTTCCCAACAACAGTCGAACCCTTCAACGGCGCCGCCACAGGTAGCGGCGGCGAAATCCGCGACCGTATGGGAGGCGGAACAGGCTCCCTCCCCATGGCTGGCACCGCCGTCTACATGACCTCCTACTCCCGACTAGCCAACGACCGCCCATGGGAAAATGGCGTCTCCGTCCGAGAATGGCTCTACCAGACACCCGCCCAAATACTCATCAAAGCCTCCAACGGAGCCAGTGACTTCGGTAACAAGTTCGGACAGCCAATGATTTGCGGCTCACTCCTCACCTACGAGCACGAGGAAGACGGACGAACACTCGCCTACGACAAGGTCATTATGATGGCTGGCGGCGTAGGCTTCGCCAAAAAATCCGACGCCCTCAAGAAAACGCCCGAGAAAAACCAAGACGTCGTCCTCCTCGGCGGCGATAACTACCGCATCGGCATGGGAGGTGGCGCAGTGTCAAGCGTCAACACGGGCGAATACGGCAACAAAATCGAACTCAACGCCGTCCAACGCTCTAACCCCGAAATGCAAAAACGCGTCCTCAACGCCATACGCGGCCTCGTCGAGAGCAACAACAACCCCATCGTCTCTATCCACGACCACGGCGCTGGCGGACACCTCAACTGCCTCTCCGAACTCGTCGAGGAAACAGGCGGTAATATCGACATGGACGCCCTCCCAATAGGCGATAAAACCCTCTCCGACCGCGAAATCGTCGGCAACGAAAGCCAAGAACGCATGGGCCTCGTAATGGCTAAAAAAGATGTCGACGGACTACGCAAAATAGCCGACCGCGAACGAGCACCTATGTACGTCGTGGGAGAAACAACAGGCGACATGAACTTCACTTTCAGCCACCACAACGGCGTTAAACCCATCGACTGGAAGCTCTCCGACATGTTCGGCAATCCACCTAAGACTGTCATGAACGATGTCACCACCCCCCGCACCTACGCCAAAGTAACCTACGACGTCGCACGCGTCCTCGACTATGTCCGCGACGTCCTTAAACTCGAAAGCGTCGGCTGTAAGGACTGGCTGACAAACAAGGTCGACCGCTCCGTGACGGGCAAAGTAGCCAAACAGCAATGCGCCGGCGAAATCCAACTCCCGCTCAACGACCTCGGTGCCGTCGCACTCGATTACAACGGCCACCGCGGCATGGCAACAACCGTCGGTCACGCACCGGCAGTAGGCCTAATCGACCCCGCCGCAGGCTCCATAATGTCCGCCGCCGAAGCCCTCACCAACATCCTATTCGCTCCCATGGAACGCGGACTCAAAGGCATATCACTATCCGCCAACTGGATGTGGCCCTGCCGACAAAAGGGCGAAGACGCACGACTCTACACCGCAGTACAGGCCATGAGCGACTGGGTATGCCAACTCGGCATAAACATCCCAACGGGCAAAGACTCCCTCTCCATGACCCAGAAATACCACGACGGCCGTACTGTCCTGAGCCCCGGCACCGTCATCATCTCCGCCATGGGCGAGGTGAGCGACATCCGCAAGATTGTCGAGCCCGTCATGGTCTGCGACGAGAACACCTCTTTCATCTGCATCGATATGAGCGGCGCCAAACCCGCTCTCGGCGGTAGCGCACTCGCACAAGTCCTCGGCCGTGTCGGCGATGAATGCCCAACGGTGGCCGACGCTCCCACCTTCGGCGCTATATTCGAGGCCATCCAATCTCTCATCAAAAAAGACCTCGTCCTCGCAGGTCACGACATATCCGCCGGTGGCCTCGTCACAACTCTCCTCGAGATGGCGTTCGCCAACACATCCTGGGGCATCAACGTCGACATACCAGCCGACGATGAGGACATAGTCATGAGCCTCTTCGCCGAAAACCCCGGCGTGGTCCTCCAAATACGCGACTTCAACGCCGTAAAAGACGAACTCGATAAGGCAGGCGTCGCCTTCTCCTACCTCGGACGCCCTCAGCAACAACGCACACTGACGGTAAGCGCCGCCGCCACGCAACTCGAAATCGACATCGACGAGATGCGCGACATCTGGTTCAGCACCTCCGCACAACTCGACGCACTACAATGCCGCGACAACAAAGCCGCCGAGCGCGCCGCTAACTACAAGAACCAACCACTCGCCCTGCAACTCCCAGCCAACTGGAACGGCTCCCTACAAAGTCTCGGCCTTAGCCTGACGCACCCAAAGTCCGGTGTCAAAGCGGCTATCATCCGTGAGAAGGGCGTCAATGGCGACCGCGAAATGGCCTACACCCTCTACCTCGCCGGCTTCGACGTTAAGGATGTCCACATGACCGACCTCGTCTCCGGCCGTGAGACGCTCCAAGATGTCAACATGATTGTCTTCTGCGGCGGTTTCTCCAACTCCGACGTCCTCGGCTCCGCTAAAGGCTGGGCCGGCGCCTTCCTCTACAACGAGAAAGCTCGTAAAGCCCTCGACGACTTCTACGCACGACCCGACACCCTCTCCCTCGGCGTATGCAACGGCTGCCAACTCGTCATAGAACTCGGCCTGCTCCACCGCGACACCCCCAACCTCCGCCCCAAGATGTTGCACAACGACAGCCATAAGTTCGAGAGCCAATTCCTGAGCGTCGAGATCCCACAGAACAATACCGTCATGTTCAAAAACCTCAGCGGCAGCCGACTCGGAGTATGGGTCGCACACGGCGAAGGCAAGTTCAGCATCCCAGCCGACGCCTCACAATACAACGTCATAGCACGCTACGGCTACCACGGATACCCCGCCAACCCAAACGGCAGCGCCGACGATATAGCCGGCATGGCCTCCGCCGACGGCCGACACGTAGCTATCATGCCTCACCCAGAGCGCGCCATATTCCCTTGGCAATGCGCCGCATACCCCGCCAACCACAAGGCCGACGATATAACACCTTGGGTCAAGGCCTTCGTCGACGCTCGTATATGGGTCGAACAACACAAGAAATAACTTCAGAAATAAATAAAACACTCAGTAATAATTTCTATTAAGTAAGTAAATGGATATCGAAGAGAAGAACGGTTACAACGGCTCCGAGGGTGCCGACAACCGCAACGATGGCTCCGAGCGCCGAGATGGCGACGGACAACAGGGCTACCAAGGCCGTGAGGCCGAGGGGGAGCAACGTCCTTTCCGCCCTCGATACAACAACGACGACCAAGGCGAGCGCCGTCCCTTCCGCCCACGCTACGACGAGCAGCAGAACGACCGTCCCTACCGTCCCCGCTACAACAGCGACGACCAAGGCGAGCGCCGTCCCTTCCGCCCACGCTACGACGAGCAGCAGAACGACCGTCCCTACCGTCCCCGCTACAACAGCGACGACCA
>CAVFBA010000003.1:0-141420 GCA_963620665.1 bacterium
TGTCGCTAGCGTTCATCCTGAGCCAGGATCAAACTCTTCGTTGTATGACTTTATTTTTGCTTGTCTCTTCCAGGCCCCGGGGCGCGGCGGCTCCCGCCGCCTGCGCCCCATGGGGCCGGGCCGATATGCTGCGCTTCTCGTCTCCCAATATGTCAATGTGCTTTCGCCGTCCTTCATCAAGGGGGCGGCCGTCTTCCTGGCCGCCTGGCGGCCCGCGAATCCCCCGGGTCTCCCCAGGGCTTCCGGAGCCTCTCGTCGCCCGCCCCTCGCGGGGCGCCCGTCGTCTCGGGTTAGCGGGTGCAAAGGTAGGCGGAAGTTTCGGTTTGGCAAGGGGTCGGGGGGCGTTTTTTTCCGCTCGTCCGCGTCACGAGGGGGTAAGGGGGTGTGGGTCAGGGGGTTGAGAGGAGAGTTAAAGAGTGTTTAATGGGGAGATGTTGATTAAAGTTAGAGTAGAGTAAGGAGGATTATAGGGAAAGTAGACATAGTGGTCGGTATATTAGACAGAGAAAAAATGTGCAGAGAGGGGCGTAAAGGGAAAAAGGTGATAATCAGCGAGATGCAAGAACAAGGGGAGAAATCAGAAGGGAGGATTAGGGGTGACATAAGTTTGCGGAGTGGGGAAAAAATATTACTTTAGATGAGCAAGACAGAGATATGGCAATGGACCTTAAAGAACAACTGAAGAAGTTTTTTGGTTTCGACACGTTCAAGGGGAACCAGAAGGATATAATAGAGAACGTGCTGTCGGGGCATGACACATTCGTGCTGATGCCCACGGGCGGAGGGAAGTCGCTGTGCTATCAGTTGCCAGCGTTGTTGATGGAGGGAACGGCGATAATCATATCACCACTCATCGCATTGATGAAGAACCAGGTTGACGCGATACGCGGTTACTCAACGGAGGAAGGTGTGGCACATTTCCTGAACTCATCGTTGAGCAGGGCGAGCGTGAACGAGGTTAAGAAAGACATACTATCGGGAATCACGAAGTTGCTATATGTGGCACCAGAGTCGTTGACGAAAGAGGAGAACATATTGTTTTTGAGGGGAATAAAGATATCGTTCTACGCAGTGGACGAGGCGCATTGCATATCGGAATGGGGGCATGACTTCAGACCCGAATACAGGAGAATACGACCAATAGCGGAGGAGATAGGCATGGCACCAATCATCGCATTGACGGCCACAGCCCCTCCAAAAGTGCAGCATGACATAATCAAGAACCTCGGAATAGGCGACGCCAAGATATTCAAATCGTCGTTCAACAGACCCAACCTGTATTACGAGGTACGGCCAAAGCAGAACGCCACACGCGACATCATACACATTCTGAAGAGCAACCCAGGGAAGAGCGCAATAGTGTATTGCATGAGCAGGAAGAAGGTAGAGGAGCTGACGGAGAACCTGAGCATCAACGGGATAAAGGTGGTGCCATATCACGCGGGGCTCGATGCGACGACGAGGGCAGAAAACCAAGATAAGTTCCTGATGCAGGAGGTAGACGTGGTGTGCGCCACGATAGCCTTTGGCATGGGCATAGACAAACCAGACGTGCGTTTCGTGTTCCACTACGACATACCGAAGAGCCTTGAGGGATACTACCAAGAGACGGGACGCGCTGGACGAGACGGCGGCGAGGGACGGTGCATCACATTCTACAGCCGCAAGGACGTGCAAAAGCTGGAGAAATTCATGCAGGGGAAGCCGCTATCGGAACAAGAGATTGGGCGGCAGCTCATCTCGGAGACGGTGGCATACGCGGAGAGCGGCGAGTGCCGACGCAAGACACTGCTGAACTATTTTGGCGAGGAGTTCGGAGAGAAGAATTGCGGCTGTTGCGACAACTGCGTGAACCCAAGGGAGCGGTTCGACGCACGTGAGGCCGTAGAGTTGCTTGTGGACGTGGTAGGCGAGTTTAACAACACTTATAAGGCGGAGTATATCATAGACTTCATCATGGGCGTGGCGACAGACCAGATAAAGTCGTTCGGCCATACGGAGCATGAGCTGTTTGGCAACGGCTCAGAACACGACAGGCGATACTGGACGTCGGTGCTGAGGCAGTCGATAGTGTCGGGATATATAGCGAAAGACATTGAGAACTACGGGTTACTGCATTTGGGGAAGAAAGCCAAGGAGGTGGAGACAAGCAAAGGACCGATAATGTATTGCATGGACAGAGACTTCACGGATTTGGACGATGAGGAGATAGCGGCGCAAAGCGGCACGTCGGCACTGGACGAGACCATGTTTGGAATACTGAAAGACTTGCGAGGAAAAATAGCCACACGCGACAAGATGGCCCCATACGTGATATTCTCAGACGCCGCACTCGAGGGAATGGCGACCTACTACCCCATGACGCTTGAGGAACTAAAGACCATACCAGGCGTGGGAGAAGGCAAGGCGCACAAGTTTGGCAAACCATTCGTAGAGTTCATAGCCAAGTATGTGGAGGATAACGAGATAGAACGGCCACAGGATACGGTGATAAAGACAGTGGCAAAAGAGGAGGGAGTGAAGAACAAGGTGTACATAATCACGGGAATAGACAGGAAGATGCCGCTTGACACGCTGGCAAAAGGAAAAGGCCTCACGATGGGGGAACTGATGAAGGCGATGGAGTCGATAGTGTATTCTGGCACAAAGCTGAATATCGACTACTGGCTGAACGACCAGTACGACCGCGACCAGATAGATGACGTATTCGCCTACTTCAAGGAGGCGGACGATGACTCGATGCGCACGGCCATGGAGGAGCTATCCGACGAGGACTATCCTGAGGAGATGGTGAGACTGGTGAGGATAAAATTCGTGTCGGAGGTGGGAAATTAAAGTTAGCATAGCGTTTCAGATCCTTCTTAAAAGAACCTGAAGAAACAACAGTTCTCACTCATCTAACAGCTCTTTAATTACTTCTTCCGCCGTGGTCGCTTTGACGGTCACTAAATTCTTCCCCGCCATCGCATCCCTAATCACCGCCGCCGTCTCCTCATTTGGCACATCATCAGAGACCGGGTATTTATATTTGGGCGCCTTAGACCGAGTCACAAACGTGGCAAGGTTGACATTCTCGCTGCTGGCGAGCGTCTGCAACCTTTTCCGCGAATATAATCCACTTTAGCTCATCCTGCCGCCCAAAGCCTCATTTTCACCCCCTATAATTCCCCCTATATGCTCCCTGCATGCTCCATGTATGCTCCGTGGATGCTCCAACGATGCTCCGCGGATGCTTGCCAGATGCTCCGCGACTCAATTCCACTTCCTCGTAGAAAAACAAATGTCATTTCCTCTCGATGTTTATCCAACAATTTCACACCCTTCCTACAAATTTTCGCCAACACAGCCCCTCTTGCATCGCCCATTTTTCGGTCGTGAGTGTGACGAATAGGGTACTTTGGGAATCCTTGTGTTAAAGGCAAAAACAGGGATTATCTCGCCAAGAGTGAGGGTCAGGCGGGGATATGTAAAACAAGACCGGCGGGAGGGTGTCCCGTCGGCCTTGTAAACCAATAACTTGAGAAGTCTGTTACTTAACGAGGAGGTATGCGCTCTCCGTAGTGATGGTCACATAGACATCGTCAGCGTCGACTTGGCTGGAGGTCGTAGCGTCGAGACCGATGAAGTTCTGGAAGTGGCTCTCGCCAGCGGCGTCGATGATTTCCATCTTGACATCGATAGTAGCACCGTTGTTGGTGACATTGATGGTGTAGACAGAGCCATCGAGGTTAGCACCGAATGTATCCCAATTCCAGTTGCTCTCGAGCGTAGCGGCGGCATAGCCATTGCCCCAACCGTAGTTGTCGGCGCGTAGCACGGCATACTCGGCAAGAGCGGCTGTGCGGATGACGACGACAGGGCAATGCCAGTTGGCGGAGTTGTCGGAACGGATCTGGACGGTCTTAGTGAGAGTAGAGCCATTCTTAATCTGCTCATCAGGTGAGGTGAAGGCGGTCCACCAGCCAGTAGACAAGTCAGTGTTGCCCACCTGCGTAGCCTCGGTTGTGGCGACCTTGACGGTGCCAGAGACTGTCATGCCCTGATAGTTGGCGGTAATTGTGCCGTCCGACTTGACAGAGAACTCCGCGATAGTATTGTCGAGGATGGACTCAGAGCCGTCGGAGCTGATGCCGTAGAGCTTAATGGCAGGCTTGATTGCAGAAATCTCGGTCACGCCTGCGGGGAAGAAGTACTCCACGCTCTCAGCGAGCTCCATGCGTATCTCACGGAAGTCGGTGATGAGGAGGTCATACGTAGCATAGACAGGGTTAGAGTAGTTGCCGCTGCTGGTCTTGTTGTAGATGACGGTGACGGTCTTGCTGCCAGTCGCAGAGAGGTCGGGGCTCACGAAGGTGAGGTCAGCCTCGGTAACATCGGTAGAGGTGCCATCCTCGAAGACTACCTTGCCAGTGACGCCAGCATGGAATGTGGAGTCGCCAAGGGCGAGGAATGCCGGCGTGTTGGAGAGCGTGAGCTGTGCCGGGTTGCTCTCCGAGATGACGATGGTGGCGGGGAGGAGCATGGCCGTGAAGTTCTCGTAGTGGCAGTTATCTACGGTCATGTAGGCGTAGACATCGTCGGAGGCGGACGCCGTCTGATGATACTGCTGGATGAGGACTGTGCCATCGGTTGCGGTCATGGTGGCGGTCAGGTAGATGTAGCCAGCCGCAACGTGCTGAATCTCCATTACGACGTGCGAGCCGTTAATCTTCTCGAGGAAGTAAGCCCATTGGTCGGTTGCGCCAGCGGCAGCGGCAACCTCAGCATAGTTGGATGTGATGTTGGCGGCATCGTAGACGTAGCCCTCGTCGGTGCCCATAGCGCCACCCCAGCCGTAGCTGTCGGAGCGGAGGGCGAAATACTCTTTGTATCCGTCGGTGCTGGAAGAGTTGCCCTTCTTGTTGGCGGTAATGACCACCCAGTTGTTCCAGTTGCTGACGCCCGAGCTGTAGTTGTCGAACTCCATGATGAGACGCTTGCCCGAGGGGATGGCGATAAAGTCGGTGAATGCGCCCCACCAAGCTGTGGAATTGTCATCCTCGCCGATAGTGGAGCTTGCCACTTCGATATAGGTGGTGTCGGAAGTGGCGGCATTCTTGGCGGCCGCAATGGAGTCAATGCGGCTCTCGAGCCACTCTGGGGAGTTAACGTCGAAAGTGTCGTCTTCGTCACAGCCTACGAAAGAGGCGGAGGCGATGCCTGTCACCATAAGGGTGAGGAGGCCTTTCTGTATGTTGTTCATGAGTATTCTGAGTTAGAAAGTGATGTTGTTATAGAGCCGCCCCGAGGGTGGGATATGGCTGCCCGTGGCTCGGGGCGGCATTCTATATTAAACTTTATTTGGAGAGGTCTACGACAGGGCGTACAGACCATGGGAAGAAGCCGTCGGGTTTCTTGCTGTTGTAGGCGCAGTTGCCGACGAGGTGCGGGTTGGCGTCGAGGGTAGACTGTGCGAATGGGAAGTACTCGTGAGCCTCGAGGTAGGTGTCGAGAGTGGAGCGTATCATTTGACCATCAATATCGTCGACAGAGTAGGTAGCCTTAGCGTCTTCGACCTTGAGGGAGACCTTGAAGGTCATGTGCTGGCGCAATTGGGCTTTGCGGTCGGACGTCTCGAAGAAGCCCCAACGGTTGAGGTCGATGCCACGACCATTCTCGCAACCGAACTCCTTAGGACGCTCCACGTTGGCGATTTGCTCGAAGAGGGCGTCGGCGGTCGGGAAGTCAGCCTTGTTGAGGTTGGCCAGACCGGCGCGGTTACGTACCTGGTTGATGTAGTCGATGGCGGTCTGTGTTGGGCCGTTGACCTCATTCTCGCACTCGGCGGCACGGAGGAGGACATCGGAGTAGCGCATGAGACGGAGGTTGACACCGTTGTGGAGGCCAGTGGTGATGGTGGTGAAGCCTTCGGGCGTCACGCGGCCATAGCCCCACTTAGCGATGCCGAGACCGCCACCAGTGCCATTAGCGAGGCAAATGCTATCATTAGCAGCAGTTATGACGGTGTTGTAGAGGACGTTCTGACGAGGGTCGCCACCAGGGTATGCGGCAGTAGCCTGACCAGTGTAGGTGTCGTATTCAGCCTCGTAGGAGCAGATGGTCCAGTAGAGACGGGGGTCGAGACGGCCGTCGGTGCACTTCTCGGCTTTGTAGAGGTTGTAGAGCCAAGGGGAGGCCGCGAGGTCGCCCCAAGAGCCGAAGGCGTTAGGAGCGTAGTTAGACTCGACAGCGTTGCCCTGCGTAGCGTCCCTGGAGAGGTTGACAGGAGTCCACTCCTCGTCGACACCGCCAGTGCCATAGTTCATATACTGGATCTCGAAGAGGCTCTCGTCGTTGTTCTCGCCAGCCTCGGTGAAGTTAGCGCCGTAGTCGGCCATGAGGGAGTAGTTGCCGTAGGAGCCAGCGATGATGTCCTTGAGGACTGTGAGGGCCTCGGAGAACTTGTGGCGGAGCATGAGGGTGCGTGCGTAGTAGCCGGCAGCGGAGCCGCAAGTGGCACGGCCTTTGGCGAAGTCACCGCCGATGCTCTTGCTGGGGAGCATGACCATAGCCTCTTTGAAGTCGGATTCAACTTGGTCGAGCACCTCGTCGTAGGTGTTGATGCTGGCATAGAGGCCGTCGAGGCTGGAGTAGGCCGAGTAGTCGGTTATGAGGCAGCACTCGTGGTGATATGTGGCGAGTGTGTAGTAGGCGAGGCCACGGATGAAGAGTGCCTGACCCTTGATTTTGTTGTAGGAGTCCTCGGAGAGGGCTACCTTCTCGACTTGCTGGAGGACGTAGTTGCAGCGGTTGACGGCATGGTAGCAATCGCGCCAAATCCACTGGTTGCCGATTTCATCGACCGGGGTCTCGTTGAGGGCGTCGTAGGGCCAGTACCAGACGAGGCCTGGGTTGTAGACTTCGTCGCCACGCACGGCGTCCAAGGTGTAGCCTACACGTGCGAAAGTGCCTTCGAGACGGAGACGGTTGTAGCAGGCGATGATGGCTTCCTCGAGGGTGGCCTCATCTTTGCCGAAGTCGGCAGTTGTCTGAGTGTTGGGGTTCGTCACATCGAGCTCGTCGCTACAGGAAGCGAAGCCTGCTGCAAGAAGCGCCGTTGCGATAGCTATATATTTACTTTTCATGATAGAATACTATTAAGATGTTCGGCTATTAGAACTGGAAGTGGAGACCGGCCATGAATGTGCGTGGTGTTGGGAAAGAGCAGTAGTTGTAGCCCGGTGTGAAGGTGCCGCCTGCGAAGTCGACATTGTAGCCCTTGTACTCGGTGAAGGTGTGGAGGTTCTGAGCGGAGACGTAGAGACGTACGCTGGAGAAGATACCATTGAACCATTCATCTTTGAAGTTGTAGCCGAGTTCGACGTTGGCTATCTTCCAGTAGTTGGCATCTTGGATGAAGCGGTCGCTGAAGTAGTCGTTGTAGGTGGAGCCGTCGGCAGTGAACTGTACGCGAGGCTGGCTTGCGTTGGGGTTCTCTGGGGTCCAGCTGTCGAGCATATCGACGCTCTTGTTGGTGAGGCTGACGGTGCTGTGTATAGCCTCGTCGAGGTAGTCGACGGCCTTGAAGCCGAGTGCGCCGTAGGTGGAGACAGTGAGGTCGAGACCTTTCCATTCTACACGTGCGTTGAGGCCGAAGTTAACCTTGGGCATGCCGCTGCCGAGGAAGTCACGGTCGTCCTCAGTGATGACGCCATCGCCGTTGACATCGACGTAGTAGACATCTCCGAGTTTGGAGTTAGCGGGAGCGGCGTAGTTGCCGGCGTTCTTGTTGTCGGTGGTGTTGCTCTGCACGGCGAGGAGCTTGTTGAGCGTCTCGTTGTCGCGGATTATGCCGCCGTAGCGTAGGCCGTAGAATCGTCCTACCTCTTCGCCTACCTCGGTGCGGCAGATGCCGTCGGTGCGTCCCTCGTTGGTTACGCCGAGAGCGGTGACCTCGTTCTTGTTGATGGTGGCGTTAGCGGAGACCTCCCATTTGATGTTGTGGTCGTTGTTGCGGTAAGTGGCAGCGAACTCGAGGCCGCTGTTTTCCATGGTGGCAGCGTTCATAGTGACGGTGCCGTTGGTAGCGCCGGCGCTTGCGGGTACGGATACGCCGTAGAGGAGGTCTTCGGATGTAGCCTTGAAGTAGTCGAAGTTGAACTCAATCTTGTTGGAGAGGAAGTTGATGTCGAGACCGATGTCGAGAGTCTTCTTCTTTTCCCACTTGAGGGCAGTATTGACGTAGTTGGAGAGGGAGGAGCCAGTGACCTTAGTGCCGCCGAAGCTGTAGGAGTAGTCGCCACGAGCCATGGTGTCCATGTATTGATACTCGCCGATGTTCTCGTTGCCGAGGACGCCGTAGGAGGCGCGGATCTTGAAGAGGTTGACGATGTTGCGGTCGATGGGGAAGAACTCCTCACGGTCGAAGCGCCAGCCGGCGGACACGGAGGGGAAAGTCTCCCAGCGGTCGTCGGAGCTTAGTCGGCTTGAGCCGTCACGACGTGCGGTGAGTGAGATGAGGTACTTCTCGTCGAAGTCGTAGTTGAGTCGGCCGATGAAGGAGCAGAGGACGTGCTCACTCTCGTAGCTTGAGGCTTTGAAAGTGGAGGCGTTGGAGATTTGGAGGTAGTATGGTTCGGAGAGGGTGTTGCCAGTGCCGGTGAGGGTGTGGTAGCGTTCACGCTCGAAGGTTTGGCCGAGGACGAGGTTGATGTGGTTAGCGCCGATGATGCCGTCGTAGGTTATGGTGTTCTCGACGAGGCCGTCGGTATATTGGCGATAAGCCTCGTAGAGGTTCTCGTTCTCTTTGGCGAGGTAGTTACGGTTGCTGGAGTAGAAGGCGGCGACGAAGACTTTGTCCTTGGCGTAGGTCTTGCTGTAGGAGAGGTTGGCTTTGTAGTTGACCTTGTGGTTGTCGTTTTTGTGTCCAATCATGTCCATGATGTCGACATCGGCAGAGCCAGTGACGACGAAGCGGTCGACCTTGGTGTTGCGTGTGATGTTGTTGTTGGTCATGAGGATGTTGGTCATGGAGAGGTCGCCGTGTTTGCCGATGTAGTAGGTGCCGTAGCCGTAGTTGTCGTAGTTGTAGTCGGTGGCGCCGGCGTAGTAGTCGTCGAGGCACCATGTGCTCTCATCGTAGGCCTTTATGGTAGGCGGGAGGAGGAGGGCGGAGCCGAGGACTGGGTATTGTGAGCCGTAGAGGCCTTGTACGTACTCGGAGGCGTTGGAGAGCGCCATGTTGTCTTGCGCGCTGTGGCTATAGAGGACGCTTGTCTGGAACTTGATGAACTTGACGTCCATGTTGTTGTTGACGCGAGCTGTGAAGCGGTCGTAGTTGGGGCCGGCTCCCTCCATAGTGCCGTTCTGCTTGAAGTAGTCGAGTGCTACGTTGTAGGTGTTGTTCTCGCCGCCGCCGCTCATTGATACGTTGTGGTTCATGCGGAGTCCGGTCTTGAACACTTCGTTAAACCAGTCGGTGTCGACTTTGCCGAGGAAGTAGTCCTTGTGTCCTTCGACGTAGCCGGTTGGGATGTTATCCTGGAGGTTATTGTTGGTGTAGGCCTGTACGACGTATTTGGTGTACTGCTCGGCGTTCATGACTTCGTATACGCCGTCGGGTATTTGGTCCATGCCGACGTAGCCGGAGTAGTTGATGCGCATGGGCTGGTTTTTGGCGCCGCGTTTTGTGGTTATGATAATGACGCCGTTGGCGGCACGGGAGCCGTAGATGGCGGCGGCAGACGCGTCTTTGAGCACCTGGATTGTCTCGATGTCGTTAGGTGAGAAGTCGCGGATGGAGGTGCCCATGGGGACGCCGTCGATGACATAGAGAGGCGCGGTGCTATTGAAGGAGCCGAGGCCACGGATTTTGACTGCGGGGTCGGCGCCGGGCTGTCCGTCGGTTGTGATTTGGACGCCTGCGGCCTTACCTTGGAGCATGGTTGAGATGTTGGAGTTGGAGACTTTCTTCAGGTCTTCGGCATCGACTACTGAGACGGAGCCTGTGAGGTCGGCTTTGCGCTGTACGCCGTAGCCGATTACGACGAGTTCGGAGAGCTCGGTCATTTCTTCCTCGAGGGTGAAGTTGATAGAGTTTCGTCCGTTGACGTCTTGCTGAGTGGAGTTGTATCCTATAAAGGAGACGGTAAGGTTGGCGTTGGGAGGTGCCACGAGAGAGTAGTTGCCGTCGATGTCGGTGACGGTGCCATTGGTGGTGCCGGTTTGGAGGACAGCGGCGCCGACTATGGGCAGACCGTTGTTATCGACGACGCGGCCTTTGATGGTCACGTTGCTTCCTTGCGACGTTTGAGCCATAGCCTCGTGGGCCGTCGGCATGACTGCCGCTGGTGCGAGGGCGAGTAGGCTCGCTAAAGCAAATGCTCCTATTTTCATAATAAATCAGTTTTTTATGCTAAGAGTTGTCTGTGAGGTCAACTTTTGCGTTTTGTTTACGGTGCAATATTACACGCTTTTTAAGGTTTGGACGTGGAGAGATATTTCTTAAAGGTGGATAAAAGTGTATTAACAATTGTGTGTGGCGGGGGGAGGTGTGGTGTGATTTACAATGTGTTAGGGGGTGCGTACATAATAATCCACTTGTGTTCGCACTGTTCTTTTACGTTTATGGCAGGATTAACGTTTCACAAAGTGGATAACAATAGGGAACAAAAGGGGAGTTGCTTGGAGTGTGTTTTGGGGTGGGGGTGAGGTTGGGCGGAATGTGGAGTAATGGTTATATTTGTGGTGAACGGAAAAGGAAAAGGATATGACGAAGAAGCGATTGCCGAAGGTGGCGTTGATATATGATTTTGACGGGACGTTGTCGCCAGGGAACATGCAGGAGTTTGGGTATATGAAGGCGATAGGGGCGGACAAGGAGGCGTTTTGGGCGTCGAATGAGAGCATGTCGGAGCGTTATGACGCGAGTGGGATATTGTGTTATATGCTGCTGATGATACGTGCGGCTAAGGGTCGTGGTGTTCATTTGAGCAGGGAGATGTTTTGGAAGTTTGGTGGTGACGTGAAGTTGTATGAGGGTGTTATGGATTGGTTTGATATGGTTAGGGAATATGGTTTGTCGATAGGCCTGGATGTGAGGCATTTTATTAATTCGTCGGGGCTTAAGGAGATGATTGAGGGGACTCCGATTGCGGGTGCGTTTGAGGGGATATACGCGTCGTCGTATTTGTATGATGAGGATAGCGGGGAGCCTATATGGCCGGCTGTGGCGGTGGATTATACGACGAAGACTCAGTTTATATTTAAGATTAACAAGGGGATAAAGGAGGTGTGGGACAATCATCATGTGAATGAGTATGTGCCGAAGGAGGACAGGCCTGTTCCGTTCACACAGATGATTTATGTGGGGGACGGGACGACGGATGTGCCGTGTATGAAGGTGGTGAAGGATCATGGTGGTCATTCGATAGCGGTGTATAGGCCTGGTGATTTGGTGGCGAAGGCTACTGCGGAGCGGTTGATAAGCGAGGGGAGGGTGAATTTTGCGTGTCCTGCGAATTACAGGCGCGGGAAGATGGTGCATAAGCTGGTGATGAGGATATTGGATAAGATTAAGGCGGACTATGAGTTTGAGCGGTTGGAGAAGTTGAACAGGCGGAGGTATTCGGGGAAGTGAGGTGTGGACGTATATGATAGGAGTAGCCCCGGCGAGGATGCGACTCGTCGGGGCTGTGTGGTTGGCGTGTTGGGGAGTGGTTAGAAGAGGCTTTTGTCTTCGACTGTTATGTCGTCGATGATGCAGTAGTTGAGTTTGTTGGAGCCGTCGACGTTGTCGTCGTCGAGGGTGAAGGAGGATACGACTTTGCCGTTGGCGTTGGTGACTTGCAGTTTGCATTCGAATACGTAGTAGTCTTCGACGTCGTCGAGGTCGATTTCTTGCCAGTAGTCGTTGACGGTCCAGTCGCCTTTGTTGTCGGACTGTGCGAGTATGGCGTAGCTGGAGCTTTTGACGTCGCTTTCCTTGAGGTTGGTGGAGAAGAGGTCTTTTATGGCTGAGAGGTTGGAGACGTTGAGGGATTTGACGTAGGCGTAGACGACGAGTCGGATTTGGATGTTGGCGGGGAATGAGGTTATTCCGAGTTCGTCGAGGCCGTCGGAGGTGGTGAGTTTTTTGTATTGGGCTGTTGGGCATACGTAGAGGCGTTCCATGTCGCCGAGGAAGAGGTTGCTGGTGAGCGTGGAGAGGTCGGCTCCGAAGTGTCGGCGCATATAGAGTGCTCGGCAGGTGGTGCCAGGGTTGCATACGAGGGCACCGGAGCCGCTATGGTAGGAGCCTGTTATGGGGCGGTAGGGGTCCCAAGAGTTGTCGTCGGCTGAGAATGCTGTTGGGCAGAATCCGCCGTAGAAGTTTTCGAACCAGGATTCGGAGGGGGTCATGGGAGCTACTATTTCGGATGTGTCGGCGTACATGTAGCAGGCGATGTCGGTTTTGCCTTCGTCGTCGGAGAGGAGGAAGGCGTTGAGTCCGGTTTTGTTGGCGACGAGTTGCGAGCCAGGGATGTATGAGACTTTGTTGATGGTGGTGAAGTCGGAGACGTAGTGGCCGTCGTTGTTGGAGTCGTCGTCGTCGCAGGCTGGGAGGAGCGTGGCGAGTGCGAGAGCTGAGGCAAGTGCGAGATACTTTTTCATTGGTAGTTAATTAAAGACGTTTTTTGTGGCGCGTCGGTAATGTGGCGCGTCATGTTGGGTGTTATACGTGTGTAGTGGGGGGAATGTTGCGGAGAAAGGGAGGAGGGGTTGACTGTTCGGTTGAGGGTGTGGGGGGGGCGTGGTGGTTTTGGTGTTTTATTTTGGTGTTTAACGTGCGGGTGGTGGTTTTGTGGTGGTGAGATTTGGCATGGTATTTGTGGGGGCGGCGTGATGGGGTTTTCGGAGATGGTGTGTGTGTGGTTGATGTGTGACATTTCGTTTGATTATGGGGGAGTTTTGTGCAATTTGGGGGTTGTTGGTGATGGGTGGTTGTGGGTGTTATTTTTGGGGTGTGGGCAATTTTTGGAGGAATGGCATGTGTTTGTGTGAGTTGTTTGGAGTTTGACTGGGGAGCGAGTGATGTTGTTGATGCTTCGTTGATGCTTCATTTATGCTTTGTTGAATAATCGTTGTAGGAGTTTTGTGGGAGTTTGGTAGGAGTTGCGTGGTGTTGTGGGTTGTTGGGAGGGTGGAGTTTGGGAGTGGTGGTTTGTGGGCGAACAGTTATGGTTGTGTGGAGATGTTTGGGTGTGTGAGCTAACAGGTTTTAATTAGGTTGGGAGTTTTTTGTATGAATTATAAGTTGCGGGTGTGTATAGTCGGTGGGTTTGCGTATATTTGCGGTAAGAATTACGTTAGATACAGAACATCAACAATAGAGTACGACATGCGTCCGACGAGAATTATAGAGATAATGCGTGAGCAGCCTGTTGGCACTGAGGTGACGGTTAAGGGCTGGGTTCGCACGCGGCGTGATAGTAAGCAGGTAAGTTTCGTGGCCCTTAATGACGGGTCGATGGTGTCGAACCTGCAGATTGTGGTTAATCCGTCGTTGACGGATGAGGATACGTTGCGCAGGATTACGACTGGCGCGTGTTTGTCGGTGAAGGGGGAGTTGGTGGCGTCGCAGGGTAAGGGTCAGAGTGTCGAGGTGCAGGCGGAGAGTATAGAGATATTGGGAGAGAGTGACGCGACGTTCCCGTTGCAGAAGAAGGGTCATACGTGGGAGTATTTGCGCGAGGTGGCTCATTTGCGTCCGCGTTCTAATACGTTTGGCGCTATATTCAGGATAAGGAACAATATGGCGTTTGCGGTGCATAAGTTCTTCCATGACAAGGGTTTTGTGTACTTTCATACTCCGCTCATCACGAGTTCGGATTGTGAGGGCGCGGGTCAGATGTTCCAGGTCACGACATTGGATTTGAATAACTTGCCACGCACGGCGGATGGCAAGGTGGACTATGCTCAGGATTTTTTTGGTGGGCAGACGAGCCTGACGGTGTCGGGTCAGCTTGAGGGTGAGCTTGCGGCTACCGCGCTGGGAGCGATATATACGTTTGGGCCTACGTTCAGGGCGGAGAATTCGAACACACCGAGGCACTTGGCGGAGTTTTGGATGATAGAGCCAGAGATGGCGTTCTATGACATAAACGACAATATGGATTTGGCCGAGGAGTTCATCAAGTATTGCGTGCAGTGGGCTCTTGACAATTGTATGGAGGACTTGGAGTTCTTGAACAAGATGATAGACTCGGAGTTGATAGAGCGTCTACGTTTTGTGACGTCGCATGAGTTTGTTCGTCTGCCGTATACGGAGGGTATTAGGATTTTGGAGGATGCCGTGGCAAAGGGTCATAAGTTTGAGTTCCCGGTGTTTTGGGGAGCGGACTTGGCGTCGGAGCATGAGCGTTATTTGGTGGAGGAGCATTTCAAGAAGCCGGTTATTTTGACTGATTATCCTAAGGAGATCAAGGCGTTCTATATGAAGCAGAATGAGGACGGCAGGACGGTGCGTGCGATGGACGTGTTGTTCCCACGGATAGGGGAGATTATAGGGGGTTCGGAGCGAGAGTCGGACTATGGTAAGTTGATGTCTCGCGTAGAGGAGTTGAAGATACCGATGAAGGACATGTGGTGGTATTTGGACACGAGGAGGTATGGCACGTGTCCTCACTCGGGATTTGGTCTTGGTTTTGAGCGGCTTATCCTCTTTGTGACGGGCATGGCGAATATCAGGGACGTTATACCGTTCCCACGCACGCCGGGTCATGCGGAGTTTTAGGCTACGCTATAGGACGGACGACAGACAATAGACACATCAGATGAAGATATTTTTCAACAGCCGACACATCAAGCTTAACGTTAAGAGTTTCGTCACGGTTGGCTACCAGGACGTGGAGTTTTTCACGGACGTTGAGCAGTTACGGGGTCTTGTTGACGCGTTTGTGGCGGATGAGAGCAGGCCTGACATGTGCATATTGGCCGATGACCTTAATGTGTTGTCGAAGGCCTTTTTCTCGTTGTTTCCGATAGTCAATGCCGCAGGGGGGTTGATACATGACGGTGATGACGAGTATTTGGTGATAGACCGCAAGGGGGTGCCTGACTTGCCGAAGGGCAAGGCGGAGCAGGGCGAGGGGCCAGTCCAGACGGCGATGCGTGAGGTTGGCGAGGAGACCGGTTTGAAGGGAGTGAACGTTATAGACAGGATACAGGAGACTTATCATACGTATTACATCAAGGATAAGATGGTATTGAAGCGTACGGTGTGGTTTTCGATGTCGGTGCCTGGTCGTCCGAAGTTGACGCCTGAGGCGGAGGAGGGGATTACTGGGGCTCGTTGGGTGAGTCGAAGTCAGATGAAGGTAGAGGCAGAGGGGACGTATAAGTCGCTTCGGGATATCTTCTTGTCGGTAAGTTTGTAGGAAGAGACAGAGATATAGTAGCGGTCTGTCCTGGGGTACGGGGCGGACTGCTTGTGTTTTATGAGTACATTTGCGTCATGGAAAATAAGGAGTTGCGCAGGATAAGGCGCGAAGTTGGGGAGTTGGCGAGACGAGTAGGCTCGCAGATATGGGCTATGCGCGAGCGAGAGGACGTGGGCCTGAGTATAGAGACGAAAGGTCGTCATGACTTTGTGACCCAGATGGACAAGCTCAGCGAGAGGATGTTGGTGGCGGAGTTGGAGGAGATAGTGCCGGAGGCGGGGTTCATAGCCGAGGAGAAGACGAGACGGGACGGGGGTGAGCGTTTGAAGTGGATAGTAGACCCGATAGACGGGACGACGAATTTCATACATGGTCAGCCGCCATTTGCGATATCGATAGCCCTGATGGAGGGGGATGAGATAGTGGTGGGTGTGGTATATGAGATGAGTCGTGATGAGTTGTTCACGGCAGCGTTGGGAGAGGGAGCGACGATGAATGGCGTGGCGATACACGTGTCGGGTACGGATTTTGATAATGCGTTGGTGGCTACCGGGTTTCCTTATAGCAACTTTGGGCGTTTGGAGCAGTATATGGGGGCGTTGACGGAGGTGATGTGTCAGAGTGCGGGGATACGTCGGTTGGGGTCGGCTGCCACGGATATGGCGTATGTGGCGTGTGGTCGGTATGAGGCGTTCTTTGAGTATGATTTGAAGCCGTATGATGTCGCGGCGGGTGTGTTGTTGGTGACGGAGGCAGGAGGCAAGGTGACGGACTTCGGTGGTGGGGGGGATTACATATTCGGTGGTGAGATGGTGGCGAGCAATGGGGAGTGTGACGTGGTGTTTAGGGAGATTGTGGGTAGGCATTTTGGGGAGCGATGAATAAGACGGCGGTAGTCATATTGAACTGGAACGGGTGTGAGCTGATGCGTCATTACCTGCCGTCGGTCGTGTCGACGAGTAAGGCATGTGGGGGTGTGGATGTCATTGTGGCGGATAATGCGTCGAGTGATGGGAGTGTGGAGATGCTGGAGAGGGAGTTTCCGGAGGTAGGTGTGGTGAGGTTGTCGGAGAATTATGGGTTTGCCGAGGGGTATAACAGGGCGTTGCGGGAGATAGGTCATGAGTATGTGGTGTTGTTGAACTCGGATGTGGAGACGGCAGAGGGGTGGCTTGAGCCGTTGGTGGAGTTGATGGATGTGGATTTGAGCGTGGGGGCTTGTGGGCCGAAGCTTATAGACGATAAGGACAGGAGCAGGTTTGAGTATGCCGGAGCGGCGGGTGGTTATGTTGACATGTTTGGGTATCCGTTCTGTCGTGGGAGGGTTATGGACAGTGTGGAGGAGGATCGGGGTCAGTATGACGAGCGTGCGGAGTGCTTGTGGGTGAGTGGCGCAGCTTTGATGACACGTAGGGAGTTGTATTTGGAGGAGGGTGGGCTTGATGGGGACTTCTTTGCGCATATGGAGGAGATAGATTATTGCTGGAGGATAAGGAATAGGGGTTGGAAGGTTGTGGCGGTTACGGATGGGGCGAAGGTGTATCATCTTGGTGGGGCGACGTTGGCACAGGGTAATCCTCGTAAGACATATTTGAACTTTCGTAATAATCTGACTATGATAGTGAAGAACTATAATAGTCGGTGGTGGTGGGTGGTGTTGTGGGGGAGGATGGCACTTGACGGAGTTGCGGCGATGCGGTATTTGACAGGTGGCGAGGGGAGTCAGTTTGTGGCGATATTGAGGGCGCATATAGACTTTTGGCGCAGGCTGGGGGAGACGATGCGCAAACGTGGCGCGCTCAAGGTGTCGAGGGCACGGGAGTTGGTGAGGGAGGTGAGGCCATACAGTATGATATGGCGTTATTATATACGGCATTTCGAGCAATTCAACATACTTGACAGATGAAGTGGGAAGAGCTTCTGATAGCACGTCGTACGGGTCGTCAGACACCACGTATGGAGATGTCGCGCACGGAGTTTCAGCGTGACTATGATCGGATAATATTCTCTCCACCATTCAGGCGGCTTCAGAATAAGACTCAGGTGTTCCCGTTGCCAGGCGCGGTGTTTGTGCATAACAGGTTGACGCATAGCATTGAGGTGGCGTCGGTGGGGAGGTCGCTTGGTAACAGTGTGGCACAGAGGTTAGTGACTATTGACCCTGAGCATGCTGACATATTGTGGTCGATAAGTGACATAGTGTCGGCGGGGAGCCTTGCGCACGACATGGGGAATCCACCGTTTGGACATTCGGGGGAGCGAGCTATACAGCATTACTTCTTGAACGCCCATGGTAGGGAGTATCTTGAGGAGCTCAGTCCGGAGCAGCGTGCTGACGTGGAGAACTTCGACGGTAACGCTAACACATTCCGGTTGTTGAGTCACTCGTTCACGGGGCGTAGGCGGGGTGGGTTCTCGTTGACGTACCCGGCGTTGGCGTCGATAATAAAGTATCCACGGCCATCGATTGGGGTGAAGAAGTTCGGCTATTTCCAGCAGGATGCGGAGACGTTCAACTCGATTATGGAGACGTTGAACATACCCATGGTGGATGCGTCGAGCAAGACCTTTGCACGTCACCCGCTTGTGTATCTGGTTGAGGCGGCTGATGATATCTGTTATCAGGCGATGGATATTGAGGATGCGTATCGGCTGGGCATCTTCACGTATGATGAGACACGGGAGCTCTTCACTAACTACTTTGACCCAGTGGAGGATGCGATGACATTTGACTCGCTCAACAATGTATGCGCGCACGTCACGGACCGGCATGAGCAGGTGGCGTATATGCGTACGCTTATCATAGGTCGGCTTGTGCGTGAGGCTACTGCTATTTTTTGTGATAACATAGGGGAGATACTTGAGGGGCGGTTTCAGGGGTCGCTTATGAGTCATTTGACGGGGAGGGTCGAGATGGCGATGGGCAGGATGGCGCAGACGGCTATTGACAGGATATATCATCATCAGAGTGTGGCGGAGATTGACTTGTCGGGTTTTGAGATAATAGGCACACTTACGGACAAGTTTTTGGGGGCGTTGATACATCAGGATCAGTATTATTCGAGTTTGTTGTTGCCGTTCATACCTGAGCAGTATAGGGTTGGGCAGGATGCGCCGATGTATGACAAGATACTTAGCGCAGTGGACACGGTCAGTGGTATGACGGACTTGTATGCCCTTGACTTGTATAAGCGGGTGACGGGGAAATAGATTTTATTGGGTTAGTTTTGGCTTTTGACAACATAATTGCTATCTTTATCAATCTTGCAATAACGATACGTCACTCTGAAACAGAGCAGAACAGTTAATGAAACGCCACATAAAGCCCCTCATTCTGCCGACGCTGGTATCCCTTCTCGTGTTCACGTGGAGCGGTGCTGTCGATGCGCAGAGCGTCTCGTGCGCGGAGGACACGATAAAGGTGTGTGACAACACTTTGGGTCAAAGTTGCACATTGGTACTTAGAGACCTGCCCGACAATTATTCGCAGCTATCGATAGCATATAAAATCTCACTCATGCCTAACGAGACATTGAGTGCGGGCGGCTTTGTGTCGAACATAGAGGACAATAAATTCAACATCGCCCTTGACAGTTATACTCTCTCGGACATTGAGGGGGGGCTTGAGGCGGGATATGCGGACGTGACGCTCACGCTTACCAAGGTACAGTTATCGAACTCGGACTATGACAAGTATCCGCTTGAGATAACGGGCGGAGGCTCGACTACGTGGCGCATATATGGGAAGCCAGTAGCCAGCGACGCGTTGCCTGCTGACGACCCTCATAGGTTGTCGCTTATCACACCGCTATCGAATTGCGGGTATGAGGGGACGGTCAAGACAGACCCTCATTGGCGTGACATATCCACGTGGCAATGGATTGCGGAGGGGACGGAGTTTGCTGTTGACGCAAATAAGGATACGGCATTCTTCTCGTCGTCGCACTATGACGCTGAGGGGAACCTGCTGACGACAATCAAGACGGTACGTGTGAAGATAATCAAGACAGTGGGCAACACGTGCTCGGCGTCGTTCACACGAGACATATCGTTCACGGGCAGTCCGGAGGCTATATTGGCACGTGAGGAGTGGGGAGTGGATGAACCGGTGAGGATATGCACATCGATAGGAGAGAATGAGGATCCTAACAGGTATGTCAGTGGTCAGTTCAGCGTTGATGGGCATGCCCCATTCACATTACAGCTTACCACGGGGGACACTTTCACGTATGACAAGGTGGGGGTTCATACGTTCCCGTATATACACGTCACGGATGCACAGGTCATAAGGGTGGCAGATGTATATGATCGTAATGGTTGTCATGCCACGAACGCCACTAAACACGGGTCGATAACCGTTGTTGACCGTAAGCCTACGCCGTCGTTTGCTGTCGACTCGGTAGTGACGGAGGGGACGGAGGCGCATATCACGTTGACTGCCACGTCGGAGAGTCATCAATTCACATGGGGAGTGTCGGAGGGGAGTCAGAATTTTGCATCGATAGACGCTAATATGACCACTGCCACGGCATACTCGACAGTCTCGTCGATAGCCTCGTATTACGTTATAGAGACAGACCTGGATGGTGACGCGCCTTGCCCATCGGACACAGTATCTTTATCGGTAGACTTCTCGATGCCGCTACGCACGCCGGGCGGGTTCAGTCCTAATGGTGATGGACGTAATGACCGCTTCGTCATAGAGGGGTTGCCTGAGAATAATAGCGTCACGGTGGTTGACGGCCATGGCAAGCAAGTGTTTCAGGCGGACAACTATCGCAATGATTGGGATGCCCAGGGAGTAGCGGATGGCTACTATGTGTACGTATTACAGGGCGACGGAATAAAGCCCATTAAACAGACGCTTGTCATCAAACGGTCGAAGTAACAACACTTGCCCCCACAACATGAAGCACCTGATTCTAAGAGCTCTGCCAGTCTTCTTTGCGTTTATGGCCGCTGTGTCGGCTGTGGCGCAGAATGAGCTCGTCGTGTCGCAATATATGCACAACTATTTTGCCGTCAACCCCTCGTTTGCGGGATGTAGGGAGGGGCTTAGTCTATTCGGCAGCGCCCGTCGACAGTGGGCGACTATTGAGAGCACGCCGCTTAGTGGTCTCTTGACGGTCAACACTCCGATGCGTCATGAGAAACTCACGACAGGATTGAGCCTATATTACCAGTCGCTACATCAGACCACAAATGCGGGAGTGCTTGCCACGGTGGGTTATAGGACGCAGGTATCGTCGGAAGCGTGGCTTGGATTCGCCTTGCAGCCGGGTGCGGCGTTCCGCTCGTATAACTGGGCTAAAGTGAACACCATAGACCCTGGCGATGAATCCTTTGCGGAGAACGAGACGGGCATAGCACCACTGTTGGGCTTTGGCGTGTCGTTCTATGGGAAACGGTTCTTTGCGGGGCTTAGCACATCGTCGTTTTTCGTCACCAATGACTTTGAGAAGAAGGATACTAAGTTTGCCCCAGCTGACGCGACGTATATAGCTTGTGGTGGCTACTGGTTTCAGCTTGGCAAGGACTTTGCGTTACAACCATCGGCGCTTGTCAATTACAGGAAGGGAGAGGATATTGACGCCTCGGGCAGTGTCAGTGGCATTTGGCGAGAGATGGTATGGTTGTCGGTGGCATATCGTACGACAAAGGAGGCCACATTTGGGTTAGCGTTTAAGCCCAATACACGGTGGAAGGTGGCATATAACTACTCGATGGATATGGGGCCACTGAAGTCGTACAGTGGTGGAAGTCATGAGATAAGTCTACAATATGACTTCATATATAAGATAAAGGCCGTCGGTCCACGGTTCTATTAACCACAAGAGTTTGACTGACAATGACTAATAAGCTATTCATTCTGGTTGCACTGCTCAGTGCTATCCTCTTTGGGGCAGCGCCGATTCATGCTACGGCACAGGAGTTCGTCATTGAGCGACTTGACCTTGCCGACAATGCCTCGTCTATATGCCCTGTGCTACGTGACTCTACACTATATTTTGCTTGTAATCGTAAGTGGAGCTTGGGCAAGACGTATGTTGACCAGCGTGGTCAGCATCCATATCAGCTGTACAAGGTGGCGGTTAAGAACAGGCGGCCTGATGGTCGGCCACGGCCTGTGTATACTAATGGGCGTAAGGGGTATAATATGCTCTCTGTGTCGTTTGGGACAGAGGATCAGGCGTATGTGAGTCAGAATGACATGAGTGCTACGGCATTGCGTGGCGCGCCATTGGAGATTTGCGTTTATCCTGATGAGAACACAGCCCCCGTCAAGTTGCAAGGGTTGCCAGAGAAGTGCAGCAATGGCATGGTAGCCATAGCGCCTGACGGCAGTTTCATGGTATTCGCCTCGGACGCGCTTGGAGGTGAGGGGCGTGTTGATTTGTATTACTGTCGGAAGACATCGTTTGGGTGGAGTGAGCCGGTCAACATGGGGCCGGAGGTTAACTCGCCTGGCATTGAGACGGCGCCATTCATACATTCTACGGGTAAGATATTCTTCTCGTCGAACGGGCGTGATGATAGTCAGGGGTTGACGCTATATTACACATACCGAGCTGAAGATGGGACATTTGCCACGCCTCAGAAGTTTGATGACGAATTGTCGAGTATGCGAGACGACTATGGGCTTTGGTATAGCGATGATGAGAAGTGGGGTTATCTGACATCGAACCGTGAGGGGCGGGACAACATATACTACTTCAGGCGGACATTCCCGACCTTTGCGCAGTCGGACTCGCTTGAGAGTATGGAGTTGTGCTATACGCTATATGAGGCGTCGGCGGAGAATTATGACACCACGGAGTTTGTATGCAAGTGGTCGTTTGGAGATGGGGATACGGCAGTAGGTCTTGAGGTGGAGCATTGCTATCCTGGGGTTGGGACGTATGACATTGAACTCAGCGTGCTTGACAAGACGTCGGGCGAAGAGATGTTCGCCCTTGCTCAGTATCAGCTTGAGATACGTAAGCCGGAGCAGGTGGGATTGCTTATACCCAAGCATATCAAGGCGGGAGAGCCTGTCACGTTTGTGGCTAATACGGAAGGGTTGCCAGAGTTTCGTCCACGAGAGTTTTATTGGGACATGGGCAATGGGGACAAGGTCAAGGGGCAGTCGGCAACGACAGTATTCAGCAAAAGGGGGAAATACAGGGTGGAATGTGGCACGATTGATGCAAGGAATGAGAATGAGCGGCGTGCCACATGGACTTACGTAAACGTGGAATAATCTCCACCATTTAGTAACATTCGTTTGCGAACGCCGTACAAGTTCATTGCATATCAACTAAAAAAGGATTTCGTTCTTATGAAGATGAAACGGCTATTCGCCATGCTTGCGCTTGTTGCTGGTTTCACATCAGCCTTAGCCCAACCAGTACCAGGCGATGATGAAAACATCCCATTTCTCATGACCTTCGGTAAAGACAGCGAGACCGAATGGGGCGATGACAATTTTGTACAGATTATCTTTTTTTCTATTCCGGCGGACTGTTCCACCCCTATCTACATACGCGTATTTGACCCTGATTGCGGGGGCGACAATGATGAGTTGCGTGGTGATTGGAACACCAAGACACGGTTCTCGGTGTATGGGGGCAAGGAGTCGTGCTCTAACAAGGATGCCCAGAAGAGCAATATCAAAGGTAAGTATAAGAGCGGGACGATGCTTGCGACCAAGACCTTTGGTGTAGACCCTAAGTTTGATGGCAATTGGTATACCTTTGGACCGTTCAATCCATCGGAGGGAGAGGATTTGCCTGAGTTTGGGGGACGGACATTCAAGCTTGTCATTGAGGGGCTTAACGGAGATGACGGCAATATGTATAGGCTGTTCTTGAGTCGCAAGAAGGATGACAACATCAAGGTGGACGGTGCATTTGCTTATTACTTCAAGTATAAGTTCCGTCTTTATGACGTTGGCACGGAGATATCGCATATATACCCATACATAGACGACAAGACCATCTCGTTGAAGCAGAGTAATTTTGACTGGGACAAGGATGGCATGTTGCGCATTATTTCCGTTGCGAAGAACGGGGAGATGATGAAGGTCAGCAATAACAATGAATGGGTTACGAGCACGCATAAGGTGGCCGATGAGGAGAAGAACACCTCGTGGGACATCCAGATGATAAAGTATAAGAATAAGCCACTGAAGAACAACAATGTAGTAATCTTCTTAGAGAACCAGTATGGTGAGTTGATGCCATTCTACAGTGTTCCTATTGGCGGCATACCCAAATACAAGTACAGCATAGGAGTCAAGCCTAAGAAGTAGGCTGGCTGGCTCTGCCCTAACAACCATACTCCCCATTGCCGACGCGTTGCGCAGTCATTGCACGATGTGTCGGCATTGGTGGATAAAGAAACCTAACAGATGACCATCAAGAGAATCGCCATTACGTTGCTGTCACTATTGTGCGCGGCAGTGGTGCTTCGTGCTCAGAACTTCAACCTTTCGAAGTTTGGCAACGCGCAGGGGCTGCCACAGAACTACATTTACAGTCTTGTGCAGGACAATAGTGGTTTTGTTTGGATTGGCATGGCAGAGGGGTTGTCGCGCTATGACGGCATACACTTCACGAATTACTTCACCCGCGACTCGCTATCGGACAACTATATCTCGAAGATGCTCATTGACACTGATGGGCAGTTGTGGTGCGGGCATGGGAATGGCTCGTTCACGCTTAATGACGGGCGGCAGTTCGTCAAGATACCGCAAGATGAGAGGATGTCGGCGCCGATAAAGGACATGTGTCTTGACGACAGGGGCAATATATGGGCGATTGAGCAGAATATGGGTATCGTCAAGATAGACCCGGAGCGGAATGTGACGACTTTCTTTGACGAGGAGTTGTTTGGCAGCCGTATGTACACGTCGATATGCGCGGTCAACTCGATGATATTGCTTGTGGGGACGTCGGACGGGTTGCTGATGGTGAAGGTTGATGGCAATGGTCAGTTACATTCGCCAGAGGAGATTACGGAGATACCGTCGACGACGGTGACTCGGATTGTGCCGACACGCAATGGCAAGGAGTTTTGGGTGTGCCAGGATGACGGGTCGATATTCCGTTACTCGCCGTCGAATGGGGCTAAGATATTGAGTCAGTGTGACAAGGTGTGTACGAATGGGGGAGTAGCGGCGTATGATATACGGGCTATATATGAGGATGAGTCGGGGAACTTGTTTTTGGGGACGTGGGGCAATGGTGTTAAGGAGTGGGAGTATAGGGAGGAGACGGATGACTATGTGGAATGCCTGACGTTGGACAACACAAACGGGTTGGGCAATGACTATGTGGCGGATATACTTGTGGACCGTGAGGGGATATTCTGGTTCGCCACGTATGGCGGTGGTGTTGTGGCGTGGATAAACAACTATTTCGCGCAGTATAACCTATCGGACGTGGGGTTGACTAAGACGAAGGTTTTTGCCACATATCTTGAGGGGGATAGGCTATGGATGGGGACTAATGACGGGATAATAGACATGGATACGAAGTGTATATCCAACTTTGACATCTATGACAGCCGTAATGGGTTTCCGAACCGTATAGATGTCACGGGAATCATATTTGCCAATCCCGACCATACGCAGTATGTGGCTACACGTGGCGCGGGCATCTATTATCGGCAGCAGGGGGATAGTAAGTTCAAGCAGCTTGACACACGTGCCATGCAGTCGAGCCAGTTGACCGTCAATGGGATAATAGCCGATGACACGTGCCTTTATGCGGCGACGGCTGGGGGACTATTGACGTATAGCCTTGTGGGGGCGCATAATTCGAGGTATTATACTACGGAGGACGGATTGCCGCATAACTTCATCAACTTTGTGACCTTTGACCCTGACGGGCAGTTGTGGCTTGGGGCTAAGGATGGTGGCATAGCGATGCTGTATAACTCGGAGACGTTTGATGTGCATAGGCTTGCGGATGTGCCTGTTGACGTGGCGGGGATGGTTACGGATGACAGGGGGCGTTTTTGGCTTGCCACGGTCAATAATGGCGTGCTGTGCATGACGAATGACTCGGTTATCACGATAACCACGGCGGATGGGCTAAAGAAGAACTATTGCTATGGGCTGTCGCGCGATGGCAATGGGCATATATGGGTGTGCCATCAGCCGGGGCTTAGTTGTATAGACTTGGGGAATGGCAATATGCGCACGTTTGGGCCTGAGAATGGGCTGGACTATGATTTTACGGATGCGCATGAGAGTGAGAATGGGGATTTGTGGTTTGCATCGAACCGCGGGGTGGTGCATTACATAAGCGCATACGACAAGCGGAATGGTGTGGCGCCGATTATCAACCTGACCAATGTTGTGGTGTCGGGGCAGAAGCATGACATACATGAGCCGATAGACTTGCCGTATCCGTATAGTGGTGAGCCAGACAAGTTGGAGTTTGAGTTTGTGGGCATCTGTATGAAAGACCAGGCTAACGTGACCTACGAGTATTATATGCAGAGGGAGGGTGACGAGTCGGCGCCGCAATGGCAGTCGCTTGGGTCGCAGAATCATAAGGAGTTTGACTATATACCTGATGGGGATTATACGCTGAACATTAGGGCGTTCAACAGCTCGGGCATAGTGAGTCAGCGTCCGTTGAAGATAGAGATACACATAGACAAGCCATTCTGGAAGATGTTCTGGTTTCCGATAGCCAGTGTAATATTCCTATTGTTTGCCGTCAGGCAGTTTGCACGTTGGCGGGAGCGTAAGCTTATGGAGAGGCAGCAGGAGCTTGAGGCGGAGGTGGCGCGTCAGACGAAGGAGATAAACGACAAGAAGAACGAGATTGAGCATAAGAATCAGGATATATTGGGGAGCATAACGTATGCCAACAGGATACAGACGGCTGTGTTGCCGTCGCGCACGAGCATACGTGACTTGCCGTTCTCGGACTCGTTCTTGATATTTCGTCCACGAGACATAGTGAGTGGGGATTTCTACTGGTTCAACATGTATGACGACCATGCGTTGATATGCTGCGCGGATTGCACGGGGCATGGTGTGCCGGGCGCGTTCATGACACTTATTGGCACGACGATACTGAATGAGGCGACGCGTGAGCCTGAGATGCGGCATCCTGCCAAGTTGCTTTGCAGGCTTGACAAGGAGATAAAGCAGACACTGAACAAGAATCAGAGTGTGGAGACGCGGGATGGTATGGACTGTGCCATTATAGACGTCAATATGAAGACGGGCATCATGGTGTCGGCGGCGGCTAAGCGTCCGGTATTCGTGGTGAGACATGGGGTGTTGACGACAATCAAGGGGACACGCCGCGCGATAGGTGATGTATGGAATGACAATGAGTTTGTGGAGACGACATCGCAGTTGCAGGAGGGGGACAGCATATATATGTGCTCGGACGGGTATACGGACCAGTTGGGCATAGACACGTCGAAGGAAGACCAGTTGAAGAATGGAGTATTGGAGGAGGAGGACGCGATAAAGTTCTCGACTAAGCGGTTCACCACAATGCTTGAGAGCATAGCGGATGAGCCTATGGAGGATCAGATGCGCAAGCTGAACGCCACATTTGATGAGTGGAGGCATAACCTGAGTGCTGTGGATGACGTCATCGTGATGGGGCTTAGGTTCAAGCCTAAGGAGTAGGCAGTTGGGGGATATGGGGATATTGGCTCGTCCTATACGCGTGGTGCGTAATCTTGCGGGGGGATTTATGGAGTTGCTGTTCCCGGTGCATTATTGCAGTGTGTGCGGGGAGTCGCTTGAGGAGGAGGAGTTGGGTATATGTGGTGAGTGTTTGGGGAAGTTGCCTATCACATTTTTTGAGTCGTGGAAGTATAATCCTATGGAGGAGAGGATGGATGGGCGGGTGGAGTTGGTGTCGGCGTTCAGTTGTTATTATTTTCGTCAGGGAGAGAGGTTGCGCAGGTTGATACATGATTTCAAGTATCATGGGGATCAGCTGATAGCGCGTGATTTGGGGCGAGCTATGGGGCGCAGGGCGCTTGCGGCGGGTTTCACGGCACCATACGATGCGTTGATACCTGTGCCGCTGCATCCTAAGAGGCAACGCAAGCGCGGGTATAACCAGAGTATGTTGTTGGCTAAGGGGTTCTCGGATGTCACGGGGATACCGATAATGACGGATGTGCTGGTGCGGAGCACGTATACGCCTACGCAGACGAAGTTGGGGATGAAGAAGCGGTATGCGAACGTGAATAATAAGTTCTCGTTGGGTCGCAGGGCGGATGAGGCGGTGGGGAAGACGTTGCTGGTGATAGATGACGTGTTTACGACTGGCGCGACATCGGAGTCGTGCTGTATGGCGTTGAAGGAGATAGGGGGTGTCAGGCTTGGTCTTGCGTGCCTGGCTTACGTCATGGGGTAGGAGTCTTTGGGGGTGACCATTGTGGAGTAGGATTTGAGTTCGTTGCGCAGGGCGTCGTGGTTGCCGTTGAGGAACTTATTGAGGTCGGCGTAGAAGGCTGGGCTATGGTCGGGGTGGATGGTGTGTGTGAGTTCGTGGAGGATGACGAGGTCGATGAGTCGGTCGGGGAGTTTCATTAGTTGTACGTTGAGGCATATACGGCCTGAGGAGGAGCAGCTGCCCCATCGGCTGGTCATATCTCGTAGGTCGACGTGGCTGTAGAGGAGGTTTAGCTTTGTTGCCCAATGCGATACACGCTGCGGGAGGAAGGAGCGCGCCTCGGCGGCATAGGTTTTGCCTATCACTTTACGGATGAACTTCTGAAGGTTGGGGTTGGAGAAATCGGTGTTGGGGTTGTGTATCAGGCTTATCCACCCGTTGCCTACTGTGGCATGGAGATTGCCGTCGCGGGATGTGGGCATCATGCGGAGGGTGTGGGAGCGTGTTTTGAAGGGGGTGTCGGGGTTGAAGAGTAGTCCCCTACCCTCTTGTGGGTTGTTGTTGTTGGCGTTGCGGAGTTCATTACGCCGGTGGGTGATATAGTTGATATTGCTGGAGACGAAGTTGCGGACGATGTTTTCGCATTGTGGCAGGCGGAGTGCGCCATAGGGGAGTGTGACACGCACGAGGCCGTTGGCGTCGACACGCATAATCAGCCGGCTGGCTCTTGGGTTCTCGTGGTAGAGTACTGGGCCTACGCCATCGACTATTATTTGGAACTGTTGCATACTGAGAAGGGGTAGTTGGCAGGCGAAGATAGTGAAAATACGTTGTGCGGGAAAGGTAAGGGCACGCCATCTGAGGATGACGTGCCCTTGTTGGATTATGTGTGTTGGTGTTATTCGACTTTCTTGCCCCACCATGTGGTTTTGCCGTCTTGTCCTATGCCGGCGTAGACGAGTGTGACGCAGCGTGGGGAGGCTTCCCAGTCGACCTCACGTTCGATGCATATTGCGGCTGAGCCAATGATGAGGAGTTTGTTAGTGGCGTCGTATTTCCACTCGCCCCCGAGGACTTTGTTGCCATCGTTGTCGGTTATGGTGCCGTTCTCGTTGAAGTTGACGTAGGAGCTTTCGTCTTGCACGCCGTAGTTGTAGGAGAGGTCGATGTGTTCCCATTTGCCGATGATGCTGTCGGCGGTCAGTTCGCCGTAGTTTGGCACTGCGGCGTAGCGTTCGGGGAGGGCTATGGGCCAGCGGTTGGAGAGGTCGGAAGCTGAGGCGGGGGCCCATACGAGTTTGCGGACATGGCCCATCATTATGGCGTTGGCGTAGGCGTTGCCATTAGCGCCAGCTGGGAGACGGCCTTGAGACATGTAGAACCACTCTGTGGCGTCTTGTTTGCCTTTCTTAGGGAATATGCAGCAGTGGCTTATGCCTACCCAGCCCCATCCTTTTTGGAATTTGTAGGGGTGTGTGACGACGGGGTAGCAGTCGCCTCGGCCATTAGTGTTGTTGCGTCCGGTGATGTCGTAGTAAGGTCCTGTGATATTCTCGGCACGCACGACACGGGTGTTGTAGGGGACGTCGAGTCCGTCGTAGGCCATGAAGAGGTAGTAGTAGCCGTCGTGGTATATGACCTCTGGTCCTTCGCTTGCCTGCCAGCGTGATGATGCGGAGCGTGAGCTGACGTTGACGCCATAGGTTTCGTGTACGGCGCTGGCTGAGGCGAGCCATGGGCTGCCCTCTATGGGGTAAAGAGGTTTGCCTGTTAGGGGGTTAATTTGGAGAGCTGCGAAGCCGCTGTGCCAAGAGCCGTGTATGAGCCAGTGCTCGTCGTCGGGGGTGATGATGTAGGTGGGGTCGATAGCGTTGTAGTAGTAGAAGCCGCCCCATTGTGTGGCGTTGAGGTTGGAGGTGGTGAACTCGTGGTCGGCAGAGGAGCAAGTTACGAAGCCGAGGTGTTCCCATGTGCCGCCGTTGGGGTCGGTTGTTTCGCATACTCCGATTAGCGCGGGTGTGCCTTGGTTGCCACCGATCATGGTTTTAGGGTTGGCAGTGCCGTCGAAGACGATACTGAAGTACATACGGATTTTGGCGAGTCCGTTGACTGTCACTTTGCGGGCGCAGGGGGCCCAGCATCCGAGTGAGAGGTCTTTGTCGGTTACTGTCTCTTTGCCAGCGAGTGTGAGGTATTCATTTACTTTCTCGAGGATCCAGGATGGTCGAGCCTGGTCGTAGAATATGCCGGGGACCCATTCCCAGTTGACGAGGTCTTTGGAGCGTTTGCCTTGGAAGTGTCCGTGGCCGTCGTGGGCGTTGCCGTAGGAGGCGTCGGTGCCCCACATGTAGTAGTAGCCGTCGGTCCAGTAGACGACTGAGGGGTCGTGGACGTTGGCGAGGTTCCATTTGGCTCGGTCGGCCCAACCGGAGATGGAGGAGTAGTCGTCGGCGTAGGTAGGGATGGTGAAGTTGTCGGGGTCGATTTCGTCGTTGTCGTCGGAGGAGGCGTTGTCGTCGCCGGAGTTTGGCACGACGATTTGTGGCTCGTCGGCGTTATCGTCGGAGCAGGAGGCGAGGCTTAGGGAGGTGGCTGCCGCGAGGGCAACGTAGAGGTAATATCTCTTCATATTATAAGAATCGTAAAAGACGTTACGTTAACGTTGGCAAATTTATATTGAGTTGGTCGCGTGATGGTGGAGAGGAGTTGTTTTAAGGTGGAGAAATATCCGTTGTGGTGTGGTTAGGGGTTAAAAATAGCCGCACGAGCGTCGGAGGTGGTCGACGGTCGTGCGGCAGTGTTATGTGTTATGTGTTAGATAATTTTCTCGATTTGCTCGAGGTTGCGTTGTACTTCCTCGTCGGTTACGACGTAGTCTTGCAGGCTGCCGCTGAGGTATTGGTCGTAGGCGGACATATCGATTAGGCCGTGACCTGAGAGGTTGAAGAGTATGACCTGGCTTTTGCCTTCCTCTTTGCAACGTTTAGCCTCGCGTACGGCTGTCGCGATGGCGTGGCAGGACTCTGGGGCGGGTATTATGCCCTCGGTGCGGGCGAAGAGTAGACCGGCCTCGAAGCTTTCGAGTTGTCGGATGTCGGCGGCTTCCATGTATCCGTCTTTGAGGAGTTGGCTTACTATGACTCCCGCGCCGTGGTAGCGCAGGCCTCCGGCGTGGATGTTGGCAGGCATGAAGTTGTGGCCGAGGGTGTACATTGGGAGGAGCGGGGTGTAGCCTGCGACATCTCCGAAGTCGTATTGGAATACGCCGTGTGTGAGTTTAGGGCAGCTTGTGGGTTCTGCGGCTATGAAACGGACTTTCTTTCCGTCTTTAATTGTGTGGCGCATGAAGGGGAACGCGATTCCGCCGAAGTTGGAGCCACCGCCGAAGCAGGCGATTACTATGTCGGGGTATTCGCCAGCCATTTCCATTTGTTTTTCAGCTTCGAGGCCGATGACTGTTTGGTGGAGTGTGACGTGGCTGAGGACGGAGCCGAGTGTGTATTTGCAGTTGGGTGTGGACATGGCGAGTTCTACGGCTTCGGATATGGCGGTGCCGAGAGAGCCTTGGTTGTTGGGGTCGCGTGTGAGGATGTCACGTCCGGCGCGAGTGGACATGGAGGGGGAGGCGGTGACCTGCGCGCCGAATGTCTGCATGATGGCTCGTCGGTAGGGTTTTTGGTTGAAGCTGATTTTGACTTGGTATACGGCGGCTTCGAGTCCGAATACTTTGGCCGCGTAGGCGAGAGCGCATCCCCATTGTCCTGCGCCTGTCTCGGTGGTGACGTTGGTTACGCCTTGCTGTTTACAGTAGTAGGCTTGCGCGAGTGCGGAGTTGAGTTTGTGGGAGCCTACGGGGCTGACGCTTTCGTTTTTGAAGTAGATGTGCGCGGGGGTGTCGAGCGCTTTTTCGAGGCCGTAGGCACGGACGAGAGGAGTGCTGCGATAGCTTTTGTACATATCGCGGACTTGGTCGGGGATGTCGATCCACTCGTCGGTGTAGTTAAGTTCTTGCTTGGAGACCTCCTCGGCGAAGATGGGGAAGAGGTCTTCGGCGGACATTGGTTTACGGGTTTTGGGGTTGAGGGGGAGGAGTGGTTTATTGGGCATTATGGCCGCGATGTTGAACCACTGTCGTGGGATTTGGTTTTCGTTGAGGAAGTATCTTTTTTGTTGTTCCATCGTGGGATGATATTATGCTTGGTGTTGGGAATAGAAAGCCGCCCGCCGCCGATGATTGTGGCATAGGAGGCGGGCGGTCTTATTTGGGATGTCGGCCCTGTGCATTAGTATTCGTCTTCGTTGAAGAAGAAGTCCTCGTTGCTTGGGTAGTCGGGCCAGATGTCTTCGATGCTCTCGTAGACTTCGCCGTCGTCCTCGATTTCCTGCAGGTTCTCGATGACTTCGAGTGGTGCGCCGGAGCGCGTAGCGTAGTCTATGAGCTCATCCTTGGTGGCTGGCCAGGGGGCGTCCTCGAGTTTCGAGGCTAATTCAAGAGTCCAATACATAGCTTTAGTTTTTAGAACCTTATCAAACCGCGAATGTATAAAAATATTTATTACGCTAATGTGGTCGTGTTGCGTGATGTGGATATGTTGGTTGAGTTGACGTGGGTTGATATTTAGGAATAATTAAGGTTGTGGGAGGGGGTTGTGTTGAATAAGGTTGCCGGGAGGGTGTTTGCATGATTTGTGTATGTTGTTTGCATGATTTGTATACCGTAGAAGAATTGACATTTTATGGGGGACAAATTGTTATTTTTGGGGTGCGGGGAGGGTGCGGGGTGCGAGAGTGGAGCATTGGGGTCGGTGTTGTTTCAGTATGTTGGAGTATAGGGGGTGCAGCTTTATCAGTATATTGTCAGTATCTTGGATAATTGGGGTAGGGTGTGGGTAGAATGTGTGTGGGAGTTGGGTTGGGAGTTGGGTTGGGAATTTTAACTTTGCAGAAGAAAGCATAGATATGGAAAGTAAGGAGAAATTAGCTGGGTTGTTGTGTCTGAGGTGGAGGCGCAGTTGCTTTTTGATGAGGGCATCACGTCGTCGCGTCGCACATTGGTGGAGCAGTTGATGAATGTTGACTTGAAGGCGGCATACGAGTATGGCATGGAGTGGATAAGGGGGCATGGGCGGATTACGACGGGGTGGTTGATTGTGTTGTCGTCGAAGGTGATGGCGCGGACTGGTGGCGAGTATAATGCGGTTGGTGGTCATTTTGACGCGTCGAGGGGTGAGTTGCGGCGGGTCAATGTGACGGCGGGCATTGGGGGTCGGTCGTATATGGCTTATCAGAAGGTGCCGGAGAAGTTGGCGTCGTTTTGTGAGGAGTTGAACAGGCGTCGGGAGGGTGGCGCATTTAACACGAGGTGTTATTTTGTTGGTGTGATTAGTGCGAGATTGTAAGTGTTTGGAGATATTCGGGTCATAATCTTGTATAGTGGGGATTATTTTCCACTTATTCGCAACAAATGTGCGCGTGGTACGTATTAGGTTCTAAAATTCCTTTAGAGATAAAGAACGATACATCAACACACTAACACATTACCTTTATGAAGACCTATAATATCTTCCTGGCGGTTCTCCTCGTACTTTTTTCGTGGCATGGCACTGTGCTGGCTCAGCAGCAGCCGAAGGTGCGGGCTATATTCTTGCTTCAGTTTGCGCGCTATACGTCGTGGCCTAAGGATGACAATGCGCAGGATTTCGTGATGACGGTGATAGGGTCGGAGGATGTGGCTAATGAGCTTCGGCAGTTGACTAAGGGTAAGGCTGTGCAGGGTCGTCCTATTGAGGTGGTGGAGTCGGACGAGCCTCGGAATCTGCCTAAGTCGGATGTTATATATTTGGATGCTCAGTATGCTGATATGACGAAGTCGGTGATAGGGAGTCAGTATGGGCGTCGGATGTTACTTGTCGGGGGCGAGGGTGGCATGTGTGATAAGGGGGCTCAGGTGTCGCTGATAGGTGAGGGGGACAAGGTGAACTTTGAGTGGAGCAAGCGCAATATAGAGAAGGCGGGGATCAGGATAAATCCGAAAGTGCTCAATATGGGTCAGGAGCTGAATTAGAAAAGCAGTACCTTTGGTGAGATATTAATGATGAGGTGATATAATGTTGATCATTGGCATAGCTGGTGGCTCGGGTTCGGGCAAGACGACGGTAGTCAACAAGATAGTGTGCGGGATGGACGGTAGCCGTGTGGCGGTGGTCAGTCAGGACAACTATTATAATGACAATGCCCATTTGAGTCTTGCGGAGCGTAGGAGGATAAATTTTGACCATCCTGACGCGATAGAGTTTCCGTTGCTGGTGTCGCATTTGGAGCAGTTGCGGTTGGGCAGGGCGGTGGATATACCTACGTATTCGTTTGTTGAGAGTACACGTATGCCGGACACTGTCCATGTGGAGCCTCGTGATGTTGTTATTGTGGAGGGGATATTGGTACTTGCGATACCCGAGTTGCGGGAGTTGATGGATATAAAGGTCTTTGTTGACGCTGACGCTGATGACCGTTTGGCGAGGCGCATCAGACGAGACGTGAGTGAGCGCGGCAGGGAGTTGTCGGGGATATTGAACCATTATGAGGCTACGGTCAAGCCTATGCATTTGCAGTTTGTGGAGCCGTCGAAGCGTTATGCGGACTTGATAGTGCCACAAGGTGGGGATAACGAGCGCGCCATAGAGGTGTTGCGGCACTTTATTGAGAAGAAAATAGGCTAATTTTGCGGCATGGACCAGTTTTTCAACATCATCTCGAGCACGTGCCAGGCGGGAGGCGGTTGGCTGTATACTATCACTATCAACCCAGGACATGACATATTCAAGGGGCATTTTCCGGGCAAGCCGGTGGTGCCTGGAGTCATGACGCTTATGATGACGCGTATCTGCGTGGAGCAGGCGTTGTCGCTTGGCAAGACACATATAGCGGCCGTCAAAGACGCCAAATATATTGCGCCGATAATTCCTGATGGCGTTGACGTGCAAATATCGTTCATTGTGGATGAGGCACTCAACGTCAAGGCGGAGGTGCGTTCGGCAGATGGGCGCGACTATACGAAGATACGCATGACCCTCGTTGAGGAGTAGTTAACGACAAAAACCTCTCTTATTACGCTCACTCCCGCTCTGACTGCCCAAGAGTGCAGGAACTTGGCCAGCCGTCTGCGCTGCGCCCTTATTATCCCCACGTATAATAATGCGGGGACTATTGAGCGGGTGTGTCGTGAGGCTCGTCAGTGGTGTGATGACGTATTCGTGGTCAATGACGGGTCGACGGATGGTACGGGGGAGATACTCAAGGGTGGGCTGAGTGGGGTGTCGGTAATCGCGTATCCGGACAATAAGAACCGTGGCAAGGGTTATGCCTTGATGACCGCGCTACGTCGGGTGCGTGCTCTTGGGTTTGAGCGTGCTGTGACGATGGATGCGGACGGGCAGCATTTTGCGGCTGACATGGGGAGTCTCCTTATTGATGAGGAGATGCATCCTGGGTCGTTTATTATCGGGTCGCGGAACATTGAGGCAGATGGCATGCCGCATAAGAACACTTTCGCTAATAAGTTCTCTAACTTCTGGTTCAGGCTCTTCACATTCATCAAGCTTGAGGATACGCAGAGTGGCTTTCGTCTGTATCCACTTGGTGAGATTGAGAAGATGAAGTTCTACACTCCGCGGTATGAGTTTGAGGTAGAGGTGGCAGTACGTTTGGCGTGGCGTGGGGTACGCGTGGTCAATGTGCCGATAAACGTGTGCTATCCTGCGGACCGTGTCACGCACTTTCGTCCTGGGTTGGACTTTGCGCGTATCAGCCTGCTTAATACCGTGTTGTTCTTTGTCGCGTTATTGTGGTTTTATCCTTGTCGTTGTTGGAGGTGGATACGTGATGGTGAGTGGCGGGGGTTCTTTGACCGTAACCTGTTGCATAGCAAGGAGAGTAATGAGCGGCTTGCGTCGGCTGTGGCGTTGGGCGTGATGATGTCGGTGATGCCATTTTGGGGTTTTCAGACTGTGGCGGCCATAGCCGCGGCGCAACTGTTCAGGGTGAATAAGATAGTGGCCGCGGCGGCAGCTAATGTCAGTCTGCCGCCATTCATCCCGTTCATTGTCTATGGGGCGATGCATATAGGGGGGATATTTCTGGGTATAGACATTAAGCTATCGCCAGCTGAGGCGTCGATGGGGAGTATAGGCGGGAATATGCTTGCCTTCGTGATAGGCTCGATATCACTTGGTGTGGTGCTTGGCGCGATAACGTGGCCTCTTGCCTGGATTTTCATCAGAGCCTTACGCCGATGAGTTCCTCCTTTCTCTCGCTCTACTCGTGGTTTCATGAGCGTCCGCTACGCTTCTGGATTGCTTTGATAGTCGTTGGCGCAGCGGTGGCGTTTGGCGCTATGCGTATGAGGGTATCGGAGAATCTTGCTGACTTCTTTCCTCAATCTGACCGTCAGGCACTTGCCACGCTCTCGAGACTCAAGACGATGGATCGTCTGACATTCATACTTGAGACCGAGGAGCATAAGGCCACCGACCCTACCCCACCGATGGGTGATGACGAGCGGCTCATTGATGCCGCTGAGTTACTATCGGAGCACTTACGTGACGCACTTGGGTCTGATGCCAATATATCGCTATACTATGGTGAGGAGTTGACCGACTCGATGGCCGCATTCGTATACCGCCATCTGCCTATCCTGCTTACCGATGATGACTATGCCGCCATAGACTCCGCTTTCACTCCCGCTGCCATACCCGCACGTCTTGCCACAGTCAAGGAGATATTGCTCTCGCCTGCTGGCACATCACTTGCACCATATCTTGCCACTGACCCCATGCTCCTCGCTTTACCCGTGCTCAACCGGTTGCAGAGTCTGAGGGTGGGAGTGTCGCTTCAGATGGACGATGGTTACCTATTCTCGGCTGATGGGCGGCGGTTAGTCATGTTTGCTGACCTGTCGTCGGACTTCATGCTTCAGGGCGATGCGGAGAGCCTCACTCGTGCGGTATATAACGCTATCGACCTTCTGCATAGGGAAGACGGGGTGCAGGGGGTCACAGTGTACGTCTATGGCGCACCGCTTGTCACGGAGGCTAACTCGTCGTGTGTGAGGTCTGATGAGGTGTTGACGCTATCCATATCGCTCACGGTGCTCACGGTGGTGTTGCTGCTTGTGTTTCGTAGTCTTAGGTCGGTGGTCTTGCTGATTGTGCCTGTTGCCTTTGGTGCGGCGTTCGCAATGGCTATTGTTGCCGTCCTTGGTATAGAGTTGTCGCAGATGGCGCTTGGGGCGGGTGCCACAATCATGGGGCTTGCGTTGAGTTACTCGATACATATCGTGACGCATGCCTTACACGTGACTTCGGTCTCGCAACTTATCGCTGAGATGGTGCGACCTATGACCATAGGCAGCCTCACCACGATAGGAGCGTTTCTTGCGCTTCTCTTCACCAGTTCGACCGTCTTACGTCACCTTGGGCTTTTCGCTTCGCTCACACTTGTCGGCACGCTACTCTTCTGCCTTGTCTTTATGCCCCACCTGCTTATCATACGTCAGAGTGTGTCAAGTAGGGCGTTGCGTCTTATAGAGCGCGTGGCAGCGTATGACTATTCACGGAATAAGTGGCTTATCGGTGTGCTGTGTGTTACGTTCGTCGTGTCGTTATTCTTCTTCACCGAAGTGAGGTTCAACTCTGACATGTCGTCGCTTAACTATCAGGGTGACGCTCGTCTACAGCGCTCATTAGAGGTTATGGAGGAGACTCTTGGAGTCAATGGTCATCAATCGGCTATGCTTGTGACGGCACCCGATGCTGATTCACTCGCTATCTACGCCCAAGATTTAGCACAGTCGACCGACTCACTCACCTCACGAGGTCTACTCTCGGCCACATCTATTGCCACACACTTCTTACCGACGCCAGAGCAGGCAGCGCATCGTGCGACACTGTGGAATAACCTGTTTACACCATCGCATGTTGACTCTGTGGCGCAAGCCCTATGTGATAACGCCCGTTCAATGGGCTTCTCCGCCAACGCCTTTGACGCTTTCATAGCACTCGTATCACATAGCGCCTCGCCCAAGTGCATATCGGTCGCAGAGATGGCCTCCTCGCCTATATATTCGGAGTGGCTCACCACGGCTGACTCTTCCAACCTCATGCTTTACTTCAAGTTGGAGACCACCCTTGACGACCGTGATGCCATATTCTCGCACCTTGCCACGCTCCCCCATTGCATAGTGGCGGATATGGGGTATTATAGTCGGCAGGCTACAAGTCTCATGATAGAGGACTTCAACTGGCTGTTACTTTTGAGTTCGGTCATTGTGGCGGTGGCTCTAATAATGTCATACGGGCGTGTGGAACTTTTCCTGCTGACCTTTATGCCTATGGCTGTAGGGTGGGTCATCATACTTGGGTTGACGGCGATATTTGGAGTGGAGTTTAATGTGGTGAATATCATACTCTCAACGTTTATCTTCGGTGTGGGTGACGACTATTCGATATTCATCATGGACGGTTTGCAGAGTGCATATTCGCGTGGCAAGAAGCTCATGTCGGGGCATAAGACAGCCATTATGCTCAGTGCCTTTGCTGCTATGGCGGGGCTTGGTGCACAAGTCTTTGGTCGGCATCCAGCGGTGCACTCGTTGGGACTATTATCAATCTTTGGCTTGGTTGCGGTCATAGTGACAAGTTTCGTGGTGCAGCCTGTGTTGTTTCGTCTGCTCATTACGGGGCCTGTGGCACGTGGCGGACTACCATATACCATTCCAGCTCTATCACGCGGAGTAGTGGCGTTTACGCTCTTTGGTGTCACTTGCTTGGTGTGTCAACTTGTGAGTCTCGTCTTGTGGTTCACGCTTCGCAACGCTTCGTGCCGCAAGTCAGCGATACGTCATGTGGCATACGTGCTCATGAGGGCGTACCTTTTTGTGTGCCGTCCAGTGCTTCGGGTGCCTGTGCCAGACATAACGTCGGGCGGGCAGGCTATCGTGGCATGCAACCATCAGTCGTTTCTTGACATATTGTCGCTCATGGCCTCGTCGCCAAAGTTTGTGTTCATTGTCAAGGGGTGGGTGATGCGCTCTGCCATAATAGGACCTGTTGCTGAGGCTATGGGATTTATATGTGTTGGGGAGTCGAATGAGTTGTTCACTATGGACAAAGTGAGTCAGGCCGTGGCCGATGGTTGCTCGATAGCCATATTCCCAGAGGGCAGCCGTAGTGCAGACTGTCGTGTGCGTCGGTTTCATAAAGGAGCGGCACATATTGCATCGGAACTTGGCTTGCCATTGCGCCCCGTGGCGTTCTATGGCAATGGTCTTGCGGTATCTAAAACACAGCCACTCAACCTTATGCGTTGCGACCTTGCTGTCGACGTGCGGCCCGACATTATCATCACCCCACATGCTGACGATGCCACCCTCAAGTCCATTACACGCCACTTGCAAGATCTCATCACACGCCACCTTGGTGAGATGCGTGCCAAGCGTGACACTCATAACATCTATTACCGTGACGCACTATTACGAGCCTACCTATACCGTGGCATAAGCGAATACACAGCTGCCCGAAAGTTCGTCAGTACGGCTCCTCTTCCTGCGGTCACGTCCTCTGCTGACGGGAATATAGACGCAGGATATTCGCCTCTTGGAATAAGCGCCTTCTGGTACGCCATGACCACTGATACACACAATGTGACGGCCACCGTTGACTCCTATGACATCGACCATTGCCGACACTCACCCCTCGTCAGTCACCTTGCCGCCCAAGGTAAGACACTCACTTTCATCACCAAGTAGCCAAATTTCTGCATATCTTTACGCTATGAGGGGAGACAAGGAGGAGGGTATAGTACTGTCGACTATCAAGTATGGAGACAAGGGACTCGTGGTCAACGTACTAACCCACGGTGAGGGACGCCGTGCATTCATGGCATCGGCTCAACGCGGGAAGTCGATGCACTTCGCCATGTTGATGCCACTTACTAATGTGGAGTTTGTCGCCACAGGGGTCAAGCCCAACCAGATGCAACGCATGACGGAATTGCATCTATTACGGCCTTTCAGGTCCATACCCTTCTCGCCAGTGAAACGTGCCGAAGCTTTCTTCATTGCCGAACTACTGTGCCATGCCGTGCCTAACGATGTGCCAGACGCAGAACTGTACACCTTCGTCTCACATGCCGTTGCGATGCTTGACGACGGAATGGAGGGGGATTACAACTTTCACCTCCTCTTCATGATGCGATTGGCGGGACACCTTGGATTTGCTCCCGACACAGGGCGCAGCGAGATGCCAATATTCGACCTCGTGGCAGGAGTGTGGACTCCCACCCTACCCCCCCACCCTGATGTCCTCACCGACCGCATGGCAGACCTCTGGCATTGGCTATCGACCGTCACGCCAGACAACCTCTCGTCCATGCCGATGAGTCGTGCAGAGCGTCAGGAGCTCATCACACACATGACAAGATATTACCAGCTACACCAACCTGGATTTCGCAACCTCACGTCGCAGTCCATCTTGGCACAGCTATAAAATATTGTGAGAACATGTTCACACCACACCCCGAAATCCAATTTGCCTCACCTGAAGAGATTAAGGCATTCCAAGAGGAACGTCTACGGGAGGCTATTGCTTACGCTGCAACCAACTCGCCATTCTATAAGCGCATGTTTGCCTCGACAGGCATCAAACCAGACTCAATACGCACCATAGAAGACCTACGCAAGCTACCCTTAACCTCCAAGGCCGACTTGCAAAACTATAACGACGACTTCATCTGCGTGCCACGTAACAAGATAGCCGATTACGTCACAACCAGCGGGACACTGGGCGAACCTGTCACCGTGGCACTGACCGATAGCGATATGGAACGACTCGCCTACAACGAGAAACTCTCCTTCGCCGTGGCAGACTGCACACCAGACGACGTCATGCAACTCATGGTGACCCTCGACAGACGTTTCATGGCAGGCTATGCCTATTACCTCGGGGCGCGTGCCACGGGCATGGGAGTATGCCGCGTAGGCAATGGCATACCACAATTACAGTGGGACACCATAAACCGCATACGCCCCACAGTAGGCATGTGCGTGCCTTCATTCCTCATGAAACTCATTGACCACGCCACACAAAACGGAATAGACTACCACTCATCATCTATCAGGAAGTTCATCTGCATAGGCGAGGCACTACGCACCCCCGACGGCGAGTACACCAAACTTGGCAAACAGATAGCAGCACGATGGCCAGAGGTGAGCCTATATACCACATACGCCTCGACCGAAATGCAAAGCTCATTCACAGAGTGTAGCGCTTTCAACGGAGGCCACTGTCAACCAGAACTCATCATCGTAGAACTACTTGACGACAACGGCAACGCAGTGGACGAAGGACAGGTGGGCGAAGTAACCATCACGACCCTTGGAATCGAGGGCACACCCCTTATCCGATTCCGCACAGGCGACATGGTGAACCACTACACGGGCAAGTGCGCCTGTGGAAGGCAGACCATGAGACTCGGCAGCGTGGTAGGACGCAAAGGGCAGATGATAAAGTTCAAAGGCACAACACTTTATCCTCCATCCATATTCGACATACTCGACGGAATTAAAGGCGTGGTGAACTACGTTGTAGAGGTATACACTAACGACCTTGGCACCGACGAGGTGCGAGTACGTGTTGGAGCGCACGACACGTCGGAGGCTTTCGCCAAGACCATCAAGGACATATTCAGAGCCAAAGTACGCGTGGCACCAGGAGTCTCGTTCGAGAGCCCTGACTATATCAGCAAGATTATGTTCCCGCCCACCAGCCGTAAGGCTGTGAAATTCTTCGACTTGCGATGAGCATCACCTCCGATATAAGCCTCGGTCAATTCAAAGAGCAAGTGATGCGCGACTATCGTATGGCATACGAGGGACGCGAGATGCTACATGCCGCACAGGTGGAGTCCGACTGTCACTATGTCACACAGATGAGTGACGTCGCACAAGTGGCATTGGCACGCTTCGTCGAGTCGGGAGACACCTACATATCAGCCGGCCTCGACCTCACGGCAGAGGTGGCTATGGGCAGGCAAACAGCACGCGGATTCTTCACCTCGCTCTTCTCGACCGCTGCCGACGTGTATTCCCATGGGTCACCAAGCAGGATGTCAGTAGCCGTAGGTATGGCATTGGCCGATGCGTCACTAAGACGACAGCGAGGAGGAAATAGCGAGGAGGAAGAGAGACATATAGTAGTGTGCACCGCCTGTGGCGACTTCGGCACAGATGGCGACTTCCTCGAGTCTGTATGCTATGCCGCGGCACGCTCTTTGCCATTGTGCATCGTGCTATGGAATAATAGCGGCACCACCTCAAACGGTAATATGATAAAGCAGCTCAGTGGCTTCGGGATGACCGTCAAAGGCAGGAAGACACTCGCCATAGAAGCCGTCAAAGGTGGCGACTATGCTGCACTATGCAAAGTCATGGCGACGCAGACCGCACGCTCACGACAAGGATTTACCACCCTGACATTCGTGAGCGGCTGCGACGACGAGCTGACCCAATTCTCGCAATGGCTTGAAGACCGGCAGATCGCCACAACACAACAGATTGCCAACATAGAACAAGAGGCAAGGCAAGAAGTGGAACGAGAGAGACGAGGGGCATACCTGACTTCCCTCGTGGCCGACACCCCACTACGCCATCCGCATCGTCAACTTATGGACATACACGAGATGTATAGTCACGCCGCACTACCAGTCATGCCCATGACGCCAGCACCCGGCGTGGCAAACAAGGCCATAGGCATAGCTCAAGCCGGACTATTACCCGTGGTAGACACGACAGCAGCCGACATACGTGCCTCACTTCTCATGACATACCCCGAAGCGAAAATCATACTGAGGACAACCGACATAGAGTGCGGCTCTCTCATGGCATGCACCACCGACACCACCGAGATATGGACTCCCGCATGCCACGACGAAGCCAAGGCAGCCTACACAGACTTACTGACCCATCCGCGACAGAGCATCGTGGTAGAGCCAGGAGCCACATCCGCCGAAACCCCTACATCACAACCCAAAGCAGGAGGAGCGCAACGTCTCACAGAAGGCGAGGACGTGACGCTCATATCATTCGGCCCAACCACACAACCAGCATCCGACGCCGCCTCTCTCATGACACGACATAACGCTCGAGTCGAACTCATTCACCTCAACACACTACGCCCCCTCGACACCGACGCCATAATAAGCACCTCCCTACGTAAAACCAAAAGACTGGCCATAGTAGACTCCGACCCCTCCGGACTCACCGGACGAATAATCATAGCAACACTGACAGAGTCACACGACGCCATGCGCCACCTCATGACAACCCCCACCATAATACGACCACACTCATCAATACGCCCCGCCGAACCACACGACATCTGCATAGCACTATCAACGCTCCTATCATAAACCGAACAACATGACTCTCCGAATCCTGACCCTACTCACCCTGACCCTCGCCACCCTATACGCGACAGCGCAAGACACAGCGACAGAACAACTGGAGCAAGGCATCCGACAATCCTACTCCACCTTGCAGACACTCACCTGCTCATACACCCTGACACGCAAAGTAGCCATGCTCGAAAACGTGGCGCAAGAGAAGGGCACCCTGACATACTCCAAACCACAACGCACCCTCATCCTCGCAAATACCACGGCCGACTCCACCATAATCTCGCCCACTGGCATAACAACCATCAAAAATGGCAACCGACAAACCATAAACCCCATGCGCAACACCGCCATGAGGCAAATGATGGACATCATAACCGCCTGCTTCTCGGGCAACTTCAATACCATACGCCAGTCAGGACACCTCACTGCCACCAACACAGGCTCCACAACCATCGTCACTTTCACCCCAACCGACCGACGCGCCATGCGCCACTTCTCCGCAATACTGCTCACATTCGGCAACGACGACTACGCCCTCCAACAAATGACCGTCACTCAAAAAGGCGGCGACTTCCTGTCCTACTCCTTCGGAAAGAAAAAGAGTAACATCGGTAAATTATAAGTAATTTTGCACAATAGAGTTATAAACTCACGATACACAATGCTTAAAGACAAAATAGAAGCCCTGAAAACTGAGATCGAAGGTCTCAAGGCGGCAAATGCGGACGAGGTCGAAGCCCTCCGTATCAAGTACCTAAGTAAGAAAGGTTTCGTAAGCCTGCTATTCGATGAGTTCAAATCCGTCGCCCCTGAACTCAAACGAGAAATGGGACAACGACTCAACGAACTCAAACAACGTGCACAAGACCGTATCGCGGAACTCAAAGCACAAGCAGCAGCAGCCGTAGTCGCTACCAAAGAAAAAACCGACGTGACGCGCCCAGGCACGCACGCCCCTATCGGCTCCCGACACCCCATATCCATCGTGAAAAACGAGATAGTCGACATTTTCGCCCGCCTGGGGTTCACCGTGGCCGAAGGCCCTGAAGTCGAGGACGATTGGCACGTCTTCACCGCCCTCAACTTCCCTCCAGAGCACCCTGCTCGCGACATGCAAGACACCTTCTTCATCAACACCAACCCCGACATCCTGCTCCGCACACACACCAGCTCCGTGCAAGTACGCGAAATGGAACGACAACGCCCCCCCATTCGCGCCGTCTTCCCTGGACGTGTATTCCGCAACGAAGCCATATCCGCTCGCGCACACTGCATCTTCCACCAAGTCGAAGGACTCTATATCGCAAAAAACGTCTCTTTCGCCGACCTCAAGCAAGTCCTGCTATACTTCGCTAAAGAAATGTTCGGCGCCAACGTCGACATCCGTCTGCGACCATCCTACTTCCCATTCACCGAGCCTTCCGCCGAAATGGACGTCAGCTGCACTCTCTGCGGCGGCAAAGGCTGCGGCGTATGCAAAGGCTCCGGCTGGCTCGAGATATTAGGATGCGGCATGGTCGACCCCGCGGTACTCCAAAACAACAACATCGACCCAAAAGAATACAGCGGATACGCCTTCGGAATGGGTGTGGAACGCATCGCAATGCTACGCTACGGAGTAGACGACATACGCAACTTCTTCGAAAACGACGTGCGATTCCTTTCGCAATTCCAGTCCGCAATGTAAATAATACTAAAACACATACCACGACGCCCCGTGATACACCACTATCACGGGGCGTCGCCGTTATGCGCAACAACAACATACCTCCTCACCACCTCTTCCACACACCCTCACACCATACTTCCAAAATCCTCCAAAAAATATCGAAGATACTGACAATATACTGATGAAACTTCTCCCCCTATACTCCAACATACTGAAACAACACTGACACCAATGCTCCGCTCCCACCCCCCACACCCCCGAAATAACAATTTCTCCCCCATTCCCTAACAATTTTTCTACTGTATACAAATCATGCAAACACCATACACAAATCATGCACATACACTCCCGTCCACCAAAAACACCCCACCCCCCTCCTCTCAAAGGGGAATGGGGTACTTTTACAAACTTTAACACCCACGCCTCACCCGCACCATACGCCTACCATAATAATCAACCTCAACCTCCCCAAGCTGAGACAGCACCTCACTATTGACAACAATAGGCAGGCTACAATCCGACGACACCTCCACCATGACACCCTTAAGGTGCAACGTCCCAATCTCTATGTCAGGTATGACAACGATATCTCCTTCCTTATAGCCGTCATCACTGCTGACAATCACCTTCTCCCAGCAGATAATCGACAGTAGTCCCACTGACCATCGGGTTGCCAATCCTCTCATCAATATCTACGTCATCCGCACGAACTCAAGAGCAGAAACACTGTGTGTGATTATAAATGTATACTCCTCAATAGCACCTTGCAAATCTCCGCTCGCCTCACACGCTATCCCTCGCAAATAGTGGAGACCTATATCATATGGGTCGTTCCCAATGAGCAACGATAACAATACCTCTGCCTCATCCACCTTGCCCTGAGCCATAAGAATACGCCAAACGAACCAACCGTCACTCCGCCCGAGAGAGCTCACCTATAAACTCCTTATACTCCTTGGTCGCCCTGAGAGGCGCAAGCAGAGGGTCAGAATAGTAGTAGTAAAACATAAGCCCCTGGTTCTGAACAGCAAGACGAAGGTATGACATCGCTTCTTCAACGTCCCCAAGAGCCATGTTGAGAATGGCGGCATGATAATAAGCCTCAGGATTCCAGTCAATAACATCGGGACTGACGCTAATGTCAACCTCTTCACCGCGCCCAAGTGCTATGAGTGCACATTGCTTAAAGAGGTAGTCGCCATATTCCGCAACTTCATTGAGGTCATTAAGCGCGGCAGCCTTGCCACCTAATTCCTGATAGGCGAGACCACGTGCGAGGATAATCCGATCAGAGCCAGGGGCAAGCTCTAAAGCCTTAGTGAACTCTTTTATAGCCTCCCTGATGTCGCCCTGCTCGTATAAGATGGAGGCATGACAAAAGAGGTCTTGTGCGCTGGCGTATTTCTCAAAGAGGACGGCATATAGGACAGCTGCATCTTCAAGGTCACCTCTCACGTAGAGCATATTAGCTTTGTCTCTAAGATATAAACTTCTATCAGGCTCAGCGATTACTGCTTTGTCAATGTACTCTACCGCCTCGTCAAAGTGGCCAAGGAGCGCATAGCAGTACGCAACGGTCGAATTAAACTTGCCTGCCCCATACACATCGCTCAAATTGTTGCGATAAACTTCGATAGCCTGCATATAGCAACCATGGTTCTCACAGGCAAGCCCAAGAACGTTACTGCACAGAACGACATCGACTTCTTTGTAGGAATTCTCTTCCGTATCAGTCCTGCAGTCAAGGGTCACATGGCTGCGTATCGCGTCGTTGAGTTTATCACGAAGCAGGTCAAAATCATAGACTCCGATAATCAGAAGATTGTCAATGGCGCTTTTGGTGAGTGCCTTGGATGATGGAGACGACAACGTACTAATGAAGCAATCCACGGCATGGCCATAGTCACAGCGGGCAAGGCAAAACATACCTAAGCGGTATTCTTCGTTGTTGAGGATAGCCATGGCCCTGGAGAAGGGTGCGCTGCGATCCTGTCGTTGAGCAAATGTAGTCACCGATAGAGCAAGTGCTGCGATAGCGAATAATAAGCGTTTCATAACTGTATCGTATTAACGGTTTGTTTATATATACGCAGCAACACGGGATTTATTGGGTAGTTTTTCCCATAAAATCGCGATTTGCGATAGAGTACGAAAAAAAAGACCCGCGCTTATAGGCGCAGGTCATGCTGATATTGTATTTTCGGCTATGCCGCTAACCCTCAGCGGTAGGCTGTGGTTGAGCCTTTAGCTCCTTGTTCTTCTCGTCCTCGGCAAGCTCGTCCTCCCGCTTCTTCCACGGACGTGGCCCAAAGATGCGCTCCACATCCTCCGTGAATATGACCTCACGCTCAAGCAACAGCTCCGCAAGCTGACGGTGCTTATCCGCATTCTGCGAGAGTATCTCCTTCGCACGTGCATACTGCGACTCTATTATGCTCGACACCTCCTCATCAATGATGCGCGCACGCTCCTCCGAATATGGCGAGCGGAATGCATAATCCTGCTGCCCCGTAGAATCATAGTAGCAGATATTGGGCAACTTGTCACTCATGCCATAATACGTCACCATGGCCGTGGCTTGCTTATTCGCCCGCTCAAGGTCATTAAGAGCACCAGTGCCAACCACTCCATACGTCAAGTCCTCCGCGGCACGACCACCAAGAAGCGAGCAAATATTATCAAGCAGATGCGCCTTAGTCGTCAACTGCCGCTCCTCCGGCTGATACCACGCCGCACCAAGCGCCTTACCGCGTGGCACGATAGTGACCTTAACAAGAGGATTACCAAACTCAAGCAGCCAGCTCACAGTGGCATGCCCCGCCTCATGACATGCTATCGCACGACGCTCCTCCTCCGTAGTGATACGGTTCTTCTTCTCAAGACCGCCCACAATTCGATCCACAGCATCCTGAAAATCCTGCTTGTCCACATACTTCTTGGAATGCCGAGCCGCCGTCAATGCCGCCTCATTACACACATTGGCAATATCCGCACCCGAGAACCCGGGGGTCAGCTTGGCAAGAAATGAACGGTCAAAGTCCGGCGCAAGTTTAAGCGGACGCAAATGCACGTTGAATATGGCCTCGCGCTCGTTAATGTCAGGCAGCTCCACCTGCACCTGCCGGTCAAAACGCCCTGCACGCATAAGGGCAGGGTCAAGTATCTCGGCTCGGTTAGTAGCGGCAAGTATAATGACACCGCTGTTATTGCCAAAGCCGTCCATCTCGGTCAATAGCTGGTTCAGGGTGTTCTCTCGCTCCTCATTAGTGCCAAATCCCGAGTTACGACCACGGGCGCGCCCTATGGCGTCAATCTCATCAATAAACACTATACTTGGCGCCTTCTCCTTCGCCTTCTTGAACAGGTCACGCACACGGCTCGCCCCCACGCCCACAAACATCTCCACAAAGTCAGAACCCGACATGGAGAAGAATGGCACATTAGCCTCACCCGCCACAGCCTTCGCAAGCAAGGTCTTGCCCGTACCCGGGGGACCCACAAGAAGCGCACCCTTTGGTATCTTACCACCAAGCTCGGTATATTTCTCGGGATGACGCAAAAACTCCACTATCTCCTCAAGCTCCTGCTTCGCCCCGTCAAGCCCCGCCACATCCTTAAACGTGACATCAACAGAGGTGTCCTTACCCACCTCCTTAGCCTTCGACGACCCAACACCCATAACTCCCCCTCCATTACCTCCCATCCTGCGGAACAAGAAGTAATAGATGAACGCAAAGAATATAAGCGGCCATATAAACATCATAGCGCCACCAAGAAAATCACTACGCTGCTCATAAAACACAGGTATCGACCGCTTAGTCGCATCCTCCGCCGCCTTACGACTCGCCTCAAAACTGTCAATAGACGGAAGGTCAACAATGAAGTGAGGCCCCTTGACCGGAACAGGCACATTGCTCATGAAGAGCTGCTTATAGTTCTCCACAGAGTCGGGTATAAGCGTCACTTCCGCTTGCAACTCATTACGCACCACCACTATCTTCTCAACACCTTGACGTCCGAGTAGTTCCTTCTCGAATCGAGTGTAGGAGAGGCTGTGGGGCGTAGCGCCGAAGCCGAGAGTGCTGATGACGATTAGGGCTACCGCCACGAATCCATATATCCAGTAAGGATTGAACGACGTCGAGCCTTTACCTTTTCTTCCTTTCTTGTCGGCCATGGTGTGAAGAGATTATGTTGTTGAGGTGTGTTGTCAGAGTTCAGAAGTGTTACACGTCGTCAGGGAGGTCACAACGCTTACCGTCCGACCATAACCCCTCAAGGTCATAAAAAGCACGCTGCTCAGGCAGAAACACGTGAACCATGACATCATGATAGTCAATGAGTATCCACGAGGCGTTACCACGTCCCTCATAGTGTATAGGGCGGTCATCAAGGTCTTCACGCACACGGTCCACTACCGACTCGGCAATAGACTCCACCTGCGTGTTAGACGAACCCTCGGCTATCACATAATAGTCAGCCGTAGCACCATCCACGCCACGAAGGTCAAGGATGGTGATGTTGTGCGCCTTGTTATCTCTCATGCCCTCCACAACAGTGTTGACGAGAGCGTTATTAATCTTATCCATTATTGTTCAGATGGGTCAGTTTGGTTGTTGTCTTCTTTGGCTGGCTCAAGGGCTATATTAAGCACCTCCGAGACATTGCTCACATAGTGGAAGTTGAGGCCACGCACATACTCCACCTTTATCTCCTCAATATCCTTCTCGTTCTCGTGGCAGAGTATGATGTCAGTAATGCCGGCACGTTTGGCGGCAAGTATCTTCTCCGTTATGCCACCCACAGGCAATACCATGCCACGCAGCGTTATCTCTCCTGTCATGGCTACGCGTTTGCGCACTCGCCGTCCCGTGAGTGCCGAGACTATGGCAGTCGTCATGGTGACACCCGCCGATGGCCCGTCCTTTGGCACCGCACCCTCAGGAACGTGTATGTGGAAGTTCTCATTGTCAAAGTTCACCCCCTTGATACCAAAGTTGGCGGCATTAGAGCGCACAAGCTCAACGGCAAGTATGGCAGACTCTTTCATGACATCCCCCAAATTACCAGTTAACGTCATCTTGCCCTTGCCCGCACTGGCGGCACACTCCACAAAGAGTATCTCACCGCCCACTGCCGTCCAGGCAAGCCCCGTCACGACACCCGCAGGCAGGTCGTCATGCCAAATATCATGGTCATACTTCTCATTGCCAAGTAGACGCTTAACGTCAGCAGGCTGTATGTCCGGACTGGTCTCCTTGCCCTTTGCCACTTCAAGCGCCACCTTACGGCACAAGTGGGCTATCTCCTTATCAAGGTTACGCACACCGCTCTCACGAGTATATTTCTCAATAAGATACGACACTGTGCCGTCAGAGAGGTTGAGCTGGTCATCTTTAAGCCCGTTATTCTCCTTCTCCTTCGGTATCAAGTGACGCTGTGCAATCTCTATCTTCTCCTCAAGCAGATAACCATCAACCGGTATAAGCTCCATACGGTCAAGAAGTGGCGCCGGTATTGTGCTCAGGTTATTAGCCGTGGCTATGAATAACACCTTCGAGAGGTCATAGTCAAGGTCAAGGAAGTTGTCATGGAATGCCGTATTCTGCTCCGGGTCGAGTACTTCAAGCAGAGCAGACGCAGGGTCACCATGATAGTCATTGCTCACCTTGTCAATCTCGTCAAGTATGAACACAGGGTTAGATGTACCGGCAAGACGTATATTCTCTATTATCCGCCCTGGCATAGCCCCGATATACGTACGACGATGCCCACGTATCTCCGCCTCATCATGCAGCCCACCAAGCGACATGCGCACAAACTTACGGTCAAGCGCCTCCGCCACACTCTTGCCAAGCGATGTCTTGCCCACTCCTGGCGGGCCATAGAGGCATAGTATAGGGCTCTTAAGGTCACCCTTGAGCTTAAGCACCGCAAGATGCTCCAGCACACGCTCCTTGACCTTCTCCATGCCATAATGACGCGAGTCAAGCACACGCTGCGCACGGTTGAGGTCAAGGTTGTCCTCACTATAATAACCCCACGGGAGACTGACCATGGCATCAAGGTAATTCTGACTTATGCCATACTCAGGCGAGTTGGAGTTAAGCCGAGAGAATCGGTCAAGCTCCTTGTCAAACGCCTCCTGCACGGTCTTACTCCACACCTTCTGTGCGGCTTGCGACCTGTATTTAGTGATAAGTGCGCTCTGCGGATTGTCTCCAAGCTCATCCTGAATAGTACGCGTCATCTCATGGAGCATATACTCGCGTTGCTGACGGTCTATCCCCTGACGGGCTTTAGACTGAATATCGTCCTTGAGTTGGAGGAACTGGAGCTGCTTCTCTACTACCGCGATAAGTGCCTCGGCACGGTCATATAAGTTATTGCGGTTAAGCAGGTCAAGCTTGACGTGCGACTCTACTTCGAGCGACGATGTCACAAGGTTGACAAGGAAGTCAGGGTCAGAGATATTGCGCACTGCTATATGGGCCTCAGGAGAGATATTCTCCATAAGCCTAAACACGTCAGACGACTTTTCACGTATGGCAGAGAGTATCACATTAAGACGCTCCTGCTTGTCATCAGGCACCTTAGCGTCACGCATACGCCGCACCGTAGCCCTAAGGAACGGTTCAGTCGCCGTCTGCTCAACTATGCCAACACGCTCAAATCCATTGAGGATAACAGTTATAGAGCCATCTGGCAACTTGACGAGTTTAACCACACGGGCTGTGACACCTATGGGATTCAGTGCTGCTATGTCAGGGTTCGTGTCCGTCTCGTCAAGTTGTGTAGCCGCCACAAATAACGCCTGCTCCTTAGCGACATACTCAACAAGAGCACGTGAGGCAGGACGGCCAATAGTGACAGGCAGCACGGCATTAGGAAACAAGACGGAGTTGCGTAGAGCCATGACAGGAAGCTCCTTCGGGAGCGATGCCTTCTTCTTGTCGTTGTTCACCTCGATAGGTATAGCTCCACCGGCGACAATCGTCTGATTGTCGGCCACGTCGTCTTGCTCGGATAACCTTAATTTCTTTGTTTTGGAGTAGTCTTTCATTTGAAAGATATGGGGTAGAGGATTTAGCAAGAAACTAAAACCATGCCATCGCGTCAGACAACCCTACGAAGCGACAAATAGTCAAGCTCCACAGTAGGCGACGCTGGCACAAATAGTGCCTACACTAAGCCTCTTTAAGCTTTGCCGCATTAAGATGACTGATACGCTCACGGGCGTAGTCAAGAGTGATAGTAAGTGTCTTCTCGTCCGAGGACGGCACGGAATACATCTTATCCATCATAATGGTCTCACAGATGGCACGCAGACCACGTGCGCCTATCTTGAACTCTACTGCCTTGTCCACAATGAAGTCAAGCACCTCGTCGGGTACGATAAGCTCAACTCCATCAAGCTGGAAGAGTTTGGTATATTGCTTGAGGAGCGAGTTCTTAGGCTCCGTGAGGATACGCCGCAGTGCCTCACGGTCAAGAGGCTGCAAACTTGTAAGGACTGGCAGACGACCTATAATCTCGGGTATAAGCCCGAACGCCTTAAGGTCCTGCGGCGCAACATACTGCATCAGGTTATTAAAGTCGATGCTGTCACGTGCCTTATCAGAGTTATAACCTACCACTCGTGAGTTAAGACGTTGCGCTATACGGTCACGTATACCATCAAACGCGCCACCACAGATGAAGAGAATATTACGCGTGTTGACGGCAATCATACGCTGCTCGGGATGCTTACGTCCCCCCTGGGGCGGAACATTGACAATAGACCCCTCAAGGAGTTTGAGAAGCCCCTGCTGCACACCCTCACCGCTGACATCACGTGTGATGGATGGATTATCACCCTTACGGGCTATCTTGTCTATCTCATCAATGAAGATTATGCCACGCTCCGTACGCTCCACATCATAGTCGGCCTCTTGGAGAAGGCGTGAGAGTATACTCTCAACATCTTCACCCACATAACCAGCCTCAGTAAGCACCGTAGCATCGACAATGGTGAATGGCACATCAAGAAGTCGTGCTATGGTGCGGGCAAGCAGTGTCTTGCCTGTGCCCGTATCGCCCACCATGATGATATTCGACTTCTCAAGCTCCACGTCATCCTTGTCGTCGCTATGCAGAAGGCGCTTATAGTGGTTATATACCGCTACGGATAGATATTTCTTCGCCTCGTCTTGCCCTATAATATACTCATCAAGATACTCCTTAATCTCCTGTGGCTTGCGGAGCTTTAGGTTCTGCAGTGAATCCTTGCCCATCTGTTTGAGGGCTTGTGTGACGATCTCGTTGGCCTGCACAGCGCAATTGTCGCAGATGAAGCCAGAGATACCGCTTATAAGCACAGAGACTTGTCGGCGGGGACGTCCACAAAAGGAGCATTTGTCTTCGTTGACTACTTTAGCCATGTGAGTATGTTGAGATGTGTAGTGCTTAGTGTGTGAATAAGATGAAAGGTGCAGAACCCCCGTCAATAATTGAAGAGGCACCGCACCATATAGCTTGTTATATCGGGCTTATTGTCGATGTCAAAGTAGGTGGCAGGAGTCATTTATTTCTTCTCACGTCGCAACACCTCATCTATCATGCCATACTCCCTGGCCTCCTCCGCAGTCATCCAATAGTCACGGTCAGAGTCCTTGGCTACCGTGTCGTATGGCTTGCCCGAATGAGTGGCTATGATATCATACAACTCCTTCTTGAGCTTCTGTATCTCACGCGCCGTAATCTCAATATCCGATGCCTGACCCTGCGCACCACCCATAGGCTGATGTATCATGATACGCGAATGAGGAAGTGCCGAACGCTTACCCTGTGCACCAGCCACAAGAAGCACTGCTGCCATCGACGCCGCAAGACCCGTGCATATAGTCGCCACCGACGACGATATATACTGCATGGTGTCATAGATGCCAAGCCCCGCATATACCGACCCGCCAGGCGAGTTAAGGTATATAGAGATGTCCTTCGACGAGTCAGCCGACTCAAGGTAGAGCAGTTGAGCCTGTACGATATTAGCAACATCATCGTTAATCTCAGTACCTAAGAAGATGATGCGATCCATCATGAGACGAGAGAACACGTCCATACTTGCGACATTGAGCTGACGCTCCTCAATGATTGTCGGAGAGATGTATGAATCCGTGACGCGCGAATAGCTGTCGAAGAGATTACCACTTATACCGCAATGTTTGACGGCGTACTTGCGGAAGTCGTTGCTGTTGGTCATAATATCTTAGGTGTCTTAAAATTAACGGTATAGGCAGCCTTGCTCGCCAATGATGGGGCAAGGCTGCCGATGCCGTATGTCTGGAACGCGTCCAGAATGTTATTTATTGGCGTAGAGCTTGCCGAATTCGTCCCGACTGATGGCCTTCTGCTCGACGTTAGCGTTCTGCTTCACAAAGTCGAAGAGCTTCTGCTCAACAGCACCCTCAGCGAGTCTCTGACGCTGCTCTTCCTTCTGGAGCATGCCACGGGCATATTCCTCAAGCTGCGCCTCTGGTATGTTGTTGATACCATACTGCATGAACTGGATACGTGTGGTCAACTTAGCGTGCTCCAACACATCCTGATACTCTATCTTGATGTCGTTTGCCTTGACAAGGTCTCCCTTGACAATCTGCCACTTCGTATCCTCAACAAACTTAGGGAACTCCTGTTCAAGAACCTCCTGAGAGAACTTCTCATTATCCTTGTTGATGACGGTGAGCCAACGCTTGAGGAACTCCTCAGGTAGCTTGATGTCACCAGCCGCGCTCATCATAGCCTGACGAGCGTCAACATCAAAGCGCGACTCCTCCGCCAACTTATTGCCACTCTCTATCTGCTTCTTCACATTGGCACGGAACGACTCCTCATCCGTGACAGAACCATCAGGATAAAGACGTGTGAAGAGCTCTGAGTCAATAGCTGCAGGCTTGAAGTCCTGCACCTCAGATATGACAATCGTTGCCTTAGCGTCAGCAGCAATGCCTGCCACCTCCTCCTCAGAGATCTCAAGCAAATACTGTATCTCCTTGGCATCAGCGCATGTCTTGTGGAGGTCAAATTCTACCGTGTCACCAGCCTTCTTGCCAATGAATAGTGCCTTCTGCTCCTCGTCCTTGATGACGGTGACAGAGAGCAAACCCTTCTCATTCTTGAAATCACCAACACTCACTACACCCTTGACAAGCGAGTCTGCCGACGATGTCTCAACAGCCACATGGCTGCCATAACGTGAGGTTATATTCTTAATCTGCTCCTCAACATCGGCATCACTAATCTCAATGCTGTACGAGGGTATACTGAGAGCCTTGATGTCCACCCTTGTGTCAGGCGCAAGCCCAAGGTCAAACTTGAAGCTGATAGTGTCAAGCGCGCCATCAAAGTCTATCGGCTGCTGTTCCTTGTTAGGAAGTGGATTGCCAAGCACATTGAGCTTATTCTCGTTAATGTACGTCGAGAGTGTCGTGCTGACAAGATCGTCTATCTGCTCCGCCAAGATAGACTTGCCGTAGAACTTCTTGACCATAGCCACCGGCGCATGACCAGGACGGAAACCCTTCAGGGAGACCTTCTTGCCGTAGTCCTTGATCGCTTTTTCAACCTTGGGCTCGTAGTCGGCCTTCTCGAACTCTATGGTAAGGATGGCGTTGAGCTCATCAATGTTCTCTTTTGAGATGTTCATTTGAACGCTTTGTTGGGATATGTAGGAAAATAATTATTGTACGGATGAGGGGACTCGAACCCCTACGCCTCGCGGCATCAGATCCTAAGTCTGACACGTCTACCAATTTCGCCACATCCGCATCGACCTACCATTTAGGCGTCGCAAAGTTAACCAAATAATCCGCATGAAAAACTATCACCCACACTGTTTTTTCCTCTCACCGCACCCCCTAATCGTCAAACTTACGCCTGCGCAATATGAAATCACGTCCAAGATACACCTCACGTACCTTCTCATCCCCTGCCAACTGCTCCGCCGAACCCGCACGAAACAAACGACCCTGCACCTGTATATACGCACGATCACATATCGCAAGCGTCTCACCAACATTATGATCCGATATCAACACACCTATATTCTTATCCTTCAAGTGAGACACTATCTTCTGAATATCATACACCGCTATCGGGTCAACCCCGGCAAACGGCTCATCAAGCATTATGAACTTCGGATTGATAGCCAACGCTCGAGCTATCTCCGTGCGCCTACGCTCACCTCCCGACAACTGTATACCCTTGCTCTTACGTATATGCGACAGCCCAAACTCCGCTATCAACTCCTCCAATCGCTCCCGCTGATACTCCTTCGAATAGTCCGTCATCTCAAGTACTCCCAATATGTTATCCTCCACACTCAACGTCCTGAACACCGACGCTTCCTGCGCCAAATAACCAACCCCCAACTGCGCCCTACGATACACCGGCAAATGCGTTATCTCCTGATCGTTCAAATACACATGACCCTCATTAGGCTCTATCAACCCAACTGTCATATAGAACGTAGTCGTCTTTCCCGCTCCATTAGGCCCCAACAACCCCACTATCTCCCCCTGACGCACCATGATCGACGGCCCGTCAACCACCTTACGCGACCCGTATATCTTCACAAGCTTCTCCGTACGTAGCACCTTATGCTCCGCATCAGGCGTGGGATCCGGCTCCTCATATATCGTGCCTGCCTTCAACTCGCCCGATATTATCTTCGCCCTTATGGCGTCCGACTCGCTCATGGCGGGCCTCTGAGTGGTTGTATGCTGCTCTTCCATCTGTAAGGGTTATTGCGAGGTCTCTGGTGCCCCGAACTCCATCAAATAAGCCTTGATGAACGGGTCTATGTCTCCATCCATCACCGCCTGTACGTTACTCGTCTGATACCCCGTCCTATGATCCTTCACCCGCCGATCGTCAAACACGTAACTGCGTATCTGCGAACCCCACTCTATCTTCTTCTTCCCCGCCTCTATCTTAGCCTTCGCCGCATTACGCCGCTTAAGCTCTCGGTCATACAACTGCGACCTCAACAACCGCATCGCATTCTCACGGTTCTCCGTCTGCTTACGCGTCTCTGTATTCTCAATCAATATCTCTTCCGTCTCACCAGTGTCAGGATCCGTATACTGATACCGCAACCTCACTCCAGTCTCCACCTTATTGACATTCTGACCCCCGGCACCACCCGACCTGAACAAATCCCACGACACTTTCGACGGATCAACATACACCTCTATCGTGTCATCAACCAACGGCGTGACAAACACCGACGCAAACGATGTCATCCTCTTACCCTGAGCATTAAACGGCGACACACGCACAAGCCTATGTACCCCATTCTCGCTCTTCAAAAACCCATACGCCGTATCACCCTCTATCTCAAACGTCACCGTCTTAATCCCCGCGTCATCCCCATCCTGCAAGTTCGTCACCGTGACACGATAATTATGCGCCTCCGCCCAACGCTCATACAGTCGCATCAACATCTGCGCCCAATCCTGACTCTCCGTGCCTCCCGCACCCGCCACAATCTTCAACACCGCCGACAACTGATCCTCCTCACCCTGCAACATGTTAGCAAGCTCCGCATCCTCCGTCAACCGCATAGCCTCCGCATACGCCACGTCCAAATCCCCCTCACTCGTTATCCCCTCCCTCATATACTCCATCGCAAGCTCAAGCTCCTCCATCGCCGAATGAACACCATCATACGCCGCGACCCATTTCTTGTTGGACCGCACCCGTCGCATCACCGTCTCGCTCTTATCGCGGTCATCCCAAAAACCTGGCTCCTGCGACCGCAACTCGTCCTCCTCTAACTCTATCCTCCGACGATCTACGTCAAAGATACCTCCTTAACGCCTGCTCGCGCTCCCTCAGGTCCTTCAACTGGTCCTGTGTTACCATCTTAGCTAATATATGGTTACGATTAATACTATCTCTATCATGCGGCACGTCTCAATCAAGACCGCCGCATCGCGAAAATACTAAAAGATTAAATGCCCCACCCCACCCGGCCCAACCTCTCCTTCTCAAAACTCCTACCAAACTCCTACAACGATTATCCCACGAAGCATAAATAAAGCATACGTGAAGCATCACGCCCCAATTTTATTCACTAAAAAAACACTTCTTTACCCTGATTTTCAACCAATTCCACACCTTTTTCTCAACTTTTTCTTCCCATCAGCCTCCCGCTTTCCCCTAATTTATAAACAAAAACACCACACCACGCACTCCCGGCATCCTCCGACAATGCGCCTCCACACACGTCAACCCGCTCTCCAATCCCTAAACCTCCTCCGCGCTCTCTATATCCAACAACCCCTCAGGCAACCGCATAGTGATAGTCTGAGCCTCATCATCAATAGCCACCACAAAATCATCCGTAGCTGGCAACAACACATCCCGACCATCAACCCTCTGCACCACAAACAATGGGTTAGCCGCCACACTGTCGTCTATCTCCTCAATGACTCCCACCTCACCCGCATCCACCGATATCACCGTATACCCCACAAGTGGCTCCACAACCTCCGCCTCAACCGTCTCCTCACCCTCGCGCATCGGCATCACAACCTCACAACCCACAAGCATCTCCGCCTCCGACGGTCCACCAAACGACACCAACGATACCGTCGCCGACCTCTCTCCTCTCATCGTCGCCTCGCCAATCCGCAACGGCACAACCAAACCATCCACAACCACATACAAATACGAACTCAAAAACACCTCCTCCGCGTCCCCCGAAAACTTCACCAGCACTGCCCCAGTAGTCCCATCAATCTTCGTGATGCTCCCCACGCTCCTCATCGGAGTAACCTTCCCCTCACCCCGCCCAGGGGTGTATATCGTGTCTAATATAGTCTTCATCAATATCTTACAGTCTGAATGTATTGAATTTCAAATGCGTCTTCCACGCCTCCCTATACGCCTTCCGAGCCTGGCGCAACACGTTCACCCACGCCCCGTCAGGTATCGCGTCACGACCAATAGCCGCCGGCTCCGTGCCAAAACAATATATATCCCTCAACGCAAGGCAGTCGTCAAATGCGTAATTGCCTATCTTCGACAATGCCGCAGGCAATGAGATGGCCGTCAACGACTCGCACGCCCGGAACGCGTCATCCCCAATCGAGCGCGCCAACCTCGGCACATTCACGCTCGCAAGTTTCACGCAGTCAGCAAATAAACCGTCCGACACTCGCGGCAACAGCTCCGGCAACTCCGCCGACACCAACTGCCGACACCCCGCAAACACACTCCTTCCAACCGACCGCACACTGCCAGGCACCACAACACTGCGCAACGAACGGCAATCCTCAAACGCCCTGTCGCCAATGTCCTCCACCCCCTCTGGTATCAGCAATGTGTCAAGCGCATGGCACGACCTGAACGTCCCCTGGGCTATCGAGAATATCCGCGACGGCAACACCACCTCCCCCAAACTCCGGCAATTCGCAAACGCAAAATCCCCTATCGACGACACCGTCTCCGGAATGCTCACCGTCTCCAATCCAACACACCCCTCAAACGCCTGCAACCCTATCTCCTGTACCCCACTCAATATAACCGCACTCTCCATCGACGTACAGTTGGCAAATACCTTCCAATCCACACTCACCACCGACTCCGGCACAAGCACACCACGCAACGACGTGCACCCGCTGAACGCCTCCCAACCAATGCTCTCCAATCCGTCTGGCAACGACAACGTCTCCATCCGCGAACACTCGCTAAATGCCCCGTCCTCAATGCTCAACACTCCCTCCGGTATCACCACGTCCACAATCGACGAGCACCGTGCAAACGCCCCGTCAGCTATCCTCTCCGCCACAGGCAATATCACCGGGTTGCCATCCACCCCCCCCTCATACGCCGTCGAGTCCGCCTCAGTCAACACAATCCTCCGCAACAACCCGCAACCCTCAAACGCCGAACTACCTATCTCCCTCACTTCCCCACTCATGCTCACGCTCTGCAACCCGCCGCACCCCGCAAACGCATGCGACGGTATAACCTTCAAACCTCGAGGCAACGTCACTGCCACCAACCCCTCACATCGCCAAAAAGCCGACGGCGCCATTTCCCTGACACGCGACGGCAGGTATATAACAAACGTCTCACGACTCTTAGGGCAGAATATCACCCGCGACGTGTCCGCGCTGAAAAGCACCCCCTCTCTCTCAAAAAAATACGGGTTCAACGTGTCAACTTCCACCGACACGAGACTACGGCACCGCGATATAGCGTCATCCTCTATCACCTGCAAGCTCACAGGCAACCGCAACGCCCCAAGCGAATCGCAATCCGCAAAGGCACTGTTCCCCAAATACCGCAATGTCGATGGCAACACAACGCTCGCAAGCGACGTGCACCCCGCAAACGACGCCCCGCCAACACTAACCACTCCCTCACCCATCCTCACACTACGCAACCCCGTGCAACCACTAAAAGCCGCCGCCGCAATATGCTTCAAACTCCCTGGTATGCTCACGCTGTCAAGCCGAGTGCACAAATCAAACGCATTACGGCCCAAACTCATCAGACTGTCAGGCATAACTATGCTCCGCAATCCCGTACAACGTGCAAACGCCCTCGCACCAATGCTCCGCACCGACCTCGGTATCACCACCCGACGCAACGTCTTGCACATCGAGAATGTCCCATCCGCTATCTCACCAACACTCCCTGGTATCTCATACGTCGTCTGATCCGACGCCTTCGGATACACCAATATCCGAGTCATTCCCTTGTCAAACAACACCCCATCCAACGCGCAAAACGACCGATTCCCCTCGTCCACATCCACCGACCGCAACAACGAGTAACCATGATCCCCGCCAAAATCCACATCCATCCGCTCCACCGACGATGGTATACGCAATGTCTCCATCTCGCTGCACCAACGAAACGCCTCCGCACCAATGGCCGTCACACGCCTACCCGCCACAGTGTCAGGTATCTCCACATGACCTATCGCATCCACAAACGACAACTCCACAGTGCTGTCCGACGTCAACGTGAACGTCAAAGGCCCACTCTTAAACTTCCCCATCACCGACACCATCTGCGCCAGCGACAACTCCACAGCCATAATAGCAATAACTATGGCAAGCCAAATACGTTTCATCAATTACAGGAACAATATAAGGAAATAAACCCTAACAAGACGTTTCACAAATATACTCATTTGCACAATACGCAAAACACAACCCTTTAGTTTCACACCAGCTCCAACCCCATAAATCCACCCACTACACCCGCCTTTTCCCTCCAATCACACCCACACCATCCCGTTAACTTGTCGTAATTCTCCACAAATAAACCCAATATTGGCCCATCCGCAACACCATCTTAACCTACACCCACAACATTTGCCGACACAACATAAATCGCAGAGGGGTCAAAATCTCCGACAAGGTACTCAACATGGGTCGTGAACTCAACTAACCATTTTCAACCCTCACCTGTTTGTAATCTGACGTCCAGACGTTAACTTTGCCTACTTATTAAGCCGGCAATACAAACAGGCGACATGCACACATACCCCTACATACTCATCCCACTCCTCCTCGCGGCTACCCTCCACGGCTGCGCCAACAGCCCACAAGCCGACACAATCGTCGCACAAGTGGGCAACGCCACACTCACACGCACCAACCTCCTCACCTCAATGCCCGAGTCACTCACTGGGGCCGATAGCGCCGTGTTCGTCGACCAAGCCATCCGACACTGGGTATACCGGCAAGTGCTACTCCAAAAAGCCTCTCAATACCTCTCCCAACAAACCGACGACATCGACGCCGCAGTCGAGGAATACCGCTCCTCTCTCATCATCGAGACCTACCAAAATAAACTCGTCGAGCAAAAATTCCGCCCGCAAATAACCAACGACGACATCCAGGACTACTACAACAAGATGCGTCAAAGCTTCGTCCTCCCCGACCCTATAATTAAAGGCTGCTACGCCATAATCCCCTCCAACACCCCACGACTCAAAGACTTCCTCGCATCACTATCTCAACTCAAAGAGGAAAACATGCTCCAAATCGAGCAATACATGTTCTCTCACGCCACCAAATACCAAAACTCCCTCGACTCCTGGCTCTCGCTCTCTCAAATACGCAACTTCCTCCCAGCCGACATGATCCCAGCCGACATCCGGCAACTCTCACGACTCCCCTACGCCAAATGCGAGAAAGACGGCAACACCTATATCCTCAAAGTCACCCACTGCCTCCCCGCCGGCGAAGTCGCGCCCCTCGAATTCGTCACCAAAAACATAACAGACATCCTCATCAGTAAAAAGAAACTCGAATTCCTCAACAACGCCAACCGCGACATCTACGACCAAGCCACCAAAGAAGGACGAATTAAGTACTACGACAACAAATGAACACTTCCCTACGCACCATAGCCACTCTCCTCTTGGCCTCCCTCTCCCTGGCCTCCACACACGCCCAAACTAAGCTCATCGACGAGGTCGTAGCCTCCGTCGGCGACGACGCCATACTCAGCTCCGACATCGAATACCAATACGGACAAGCCATGATCGAGGGCGTCAACTACAACGGCGATATCAAATGCCACATCTTCGAGCAGCTCCTCATAGAGAAACTCATGCTCAACCAGGCCAAGATAGACAGCGTCGAGGTAAAAGACAACGAGGTCATACAGCAAGTCGACGCACGCATGAACTACTTCATACAGCAAGTCGGCGGACAAGACAAACTCGAGGAATACTTCAACAAACCACTCCAACAGATACGCCGCGACCAAATGGAGACCGTCCGCACTCAGATGATCACACAACGAATGCAGGCCAATATCACCAAGGACGTTAAAGTCACACCCGCCGACATACGCGACTTCTACGATAGCCTCCCACAAGACAGCATCCCCTACGTCGCCGCGCAATACGAGCTCCAACAAATCATGGTATACCCCGAGATAGAGCAAAAGGAAATCGACCGTATCAAATCCCGCCTCCGCGACTTCCAAAAACAAGTCTCCGAAGGCCGTGACTTCGCCACACTCGCCGTGCTATACTCCGAAGACCCAGGCTCCGCTACCCGTGGCGGCGACCTCGGATGGTACTCCAAATCCGGCTTCGTCCCCGAATTCTCAGCCGTCGCATTCAATATGAAGGAGAAAGGAAAAGTCTCCAAAATAGTCGAGACAGAGTTCGGATACCACATCATACAACTCATCGACCGCAAAGGCGACCGCATAAACTGCCGACACATCCTCCTCAAACCTAAGGTCACAGCCGAAAGCCGACGCAAAGCAACCAACTTCATGGACACCGTCGTCAACTTCATCAACCAAAACAAGATCACTTTCGAAGAGGCCGCAGCGCAGTTCTCAATGGACAAAGACTCGCGCCCCAATGGCGGCATGATGGTAAACCAAAACGACGGCACCTTCAAGTTCGAACTTAGCCAAATACCAGCCGAAATAGCCAAGGCCATACAAAACCTCAAAGAAGGGGAAATCTCCAAACCCTTCAGCATGATCGACGAACGCAAAGGCAAAGAAACCATACGCATCGTCAAACTCGTCAAACGACACGCCCCACACAAAGCCAACATCAACGACGACTACGACCTCCTCAAAACAATGGTCGAGAACAATAAACGCAAACAAACAGTCGACGACTGGATACGCTCCAAACAAAAAGAACTATACGTCTTCATCACCCCCGACTGGCAGGGCTGCGACTTCCACTACAAAGGCTGGAACCAATGACCCTCAAACTTCTACTCCTCTCCCTCCTCTCCCTCGTCGCCCTGCAATCCGTGGGACAACGCACCATACGCGTCAAGATCGACCGCGCCAACGTCCTCCGCCACGACGACAAAATAGGCAAAAACACACAATCCCTCAACGGCAACGTACAGCTCTCACACGGTCGCACCATTCTCCACTGCGACAGCGCCTATATGTACAACGACTCCAACGTGGTCATCTGCTACAGCAACGTACACGTCATCCAAAACGACTCCGTCCACCTCTACGGCGACCGCCTCACCTACCTCGGCAACGAAAACCTCGCCAAAGTACGACAAAACGTACGCGCCAACAAAGGACAAACCTGGCTCTACACCGAACACCTCGACTACGACCGGCAGCTCGACAAAGCCTACTTCTACAACGGCGGCAAAGTCGTCAACGGCGACAACACCCTCACTTCCATCCGCGGCATATACTACCCCATGACCAACGATGTCTACTTCAAAGACAACGTCATCGGCACATCCCCAAAATACCACCTCCTGTCCGACACCGCCGCATTCAACACCCGCACCGAAGTAGTATCCATACTCGGCCCCACCACCATTACCACCTCCGACTCCATGGTCATCAACAGCGACAACGGATGGTACGACACCCACACCGACATCGCCAAACTACTCAAAAACAACACCCTCTACGCCATCAAAAACCATAGCACCCTCACCGGCAACACCATCCTCTACGAACGCAAAAAAGGACTCGGCACAGCCTGGAACAACATGATCCTTACCGACTCCACCAACAACGTCGCTATCCAAGGCGACTTCGGCTTCTACAACGAACTGACACAAGAATCTCTCGCCACCAAACGCGCACTCCTCAAACATATATACCAAAACGACACCCTCTACCTCCACGCCGACACATTCCACGTCGTACCTCTCGCCGACACCAGCCGCATCATCAAAGCATTCCACAACGTCAAAGCATTCCGCAAAGACCTCCAAGCACGTTGCGACTCCCTCATATTCGACTTCCGCGACTCCATAGCCACTCTCTTCTCCCTCCCCGTAGTATGGTCACAAGGCAGCCAAATGACAGCCAACATCATCAAACTCTACACCCGCAACCAAACACTCTACAAGTCCGAACTTATCGACGCCGCTTTCATAATCTCCCCAGAACCCGACTCCCTCGGCTACGACCAAGTCAAAGGTAAACTCATCACCGGCTACATCCGCAACAACGACCTCTACCTAATCGACGTCGACGGCAACGGGCAGACCATATACTACCCCAAAGATGGCCCCAACCTCATAGGAGTAAACCGCGCCGAAAGCAGCAACATGAGCATCTGGCTCAAAAACCGACGCATCAACAACATCATGATGCGAGTATCGCCTCAAGGCAACATGAACCCACCAATCCTCATGGGCGAACGAGACGACAAACTCCAAGGCTTCCGATGGCTCGACGACTACCGACCCAAATCCAAAAACGACATATTCCTCAAACTCGACATCCCACAAGACCTCCAAGTCCAAGAGGAAGTCTACGAGGGCTACGACTTCGACAACCTCCAATAACCACACCTCCCACACCCTACCCCCAATCCTCCCCCATAATCCCTAAATACTCCAAACCATCAACGAGAATACTCCAACATACTGACGATATACTGACAACATACTGAACCCGATAGTCCCACATACTGACAACATACTGAACCCAATCTCATCCAAATCATCCCCCCCACCCTCCCCTCCCATTACCTCCCATTACCTCTTTACACTCCCTCGAACTTTCCCATGTCCTAAACGCGTACGCGGCATCTCCCTTAACGCCAAAAGCGCACCACCCCACGGCCGCACTACCTGCGAGGTGTAAAGACGTTGCATGGAACGTCTCAACCTTTCCAACAACAAAAAGGCCCAGGACTTCACGTCCCAGGCCTAAATATTCATCAAAAACTACCCTCTACTTAACCATCATCAACTCCGACTTCCCATTCTCCACTTTCACCACCACTCCCCTATAACTCTCCACATTCACCCTTCGCCCACTAAGATCATAATATCGAGCAGGTGCCGTGGCAACACTCGGGACATCCAGTGCCGTCTCCTGCGTGTGACCATCAAAGTAATAGCGTAAGTTCACTTTTTTATCTCCTATCCTTATGGTATTGGGATTGTAGACTAAGGTAGCTTGAAGTTTTGGGAAGACATAATTGCCGATGGCAGTCTCTATATCTGAGTCGCAAGAAGAATACAGTGCTTATCTTCCGCTGTACCATTAGAATGCATTATGACAGTTTCGAGAGAAGTGCAACCATAGAAAGCGTAGTTGCCAATTCGGTTCAGTGTGGCAGGTAGGGTAACCGTGGTGAGCATTTCACACTCATAAAACGCCCCGTCCCCAATAGACTTCACGCAATCAGGTATCTCAATCCGCGTCAGGTTTGAGAAGCCATAGAAGGCACCAGAGGGTGTCGTCTCAACACTAAAATCTTCAGCAAACACCACCTTCTCCACGTCATACGCATATATTTGATACGATTCATATCCTGCACGAAAATAGTCGTAGCACCCAGACCAGTCAACCTCATCACCACTAAGCGTGAGGGTCTTAGTAGACCTATCATACGCCCAGCCCGTACCACTCTGGGCAGATGTCACAGTGGCCGCCATTAACGCAGCCACCACCAACGTGCAAATACGTCGTAAAAATCTATGTACCATAAGATTTGTGTTAGTTAAACATAATTCATCAACCTCACCTGCAGAGTGTAGCGGCGATGCACAAATGTATTAAGAATTTAGGGAGGGTAATTAAATAATGTTAAACATAGACAAAGGCCGATTTTTCCTTGCGATGGTCCCGATTTCCGTCTCCTTTATCCCCCAGTAGCACCACTCCAAAGCACCAAACAATCACATCCACAGTTAGCTGCAAAAACGCAGCTCGGAAAGTCTCACTCCATTCCTAACCACGTCAATCCACGTAGCACAGACGTTTCCCCAAACATCCCATCACGCTTTTCCCTCCGACTACGCATAAAAAAGAGGGGAGAAAACTCTCCCCTCCATATATCGAGAAACTAATATCCGTTTACTCTGCCTTAGCCTCCTCGGTAGCCTCAGCAGCAGGTGCCTCAGCTTTCTTAGAACGGCTACGACGGGTGCGCTTCTTCTCGTCTGCTTTCTTAGGAGCAACAAGCATATTTGCGTTGTAATCCACAAGCTCAATGAAGCACATATCGGCTGCGTCACCTATGCGAGAACCCGTCTTAAGAATACGGGTGTAACCGCCTGGACGCTCTGCCACCTTCCCCGCAACCTCAGTGAAAAGCTCCTTGACGGCATACTTGTTCTGGAGGTAGCTGAAGACGAGACGCTGTGCATTGCGAGCAGCATCGACTGTAGTGAGGTTCTTGGTCTTGTTGATGAGCGGCTCAACATAGACACGCAAAGCCTTAGCCTTGGCAACAGTCGTCGTTATCCTCTTGTGGAGGATGAGCGAGCAAGCCATGTTGGAGAGCATAGCTTTACGATGGGCGCTCTTTCGACCAAGATGGTTGAATTTCTTATTATGTCTCATCGTAATTATTCTTTATCAAGTTTATACTTTGAGGTGTCCATGCCAAAGTTGAGTTTCAAGTTGGCAAGCAGGTCATCAAGCTCTGTCAGAGACTTCTTGCCAAAGTTGCGGAACTTCAACAAGTCATTCCTGTGATATGTGACCAATTCACCAAGTGTCTCCACCTCGGCAGCCTTCAGACAGTTCAGAGCGCGGACAGACAAATCCATCTCGTTCAACCTTGTCTTCAGAAGTTGCCTCATCCGCAATACCTCCTCGTCAAATTCATCACTGCCTGTCTTCTCATTCTCATCAACCGTTATCTTCTCATCAGAGAACAACTGGAAGTGATGAATCAGAATCTTAGCAGCCTCCTTCAACGCATCCTTGGGCTGAATAGAACCATCAGTAGTAATCTCAATCACGAGCTTCTCGTAATCAGTCTTCTGCTGCACGCGATAGTTCTCAACGGAATACTTCACATTGACGATAGGAGTGTAAATCGAGTCAATAGCGATTGTATCGACTTCCTGACCCTCTTCCTCATTCTCGTCAGAACGCACGTAACCGCGCCCTTTATTGACGTTGAAAGTCATGTTGAACTTGACATCCTCATTGAGATTGCAAATCAAGAGGTCAGGATTGAGAACCTCAAAATTGTGCATCACCTTGTTGAAGTCGCCCGCCTTAATCTGATTCTGACCAGTTATGCGTAGGTTGACGGTCTCAGACTCGTCACCTATACGGCGGAAACGTACTTGCTTCAAGTTGAGGATTATCTGGGTGACATCATCAATGACACCTGGGATGGTAGCGAACTCGTGTTGGACGCCTTCAATCTTTATTGAGGTGATAGCGTAACCTTCGAGCGAGTTGATTAAAATTCTTCTTAAGGCATTTCCAATGGTAATGCCATAACCTGGTTCAAGAGGACGGAATTCGAAACGACCGAACTTCTCGTCGTTCTCGAGCATTATGACTTTTTCTGGTTTTTGGAAAGCTAATATTGCCATAAGAATAATTTTATTTAGAGTACAGGTCGACGATCAACTGTTCCTTGATGTTCTCGGGTATATCAGCCCTCTCCGGAAGGTTGAGGAAAGTGCCTGAGAGCGTGTTAGCATCCCATTGCAACCAAGAATAGCGTGACGCGCTATTAGTAGCAAGAGAGTCAGTGACAACCTGAAGCGATTTGCTCTTCTCGCGAACACCGACCACCATGCCAGGCTTAACGCGGAATGAAGGAATGTTGACCACGCTACCGTTAACTACGATGTGCTTGTGGCTTACGAGCTGACGTGCAGCAGCGCGAGTAGGAGCTATGCCAAGACGGTATACAACGTTGTCAAGACGAGACTCCAAAATAGCGAGAAGAACCTCGCCAGTGACGCCTTTTGAACGCTTTGCATCAGCGTATGCGATGCGGAACTGACGCTCAAGGACACCGTAAGTGTACTTTGCCTTCTGCTTCTCCTTGAGCTGCTGGCCGTATTCTGAGAGCTTACCACGACGCCCCTGGCCATGCTGACCCGGAGGGAAGTTACGATGCTCGAAATACTTGTCTGGTCCGAAGATTGCCTCACCAAATTTGCGTGCAATCCTGGTTCTTGGGCCTGTGTACCTTGCCATTGTTTGTTTTTTGACTTGTCAATTTTGATTTTAAATGATGAATATGGCAGCCGCTAAGATTATAGAGATACAATCATAACCATTCATTATTCAAAATGCAAAATCAAAAACGTTTGAATTTGTTGTGTTAGACTTTGCGCCTTTTAGGAGGACGGCAACCGTTGTGTGGCAGCGGAGTAACGTCCACTATCTCAGACACCTCAATATTAGATGCGTGGATCGCGCGGATAGCTGCCTCTCGGCCGTTACCCGGACCCTTCACGTATACCTTGACCTTACGGAGACCGAGGTCGTAGGCTACCTTGGCACAGTCGGTGGCTGCTGTCTGCGCCGCATACGGGGTGTTCTTTTTGGAGCCTTTGAAGTTCATCTTACCAGCAGATGACCAAGAAATCGTCTGACCCTGGTTGTTGGTAAGGGTGATGATGATGTTATTGAACGAAGAGTGGATGTGAGCCTCACCTTGAGCCTCGACCTTGACCACCTTCTTCTTGAGTGCGCCTGTTTTCTTAGCCATAGGATCAATTATTTAGTAGCCTTTTTCTTGTTTGCGACAGTCTTCTTCTTGCCCTTACGTGTACGCGCGTTGTTCTTGGTAGACTGGCCGCGAACTGGGAGACCGAGACGATGGCGTATGCCACGATAACAACCGATATCCATCAGTCGCTTGATGTTGAGCTGCACCTCAGAGCGAAGCTCACCCTCGACCTTATAGTTGGCACCAATAATTTCGCGAACTGCCTGGATCTGCGCATCAGTCCAGTCGGTTACTTTTACACTACGATCGATCCCGGCCTTCTCGAGAATATCAACTGCTGTGCTCCGGCCAATACCGTAAATGTAAGTCAATGCGACCTCCCCAATCTTGTTGGATGGGACGTCGACTCCTGCGATTCTTGCCATAATTGATTAACCTTGACGTTGTTTAAGTTTGGGGTTCTTCTTGCAAATGACGTACAAGCGACCCTTGCGGCTGACAATCTTGCAGTCCGCAGTACGTTTTTTAATGGAAGCTCTAACTTTCATAAGTAAGTTATTTGTAGCGATATGAAATACGACCCTTCGTCAGGTCGTATGGAGAGATTTCGACCTTGACCTTGTCTCCTGGTAGTATCTTGATGTAGTTCATGCGCATCTTGCCAGATATATGGGCTGTGATGACATGACCATTCTCAAGCTCTACTCTGAACATTGCGTTCGACAAAGCCTCTTTGATAGTTCCGTCTTGCTCTATTGAGGACTGTTTGGGCATACGCTTACTTTAATTCGGGCGCAAATGTAACACAATAAGTTGAAGAAGACAAATCCGAGTTGTCTAAAAAAACCTCCCCGCCAAGCTCAACCCCAGCGGGAAGGCTCTCAACTTATTAGTGTATTGCAGGGCCGGCAGTACGACCCATGATACGTCCAGATTTCATTAGACCGTCGTAGTGCCTCATGAGCAAGTGGCTCTCAATTTGTTGGAGAGTGTCAAGCACGACACCTACAAGGATAAGGAGAGATGTTCCACCGTAGAACTGCGCAAATGATGCCTCTACACCTGCTATTGTGGCAAATGCTGGGAGGATTGCGACAATCGCAAGCATCACAGAGCCAGGCAAAGTGATGCGAGACATAATCGTATCAATATACTCAACAGTCTTCTTGCCGGGTTTGACACCAGGAATGTAACCATTGTTCTTCTTCATGTCCTCCGCCATCTGCTGCGGGTTCATAATGAGAGCCGTATAGAAGTAGGTGAAGATAATGATAAGAAGCGCAAAGGTGAAGTTGTACCAAAATCCAGTGAAGTCAGAGAATGTCGACACAAAACCTTGCGAACCTTCCTGATCTACAAAGCCCATGAATGTTACGGGCAGGAACATGAGCGCCTGTGCGAAAATGATAGGCATGACGTTCGCAGCATTAATCTTCAAAGGAATATACTGACGAACACCACCGTACTGCTTATTACCCTCGATTCGCTTAGCATACTGCACTGGAATTCGGCGAGTAGCCTGAACCAGAGCAATCGTGCCAACGAACACAAAGAAGAGCACTACAAACTCAATGAGCAGCATCACAAGACCACCATCAGTATTGCTGACGGAAAGCTTGTTAGCAAACTCAGCGACGAGAGAGTGAGGCAGACGCGCAATGATGCCGACCATAATGATAAGCGAAATACCGTTGCCTATTCCACGGTCAGTAATCTTCTCACCAAGCCACATGACAAACATGGTGCCCGCTGTGAGGATTATAGTGCTTGCAACCGTGAAGAAGGCACGATCCATTGTGAATGCCTCAGCAGGTAACTGATAATAGAGGTTGGCGATATAAGCCGGTGCCTGAAGCAAGAGGATGCCGACAGTCAGCAGACGAGTAATCTGGTTGATTTTGTTACGTCCACTCTCACCATCTCTTTGAAGCCTCTGGAAATAAGGGATTACCATACCGAGGAGCTGGACCACGATCGACGCAGAAATATAAGGCATGATACCGAGACCGACGATCGAGGCGTTAGAGAAAGCACCACCCGAGAACATGTCGAGCAGGCCCATTACACCGCCGCTTGTTTGATTAGCGAGCTGAGAATCGCGACCGAGGAAATCGGGGTCCACACCTGGGAGTACGACGAAGGAGCCCAATCGATAAACCAACAGGAATCCTAAGGTTATTAGGATCCTGTTGCGGAGTTCATCGATTTTCCAGATGTTGCGAATGGTTTCGACCAGTTTCTTCATCTGTTACTAATTTTCAGCTGTCTCCGATTGCTTTTTGTTGGTAACCTTCTCAACAGAGCCACCAGCTGCTACGATAGCCTCTTCTGCCTTCTTGGAGAAAGCATGCGCCTTAACGGTCAACTTGGCCTTAAGCTCGCCATCACCAAGAATCTTGATGAGGTCATTCTTAGATGCCATGCCAGCCTCACGGAGCGTCTGGATATTAATCTCCTGTGCACCCGTCTTGTCAGCGATAGCTTGCAGCGTGGAAATATTGATAGGCTTATATTCTACTCGGTTGGGGCACTTGAAGCCGAACTTAGGTAGACGGCGTTGGAGTGGCATCTGACCGCCCTCGAAGCCGAACTTTTGCTTGTAACCCGAGCGAGCCTTTGCACCTTTATTTCCACGTGTGGACGTGCCGCCTCGACCTGAACCCTCGCCGCGTCCCAGACGTTTGTCATGACTGGTAGCGCCGAAAGCGGGTTTCAAATTGCTTAAATCCATGATGATAGATTAGTCAATTAATTGTTTACTGATTCAACCTTGACAAGGTGCTCGACACGTGCTATCATGCCGCGAACAGAAGGATTATCCTCCTTGACGACAGAATTGTAGAGCTTGTGGATGCCAAGAGACTTGAGAACCCTCCTCTGGTACGCAGGCTTGTTGATGATGCTCCTGACCTGGGTTATCTTAATCTGTGCCATTAGTCTGAAGTTTTAGCCGTTGAACACTTTATCCATGGAGATGCCACGCTGCTGAGCAACAGTGTATGCGTCACGAAGCTCACCAAGTGCGAGGATAGTAGCCTTGACAAGGTTGTGAGGGTTAGAAGAACCCTTAGACTTTGCGAGGATATCCGTGACACCAACAGTCTCAAGGACAGCACGCATAGCACCGCCGCAGGTGAGACCAGTACCCTTAGAAGCGGGCTTCAGGAATACCTTAGCACCACCGAATGTCATGTACTGCTCGTGAGGAAGAGTGCCATTCAAGATAGGCACCTTGATGAGGTTCTTCTTGGCAGCCTCAGTACCTTTGGAGATAGCTGCTGTAACCTCACTCGCCTTGCCAAGTCCCATGCCGATGACGCCCTTACCATCGCCAACCACTACGATAGCAGCGAAACTGAAAGCACGACCACCCTTGGTGACCTTGGTAACACGGTTGATAGCTACCAGACGATCCTGAAGTTCAAGATCGTTGGTGTTTCTTACTCTATTAAGTTTGTCTGCCATCGGAATTAGAAGATAAGACCGGCCTCGCGAGCAGCGTTGGCCAAAGATTCAACACGTCCGTGATAGAGGTATCCGTTGCGATCAAAAACGACTTTCGTGATACCAGCCTCGATGGCTGCAGCGCCGATGAGCTTGCCGACTGCTGCGGCTTGCTCGACCTTGTTTCCAGAAAAGTCAACGAGGTTCTTTGAAGAACGCGCTACGAGAGTCTTGCCCTCGAGGTCGTTGACAAGCTGAACGTAGATCTGCTTATTTGAGCGGAAGACGGTCATGCGAGGACGCTCTGCCGTACCGCTGATCTTGCCACGTATGCGGGCTTTGATCTTATTGCGTCTTGCTATTTTAGAAAAAGCCATTGTCAGAAAGTTTAAGAGTTAGCCTTAGCAGACTTACCAGCCTTACGACGAATTTGCTCGCCAACGAACTTGATACCCTTGCCCTTGTATGGCTCTGGCATACGGAAGGAACGTATCTTAGCGCAGATCTGACCAAGGAGCTGCTTGTCAGCACTCTCAAGAGTGATGATAGGATTGCTCTTACGATCCGTCACAGCCTCTACCTTGACCTCCTTAGGAAGTTGAAGGAAGATAGCGTGAGAATAACCAAGCGCAAGCTCAAGGATATTGTTCTGGGAGGTAGCACGATAGCCGACACCAACAAGCTCAAGCTTTTGGGTGTAACCCGTGGATACACCTACTACCATGTTATTGACGAGGGCACGGTAAAGACCATGGAGCGAGCGATGCTCCTTATCGTCAGTTGCACGGGTGAAGTGAAGATGTCCGTCCTCCAACTTAACAGAGATAGAGCTGTCTACCTTCTGCGAGAGTTCGCCCTTAGGACCTTTTACAGTGATGACGTTGTCCTGGATATCTACATTAACTCCTGCGGGAATCGCAATAGGGAGTTTACCAATTCTTGACATTTTGTTATCCTCCTTGATTTAGTAGATGTAACAAAGGACTTCACCACCGACCTTCTGTACACGAGCCTCTTTGTCCGTCATGACACCCTTAGAGGTTGAGACGACGGCAATACCGAGACCGTTGAGGACACGTGGCATGTCACGATAGCCTACATAGCTGCGAAGACCTGGGGTAGAAACCCTCTTGAGAGCCTTGATAGCTGAAACATTGCTCTTCGGATCATATTTGAGAGCAATCTTGATGAGACCTTGCTTGTCATCATCAATGAACTTGTAGTTAAGGATGTAACCTTTCTCGAAGAGAATCTTGGTTATACCTTTCTTCAAGTTTGAAGCAGGGATCTCAACGACCCTGTGCTTCGCCATGATGGCATTCCTGATGCGTGTCAGGAAGTCCGCTATGGGATCTGATACCATATAAAAAAGAAAGTTTAAATTAATCCTGAGATTGGTCAGGACAATATTTAATACTTAATGAATTGTTGCTACCAGCTGGCTTTCTTCACGCCCGGGATCAAACCCTGAGATGCGAGGATGCGGAAGTCGATACGAGAGATACCGAACTGACGCATGTAACCACGAGGGCGACCAGATATAAGACACCTGTTGTGAATGCGAGTAGGGCAGGAGTTCTTAGGGAGCTCCTGGAGAGCCTCATAGTTGCCCTCTGCCTTAAGTTGCTTGCGCTTCTCAGCGTACTTGGCTACCATCTTGGCCCTTTTGCGCTCACGGGCCTTCATTGATTCTTTTGCCATACAGCTAAAGTGTGGAATTAATTGTTTTTCTGCTTGAAGGGGACACCAAAAGCCTTAAGAAGTGCAAAAGCCTCAGTATCTGACTTGGCAGTGGTCACAAAGGTAATATTCATACCTTGAATTTTGGCAACCGAGTCAAGATTTATTTCAGGGAAAATAATCTGCTCAGTGATACCAAGAGTGTAGTTGCCACGTCCGTCGAGCTTGCCCTGGACACCGTTAAAGTCACGGATACGAGGGAGAGAGATGCGGATGAGCCTCTCAAGGAACTCATACATACGCTCATGACGCAGCGTCACCTTCACGCCGATAGGAGTATCCTTACGAAGTTTGAAGCCGGCGATATCCTTGCGCGATTTGGTCTCAATAGGTTGCTGACCTGTGATGAGAGCCATTTCCTTCTTGGCAATCTCGATGACCTTCTTGTCTTGGGTAGCCTCGCCAAGGCCTTGGTTGAGGACGATCTTCTCAATCTTGGGGCATTGCATCACGGAGGTGTAGTTGAACTCCTTCATGAGCTGTGGGATGATCTGCTCCTTGTAGAACTTCCTTAAGGAAGGTTCGTATTTCTGCTCAGTCATTACTTAATCTCCTCACCTGATTTTTTAGAGTATCTTACTGATTTGCCTTCCTCTGACTTACGACGACCAATACGAGTCGCCGCGCCAGTCTTAGGATCCTTGACGTTAAGGTTGGAGATGTGAATAGGAGCCTCCTTCTTAACGATGCCGCCCTGAGGGTTGGCAGCAGAGGGCTTAGTAGCCTTGCTGACAATGTTAACACCCTCGACGATGGCACGGCTCTTCTTGGGGTCTACGGAAAGGACTTTACCTTCCTTTCCCTTGTCATCGCCAGCATTGACTATGACGATGTCGCCTTTTTTGATATGCAGTTTAGCCATTGTCTTTAGAAAGATTAGATTACCTCGGGAGCGAGAGAGATGATTTTCATGTAACCATCGCGAAGCTCACGAGCCACGGGTCCGAAGATACGCGTACCACGAAGCTCATCGGCATTGTTGAGCAGAACGCAGGCATTGTCGTCAAACCTGATGTACGAGCCATCCTGACGACGAACCTCCTTACGAGTGCGAACTATGACAGCCTTGCTGACTGTGCCTGGCTTGATGTCGCTGGAAGGAATTGCGTCCTTAACAGTGACAACAATCTTGTCACCGATTGAGGCGTAGCGTTTGAATGAGCCACCAAGGACGTGTATGCAAAGGACCTCCTTTGCTCCGCTGTTGTCGGCAACAGCGAGTCTCGATTCTGTCTGTATCATTGTTACTTAGCCTTTTCAACGATTCTGACGAGACGCCATCTCTTAGTTTTGGAAAGAGGACGAGTCTCCATAATCTCGACGGTATCGCCGATGTGAGCCTCGTTGTTCTCGTCGTGGACGTGGAACTTCTTCGTCTTCTTGACGAACTTGCCGTAAAGCGGGTGCTGCTCACGGTCCTTGATGGCGACGACGATGGACTTTTGCATCTTGTCACTGAGGACGAGTCCGACGCGTACCTTTCTATGATTTCTTTCTTCCATCTTGGTTATTTTTCGGTATTGTTCTTCTCTGCAAGGATAGTGAGCAGACGAGCTATGTCCTTGCGTGTCTTCCTGATTTTCATCGGGTTCTCGAGAGGAGAGATGGCATGCTCAAGCTTCATCTTCTGGAGCTCAAGACGGAGCGCTGCGACCTTCTCTTCAATCTCTGAAACAGAGAGCGCCCTAATCTCAGATGCTTTCATTACTAAACGTTTGCGGATTCAACATAATCGCGACGAATGACGAGCTTCGTCTTGATCGGGAGCTTCTGCGCTGCGAGACGAAGAGCCTCCTTAGCGACTTCTAGGGACACGCCCTCACACTCGATAAGCATCATGCCAGGCTTAACAGCTGCAACGAAGCCTGCAGGATCACCTTTACCCTTACCCATACGGACATCCGCTGGCTTACGGGTTATAGGCTTATCAGGGAAGATACGGATCCATATCTGCCCCTCACGCTGCATGTAGCGCGTGACGGCGATACGAGCGGCCTCAATCTGACGAGCCGTGATCCAGAGGGTTCCGAGTGACTTGATTCCGAACGAACCGAATGCAAGCTCAGTGCCGCGATGCGCAATGCCGTCATTCTTACGACGACCATCCTGCGGCCTTCTATATTTGACTCTCTTAGGTTGTAACATCTCGAATGATCAATTAGTGCTGCTGGTTGTTATTCCTTCTTCTTCTTGGCCCACGATCGCCGCGGAAACCGTTATCACGCTCGCCAGCTGGCTTCTGCGCCTTGTCGATGATAGGCAGTGTAAGATCACGCTTGCCATAGACCTCGCCTCGACAAATCCAAACCTTCACGCCGATGACTCCCATCTTTGTGTGAGCCTCAGCCTGACAATAGTCGATGTCAGCACGGAAAGTATGAAGAGGAGTACGACCCTCCTTGAACATCTCATGACGGGTCATTTCTGCGCCATTGAGACGGCCACAGACCTGAATCTTGATGCCCTCAGCCTGGTTACGCTGTGCCGATGCAAGAGCAAGCTTGATAGCTCGACGGTAAGCCACACGACCTTCAAGCTGACGTGCAATGTTATTGGCAACTATAGTAGCGTCAAGATCAGGGCGCTTAACCTCGTAGATGTTAATCTGAATCTCCTTCTTGCCTGTAAGGTTTGCAAGCTCCTCTTTGAGTTTGTTCACTTCCTCACCATTCTTACCGATGATGAGACCAGGTTTTGCCGTGAAGATAGTAATCGTGACCATCTTGAGTGTGCGCTCAATGATGATACGAGAAAGGCTTGCCTTGGAGAGTCGCTCGTTGAGGTAGTTGCGGATCTTTTTGTCCTCGACAATCTTCTCACCGAAGTTCTTACCGCCATACCAAACGGAATCCCAGCCACGGGTAATACCGAGACGGTTGCTTATTGGATTAATCTTCTGTCCCATGACTTATTTTTCGTGGATTTCGGTTGGTTTGCTGTCAACGAAGATCGTGACATGGTTGGAGCGTTTGAGGATACGGTGTGCGCGTCCTTGTGGCGCCGGACGGAGACGTTTCAGAATACGTGCTGAGTCTACGAAAATAGTCTTAACGTAGAGATTAGCCTCGTCAACGTTCTTGCCTTCGTTCTTCTGCTTCCAGTTGTCGATAGCCGAGAGGAGGAGCTTCTCAAGACGTCCAGAAGCGTCCTGCTTGGAGAACTTGAGTATGCCGAGAGCATGGTTTACCTCCTTGCCGCGGATGAGGTCAGCTACGAGCTTCATCTTGCGGGGCGAAGTGGGGACGTTACGCAGGGAAGCGAAGTACTGAGTCTTCCTAGCTTCCTTGATGGCGTCCGCCATTATTCTTTTTCTTTTGCTCATTTTCTTTTAATGAAAAGGTGTGTTACTGGCGGAACTGTTACTTACGGTTGCCGCTGTGACCACGGAACGTACGCGTGAGTGCGAACTCACCAAGTTTGTGACCAACCATGTTCTCTGTGATGTAGACAGGAATGAACTTGTTACCGTTATGCACAGCAACGGTATGGCCGACAAAGTCCGGGGAGATCATAGAAGCCCTTGCCCATGTCTTCACGACTGACTTCTTGCCAGACTCGTTCATGGCGAGGATTTTCTTCTCGAGCTTGAGGTTGATGTACGGTCCTTTCTTTAAAGATCTGCTCATGATGGTTCTTAGTTAGGCAGTTACTTTTTGCGTCTCTCAATGATGTACTTGTTCGAGTTCTTCTTAGGAGCTCGAGTCTTGTAGCCCTTAGCGAGCAAGCCCTTGCGAGAGCGTGGGTGACCGCCAGAAGCGCGTCCTTCGCCACCACCCATCGGGTGATCGACAGGGTTCATGACTACGCCGCGTACACGAGGACGACGACCGAGCCAGCGAGAGCGACCTGCCTTGCCAGACTTCTCAAGAGCATGATCGGAGTTGCCGACAGCACCGATGGAAGCTTTGCAAGTTACGAGGATGAGACGTGTCTCGCCAGAAGGCATCTTGATGACTGCGTAATTGCCATCACGTGCAGAAAGCTGAGCGAAAGTGCCGGCACTTCGAGCAATGATGCCACCCTGTCCAGGGCGGAGCTCAATGTTGTGAATGATTGTGCCGAGCGGAATTGCGGAGAGTGGGAGGGCGTTACCGACCTCAGGAACTGCATCAGCACCAGAGGAAACAGTCTGACCAACTTGGAGACCATTAGGTGCAAGGATGTAGCGCTTCTCTCCATCTTCGTAGACGAGCAGTGCGATACGAGCACTACGATTAGGATCGTACTGTATCGAATCAACAACTGCAGGTACACCGTCTTTATTTCTCTTGAAATCGATTACACGGTATTTCCTCTTGTGACCACCGCCGATGTAGCGCATGGTCATCTTGCCGGTGTTGTTACGACCGCCGGTCTTCTTCAGAGGACGCAGCAAAGATTTCTCTGGCTTGCTTGATGTAATCGTATCAAACGTGCCAATAACCTTATTTCTCTGCCCGGGTGTAACGGGCTTTAACTTCTTAACTGCCATTTGCTTTAGATGTTGCTGTAAAAGTCGATGGTGTTACCCTCTGCAAGCGTTACGATAGCCTTCTTGTACGAAGGAGTGCTGCCGGATATGACACCTGCTTTGGTGTAGCGGTTCCTCTTCTTCGCTGGAGCGATGAGAGTGTTGACCTTGACTACCTTGACATCGTAGAGCTGCTCAACAGCCCTTTTGATAAGAGGCTTGTCCGCGCTTTTAGCTACGATGAAACCGAATTTGTTAGAGTACTTCTCGGTGATCTTGGTCATTTTCTCAGTGACCAGGGGCTTGATGATGACACCGAGGGTATCGGGCTGTGAATTACCGAGACCGAGGTTCTTCTTAATATATCTTCTTCCCATTTGTTCTGGTCATTAATCGTTGTTAGACTCGAACTGCTTGAGGGCGCTCTCGAATATGACAAGCGTCTTAGCCTTGAGGACACCGTATGTGTTGATGTCACAGGCCGAGATAAGCTCTGTCTTCTGAAGATTGCGAGAGGCAAGGTAGATGTTCTTGTCAACACCAGGGAGGACAAGGAGCGAACGTGTGCCTTCAGCGATGTTGAGGTTCTTCTTGAAAGCTACGTAATCCTTAGTCTTAGGAGTGTCGAACGTGAAATCCTCAACAACAATGATGTTGTTCTCCTTAGCCTTGTATGAGAGGGCAGAAACTCGAGCGAGATCCCTAAGCTTCTTGTTGAGCTTGAAAGAGTAGTTACGAGGACGTGGGCCAAATACTCGACCACCACCTACAAACACCGGGGAGCGGAGAGCACCTGCACGAGCACCTCCAGTGCCCTTCTGCTTCTTAATCTTACGTGTAGAGCCCTTCACCTCAGAACGCTCCTTGGCCTTGTGAGTGCCTTGGCGCTGGTTAGCGAGGTAGAGCTTGACGTCGAGGTAGATAGCGTGGTCGTTAGGCTCGACACCGAAAACAGATTCTGGAAGAGTGACAGTCCTGCCAGTATCCTGACCTTCTTTGTTTAAAACCTTAAGTTCCATTTCTTCTACTGCTCAATGATTAGGTAAGAACCCTTGCAACCTGGGACAGAACCCTTGACTACGAGGAGGTTGTTCTCTGGTATGACCTTGATGACCCTAAGGTTCTCGATCTTCACGCGATCGCAACCCTTGTGACCAGCCATGCGCATTCCCTTGAACACGCGAGATGGGTAGGATGATGCACCGACAGAACCTGGAGCACGAAGGCGGTCATCTTGACCGTGAGTGCTCTGGCCGACACCACCAAAGCCCCAGCGACCTACTACGCCCTGGAAGCCTTTACCCTTGGAGGTTCCGACAATGTCGACGAAAGTGTCCTCCTGGAAGATGTCAACGGTTACAGTGTCGCCAAGGTTGAGCTGCTTGTCGAATCCAGAGAACTCAACGAGCTTGCGATGTGGGGCGATACCAGCCTTCTTGAAGTGGCCGAGCATAGGTTCAGTAGTATGCTTCTCTTTCTTCTCGTCATAGGCCAGCTGTACGGCTTCATAGCCATCAGTCTCTATGCTTTTAATCTGAGAGACGAGGCATGGGCCAGCTTCGATAACAGTGCATGGGATAGATTTCCCCTCGGCACTGAAAACGGAAGTCATTCCGATTTTTTTTCCAATTAATCCTGGCATTGATAAAACTATTGTTTACAAACAATTAGTGAACAAAGTGTATTCACTACACCTTGATTTCAACTTCGACGCCGCTGGGCAATTCGAGCTTCATGAGGGCATCGATAGTCTTCGAGGTAGAACTGTAGATGTCGATGAGCCTCTTGTAGGAGCAGAGCTGAAACTGCTCGCGCGACTTCTTGTTGACGAAAGTGGACCGCAAGATAGTAAAAATTCTCTTATCCGTAGGAAGGGGGATAGGACCGCTAACCACGGCATCGGTAGCCTTGACCGTCTTGACGATCTTCTCAGCAGACTTATCGACCAAATTGTGGTCGTAAGACTTGAGCTTGATTCTAATCTTCTGACTCATTATAGAATTAAGTTAATGTATTAGAGAAAGGGGCGAGTCAAGAGTCATTGGCTGACTCGCCCCGAGATTTAAGTTTATTTAAGGAGCTCAGGATGACCCTTCACCTCCTTGAGAACCTCAGTCGCAAGGTTCTTCGAGAGCTCAGCATACTCGAGGAACTCCATAGACTGGGTCGCACGACCAGAGGACATGGTGCGAAGGTCGGTGACATAACCGAAGAGGTTAGCGAGAGGCACCTTAGCCTTGATGATACGCTGACCATTCTTCTCCTCCATGCCTTCAATCTGACCACGGCGAGTGTTGAGGTCACCGATGATGTTACCCATGTACTCCTCAGGAGTGAGCACCTCAACCTTCATGATAGGCTCAAGAAGGATAGGCTGTGCCTTAGCGCAAGCCTCCTTGAAAGCGCCACGCGCGGCAAGCTCAAACGAGAGTGCATCAGAGTCGACTGGGTGGAAAGAACCATCGAGAAGAGTAACCTTAAGGTTCTCTACAATGTAACCTGCGAGAACACCATTCTTCATGGCATCCTGGAATCCCTTCTCTACGGCAGGGATGAACTCCTTAGGCACGTTACCACCCTTGACCTCGTTGATGAACTGGAGACCAGCCTTGCCCTCGTCGACAGGCTCAACACGGACAATGATATCAGCGAACTTACCACGACCACCAGTCTGCTTCTTGAAGACCTCACGATGCTCGCAAGAACCCTTGATAGCTTCACGGTAAGAAACCTGGGGCTTACCCTGGTTGCACTCAACCTTGAACTCACGACGCAGACGGTCGAGGATGATATCAAGGTGGAGCTCGCCCATACCCTCAATGACAGTCTGACCTGTCTCCTCGTCAGTGTGGAAGCGGAAAGTAGGATCCTCTTCTGCAAGCTTGAGAAGGGCATTGGTGAGCTTGTCCATATCCTGAGTGCTCTTAGGCTCAACAGAGATACCAATCACTGGCTCTGGGAAGTCCATCGACTCAAGTGCGATAGGAGCATTCTCATCACAGAGGGTATCACCAGTCTTGATGTCCTTGAAGCCCACAGCAGCACCGATATCACCAGCCTCGATGCAATCGAGAGGTATCTGCTTGTTCGACTTCATCTGGTAAAGACGCGCGATACGCTCCTTCTTGTCCGTACGAGTGTTGAGCACGTAAGAACCAGCGTCAATCTTGCCAGAGTATACGCGGATATATGCGAGACGACCAACAAACGGGTCGGTAGCAATCTTGAACGCGAGGGTAGACATCGGGGCGTCAACACTGTGCTCACGAGTCTCAGGCTCACCAGTGTGAGGATTAGTACCCTCAACAGGAGGAAGATCGGTCGGGCAAGGAAGAAGGGTGACGATAGCGTCAAGAAGACGCTGCACGCCCTTATTGCGGAACGAAGAGCCACAGAGCACAGGGTTAAGCGTCTGTGCAATGGTACCCTTACGAAGACCAGCGATAATCTCCTCCTCCGAAAGAGTCTCAGTCTCGAGGAACTTCTCCATGAGAGCCTCATCCTGACTTGCAACCTCCTCGAGCATCTTAGCGCGCCACTCCTCAGCCTCAGCCTTGAGAGACTCACGTATCTCACGATACTCATATGTAGAGCCGAGAACGTCATGGTCAGTCCAGACCATCTCCTTCATCTTGATGAGGTCTACTACGCCCTCAAACGCATCCTCCGCGCCAATAGGAATGACAATGGGCACAGGGTTAGCCTTCAAGACCTCACGAATCTGACGCACCACGTCAAAGAAGTTAGCGCCAGAACGGTCCATCTTGTTGACGAAAGCGATACGAGGCACATTGTAACGCGTAGCCTGATGCCATACAGTCTCAGACTGAGGCTGCACACCACCTACTGCGCAGAAGAGAGCCACCGCACCGTCAAGTATGCGAAGAGAACGCTCCACCTCGACAGTGAAGTCAACGTGACCCGGGGTGTCGATGATGTTGATCTTGTAGGTCTGGTTGTCATACTTCCAGTTAGCAGTTACTGCCGCAGACGTGATGGTGATACCACGCTCCTGCTCCTGGACCATCCAGTCCATTGTCGCAGCACCGTCGTGAACCTCACCGATCTTGTGCGTGATACCCGTATAGAAGAGGATACGCTCAGTGGTTGTGGTCTTACCGGCGTCGATGTGGGCCATGATGCCGATGTTGCGAGTATATTTAAGGTCAGACATTGATTGTTTTATTAAAGGTTAGAAACGGAAGTGAGCGAATGCACGGTTGGCGTCTGCCATCTTATGCATATCCTCTTTGCGCTTGAAGGCGCCACCCTCAAGATTGTAGGCGGCGGCAATCTCGGCAGCCAGTTTCTCGGCCATAGAGTGACCACTGCGCTTGCGTGCGTAGATGATCATGTTCTTGATTGAGAGAGTAACCTTGCGCTCCGGACGTATCTCGGTAGGCACCTGGAACGTGGCGCCACCTACACGACGACTCTTAACCTCCACGGTTGGAGTGATGTTCTCAAGAGCCTTCTTGAAGAACTCAAGAGGCTGCTTGCCCTCCTTCTCCGCCTTAGGCGCAATAGCGTCAATGGCATTGTAGAAGATGCCGAATGCTGTCGACTTCTTGCCGTCATACATCAGGTTGTTCACGAACTGGGTGACGAGAGTGTCGCCGAACTTAGGATCTGGGAGGAGGACTCTCTTCTTTGGCTTAGACTTGCGCATTGTTTTATCAGTCTGTTTATCAGCTTCTTTATCAGCTGTCAATTAGAGTTATGTCTTCAAACCGCTCGTTGGCCGTTTTACTCAACCGTAAGCAACAACTAATAAACAGAAGACTGGCTTGTTATTACTTTTCTCGAGCCTTTATCGTAGGACTCCGACTACTTATTTCTTCTTTGCCCCTGCTGCTGGCTTGCCTGCCTTCGGACGCTTCGTGCCGTACTTAGAACGACGCTGATTACGACCATCGACACCAGACGCGTCAAGCGCGCCACGCACAAGGTGGTAACGTACACCTGGGAGATCCTTCACACGACCACCGCGCACCAGCACGATAGAGTGCTCCTGAAGATTATGACCCTCTCCTGGAATGTAGGCGTTCACCTCCTTGCTGTTCGTCAGGCGGACACGAGCCACCTTACGCATTGCAGAGTTAGGCTTCTTAGGCGTGGTGGTATACACACGCACACAGACGCCGCGACGTTGTGGGCAAGCATCGAGGGCAGGCGACTTGCTGTTTGCCTTGATTGCCTCACGACCCTTGCGGACGAGTTGTTGAATTGTTGGCATTTCTCTTGTTAACCTTTAATAAATCAATTAGTTGCACCTAACCACGCACAGCACGCGCATAGCACGGGCACAATCTTTCGGGCGCAAAGTTAGTCGTTATACGCGAATTATCAAACTAAAAGTATGAAGATTAATTATTTGGACAATCGAAGACGCGAACTCATGCCTCGCCTCTCGATGGTGACAGTGTGCGAGGAAGGACAGGCCACCGGTATGCCAGAGAGCGTATAGTGGCGCACGTCACCGTCTCCGACAGTCGCGATCGAAAGGGCAGACGGATCTACTGCAATGTATCCAAGAGATGCGTCTACTATCTTCATTACGCTCATCTGTATGATATTGTCAGGCGACTCAGAATAAGCAGCCCAAATACGGTTAGACGGCAGAGCGACAGACAACTCCGTAAGAGCCTCCGCGAAAGCTCCTGGCATAATGTGAGTGAGGTCTGTCGCCTCCGAGAGAAGAATACTCGTCCTTCGGTAGGTGTCCTTCTTAGCAAACGCATCCCTCCCAATAGTTACCACGCCCTTGCCTATCTTGAGATATACAAGATAGTAATCCCCATTGAAAGCAGATGTAATCTTGCACTTTAGGTTTGGCGTGACGAGGAATGTGTATCATTGAAGTTGCAGAACGTCTCCGAAGTTGACCAAAAGTTGAAACCATCGGGGGATTCGCCATTCTGAGCATAGTTCGACGTCGTCCATCTCTTTACACCCCACCTCCCCCACCACCATTCCAACCTCCTTCCAAACTCCTACCTGCCTCCTTCCAAACTCCTACAAAAGTGCATGCCAGGTGCATAAATGAAGCATACTTGAAGCATCACAGAAGCATCAACCCCCTAATTTCCAACCCAAAAATTCCCATCAAAACACTAACAACCACCAACTTACAAACCCAAACCACAACCGATTTTAACACTTCTCAACCCCACAAACACAAAAAAACGCGGCTCAGGCACAACACCCAAGCCGCGGCATACCACCTGCCCTGACCTAACCTACATCTTAACCCTACGCTTCCACACCACGAACAACGCCAACCCCAACATCGACGCCACAAAACCCGACACCCCAGCAAACCACTCCGAACCTCCCATCAAACCCAGACACTCCGGAGCCACCAACACATACGACGTGCACACAGCCGTCATCCACAACGCCGGTATCAACGTCACAATATAACGCTTACCCGACAACACCAAATACACCGTTATCGACCACAACGTGAACACCGACAACGCCTGGTTCGACCACGCAAAATATCGCCATATAACATTAAAACCATTCGCATCCTTAATGCTATACACCAACACCAAAAATGTCAACACGAATATCGGCACCGAAATCAACAACCGCTTCATTATCGACCGCTGCTCCACATGCAAATAATCCGCCACAATCAAACGCGCCGAACGCAACGCCGTATCCCCCGACGTGATAGGAGCCGCCACAATACCCAATATCGCCAGCACACTCCCAAACGCGCCAAGCCACTCCTTCGACAGCGTCGTAGCCACGCCAGCACCCGTATACGCCATCCCCGTAGCCTCGTCAACAACACCATGCTCCCCAAAAAACGCCGTGGCAGCAGCCGCCCAAATAAGAGCAACAACACCCTCAGTCACCATAGCGCCATAAAACACCGGCCGCCCAAGACGCGAATCCTTCAGACAACGAGCCATCAGGGGCGACTGAGTAGCATGAAAACCACTTATCGCGCCGCACGCAATCGACACGAACATCATCGGGAATATCGGGTTCTCCTCATACTTCACGCCAAAACCCTCCCACATCTCCGGCAGATCTGGCCTGTATATGAATATCCCCGCCAATATGCCCACCGCCATGAATATCAACGCCACCGCAAACACAGGATAAAAACGCCCTATGATCTTGTCTATCGGCAACATCGTCGCCGCAATGTAATACGCGAATATCACCACAATCCAAAACAACGCATCCGCCCAGTCCGGCGTCATGCCCGCAAGCAACTCCGCAGGACCCGACACAAACACCGCACCCACCAATATCATCAACACTATCGTGAACACACCGAATATCGCCTTCGTCCGCCTCCCCAAATAACGACCAATAATCTCCGGCAACGACTCACCATCATGACCCAACGACACCATCGCCGAAATGAAATCATGAACCGCGCCAGCAAATATCGTCCCAAAAACAATCCACAAATAGCTCGCCGTGCCAAACTTAGCTCCCATGATGGCGCCAAATATAGGACCAAGACCCGCTATGTTCAAAAACTGGATCATATACACCTTCCACGTCGGCATCGGTATATAATCCACTCCGTCAGGATGACTCATCGCAGGAGTCGGCTTGCTATAATCATAACCCAACAGACGCTCTATGAAACGCCCGTACACAAAATAACCCACAACAAGGGCTATCAAGGCAATAACGAATGTTACCATCGCTCTATTTATAAATTATCTAAAGCAAAGTTAGCACCTTTTAGGCAACTCTAACACCCTATACCTAAATCTCAACCCCGTTTTCACGTCACTACGCCACCCCGACTCCTCCACAACCCCCCAACCATCATACCGCGGGAAATATGTGTCAGCCCCCTCAAAACGCGCCTCAATCTCCGTCACATACAACCTGTCCGCCAGCCCCAAAAACTCCCCATACACCTGAGCACCCCCTATCACGAACACCTCATCCTCACACTCCACCATCCGCAACGCCTCCTCCACCGAGTGAGCCACCTCAACACCCTCAACCATAAACCCCTCGTCACGCGTGATGACTATATTCCGACGCCCACCCAGACTCCTCTTAGGCAACGCCTCATTAGTCCGACGACCCATAATCACCGCACAACCCATAGTCGTATCCTTGAAATGCCGCAAATCCTCCGATATATACACCAACTGGTCACCACCCCTCCCTATCGCCAGGTTCAAGTCGTGAGCCACAATCATGTTTATCCGTGTCATGCCTTTTTTTCTCGTAAAAGTACACAAAAAAAGACCGCGCCCCGCAAGGCACGGCCTTCTGCTATTTCGCTATGTTCACTCGCTACTTCTGCTTCCCACCACGGTCCCTATGCCTGCGCTCAGCCCTGTTAGGCCTTGGCGACGGGCGATAATCGTCACGGTAATCCCTGCCATCACGCCTGTCACCACGACGACCACCGCGCCTGCCGCCACCATAGCCGCCGCCACGGCCACCACGCGAACGCCTCGGCTCATCATCGCGCATATCATCCTCCTGCCGAGGCGCCGCTATCTCGCATATCAGCTTATAACCGTCAACCACCCTGCCATTAACGGCCGCCACAATCTGATCCGCATATTGGCCATCAACATCCACAAACGAGAAGTTCCTCATGATGTCAATATGCCCAATGTTCACCTTTGGCAAGTCATGCGCAAGGTCGTTGATCAAGAACATAATCTCGCTCGGACGTATCGCGTCTATCTTGCCAATGTTGATGAACAACCGCTTCATGTTCTCATCACCAGCCATGCGCTCACCCTTCTTGCGCGGCTCCTCTGCCGACACGTTCAGGTCGTTAGCCGACTGGTAATACTTATTCACGCTCTCAAACTCCGCCGAGATGAATTTCGCTATCACCTCCTCCTTCGAGAACTCCGACAGCTTCTCTATCACCTCCGGTATGAACTTAGCCACCGTCGACTCCTCGTCAACCTGCTGGTTAGCTATGCCCTCCACAAAGTGCTGCAACTTGATCTGGCAAATCTCGTCAGCGTTAGGCACCATCTTCCGGGCAAAGGTCTTACCCGAAATCTTCTCTATCTGCTTGATCCTGCTAAGCTCCTTCTTGCTGATTATAGCCACGCTGATACCCGTCTTGCCCGCACGACCCGTACGTCCCGAGCGGTGTATATACACCTCAATGTCGTCAGGCAAGTTGTAGTTGATGACGTGCGTCAACTCCCTCACGTCAATACCGCGGGCAGCAACGTCCGTCGCCACAAGAATCTGCAAATGCCTCATCTTGAAACGCTGCATCACCATGTCGCGCTGCGCCTGCGACAAGTCTCCATGCAACGCGTCCGCGTTATACCCATCGGCTATCAACTTCTCCGCTACGTCCTTAGTCTCCTCCCTCGTACGGCAGAACACAATGCTGTAAATGTCCGGCACCATGTCCACAATCCTCTTCAACGCCAAATACCTGTCCGACGGACGCACCATGTAATAGTGATGCTCCACAGTGTCCGCACCCTGGTTCGTCTTGCCTATCTTAATCTCGATAGGGTCATGCATATAGTGGCTCGCCACCTTTGCGATGAACGGAGGCATAGTCGCCGAGAACAACAACGTCTGCCTCTCCTCCGGCGTCGAGCTCAATATCGTCTCCAAGTCATCCTTGAAGCCCATGTCGAGCATCTCGTCAGCCTCGTCAAGAACAAGCCAACGTATCTCGTCTATCTTCAAAACGCCCCTCTCTATGAGGTCTATCACACGGCCTGGAGTGCCTACCACAATCTGCGCGCCAGCCCTGAGCTGCTTTATCTGCTTCCTGATGTCCGAACCGCCATAAACCGCGCATATCTTCACCGCCGGCTTATACTTGGCGAAATTAGTCAGGTCCTTCGATATCTGAAGACACAACTCACGCGTCGGGCTCAATATCATAGCCTCCACATGGTCACTCTCCGGATTCGCCATCTGCACTATCGGCAGACCAAACGCCCCCGTCTTGCCCGTGCCAGTCTGTGCCAAAGACACAATGTCACGCCCGCAATTAAGTATCTCCGGAATACTCTTCTCCTGTACAGGTGTCGGCTCCACAAAGCCAAGCTCACCTATGGCTTGGAGCATCTGCTCGTCAAGCCCTGTTTCTTGAAATGTTGCCATCGTCTAATGGTGATACAAAGTGTTTATCCGAATCGTCGACGTTTCCGCTTCCACGCAATGTATGACTCGCGTCACATCGCATCTCACTCCCATATCACCCGACAACAGAGGCGCGTCCGCCCCATTACGACAAGCTATTTCCTTTCAAAAACTGGAAGCCGTGGAATAATCGGTCGCCCCGACCTTATTCTTTTTGACGACGCGAAGATACTATGGAATGTTTGAAAATTGCTACTTCCATCCCCTATATTGATGATATTTAACAACATATTGCTATATTTGTCCGCAAATCTCGATCCTCATGGCTCCTACCATACTTGCCGTCGGCCTACTATACTTCGCTGGTCACCTCCTGACTCACTTCTTCGAGAGGTCGAAGATCCCCGATGTCCTCTTGCTCATCATCATAGGCATCGTCGCCCGTCTCACTGGCCTCATCTCCGTCGACGAGATAGGTCCCGCCGGCAATGTCTTCACTCAGTTCGCCCTCATTATCATACTCTTCGAGGGCGGACTCGATATCGAGCTCGCCAGCTTCGTACGCTCCGCTCGGCGCAGTGTCATAATGACCACCGCCTTTTTCGCCATATCTGCCGCCACAATAGCCTGCATCCTCCACTTCGGCTTCAACTTCTCCACTATGGCATCTGCCGCCACAGGTTTCATCTGCGGTGGCACATCCTCCGCCGTGGTCATACCCATGCTCTCCATGATCCGAGCCAGCAAGAAAGTCAGTGCCATGCTCGTCATAGAGTCCGCCCTCACCGACGTACTCTGCATCGTCTTCACCATCGGCGTGGTGCAAAGCTCCCTGAGCGGCGAGTTCAAAATCGGAAGCATCATATTCTCTCTCGTCAGCTCCCTCGTCATGGCCTCACTCATCGGCGTCCTCACCGGCATACTGTGGCTCCGATGCATAAACTGGATTAAGACTTTCAGCAACACCCAGTTCGCCACATGCTTCGCCATGTTCATAGTCTATGGCCTCACCGAACTCGCCGGTTTCAGCGGCGCCATAGCCGCCCTCGCCTTCGGCATCGTCATAGGCAATGCCCGCATCATCGCCCGCAAACTCTACAAAATGTACCTCACCTCCACACCCGTAGGCGTACTGAGCGACCCCGAGAAGAAACTCTACAAGGAACTCGCCTTCCTCGTCAAGATCTTCTTCTTCCTCTACCTCGGCATTAGCATCCCCTTCGAGAGTGTCGACATCACCATCATTGCGCTCACTCTCGTCGTCGCGCTCTTCGCACTGCGCCCATGGTGCGCCCTCCTCCTCACTGGCCGTAAACTCCTCGCCCACGATAAGACCATCACCGCCGTGATGCTCCCCAAAGGTCTCGCCGCCGCAGTCCTCGCCGGGCTCCCAGGGCAATACGGCATGGCCGAAGGCGCGTCAATCCAAGCCATAACCTACCACGTCGTGCTATACAGCATCATAATAACCTCCATACTCATACCACTCGTCGAGCGCACATGCATGGGCTCCTTCCTCGACCGCCTTTATAGTCACTCCTCCGAACCCAACCCCCAAACACCCCCCACCAACGCCTAAATGTCAAAACCTAACCCTACCCTCCTCGCCATAGTAGGCCCCACAGCCTGTGGCAAAACAGCTCTCGCCACACATGTCGCACTCGCCACAAACGGCGAAATACTGAGCGGCGACTCCCGAATGGTCTACCGAGGCATGGACATCGGCACCGGCAAGGACCTCGACGAATACACCATCGACGGCCACCACATCCCCTACCACCTCATCGACATAGCAGAGCCTGGCACCAAATACAACGTCTACAACTTCCAGCAAGACTTCGCCGTGGCATACGCCGACATACTCCAACGCGGCCGTCAGCCTATCCTGTGCGGCGGCTCTGGCCTATATGTCGAGGCCGTAATCAAGAACTACGGCCTGTTAAGCGTCCCGCCCAACCACGCCCTACGCCTATCCCTCGACTCCAAATCCCAAGACGAGCTCGCCGCCATTCTCGCCTCCTACCAAGACCTCCACAACGTCACCGACCTCGACAACCGCCGCCGCACCATACGCGCCATAGAGATTGCCGACTACCTCAAGTCACACCCCGAAGAGAAAGGCCCGCTCGAAGGCATGCGCTGCACAGTCATTGGCGTCGACGTCTCTCGCGACACACGCCGCACACGCATAACATCACGGCTCCGCACACGCCTGCGGCAAGGGCTCGTCGACGAGGTGCAAGGGCTCCTCGACCAAGGCATACCCCCCGCCGACCTCATCTACTACGGCCTCGAATACAAATATGTGACCCTCTACTGCACAGGCCAACTCTCCTACGCCGACATGGAGTCCCAACTCGAGATCGCCATACACCAGTTCGCCAAACGCCAGATGACATGGTTCCGTGGCATGGAACGCCGTGGCACGCCTATCCACTGGATTGACGGCTCACAACCCATGACCTCCATGGTCCAGTCCGTAATCTCCATAATGTCCCAAAATCCCTAACCTACACACTCAACCCAATGCTTATCAAACACACCACCACACTCTCCTTCCTCCTCTCCCTCCTCATCATCACACTCACCCTCCCCGCCTGCACCACCGACGACGACGACACCCTCTCCCAAGCGCAAATCGACGCCACACGCTCCATCCTCTCGGGCGACATCGTCGTCTCAGCCCACGCCACAGTCAACGGCGTCGACAAGACGCTCCTCGACTCCGGCGCTCCCGCCAAGTTCTCCCTGTCCCCTGCCGACCCCTCCACCACCATACACCTCTACCAAAACAATTTCCAACTCGGCAAGATGCCCTTCCCCATATCCCTCGGCATCGACCTCACCATATCACCACTCCTCTCCCTCGAGTCGGGCATGTTCTCCGAGTCCGGATGGGTACGCTTCCACGGCCGACGAGGCGTAATATCCATCACCGGACAACTACCCGCCACCACCGTCGACACCACCCAGTCGGGCGACGGCACAACCATCACAGGCTACGTCAACATCAACACCCGCGAGATCCAATTCAACATCAGCTACGCCATGATGAACGTCGAGGTGGCCGTGCCACGCCAAACCATCGACCCCACACGTGCCGACAACTACGAAGACGAAGTCCGACAATACGAAGACGACCTCAACCAATACAAAAAAGACCACCACCTCGAATAACGTCACATTATCCCTCGCGTTAATTGCATTTAGCGATTTTTCATGCTAATTTTGTCGCGTCGCGAAGCATGACGCGACACCTGCACTAAGAATGGGCAACGTCTTAAAGAACTTCATAACGCGAGCCGTGACGGGCATTATATTCGTCCTCGTCGTAGCCGCCATGTTCGTCCTCGGCGAGCAAACCAACGCCATAACATACGCCGTGATGATGGTCGTCATCATCTGCCTCGCCACGCACGAATATTATCGTATGCTCCAAGCAGGTGGCATGTCGCCACATTTCCGCACTGCCCTGTGCACCAACCTCGCCGCTTTCCTACTCGGTTTCATGGCATGCAACTACGGCTGGGACTCCCGGCTACTCCTCTGTGTCGTAGGTCTCGTATGGCTCATGTTTCTCATCGAGTTGTTCAGCAAGAACAAAAAGCCCCTCGAGAATATCGCCCTCACCATCCTCGGATGCGTATACATTGGCCTCCCCTTCGCCCTATTCAACCTCCTCTCCTTCAAGAACGGGCAATATGACTTCTGGCCCATCATCGGCATCTTCGCCCTCGTATGGGTCAACGACACTGGTGCCTACCTCGCTGGCGTCACCCTCGGGCGGCATAAGCTCTACGAACGCATATCCCCAAAGAAGACCGTCGAGGGCTTCATAGGCGGCGTGCTGCTCACCATAGCCGTGGGTTGCGTCTCCTACGCCTTCTTCGGCGACTGCTTCTTCCACGCCGGCCTCCCCTTCACGCTCGTCACGACAGCCATAGTGGCTATAATCGGCACATGCGGCGACCTCGTCGAGTCCATGTTCAAACGCTCTGTCAACATCAAAGACACGGGGCACCTCCTCCCAGGTCATGGCGGCATACTCGACCGTTTCGACGCTGTCATGTTCGCCGCCCCCATAGTCAGCCTGCTATACTATTTCTTCATCTAATACCAGCAACTCACAATGATTCTGCACAAGGAAGGTAGGGCAACGATATTCCTCGCAATATCACTCTTCGTGATTATCAACGGTCTCGCCTGGTGGGGTCTCCCTCACCGTGCCGCGCAAGCCGTCACCGTCGTCACCCTAATCCCCCTATGCATAGTCATCAACTTCTTCCGACGTCCAAGCCGTCATAAAATCAAGCTGCCAAAGGCTGTCGTAGCCCCATGCGACGGCACGGTCGTCACTATCGAGGAGACTTTTGAGCCGGAGATACTCAAGTGCCAAGCCCTGCAAGTGTCCATCTTCATGTCGCTCTTCAATGTTCATATCAACTGGTTCCCCGTTGGCGGCACTATCGAATACTACCGGCATCACGACGGGCGTAAGATGGCAGCCTACCTCCCCAAATCCTCTACCGACAACGAACGCTCCTCCGTCCTCATAAAGACTAAGAACGGCCAGCAAATCCTTGCACGACAAGTGGCAGGGGCTATGGCCAGACGTGTTGTGACCTACGCCAAAGAAGGCCAGCACGTGGAACAGTCCGACGAGATGGGCTTTATTAAATTCGGCTCGCGCGTCGACCTCTATCTCCCGATAGGCACTAAAATCGACGTAAAACTAAAAGACAAAGTCACGGGTAGTCAGACAGTCTTAGGCTGGCTCGAATGACGGACACGAAAGCCAAGCTGATAACAACAACACATTAAAGCCCGTCTCCAAGCCTCCCAAGCATTGAAGACCGGGCTTTTCCGTATATCCTTACTTACCACTTAAACTTTTTATCTGAGGTGAAAACAAGGGGCAGCTACTTCGAGCTGATTGACCAGACCTACTACTTCCCGCAGGAAGGATTCGACCTTGAGAATGGAAACCTGTTCTTCAACAACATCTCTCTCAGGTACATTATCGGCAAATACGGCACACCCGTCAAAATCACCTATCTGCCTAAGATAGGCGACCAGATTAAGCGCGCCAGGAACCTCTTCAGCAAAGCCATCCGCAGCAACGGCTACCGTGGCGAGTATAAATACTGCTACTGCACCAAGAGCTGCCACTTCAGCTTCGTCATAAAAGAGACCTTGCGCTACGGCGTACAGCTTGAGACCTCGTCTGCCTACGACATTGACATCGTCGAGGAGCTATTCCGCGAGGGCGCTATAAGCAACGATATTATCATCATCAACAACGGCTACAAGAGCGACCTCTACCTCAAGAAGATCAAAGAGATTGTCGACCTCGGCTTCACCAACTGCATCACCGTGCTCGACAGTATGGACGAGCTCGACCGCCTGACAGCAGTCATGGATGGCAAGCACGCCAAGATAGGCATACGCATGGCTATCGACGAGGAGCCACAGTCGGCCTACTATACCTCACGTCTTGGCATACGCCCCTCCGAGATAGTCAACTTCTACAATACCAAAATCAAGGATAACCCCGACGTTAGCCTCACCCTCTTCCACTTTTTTGTCGACTCCGGCATCCGCGACACCCTCTACTTCTGGGGCGCATATCAGAAAGCTATTTCCCTCTATGCCGACCTCAAGAAGCAATGCGACACGCTCCATATCCTTGACCTCGGCGGCGGCCTGCCTATCCGCAATAACCTCGCCTTCGACTATGACTACAAGTACATGGTCAACGAGCTTATCCGCAGCCTCAAAGAGGTATGCCAGAATGAGGATATCGACGACCCGGACATCATAACCGAGTTTGGCAAATACACCGTCGGTGAGACTGGCGCGGTGATATTCAAGGTCGTGGAGGCTAAGCAGCAGAACGATACCGAGTTGTGGTACCTCATCGACAATAGCCTTATGACCACTATCCCCGACAGTTGGGGTATAGCCGAGAAGTTTATCCTGTTGCCCATCAACAAGTGGGATAAGCCCTACCAGCGTGTCAATATCGGTGGCATAACGTGCGACCATGCCGACTACTATAACACCGAGGACCTTAACCAGCAGGTCTATATGCCTTGTGTAGACCCAGCGGACAAGGAGCCACTATATATCGGTTTCTTCCACACGGGCGCATATCAGGACTCCCTGAGCGGCTATGGGGGCATTAAGCATTGTCTGATACCAAGTCCTAAGCACGTCGTGATAGACCGCGACGACAATGGTCAAATTATAGACTACCTCTTCAACGACGAGCAACGTCCGGAGGATATGCTCCACATTCTCGGCTTCAACAAGAAGTAGCGCATACCGAACTCCCCATGGACACCCCACAAACCCTTATCGGCAATGCCGACACCTACACCGTCAACGGCTCACTCGGACGGCATGGCAAGTTTGGTGGCGTCCTGACTGCCACAGACTCTCATGGTAACGCCGTCTCGATAAAGGCTCTCGCCCGTCACTCTGACGCGCTGCTCAATACACTCACTCGGCTACAGACCCTCGACCGCCCGGATATTGCCCGTATAATCGACAGCTTCGTAGCCCCTGACGGGCGGCTTTGCATTGTACGGCAACTTGTGCCAGGCACAGACCTGAAGACTATCTTCGCCAACAAGAAACTATATGGGCATATTGACGAGGACAGCTATATCCGCATGGGATGCGCCGTGCTCCGTGCCCTTGCCGCCGTGCATGGGGTGGGAGTTGTGCATCGCGACATCAAGCCTTCTAACATCGTACTTCGTCATGATGCCGATGCCGACATCACCAAGGCCGACTTCTCGCAGATAACGCTCATTGACTTTGAGCAAGCCATGTCACTGCCCTACGACGGCACGGCCCGCACACAGTTCGCCCTGATCTACTCCCCGCCCGAGATGCTCCTCAAACACAACGAGCTGGTCACCCCCACGGCGGATCTTTTCGCCCTCGCCATAAGCATATACCACCTCGTCGTGGGCAAGACCCCCTATACGGACTGCAACCCTGAGGTGCTTATCAACCTGCAGCTCACCTACCCCATGAAGAAGCCGGGGCGCATGACCGACCAGCTATTCGATGTCCTTGCCCGTGCCGCATATAAACAACCCTTCCGCCTTCCCCCACGTCGCCTCTCTCCCGCCGAGATTGTCGACACACTGCGCCAAGGGGTAGAGGGGCGTTATCAAACAGCCGACGACATGCTCCATGACCTGCTCCAAGTGGAGCACGCCCTCAAACCCGCCAACTGGTTTCAACGCACCTTCGGCGCATAACACTACCTACCATGAAACAATACCTCGAACTCGCCCAGCGCATACTCTCCGAAGGCATACGGCGCGACGACCGTACCGGCACTGGCACTATAAGCATATTCGGTCATCAGATGAGCTTCGACCTTGCCGAAGGTTTCCCACTGCTCACCACCAAGAAACTACACACCAAATCTATCATCTACGAGCTGTTATGGTTCTTGCGCGGGTCTACCAACGTACATTGGCTGCAAGAGCATGGTGTGCGCATTTGGAATGAGTGGGCGGACGAGAATGGGGATCTTGGGCCTGTGTATGGGCATCAATGGCGGTCGTGGCCTACCGCGGACGGGCGGTCTATCGACCAGATAGCTAACGTCATAGAGCAGATAAAGCATAACCCTGACTCTCGCCGCCTGATAGTATCCGCCTGGAATGTGGCCGATATTGACCAGATGAAACTTCCCCCGTGCCATGTGATGTTCCAGTTCTACGTCGCCAATGGCACTCTGAGTTGTCAGTTGTATCAACGCAGTGGCGACGTGTTTCTTGGCGTGCCCTTTAATATCGCGTCGTACGCCCTACTCACCATGATGGTTGCCCAGGTGTGCGGCCTCAAGCCGGGCAAGTTCATACATACCCTTGGCGACGCGCATATCTATATCAATCACCTCGACCAGATACATGAGCAGCTGACGCGTGAGCCGTTCCCGCTTCCCACCATGCTCATCAATCCCGATATCAAGGACATCAACGACTTCTCTTTCGGTGACTTCACGCTGCTGAATTATCAGGCGCACCCACATATCAAGGGTGAGGTGGCGGTGTAGGGGGGGAGAAGAAGACTACTTATTTAAAACCGATTGGTTGGGGAATGGACATTGTTTGCAGCGTCTCTTTATACGCATCCAAAACAATAGAAACTTCACTCTCCATTTCTTATTTCCTCGGCATAACCCCTCAACACCCCCGCCAAATCACGTTGCGCCTCATACACCTCCTTATACGACTTTGGGTGCCTGCCATCAAAATACCTGTCGAGGAAACCCTCCCAATTAATACTTCCACGAAAAGAATAGCATTCCACAGGATACTTGCGCAATTTCTCCCTTCTCGTATCCAAATTTGCCATTCTACGCCACAACAGACGCCACTCTAAACTCCCAGGCACCGCCCTCTCATACTCCTCATTCAACCGCTCCATCTCACGCTCTTCCTTCATCTCAGGTGCGTCATAATCCACATCCCCGCATTCCTTGCACAACTCCTCTACCTCATGTTCCAAACACTTCACGACACCATCCCATATATAATCTCTTATCGCCCTTTCACCCGCACGCTCCCTGTGCACCACCTTGCTCTGCCACACCAGATAATCACTCCTGCCCAGCAACAGCCGCAAGATCTCCTCGTCGTACTGTTGCAACGCCTGCGCCGCACTTTCCCATATTCCTGCCTCCAATATGTCACCCATATACACATCCACCATCTCCATACAAAACCTCTCATAGACATCTATCTTCTTCATAACACATAAATTAAAGCAAGGCGCAAGCAGTAACTGCCTGTGCCTTGCTCTCGTCATCAATACTTTTCGCCGACCAAACTGAGTATGTTAAAGCAATCGTTCATAGTCAGCAATATTTGCGCTTGCATTGCTTTTGTATTACCATAACAAGCTCCGTTTAACAGTTTACTTTTTCCCTATCTTGCCTTGCTCATAATGTAATCTCTCTGTTCCTCGTTGATTTCTCTTGGAGAGAACCTCCATCTCAGTCCTTCATCATTTACTTTCGCATAATGCCGTGTCATTAGTCTCCATACAAGACTGTTATCACTAATTCTATTGACCATAATTTTATTGTTTAATATTTGTGGTCGGTGGCTCCCCCACAGTTTTCTATTCACCATCAACAAGTCATAACCATTCAATGCCTTGCTGCATCCATTTGCACTATTTCCCCATATTCTACTCATAACTCGCCCTCCTCAAACATTTTAGCATAGTCCCTATACCTTAGCGCCAGGCCTTTGCATACCGCATAATACTCCTCATAATTCTTAGGCTCGTTACCGCTTAAAAACCTCTTGCGGAACTCATCTTGATAGACGTGGAGATACCTCATATCGTCAAGCGCTGGTTTTCTAAGATTCTCTTTCTTCTCGTCAAGCTCACTTATCTCATAATCCTTTAGCCTCCATTCAATGCTTCCCTTCGCATACTCATCACGCTCCTTTTCCAATCTCTCTACCATCTTGTCAATCGCCCTTTCTTCTTCCGTCTCGGGTACGTTATACTCCACACATTCTTCTTCTTCACACAGTTCATCCGCAATCCTTCTCAAGGACTTCACTACACAATTCCACACAATCTCAGGCACAGCCCTCTCTCCACGACGCTCCCGTTGAACCACATCTTCAACCCAGGTCTCAATATTGTCCAAACCAATCAACAACCGCAGTACATCCTCGCTTCTCAACCTCAGTGCGTCTTCCGCGCTCTCGTTAAGTCCCAAGTCTATAACATCAAAGTCGTTCAATGTTCCAAGCTCCGCCCCGAACATATCATATACTTCTATCTTCCTCATAATCATGGTTATTGTCACACATAAATAATCCAATCAAATTCTTTTGCTGCATTTCTCATGCCATTTCTAAGGATAGATACACTTCTCACTTTACGGAGATCTTTCAACTTTCCCACTATTTCTTTTGCTGCGTTGAAAATAGCTCGCCGGGCTCCATAACTAAGACAACCGTAGACATCACCAAATGTTCTTAGTTTTTCGTTCTCTGAGAGCATCCAACACTCCGTAAACCGTCTCGTATACCCGACGGTATTTATTTCTTTTTTGAACATTATATTTCGGGGTGCCTTTATTGGTCGACCTCGATTGGGTGCAAAACTAATGCATATTTCTCATACAACAGTCAACTAAACATAGATTTAATTGACTATAACTCAATGTTTTACTTTTAATTTCCCAAGCCCTTAATAGTTCAAGTTGGTTTTTCTGCCATCGCTTTTTCATCCATTTTTCACCCGACTCGCATATTTATTTCGTTAATCACGCTAAACTCTTCTTAATGATTCATAATCACGAATAAGGAACGTTGTTCACAACTAACTAACGGCAAGGGGGCGCAGTTCATACCCCAAAAAATCTTTATCCGAAGAAGTAGTAGGCGATGGCGATGGCGGCAAGGACGCCGGCGAGGTCGGCGATGAGTCCGCAGGCGACGGCGTGTCGTGTGTTTTTGATGCCGACTGAGCCGAAGTAGACGGCGAGGATGAAGAAGGTGGTGTCGGCGGCTCCTTGGAACAGGCAGGAGAGTCGTCCGGCGAAGGAGTCGGCGCCGCAGGTGTTCATACACTCTATCATGAAGCCACGGGCGCCGCTGCCGCTGAGGGGTTTCATGAAGGCGGTGGGGAGAGCGTCGACGAACCTTATGTCGGCACCTATGGCAGTGACGAGCCATCGTATGGCGTCGAGGAGGTAATCTAATGCTCCGCTTGCTCGGAACATGCCTACGGCGACCAACATTGCCACGAGGAAGGGGATGATGCCTACGGCGGTTTTAAATCCGTCTTTTGCGCCATCGATGAAGGTGTCGTAGACGTTGACGTGTTTACGCAAGGCCATGAGGACGAAGCCCGCTATGACGAGCAGGAGAATGCCGCTTGATATGCCTACGGAGAGGTGCTCGACGCTTTCGCGGGGCATGTCGTTGACGGCATAGACGAGTGCGGCGACTATGAGGGTGGCGGCTCCCAAGTAGGCCAATATCACTTTGTTGAGCAGATTTATGCGCTGGACTATCGCCACGGCGATGAGCCCGGCCATGGTGGAGCAGAAAGTGGCGATGAGGAGAGGGAGGAATATGTCGGCCGGGTTTTCGGCTCCGCACTGTTGGCGGTAGGCCATGATAGTGACGGGGATAATGGTCAGTCCGCTCGTATTGAGGACGAGGAACATAATTTGGGCGTTTGTGGCGACCTCCTTGTTGTGGTTGAGGCTTTGAAGTTCGCCCATGGCTTTGAGTCCCATGGGGGTTGCGGCGTTGTCGAGTCCGAGCATATTGGCTGCTATATTCATTGTCATTGCGCCGTAGGCGGGATGTCCTTTGGGGACGCCTGGGAAGAGTCGGCTGAAGAGCGGGGATATGGCACAGCTCAATCCGCCTACTACGCCGCCTGCCTCGCCGACGCGCATGAGACCCATCCAAAGGGTGAGTACGCCTGTGAGGTAGAGTGATATCTCGAAGCCATTTTTGGCAGAAGTGAATGTTGAGGAGACCACGGCGGAGACGGCGGAGGAGTCGCCCGTCAGGATCCATTGCGCCAGCGAGACCACTGCCGCGGCCAAGATGAAGAAGATCCAGATATAGTTCAGTGCCATCGCAAAGCTTATATGAGTGTGAATTTAGCTATTTTTGCCCAACAAATAACGCCAATGCGCCCCACAGGACAAGACATAGCACTCGTAGGCTGCGGACGGGCTGTCGACAAGGATATTGCCGACGCGTTGCGTGGTGAGGGGTATGAGGTGCGTTATGTTTATTGCCCGATTATTCCCACGGCTGGTGGTGTTGATATTTTTGACACTGTGGCTTTGCGTCGTGCTGTTCGTGGTGCGGAGGTTGTCGTATCGACCATCGCTTATTTGTCGTTCAGGGAAGGGGATGCCGCGGCGGTGTGGCAATTCAACGTTGAGGGGATGAAGAGCCTGTGCCTTGCGGCCGAGCTGGAGGGCGCGGGTAGGTTGTTGCACCTCTCGTCGACACTGTGCCTTGGGCATCAGACCACCAGTCAGGCGGTGGACATTGACACTCCGTATCTCTCGAACGACAGCCGGACGGTGCTTGAGAGGAGTTTGTACAGGGGTGAGATGCAGGTGTGGATGGCTGCGGAGAGGGGGTTGAAAGTCAGCACGATATGCGCTGGTATAAATTTTGAGGAGATATTGCCGATGTTGGAGCGGCATTCGCGGCGATGGCCACGGACGTTGCCGCCGATGCGCACCGCATTCAGCACGTCGGACGATATAGGGCGTGCGGTTGCGCGTGCCATTGGGGATGACAGCACGGCGGGGCGACGTATATTGTGCGTGACGCGCAACGCGGATCTTGGCGCGATAGCCAATGAGTTGCTGCCCGAGGCGCATTTCGTGACGCTTAGCGTTGGGCAGACGAGGTTGATAAAGCGTCTGCCAGATTGCATCGCGTCGGTGTTTCTGCCTGGTTCAGTTCCTTTGCATCTGCTGCTTGCTGTGGATAATTACGTCGTCGGGGGCGGTGGCGAGGAGTAGGGAAGCGGGGTGGTTTGTATCGTGTTGTATATCAACGGGTTGAACATTTGTCACACCTCGGTTTTTGGTTATTAACATGAAAATCGGGGAATGGGGGTATTCGTCACACTTACGACCGAGATGTGGGCGGTGTGAGAGGTTAGGGTTGTGCGGGATTTGGAGTAAAGGCGTAGGATTGTTGATTAAACATCGCGCAAAAATTCTATTTGTTATTCTACGAGGAAGCGGGAATGAGTCGCGGAGCATCTGGGATGCATCCGCGGAGCATTGTTGGAGCATGCAAGGAGCATGCATGGAGCATTATGGGGGTTTTTGGGCGGCATAAGAGAAAAGTCGCGACAGCAGTGATGCCATCGCGACTTGAATGAGTTGATATGCCCGGCCGCTATGCGCTAAGGAGGACGGACACTTTGTTTTGTTTGCACTCCACATAGCCGGACTGGCATGGGAATGTTTTCTGCTCGCCCTTGTCGGTTTTGACGTGTATGTCGCCGTTGCCGAGTGAGGCGATGATTGGGGCGTGGTTGCGCAAGATAGCGAAACGGCCGTTCTTGCCGGGCAGTTCCACCATCTCTATGTCGCCGTTGAAGATGACGTTCTCGGGCGACACTATTTCGAGGTTGAGTGGTCCTTCCATAGGTTTATGTTTAAGCGTTGGCGGCTTCTTTGAGGAGTTTCTCGCCTTTGGCTATGGCTTCGTCGATGGTGCCGACGAGGTGGAATGCTGCTTCTGGGTATTTGTCGAGCTCACCGTCCATGATCATGTTGAAGCCCTTGATGGTGTCGTCGATGGAGACGTATGCGCCCTTGAGGCCTGTGAACTGCTCTGCGACGAAGAAGGGTTGTGAGAGGAACCTTTGTACGCGGCGTGCGCGGGCTACGACGAGTTTATCTTCTTCGGACAGTTCCTCCATACCGAGGATGGAGATGATGTCCTGTAGCTCGTTATAGTGCTGGAGTAGTTGCTTGACTCGCTCGGCACATTCGTAGTGCGCCTTGCCGACGATTTCGGGTGTTAGGATACGCGATGTGGAGTCGAGAGGGTCTACGGCGGGGTATATGCCGAGCTCTGCGATCTTACGGCTAAGGACGGTCTTGGCGTCGAGGTGTGCGAAGGTGGTAGCCGGGGCGGGGTCGGTGAGGTCGTCGGCTGGGACGTAGACGGCTTGTACGGAGGTGATGGAGCCGTGCTTGGTGGAGGTGATACGTTCTTGGAGAGCACCCATTTCGGAGGCCAGTGTAGGCTGATAGCCCACGGCGGATGGCATACGGCCGAGGAGTGCGGAGACTTCGGAGCCGGCTTGGGTGAAGCGGAAGATATTGTCGATGAAGAGGAGGATGTCTCGTCCGGCACCCTTACCGTCGCCGTCGCGTAGGCTTTCGGCAACAGTCAGGCCAGATAGAGCGACGCGTGCGCGTGCTCCTGGGGGTTCGTTCATCTGGCCGAACACCATTGTGCACTGGGATTTGGCAAGTGCCTCGTAATCGACTTTGGACAAGTCCCATTCGCCTTTCTCCATGCTTTCTTTGAAGGCTTCGCCATAGTTGACGATTCCGCTTTCGATCATCTCGCGGAGGAGGTCGTTGCCCTCGCGTGTGCGCTCACCTACGCCTGCGAATACGGAGAGGCCGTTGTGGCCTTTGGCGATATTGTTGATAAGCTCTTGGATGAGGACGGTTTTGCCTACGCCTGCGCCGCCAAAGAGACCGATTTTGCCGCCCTTGGCGTAGGGTTCGATAAGGTCGATGACTTTAATGCCGGTGAATAGGACTTCGCTCTCGGTGGTCAGTTCCTCGTAGGAGGGGGCAGGTTTGTGAATAGGGCTTCCGCCATCTTTTGTTGGGTTGGGCATGCCGTCGATAGCCTCTCCTATGACGTTGAGGAGTCGTCCACGAGCGTTTTCGCCGTTAGGCATCTTGATAGGCGCCCCCGTAGCCACAGCGTCCATGCCACGACGCAGTCCGTCGGTAGATTCCATGGCTATGCATCGGACGGTGTTCTCGCCGATGTGTTGCTCACATTCGGCCACGAGTGTGTCACCGTTGTCACGAGTTATCTCCAGGGCGTCGTATATCTCTGGGAGTCCGTCGGCTGCGTCGAAAGCGACGTCCACCACAGGGCCGACTATCTGAATGATTTTGCCTTTCTTTGCCATATAGTGTTTGTGTGGGGTTATTTATCTCGTTTGAACAAAATATTCGCGTAGTTGATGAAGCATCGCTTGCCTTCGGCGGGTATTTCCATTTCACGCAGTTTCGACATAGCCTCAGCGAACAAGTCTTCGACTTTCTTCTCGGTAGCCGCTCGTGCGCCAGTCACTTCGTATAAGTCGCGTACGGCATCGATTTTTTCTTCACGGACAGCGTCGTTGTTGTGCATCCAAGCCGCGAGTTCTCTCTTCTGCTGGCCATCGGCACCCTCGTATGCCTTGATGAGCAGGTATGTCTTCTTGTTCTCCATGATGTCGCCACCGATAGCCTTGCCGAATGTCGCGGGGTCGCCGAAGCTGTCGAGCAGGTCGTCTTGGAGTTGGAAGGCCAGTCCTATCAGTATGCCGTATTCGTAGAGAGCCTGTGTCTCTTGCACTGTGGCGCCACCGGCCAGTGCTCCTATCTTGATTGAGGTGGCTAACAGGACGGCGGTCTTGAGGCGGATCATTTCAAGGTACTCGGCCGCGGTGACGTCTTCACGAGCCTCGAAGTCCATGTCGAGTTGCTGTCCTTCGCATACTTCGCGTGCTACTTGGTTGAAAGCGTCGACTATCAGCGTAAATGATGGGGAGTCGGTCTTTTGAAGTAGTCGGTATGCCTCGATGAGCATGGCGTCGCCACTGAGTATGGCGGTGTTGAGGCCGTACTTTGTGGCTACGGTGGGTTTGCCACGCCTGATTGTGGCCTTGTCCATCACGTCGTCGTGGAGCAAGGTGAAGTTGTGGAATATCTCAAGTGCCAGGGCTGGCCATTTGGCCTGCTCGTAGTCGTCCTTGAACAATGCGCACGTAGCCAAGCATAAGGTGGGTCGCAAACGCTTGCCACCGAGGCTCATTGAATACCGCACTGGGTCATACAAATTCCTCGGTTCTTTGCCGTAGTCGACACCACTTAGCCACTTGTCGACGTCAGCTTGTATTGTCTCTATCGAAAGCATAACCAAAGATACGAAAAGATACTTATCTTGCTCTCCTACCCCACAAACTCTTTTATGGATAATTAAGATTAGAATGTTTTGCCTTCTATCTCGCTTATCCGTTCACGCCAGCGTTCCAATATGGGGATACTTGCTTGTGTGCGTTTACTGAAGCCGGACATTACCGAGTCGGATACGGCGCATATCTCGCCGCTATCTTTGTTGACCATCACCATAATCATGCTTATGCTCTTATAGCCAATTCGATAGACGGCGACCCTTACCTCTATCCTGTCATCGAGGCGGACTTGTTGTAGGAAGTCGGTAGCGTAGGAGACCACGAGCATTGTGCTATCACCCTTGTAGAAGTCATCGCCACAACATTCTCGCAGATATGCCGCCCTGCCTATGTCGAAGAACGCTTGCATGGAGCTGTTGTTGGCATGGCCGTAGCCATCGAGGTCATTAAATCGCATCTGCACGTCGGCACGCACCTTGAACGGGTAGTTGATCACGTCAACAGGATACTCTTTCTTTACCATCGTTTTATGGTCTTATAACCGTCACACGTCCATCCTCACGCAACCGCACTATGCTGCTTGGCTGGCTCTTCTTTGTTTCCTCACGGCGGCACTTGGCGATGTAGTCCACGCCACTGCGTATCTCGTCGGATATCTCGCTATATACGCCTGCGGCAGGTTCGCCTGACACGTTGGCCGAGGTTGACACTATCGCCTTACCGAACCTGAAACATAGCTCTTTGCTATACTCTTCGGTCGTGACTCTTATGCCGATAGACCCGTCTTCCGCTATCAGGTTCTTGGCCAGGTTCTTAGCACCGTCTAATATCAATGTCAGTGGTTTGTCGGACATTGTCAGCATATCGTAGGCTGTGTCGGTCATCCCGCTCGCGTACAACGATGCTCTGTCGGCCGAGTCGACGAGCACCAGCATGCTCTTTGACTCTGCCCTCTTCTTCAATGCGTAGACCTTGGCCACAGCCTCGGCATTCGTGGCGTCGCAACCTATGCCCCACACAGTGTCGGTGGGGTACAATATGAGTCCGCCTGCACGAAGCACTTTAACTGCCTCGCGGACATCCTCTTCTATCTGTTCCTTGTTCATCTATTGAAAATATAATAGGCCGATATGACCCTCTATGCGCTGATATTGAAGTCGCGCAGGCACTCGTTGAGGGAAGTCTTCTTGTCTGTCGACTCCTTGCGCCTGCCTATTATCAACGTTGCCGACGTGGCATACTCGCCTGCTGGGAATTTCTTCACATACGAGCCGGGTATCACAACCGACCTTGGCGGCACATAGCCCTTGGTTATCACTGGCTCGGGGCCCGTGACATCTATTATCTTCGTTGAGCCAGTCAAGACGCATCCGGCAGCCAATACGGCCTCACGTCCCACATGGCATCCTTCGACCACGATGCACCGTGAGCCGATGAACGCATGATCCTCAATTATCACTGGCGCGGCCTGCACTGGTTCTAGCACGCCACCGATACCTACGCCTCCGCTCAGATGCACTCCACGTCCCACCTGTGCGCAACTGCCAACGGTTGCCCATGTGTCGACCATAGTGCCACTTCCCACATGAGCGCCTATATTCACGAACGATGGCATCAGCACTACGCCTTTCTCGATGAACGACCCATATCTTGCTACCGACCCTGGCACAGCCCTCACACCCATCTCAGCAAATCCCTTCTTCAACGGCACTTTGTCATGCCACTCGAAAGGTCCACTCTCCACAGTCTTCATCTCATGTATCGGGAAGTACATGATTATAGCCTTCTTCACCCACTCGTTGACACGCCACACACCATCTTCCTCCGTAGGTTCTGCCACACGCAGCCATCCCTTGTCGAGCAAGTCTACCACGCAGTCTATGCCTCTGCGCACCTCATCTTTCGCCAGTAGAGATCGGTCTTCCCAGGCCTCCTCTACCATCCTTCTCAGTTCTTCCATATAAATATTTTAGGTTAGGTTATTCTATATTCTCAGTTTCTCCAGCCGCTTATTGAGCCTTCTCTTCTTAAGGTTCTCAAAGTATCCCAAGAGCCTTCGGAGCAAGTCAAAATACAACGTGAAGTAGAGCACCCCCACGAATATCCATATCACCAGGCAGTTGAACACCGGTGTCGGCACGACCAGTCTCCCTACCCTCTTCACTGGGGCGTATAGGTGGGCACGGCCATGCGTATTGTCTGGCATGTCGTACACTGGCTGTCTGCGGCGCACTATCTTGTCGTCGTATACGGCCAACTGTCTGAAGTCGTCCTTTGCCTGCGCCAGCCTGCTCAACGCGTCGTTCGTTGACCTATGTTTCAGTTCCGCTAAGGCGTCGGCGGAGCCCAGTTCCTTGACTGCCTCCTCGGCTATGCTGTCACATTCGCCACTTGCCGTCTTGAACTCATCACGTGCCACATCCTTCAGGTACTCTATCGCACGTTCAACACGCACTGCGTCGTACGCCATACCTACCCGCAACGTGTCGGGCAATGTCACGCCAAGCTTAGCCTCCACGCGCTCTATCTCGCTCAGCAACAGCTCACCTCGTCCTTCCTCACCTCCCTGACGGTTTATGGTCTCCATCTCTGGCAACCATGCCCCCAGAGCGTATGATGCCGCACTCTTCCTGACCTCCGCATCGAAGAACCTCTCCTCGTATGGGTTACGAGTGAACTCATCCACCGCCAACGCCTCGTATGCCCATCGCGACACCATGATGTCACCTATGACCGGTGTATACTCCCTATTGGCCAACGCTGGGTGGAGTCGGTCAAAGTCCACCATTGTGCCACTGAACAACAGCTGCGGGACTATGACCAACGGTATTGATATATAGATGGACACGGCACTCTTCAGGCCGCTGCTTATGTTCAACCCAAAGATTATGGCAAAGGCGAAGGTCGTGAGCAGCACCACGGCATGAGCTAACCAGTGGCATAGCGGTATCTCCATGATCCAGTGACCTATGCACACCAGCATGGCAGTATGCAATGTCGACAGGGCGAACAAGTTCACTATCTTGGCGTTCAGGTATGACGACCGGCTTAAGTTCAAGAACTGTTCCCTCATCAGTAGTTTACGGTCCTTGAACATCTCTTCCGCCGATGTGTTCAGACCCACGAATATCGCCACCACCACGCACATGAACAGATATGTCGGCAAGTTAGAGTTAGCCTGCAATGTATATATCCCCGTCTCGCCTATGTAGTGCGTAGCCAAAGCCAAGAGAAACGCCAATATTGGCACCTCCAGCATATTGAGTAGCATATATTGCGTATCCTTGAGCTTCTTCAAGGCATCCCTCAGCACGAAGGTCGTAAACTGGCTTGTACGGCTCGGTATGCTATATAGGTTGTCGGGCAACTTCTCTTTAATCGTCGCCTTTTTCTGTTTCCAGTCGAAACTCGCCTCAAACTCGTCGCAATAGGCCTTATACCACTCCTGAGGCGTCACCTTGCGCTTCCTTATCAACTTGCCAGATGGATCTACCATCCTTGTCTCTATAATCCGCAAGGGCAAGCCCGTCTTGACATTACCACACAGATAGCATTCCCTCTCCTCGGGGTTCACGTAGTGCGCCTTCTTCTTGAAATACACTATCGCATTCATTGGGTTACCGTTGTACACGATATACCCGCCCTGATCTATTATCAGCAGTTTATCCAGCAGCTTATATATGTCACTATTGGGCTGATGTATATTTATTATCACCAACTTGCCCTTCAGCACCTGACGTTTCAGCAACGCCATGACCTTCTCCGAGTCCGAACTGCTCAACCCCGACGTGGGCTCATCAACAAATAATATCGATGGCTCACGCATCAGCTCCAACGCTATGTTCAGACGCTTACGCTGACCACCGCTTAGGACCTTGTTGAGTGGCGTTCCCACCTTCAAGTCTCGCGCCTCGACAAGGTCAAAGTCCAATAACGCCTTTTCGACCAGCATCTGTTTCTCTTGGCGAGACTTATTGCTGAATATCAGTCGGGCGTTAAACCACAGGTTCTCATAGACTGTTAGTTCCTCGTTGAGCATATCGTCTTGAGGCACGTAGCCAATAACACCCCTAAGCGACTTGCGTTCCGAGTGTAAGTCATACCCGTTGATGGTTATCTTACCCTGGTTTGGGCGCAACTTGCCACATAGCACGTTCATAAGCGTACTCTTGCCCGAACCTGAGCCGCCCATAATGCCCACCAGCTGACCACTCTTGCCTAAGAAACTGAACTTATGTATCCCCACTATTGTGTCTGTGAACTTGTACTCCACATCCACAGCCCTGTACATTATCCTGCCCGTGTCTGGCTTAGTGATGAACTTCTCCGCTATATGTCCATAATACACCGGCCTGACGTGCGACGTGTTTATCACTCCGCCCGGCGCCATGGCATATACCTTGTTAGCGTCAAGCTTATGCCCGCTCAAATACAAGTTCCTGCCACCATCATATCTGAAGATAAACGTGTTCGTACACTTGATATGTAGCACCCACACGCTGACACCGAACTTGCTGATATATATATGTTTCACGTCGGGATGCACTTTCTCTGGCCTTCCGTTAATCAACAGGAGCCTGCTCTTGTCCACCACCGATGCGGGGCTCTCCAACGTGAATGTCTTGATATTCCAATAGTCGTCGGGCGGTATTCGAAGCAGATCCGCCAATGCGTCCACAAACCGCTCCTCGTCATAGCTGATCTCTGGCTTGGCTATATAGTTCAGCATTGACGACAGGAGCAAAATCTTCTCCTCGAGGTCTATTTCCAGGTTGATATCAGCGCAAATGACCCGCATGCGCCTGATATTTTCCTTTGCCCGCTCCTGCGCCTCCTCGCTCGACTGCGGTCCTGCCTGCGCATGGAATTTTGCTATATAGAAATCGTACCGTTTCAGGAACTTCGCAACATACTCCGCATTGAACTGCAACGCCAGATACTCGCCCACCTTAGTCCTGCCCACATTTCCACCAACGTGCTTCACGTCAGTCAACAGGGCAAACAGCTGCATCAGCGCTTCAAGAAGTACTTCACTCATCTGTCAATATCATATTGGTAACGCAGGTCGACCCGACGCCAGCAGCCGCTACTACCAACTTCGTATGCCAACCCTCCATGGAGGTCTCTTTTTGTCGTCCCAAATATAACAATTCGTCACATAACAGAATGTTATATTTTCTATAATCTAACTCCACACCACCCGTCATACCCATATAAAAAACGCCCCGACCGCATTGCTACGGACGGGGCGACAGTTCAATCGCACACCTCTATTTCAATCCCTCGAGCATTCTCTTCATGACAACCTGAGCCGACACCACCCTGTTAGCGGCCTCAGGTATCACCAGGCTGTTAGGGCTGTCTATGACACCATCCGTCACGATCATGTTACGACGTACGGGCAGGCAGTGCATGAACTTGGCATTATTTGTCCAGCTCATGTGCTCCTCGTCTACAGTCCACGACATGTCCTTCGACAATATCTGGCCATAGCTCTCATAGGACGACCAATTCTTAGCGTAGATGAAATCCGCGCCCTCGAACGCCTTCTTCTGGTCACGCTCCAGACGAGCCCCCTCCATGATGTCAGGAGCCAAGTCATAGCCCTCAGGACATGTTATGACGAAATCCACATCGGCCACCTTCATCCACTCTGCGAACGAATTAGGCACAGCCTGCGGCAACGCCCTTGGATGCGGAGCCCACGACAACACGACCTTAGGACGCTTCTTGGTCTTATGCTCCTCGATGGTTATGAGATCGGCAAAGGCTTGGCACGGATGCCTCGTCGCGCTCTCAAGACTTATGACGGGACGTCCCGAATACTCCAAGAACTGGTTGATTATCGTCTCCTGATAGTCGAACTCCCTGCTCTCAAAGCGTGCGAACGAACGGACACCTATAATGTCGCAATAGCTGCCTATCACCGGTATAGCCTCGCGCAGGTGCTCACTCTTGTCGCCATCCATCACTACGCCCATCTCTGTCTCCAGTTTCCAGCTGTCCTTGTCGATGTTCAGCACTATGGCGTTCATGCCAAGATTCTGAGCCGCCTTCTGCGAACTCAGGCGCGTGCGCAAGCTCGAGTTGAAGAACACAAGGATAATAGTCTTGTTCCGACCAAGCTCCTGCCACTTGAACGGGTTCGCCTTGACATCCTGAGCCTCACGCAGAGCCTCCTCGAGATTGCCTATATCTCCTACCGTCAGAAATCGTTTCATCGTATTATTGTGTATTATAGATACTCTGTCAATTGGCTCAACTTGTTCGAGTTAGAACCCTTCAGCAATATATACTTCCCCGTCAGACCCTTCACCGTCTCCCCACTATCCACCGTCGCATCGAAATACTTGAACGCCGGGTACTTTTCCCTATGCTTGCCATATTCCTCCCCTATCAATATCACCTCATCCAGTCCCATGCCCGCAAGCCTCTCCATGACACGCAGATGCTGCGGCACCTCTTCTACGCCAAGTTCCCTCATGGCTCCCAATATCACACACTTATGTTCCCCACGCCTACGCTCAAAGTTATCCAACGCCGCCGCCATGCTGCTCGGGTTAGCGTTATACGCATCCACTATCAGATGATTTCGCCCTGTCTCCAACACCTGACTACGGCCATTTGTCGGCACATAGCCCTCTATCGCATCGTCTATCTTATCAGCATCCACGCCAAGCAACCTGCCTACGGTTATCGCCGCTTGAGCGTTCTTGACGTTATAGTCGCCACATAATTGCGTCTTCACATAATGCGCCTCGCTTGCGTCAGCCCACTCCATCTCCATCGTCTCACCTTCGCTCTCTATGACCTTAGCCGCCACGTATGGCACTATATTCTCATACTCCCCTATCATATCCACTATATCCTCATTCTCACTGTCGTATATCGCCACTCCCCCCGTCGCCATAATCTGCTTATATAGTGCGGCCTTCGTATTCTTCACTCCCTCAAACGACCCGAAACCCTCAATATGCGCAATGCCCACATTCGTCACCAACCCCATGGTAGGCTTGGCTATTGCCGCCAACTCCGCAATCTCACCGGGATGACTTGCGCCCATCTCTACCACCGCCACTTCCGCATCACTACCTATCGAGAGCAACGTGAGAGGCACACCTATATGGTTGTTCAGGTTGCCCTTGGTCGCCACAACATTATATTTCGCACCCAGCACCGCCGTCACCAGCTCCTTAGTGGTAGTCTTGCCATTGCTACCCGTGATGCCAACCACTGGTATATCCAGTTGGTCGCGATGATATGCCGCCAACCTCTGCAACGCCGTCAAGGTATCCTCCACCACGAATGCGCGACCCTCCCCCTCATAATCTTTATTCGACGTCACCACATACTTAGCCCCCCTCGCCAACGCCTCACCCACCATCACATTAGCGTCAAACCTCTCACCCTTCAACGCCACGAACATACTCCCCTCACCAATAGTGCGCGTATCCGTCGACACCCCTGCCGACTCCCGATACGCCACATATATCTCTTTTATGCTTTTCATTATATTCCACTCTTCAACAACCCGCTAAGATACTAATTATAATGCCACGCTCATCGGTTAGTTTCCATCAACCCCGTCGCCTCCATACGCACATGCTCAATTCTCCACCACACACGCACTAATCTTGCAAAGCATCATTCACAAAAACATCACATTCAGACCACCATCATTATCCAATTTCTAAACTAAAAAGCGACCGACAAAACGTGCCATCGGTCGCTCTCTGTTTAGCCTGAAGATACCCGACTTTATTGACAGGCCAAATCTTAAGTATCCAACGCTTTGCTCTCTTTTCTTCAACTTGTCATTCACCCATAGTTCTGCCGTCAATCCAACATTCTCTTCAAGCGTAGATATTTCCAAGCACCCCGAAGGCAACGACTTAGATCTCACCTTGTACACCCATTCACCTTTCACCCTCACATCATATCCAGAAACATGAAATATGGCTTCAGAAGGATTTGTGTAGATTTTATACTCAATTACATACTCTGGCTCATCATCGTCGCACGACTGCATTACCAGCATTGCCAGTAACGCCATGAGCAAACACTTGACGTATCTCATACGTAATATTATTTTGCTGTTATCACAAAACCCACCAATCCAGTCCTATATTCTTTTGAATCCGCAGTTTTGATCCGCGACCTACTGCTCCTGTAATTTATGATTGGATCATAAAAATACACCATCACGGACCCCAGTACTGTCCTCCATTAAGACTGCAACAGGAATCTCCGGATCTGTCGTGTTCAAATCACCTGCGACGATTCCCACCATTGGTGTGTTTGTCAGATAGACGTTGAGTAATGGTAATGCTTCCTCTATTTCTTCAATAGTGACTGCATCAGCAAAAGAAAACAACGTTTCGCAAAAAGACACACTTCCAACTTTTTCTCCTTTCACTGCGAGATAGAGGACATCGTAATTGTTGTCAAACTGCCTAAGAGCCTCAGACTTAAGGAAGTCTCTTACATCAGAAGACGCATAGACAACCTTGGAGAGTGTTTTGGCGAATTCGACTTTCGCCTCCTCCTTGGTGAGCTGATTCACTTCACCTTGAACGCCAGGCTGTTGGCACTCGCCAAACACCGTTTCTGGCATCTCGTCGGAACATCCCAACAGTAAAAACGCTGCAAGCACCGACAATAGTTGTACTTTTTTTTCACGTAGATAATTTGAGTGTTTTGGCGCACAAAATGGAGTATTTCATGCACTTTACTTGTACCAATGCAAAATTAAGTCATCTCATTGATCTTGCCAAATATTTATTACTTAAACTCAATAAAAAACAAACAACCTTCGCATTCGTTTATATTCTCATTTCCCATAATCAATTTTTAAATGAGATATCAACACTCCTATTCCCTCATTTATCGGAATTCGCACAAACAATCTTATTGATTTACATTATGTTATCAAGAAAAGTTTATATGCAGGATATTAACCTCTGCTTAACGCCGCTATGAATACAAAAAAGCTGACACTCCTTTCACAAGGAACGTCAACCTGCACCACCAAGGACAAACTCAATAGACTTTTGTCTATACCCTTTCTCTCGTCCTTCAGAAATATTTACTTACTACTACTGGTTAGAACTGACGGTAGGTATAGCTGTATGTGATATTTCTACTTTTGCTCGAGAAAGACTCAGTGGCAATGTTCCCGTCGGGATTGAAAGAATACTCTACATTGTAAGCGGTTCTGCCGTTCCTGAGCGATATAGACTTGGGAAGATGAGTGGTGACAATAGGAAAGGCAACACTAAGCTCAATGAAGCTGTTCGCTAATCCGAAGAGAGGTGTCTTGAACTCATTGAGTTTGTCGCCATACTCTATGTTCCAGGTGTACGAAGAGTCGTAATTCTTGACTTTGATTGAGGTGAGATCACCATTCTCATTCCAAGAGAGCGTATAGGAGGACATTGGTTCAGAGGACTCGGAAGACATAGAAAACCACTCGTAGTTGGTCATTCTGCCTTTGGAATCGTATGAGTACTCCCCAAAACCCTCTCCATAAATCAAAGAAGTGATGCGGGAATCAGGATTGGCGTTGAACAACTCGAGAGGGTACTCTTCCCCGTACTCATCTATAACGGAGGCTGTGTCACCAGAGAAATTATATTTATGAGTGAGGCCTTCGTTGCTGAACGAGCAGAGTCGTGCTTGTCGGTCATAATCGATAGAGACGGATCCTCCAACATTGCCACTACCATTGCAAACTACATTGCAAACGACCCTGCCGTTGTCGAGAAGCCAAGGGGAGCTGTTACTTGGAGAGTTGTTGCATGAAACGAGGGGCAGGGCGAGAAGAAGTAGAAGGAAAGACCTGACGACATTCATAGGCATAAGTTTTTAAGCATACCCGATTAGATGTTAAACATTGTGAGATTCTACGTAGATGCTAAGATAATGGGAATACGGGGAAAAACAAAATAGAAGTTGAGAAGAGCAAGAAATACGCAAAAGTGCAGTACACGGATAAAGGTAAAAGCAGAATGGCGAAATTTAATTGCCATTAACACTCTATTATCTCGTCGTCTACGACCACATTCCCCGCAAAAACAGCAACACCCTCTAAGAGGCAATCTCTTAGAGGGTGCGCCATATATTCAGCGGCTACGCTACCCGTTCAAAGCCGAGGCGCCACTGACAATCTCTATAAGCTCGTTAGTGATGGCCGTCTGGCGTGCCTTGTTGTATTGGAGCTGAAGTTCGCCAAGAAGGGTCGTAGCGTTGTCCGTGGCTTTGTGCATAGAGGTCATGCGTGCGCCATGCTCCGAGGCCACAGACTCCTTGACGACTGAGAGCAGACGTATTCGGATAGCCTGAGGGATAAGATCCTCAAGCACCTCCTCCTTACTCGGCTCGACAATGAAGTCGTTGACAGCCGAGGCGTTGTCCGTCATCTCAATTTGGAGAGGCAGCAGCTGCACCTCTGAGACTTCCTGAACCGCCGTGTTGATGAACTTGTTATAGACAAGCACCACACGTCCAAGTTTCTTGCTGACGAACCGCCGTGTGATATCGTCGGCCACGTCATAGACAGTCTTGAGGCTGAAGTTGTCGTAGAAATCGGCCACCTCCGTAGTAGGGGCTTTGACCTTGCGCGAGCGCAGGCCTTTGGCCGTCTGCTTGCCTATGGCGAGTATCTCCACACGTCCTTTCTGCGCATCATCACTATATGTCGTGGCGAGCATCTGCTCCACCTCCTTGACGATGTTGGCGTTGAAGGCCCCCGCAAGTCCCTTGTCGGACGCTATGGCCACGATAAGTGTCTTGCCGCCCTTCGTAGTCTTGCGAAATGCGGGATAGTTGAGTTCCACATTGGCAACAGATGAGCCAAGAGAGGCTATAATCTGTGAGAGTTTGGACTCAAAGGGGCGCACCTTGGCGACCTCGTTCTGAGCCTTCTTGAGTTTGGCGGCGGAGACCATCTTCATGGCGCTTGTCACCTGACGGGTTGACTGCACCGAGTGGATTCTCGTCCTGATGTCTTTGAGATTAGCCATCTGCCCATCCTCCCTCGTTAGTTAGCGAATCGTTTAGCGACCTCGGCAGCTGTCTCGCGTATGGCATTTGTGGCGGCGTCGTCAATCTTGCCAGAGGCGAGGACATTGAGTACGTCCTTATGCTGAAGCTCCATCTCCTCGAGGAACTCCGTCTCGAACTGTGCCACCTTGTTCTGAGGCACGTCACGGAGCAAACCGTTAGTACCGCAGTAGATGATAGCCACCTGTTTCTCGACAGTATAGGGGGTATGGAGGGGCTGTTTCAGGATCTCTACATTCTTGCGACCCTTGTCAAGTACTGCCATGGTGCTGGCATCGAGGTCGGAGCCGAACTTTGAGAACGCCTCAAGCTCACGATATTGCGCTTGGTCAAGCTTGAGCGTACCAGCCACCTTCTTCATACTCTTAATCTGCGCCGAGCCACCGACACGCGAGACGGATATACCGACGTTAATGGCAGGACGCACACCAGCGTTGAAGAGGTTGCTCTCGAGGTATATCTGACCATCGGTGATGGAGATGACGTTTGTAGGGATATACGCTGCCACGTCACCGGCCTGCGTCTCGATGATGGGAAGGGCTGTGAGAGAGCCGCCACCCTTGACGATAGGCTTGAGATCCTCGGGGAGGTCGTTCATCTTGGCTGCAAGCTCATCGTTCTCGACGATCTTAGCAGCACGCTCAAGGAGACGCGAGTGGAGGTAGAACACGTCGCCAGGGTATGCCTCACGTCCAGGTGGACGACGGAGCAGAAGACTCACCTCACGGTATGACACGGCCTGCTTCGAGAGGTCGTCATAGACGATGAGGGCGTGGCGGCCAGAGTCGCGGAAATACTCACCGATAGCCGCGCCAGCCAGAGGCGAGAAGTATTGCATTGCAGGAGCGTCGGCTGCTGTGGCTGATACTACCGTGGTATAAGCCATGGCACCATTCTTCTCGAGGGTTGCCACAATCTGGGCCACGGTGGAGGCCTTTTGGCCTGTGGCTACGTAGATACAGTAGACTGGCTCGCCAGCGTCGTAGAAACTCTTCTGGTTGAGGATGGTGTCGATGGCGATAGAAGTCTTGCCCGTCTGTCGGTCGCCAATGATTAGCTCACGCTGTCCACGTCCGATAGGGATCATGGAGTCGATGGCTTTAATACCTGTTTGGAGAGGGCGTTTGACGGGTTGGCGGAAGAGGACTTGCGGGGCTTTGCGCTCAAGGGGCATCTCGTAGAGTTTGCCGCCTATGGGGCCCTTGCCGTCGATAGGCTCGCCGAGGGTATTCACGACGCGTCCGACGATTTCGTCGCCCACGCGTATTGAAGCGATACGGCCAGTGCGCTTGACGGTGTCGCCCTCTTTGACCTCGTCGGTATTGTTCATGAGGACAATGCCGACGCTGTCCTGGTCGAGGTTAAGTACGACTCCCATAGCCTTGCCGACCTCGACGAGCTCGTTGCTCTCGACGTTGGCGAGACCGAAGGCTGTGGCAATGCCGTCGCCTACGGAGAGGACCGTGCCGATCTCTTCCAGCTTGGAAGAAGTGTCGAAGTTCTCAAGCTGCTGCTTAAGGACTGATGACACCTCAGAGGCTTTTATTTTTTCCATGCGCTGAATGTCGTGTTGTGAAAAAAGGTGAGAGTGAGGGATTAGACCGTCAGTTGACGTTGCAGAGCCTGAAGCTTGCTTGCGACGGAGCCGTCGGCTTGCAGCCCGTCGATTTCGAGTATCATGCCACCTATAATAGTTGGGTTCGTGACAAAATCGGCGTCAATTTGGCTTGCTGCTTTGCCTGCGGCTTTGAGCTTGTCGGCAATCATGTCTACAATATGGGCTTTCTGCTGGTCAGTCAGGACGTTGGCTGTGGTGACCTTGGCAGTGCGTATGTTGCGTTCCTTCTTGTAGAGAGACTGGAAGACGAGCAGAATTTGGCTGGCGTAGGCTATTCTCTCTTTCTCGACCAAGAATGTGAGGAACTGGAGCATTTCGTGGCACGTGGCCTTGTCGAATGCTGAGGTTATGAAAGCCTTCTTTTCAGAGGGCTTTCTCAGTGGCGAGTCGAGGAATTTTTGTGCATCGGGGCTTTGCGCAAGTGCCGTGCGGACGGTTTGAGCGTCCTGGTAGACCTCGTCGAGCACACCTTTGTCGGAGGCGAAGTCATAGAGCACTGTGGCGTAGCGCCTTGCGATAAGTCCTGCGTCCATTAGCTAAAAGATTAATTGAAGTTGCTCTCCTGGAGATATTTCTCGATGAGTTGCTCATGTCTGTCGGCGGTCTTGAGGTCTTCTTCGATAATCTTGCCAGCTATTTGGACGGAGAGTGTGGCTACCTGACGTTTCATGTCGTCGATGGCGGCGGCTTTCTCTCGTTCTATTTGGGCCCTTGTCTGCTCAATGAGTTTTGCGCTCTCTTGTTGTGAGCGTTGGCGAGCGTCCTCGAGCATAGCCTCAACCTTGTCGTGAGCCTCCTTGAGGATGGCGTCGCGCTCGGCGCGGCTCTCGGCGAGCATTGTTGCCTTTTGCGCTTCGATGCGCTCATACTCCTGGCGAGCCTCTTTAGCTTTCTCGAGCGAGGTGGTTATCTCGTCCTCGCGCTCCTTGAGCATCGAGAGGAGGGGTTTCCAGGCGAACTTAGTGAGCAGGGCGAGGACTACGAGGAAAGTGAGACCTGACCAGATGACAAGTCCAGGTTCTGGTGTAAGTAGTCCGTCCATAGTGTAATTGTGTGAAGTGTTGTTACACTATGAGATGAAGGCGATGACGATAGCGAAGAGGCCAGCGCCCTCGACCATGCCAGCCGCGATGAGCATTGCTGCCTGAATCTTGCCGGCCATCTCTGGCTGACGTGCCATAGCGTCGACGGCAGAGCCGCCAATCTTGCCAATGCCGATTCCGATACCAATAACGATCAGTCCTAAGCCGACTGCGATCATTGTTCCAGTCATAACTCTTTGCTTTAAAAGGTTGTTGTTATTATTCGACTTTGTTTAGCGACCCGGAGGCCGCATTGTTTGTTGCTCGATAGGTGTTCACTACTCCTCGCTCGAAGCGTTGACAGCCAGACTGATGTAGAGTGCGGAGAGGACAGTGAAAATATAGGCCTGCAAGGCGCCGAATATCAGCTCGAGGGAGAATACCAGGAGACCAAGAAGGACGGACACTGGTGCTAATGAACTGATAATAAAGATGAGGGAGAAGAGGCTTATGACGATGATATGCCCACCCGTGATGTTGGCGAAAAGACGAATGAGGAGGGTGAAGGGGCGGGTGAACATGGTGATAATCTCGAGAGGTACCATGATAAGCTTCATGATGCCGGGGACTGTAGGCACGGTGAATGTCTCAATCCAATAGTGCTTATTGGCGTTGAAGTGCGTCACGATGAAGGTGAACACGGCGAGGATGCCCGTGAAGGCGATATTGCCAGACAGGTTCGTTGAGCCTGGGAAGAACGGTATGAGGCCCACGATGTTGTTGAACCAGATGAAGAAGAAAAGGGTCAGCAGGAAAGGGGTGAAACGTGCGCTCTTTTCTTTTCCTATCTGCTCGTCGGCGATATCCTTGACGAACGTCATAAGATACTCCACAGCGCCGGCCGCGCCTTTGGGTATGCCATTGTTCTTGCGTATGGAGCGTGCCGCACCGCCAAAGACAAGGAGCAGGATTATGCCTACCATGATGCCCGATGCCACGTTGCGGGTCAGGGAGAAGTCGAATATAGCGTCGTGAGAGCCGTTGGCGCAGAGCTTGTCGTGCTCATTGATGGTATACGCCACACCATTCTTCTCGACAACCTGACCGTCGGATAGCGATGACGACATGGCGAAGAGGAAATCGCCATTATCCTTGTTGTAGGCCATGACTGGAAGGGGGATGTCGATAGAGCTTTTACCATCGTTCCAAGTGAAGATGTTCCAATGGTGCGAGTCGCTGATGTGGTGACTGATGATCTCAATGACATTGACTTCCTCGCTGGCCGCCACATCTGTTGAGTCGGCTTGCGCGAAGATGTTGAGAGAGGAGAGCGACATTGCTATGGCCGCAAGTATTGGGAGTATCCTGCTCATAGATTATGTGTTTCGCTACTGTTGTACGGCTGGGGGAGGAGGATGCCGCAGGTTGTTTGTTGAGTTGTTGTCGTTGCGTGTGTTCAGGACTTAGAGAATATCACAATTCCCGATGCCACACGAAGTATAATGAAAGCGAGGCAGAACGCCGAGGCGCACACCACGCGGGTTTCGTCAGTGAAGTATATGAGAGCCGCCACGAGAGCGGCCGCCACGAGAAAGGTTATCACCTCGGCAATCACTGTCGCCCCCAAGCCATTTCTACCGTTGTTGTCGGAATAACGTTTCACCAGGAAGAATGTTTTGGCCATCTCGGCGAGGAGTAGCGCCACCACTGCCGGGACGAGCCTCATTGGGGCGAGTGAAGTCATGACAAGAACGACGGAAATGATAACAGTGGCGAGAGCTATGGCTATGGCCGTTGTCAGTTTGCCACTTACTGTCATGCCGTGTTTCTGGTGTAGTTAGGCCTTCTTGGGGTCGATGGGTGAGGATTTCTGATCCTTGTCGCCCATGACGCATGTGCCGTTGAACTTAGCGCCAGGCTCGATGCTGAGCTTGTTGACGGTCATGTCGCCTTTGAAGAGTGAAGAGGCACGGAGCGAGAGGAGTTCTGAAACCTCCATCTTGCCCTCGAAAGAGCCAGAAATCTCTGCACTGACGCACTTGATAGTGCCGTTTATCTTACCACCTGAGCCGAGAACAATCTTGCCCTGCGACTTGATGTTTCCCTCAATTATCCCGTCGACACGGAGGTCTCCGTTTGTCTCGATATCGCCTGTGAACTTAGTGCCGGCTCCGATGATGTTTGGCAGACGGTTTTCCGTCTCGAAGGTCTTGCTCATTATGCTGTTTTCCGTATTTGAATGTGTCACGCCTCAGATTGGGTGTGTAGCTCCTTCTCTTTGGCAGTAACAAATATATGGAATATTCGGCAGATTAGATGTAAATTATTGCTGATAGTGTGAAAATATTTAAAAGCAGAGCGGTGTCAACAAGACAAAGCCGCACCACCCTGGAGAGATGGCACGGCTATTGATGCAAGACTGTAATATCTTTATTGACTATGGGTTACGGGTTTGACCGTCGCCACGTATTATCCACTTGTAGGAAGTGAGTTCACGGAGCCCCATTGGGCCACGGGCGTGCATCTTCTGGGTGCTTATGCCGATCTCGGCGCCAAGTCCAAACTGCCCGCCATCGGTGAAGGCGGTGGAGGCGTTGACGTAGCAGCATGCGGCATCGACCTCACGGAGGAATCGCTCGGCGGCATTCTTGTCCTCGGTAATGATAGCTTCGGAGTGTTTGAGGCTGTGGAGGTAGATGTATTGCAGAGCCTCGTCGAGGGAGTCGACAGTGACGATGGCGAGTTTCATGGCGAGGAACTCACGGCCATAGTCGTCGGGGGCTATATGGAGAAGGAGGTTGTCGGGGTAATTACCGTGGAGAGCATTGTAGGCGCGGTCGTCGGCGTGCATCTCTACACCCTTTTCGGCCATTGTGCTGCATAGTGCGGAGAGGTCGGCGAGGCGTGCGGAGTGGATTATGAGACAGTCGAGGGCGTTGCATACACTGACACGGCGTGTCTTGGCGTTGCATATCACGCGCTTGCCTTTCTCGAGGTCGCCAGCGATGTCGAAATAGGTGTGCACGACACCGGCGCCAGTCTCAATGACGGGGATCTTGGCATTATCGCGCACGGAGGCTATGAGACGTTGTGAGCCGCGCGGGATGAGAAGGTCGACATACCCGACAGCGTTCATGAGGTCTGTTGCCGCCTCGTGAGTTGGTGCGAGGAGCTGTATGAGGTCGGGGTTGAGACCTTGTGAGGAGAGCACGTCGCGAAGTATGGTTACGATGGTGGTGTTGCTCTCGTTGGCATCGCTGCCACCTTTGAGTACCACGGCGTTACTGGAGCGCAAGCCAATGGAGACCACGTCGGCTGTGACGTTGGGGCGAGCCTCGTATATGACACCCACGACACCCATAGGCACACGCACGCGGCTTATTTGCAGGCCATTGGGCATAGTGCGATTCTCTATGACCTCGCCACAGGGGGCGGGCAGGTGTGCCACGTTGCGGGTGTCGGCCGCAATGCCCTCGATACGTTTGGCATCGAGCCGCAGACGGTCGTAGCGGTAGTCTGTGGGATCCATCTTCGCCAAGTCGAGGGCGTTGGCCCGCACAATGTCGTCGGTATGCGCCACGAGGGCATCGGCCATGGCGAGGAGGGCGTTGGCAGTCTGCTGTGGGGTTATTGCGCTCATGGAGCGTGCGGCCTCCTTGACGGCTTGTAGTTGACGGAGGGTATCTTGATTCATAAGTTATTGCTTGATAGTGGGATAGACGTATAGGTAGTCGTAGTGCACAAGGGGTTTCTGTTTGGCAGCGAAAGCCTGACGTTGGGCAGTGTCCTTATCCATTGAGGCACGTCCGACCGCTATTGTCTGACCATTGGGGGCGGCTATGACGATGATATCGTCTTTCTTGAAATCGCCATCGAACTCACGCACCCCGACGGGGAGGAGACTTGCGGGGCGTTCGGTGTTTTGAAGAGCCTCGGCAGCTCCGGTGTTGACGACGACACGTGCGGCAGCGAAGCCGTCGGAGTAGGCTATCCATTTCTTCACGGCTGGGCTGTGCTGACCGGGTTGGAAGTGGGTGCGTGGCAGTGTGGGGTCGTCGGCGAAGAGACGTGTTATGACATTGGGAGTCGTGCCATTGGCGATGTAGACATCGATACCTGTGAGGGCAGTCTTTTGTGCTGTGCGGCACTTGGTGACCATACCGCCACGTCCGAAGCCTGACTTTGTAGCCTTGACATATTGCGAGACGCTGACACCATTGGCCACCTCGCGTATAACCTTAGCTTGCGGGTCGGAGGGGTCGCCATCGAATATGCCATCTATATTACTGAGGATGAAGAGCTTTTGGCAGTCCATCATAGAGGCTATGAGACCAGATAGCTCGTCATTGTCGGTGAACATGAGGCCAGTGAGTGACACGGCGTCATTCTCGTTTATCACTGGCACTATACCATTTTGCCAAAGGACATCGAAGCATGACTTCATGTTGAGGTAGTGCGAGCGGCTACCGAAATCTTGCTTAGTGACGAGAATCTGACCTATCTTGACACCGTGGAGGTCGAATAGTTGCTTGTATTGGTCGATAAGCTTGACCTGACCTACGGAGGATAGGAGCTGACGTTGCGCCACGGGGTCTAGCTCGTTATAGCCCTTGACCATGGAGCGGCCAGCGGCCATAGAGCCAGAGGAGACGAAGGCCACTTGATGTCCCTGCGCCCGCAACTGAACGATTTGCGCGACGAGGCTGTCCATGCGCTCGACGTTGAGTGTACCGTCGGAGGCAGTGAGGACGTTGGAGCCTACTTTTATGGTGATTTTCATTTGACGATTTTGTTGTAGGAGCCCATCATTCCTTTCATGACGGCGGATGAGAACCCGGCATGCTCCATTGCGTTGATGCCGGCTATGGTCACGCCCTTGGGGGTGCAGACCTTATCAATTTCCACCTCAGGATGCGAGTGGTTGGTGAGGATAAGCTGTGCCGCGCCTTTGACAGTCTGCGACACTATGTCGGCGGCGAGGCGTGAGTTTATGCCCATCTCGATTGCGCTCTCTTGGCAAGCTCGTATGTAGCGGAGGGCGTGCGCTATGCCGCATGAGGCGAGGGCCGTGAGGGCTGGCATTTGGTCTTCTGTGACCGTCAGGGCGAGTCCGAGGGAGGAGAAGATCTGCTGGACTATGGCGAGTTGGTCGGGGTTGACGTTAGAGGAGGGGACTATTGCCGTGAGGCTCTCACCTACCTCTGCCGCAGTGTTGGGCATGACACGGAGTGTGGCTGTGGAGGAGCCGAGCATGTCGGTTAGTTGGGCTATGCTGACACCTGTGGCAATAGATACAGCTATGACGTTGGGGAGGAGAGAGGGCTTAAGTTGCGCTATGACATCGGCTATTTGGTAGGGTTTTACGGCGAAAATGACAACATTGGCATTGCGTACGGCTGCGTTGTTGTCGGATGTTGCGTTGAAACCGTCGTTTGTCCAGGCATTGAGGGCGTCGGGGTTACGGCGTGTTATAGTGATTTGCTTGGGAGAGTAGAGGTTGGCTTTGACGATGCCCCGGGCGATAGCTCCGCCCATGTTACCGCCACCGATGATGGCAATTTTTAATTCACCCATTGTTATATTTCTGCTTGTTGGTAGGGCAAAGATAACAAATTAGTGAAGAATAGGCGTGGGGGGCGGGAAAAATGGGAGGGAACGGGGAGAGCCAGGAGTAAGGTGTCGCAGTCAGTGGAAGGGGCGTAGAGATGCTATTGCACGGTGTCCATGAAGGCACGGCGGAAGCGTACGGGGTCGGCGATGTCGGAGAAGCTCTCTTTGGTACCGCCCGAGCCTACGATGATGACAGTGCCATAGCCGAAGATTCGTCCCCAGATGGATTGGTCGACATTGATGGACTCGATATGCGCTATGGTCATCTCGAAGATGTTGCGTGATATGACACCGGTCTTCATTATGACGCGTTTGTTGGTTATGACGAACTCGTCGAACTTGGTCATGATGAGAGGTCGGATGAATAGGGATAAGATGCTTTTGAGCTCAACCCATATTTTCCAATGATAGTGCGCCTCGTAGATGACGGATTCGCCACGGGAGAGGTTATTGTCGACGTAAGTGCCCATTGTTAATGATGTTTAGGACAAATATACGGAAAAGGGAGGCACCTGATAGGCACCTCCCCTTAAATTATGTCGTGTCAATGCCGCTATTAAGCCAGACGAGCCTTGATGGCTTTGGTGGCCTCCTCGTAGCCAGGTTTCTCGAGGAGAGCGAACATGTTCTTCTTGTAGGCCTCTACGCCGGGTTGGTTGAAGGGGTTAACACCGAGCACGTAGCCGCTGATGCCGCAAGCCTTCTCGAAGAAGTAGATGAGCTGGCCGAGGTTGTACTCGTCGAGGGTAGGGATCTCGACCTTGATGTTTGGCACGCCGCCATCGGTATGGGCGAGGAGAGTGCCGAGCTCAGCCATCTTGTTGACCTCGTCTACACGCTTGCCAGCGAGGTAGTTGAGGCCGTCGAGGTTGGCGTTGTCGGAGGGGACTACGACCTTCTTGTTGGGCTGTGCAATGGTGATGCCGGTCTCGAAGATGATGCGTTGTCCCTCTTGAATCCACTGACCCATAGAGTGGAGGTCGGTGGTGAAGTCGGTGCCAGCGGGGAAGATGCCCTTGCCGTCTTTGCCTTCAGACTCGCCATAGAGTTGTTTCCACCACTCGGTGAAATAGTGGAGCTTAGGCTGGAAGTTGATGAGGATCTCGGTGCTCTTACCGTTGCGGTAGAGTATGTTGCGTGCGGCAGCGTATACGCATGCGGGGTTCTGCTCGAAGGGTACGGAGCTTGCGGTAGCGACCTCCATATCCTTTGCGCCTTGGAGGAGCTTCTTGATGTCGAAACCTGCGACGGCAATTGGGAGGAGGCCTACGGGAGTAAGGACGGAGAAACGGCCGCCTACATTGTCTGGTATGACAAAAGTCTTGTAACCCTCTTGAGTAGCGAGCGTGCGGAGAGCGCCCTTGGCCTTGTCGGTGACGGCCACGATGCGTTTCTGGGCCTCGGCTTTGCCGACCTGCTGCTCGAGTTGCTCTTTGAGGAGACGGAAGGCTATGGCTGGCTCTGTGGTGGTGCCGCTCTTAGAGATGACGATGACACCGAAGTTCTTGCCCTTGAGGAGTTCAAGGAGGTCGGAGGTGTAGTCCTCGCCGATATTCTGGCCTGCGTAGAGGATGATGGGGGCCTTGCGGTTGGTCTGGAGGTAGTCGAAGCAGTTGGAGAGGCCTTCGATTACGGCACGTGCTCCGAGGTAGCTGCCGCCGATGCCTACCACTACAACGAAGTCGCAGTTGTCGCGGAGGACTTTGGCGGAGGCCTCAATCTCGTTGAGGAAGGCGTCGGTTGTCTCGCTTGGGAGGTGATGCCAACCGATGAAGTCAGCGCCCTCGCCGTTGCCCTTGTCGAGCTTCTCGAGAGCCTTAGTGATCTCACCCTGGAGGGGTTTGATGTCTACTGAAGCCTTAGAAATGTCAATCTTCATGATGTTGTATGTTGTTATGTTTCTTCGTTTTGGGGCGTTGTGATAGTTGGGTTGCGCAGCCCCAAGAGGTTCATTATCGGAGCTGTTCTGTGAGGAGCATGCACTCGATGACGGGTGACACTTTGCCGTAGATTATATTGTAGACGCAATCTGTTATGGGCATAGGGACCTGGTATCGCTCGTTTATTGCTTTGATGCTTTTTGTGGCGTAGTAACCTTCGGCCACCATGAGCATTTCCATTTGCGCGGACTTCACGGAATATCCTTTGCCGAGCATTGTGCCGAAAGTGCGGTTGCGGCTAAACTGCGAGTAGCACGTCACGAGGAGGTCGCCGAGATAGGCGGAGCTCTTGATGTCGCGGGGTATGGGGTGCACGGTGTCGACGAAGCGTTTAATCTCCTGAATGGCGTTGGATATCAGGACGGCCTGGAAGTTGTCGCCATATCCGAGGCCATGGAACACGCCTGAGGCTATTGCCATGATGTTTTTTAGCACCGCGGCGTACTCTGTGCCGTAGATATCGTCGGAGACGCAGGTCTTGATGAAGTGGCACGTGATGAGACGAGCGTATTCGCGGGCGAGGTCGACATTTTGGCATGCCATGGTGAGGTAGGAGAGCCTCTCGAGGGCCACCTCCTCGGCGTGGCAGGGGCCGCTAATGACACCGACTCGGTCGATAGGCACGCCCATGACCTGATTGAGCCATGTGCCGATAATCATATTGCTATCGGGGATGAGGCCCTTGATGGCGGATATGACGTATTTGTCGGCGAGAGGCTCTGTGAGGTTGGCGAATACGGATTGCACGAAGGCTGAGGGGACGACGACAAAGAGGACATCGCTATTGCGCACGATGTTGTTGATGTCGTCGGAGAAGGAGATCTTGCGTATGTCGAACTGGATGCTCGAGAGATATGAGGGGTTGTGTCCTGTGGCTCGAAAAGTCTCGATATTCTTGCGGCTGCGCACGTGCCAGTTAAGATGATCGACATTGCAGAGGAGCATCTTGGCTATGGCGGTGGCCCAGCTGCCGCTGCCTATGAGACCGACCCGAGGAGAGTCACCAAGAATTGATTCGGGCGTATCGTCGATAGCAACCATTTAGAGAGCGTTGAACCATTGAGCGACCTCTTCTTGCTTGAGTGGAGTGAGGCCGAGCTTGTTCTTCTTGTTTATGTCGCAGAGCATTTGGTGGACTTTACCGGGCTTCATCTTGCTCATGTCGGCCACGGTGTAGATGCCAGCCATATAGATTGGGCCAACCCATTCGGCGGGTATGCCGAGTTTGGTGAAAGCCTCTTCGGGGTCACGTGCTGGTTTCTTTTCGGGTTTCATCTGCGGGAAGAGCATGACCTCTCCTATGGCGTTTTTGCCAGTCATGAGCATGACGAGTCGGTCGATGCCGATGCCGATGCCGGAGGTGGGGGGCATGCCATATTGGAGTGCTCGGAGGAAGTCTTGGTCGATAACCATAGCCTCGTCGTCGCCCTTGTCGGCGAGACGCATCTGTTCTTTGAAACGCTCCTCTTGGTCGATGGGGTCGTTGAGCTCGCTATAAGCGTTGGCGAGTTCTTTGCCGTTGACCATGAGCTCGAAGCGCTCGGTCAGGCCGGGTTTGGAGCGGTGTTTCTTGGTGAGGGGGGACATCTCGACTGGGTAGTCGGTGATGAAGGTTGGTTGGATGTAAGTGCCTTCGCAGAACTCGCCGAATATCTCGTCGATGAGTTTGCCTTTGCCCATGGTGTCGTCGATTTCCATTTTGAGTTGACGGCAGATGTCGCGGATCTCGTCTTCGGACTTGCCTTCGAGGTCGTAGCCGGTCTTCTCCTTGATAGCCTCGAGGATAGGGAGTCGGCGGAATGGGGCTCGGAAGCTGATGACGTTGCCATCGATCTCACTTTCGGGTTTGCCGTTTACGGCTACGCAAATAGTCTCGAGGAGATGCTCGGTGAAGGACATCATCCAATTGTAGTCTTTGTATTGGACGTAGAGCTCCATGCAGGTGAACTCGGGGTTGTGTGTGCGATCCATACCCTCGTTGCGGAAGTTCTTGCCGATCTCGTATACTCCCTCGAAGCCGCCTACGATGAGCCTCTTGAGATAGAGCTCGGTGGCGATACGCATATACATGTCGATGTTGAGGGCGTTGAAATGCGTGATGAATGGGCGTGCCGACGCGCCACCTGCGATAGACTGTAGTACTGGGGTTTCCACCTCGGTATAGCCTGCGCCATCGAGGACAGAGCGGAGAGTGCGGAGCACTGTGGCACGTTGCAGGAAAACATCCTTCACTCCCTTGTTGACGACGAGGTCGACATAGCGTTGGCGGTAGCGCAGCTCGGGGTCGTCGAATGAGTCGTATATTACGCCATCCTTTTCTTTGACAACTGGGAGTGGCTTGAGGCTCTTGGCGAGCACCGTGAGGCTTTGCGCATGGACGGAGATTTCGCCTGTCTTGGTGCGGAACACGAAGCCCTTGACGCCTACGAAGTCGCCGAGGTCGAGGAGTTTTTTGAACACCACGTTATAGAGGTCGGCATTGTCGGCTGGGCATATTTCGTCGCGAGATATGTAGACCTGTATGCGTCCTTTGGAATCTTGGAGCTCGATGAAAGAGGCCTTGCCCATGACGCGGCGGCTCATCATACGTCCGGCTATGCACACGTTGCGTTGTGGTGCGTCGTCGGCGAAGGAGTCGAGTATGTCGGTAGAGAAAGCGTCGGTAGGGTATTCGGCGGCAGGGTAGGGGTCGATACCCATGTCGCGTAGAGCTTGCAGGTTGTTGCGTCGGTTAATCTCCTGTTCGCTAAGGTCTTGGATGCTCATTATAAGGTAAGTTCTTCTTGTTTAACGTGGGAGCCGCACATACGTTGAGGGCGGCAGTAGGAACTGCTAAATTAAGTAATTATGTTGAGAATAGGAAAAAGAGGGTTATCAGCCTATCTCGAGGTGCGCCACGTCGAGATGCCCGGAGAAGAATATGGCGGCAGTATCGGCGAACTTGTCGGGGTTCTCGGTGGTGTAGAAACGAGCTGTGGCGTTGCGGGAGAGGGTGGTGTCGATTTCGGGATGGCGGACGAGGTAGTCGGCGAGACTGTCGGCCACGATGTCGCCTTGTGAGAGGAGGCGCACGCCTGTGGGCAGGGATTGCTCAATCTTCGGTGCGAGGAGTGGATAGTGAGTGCAGGCGAGCATCACGGCATCTATGTCGTGGCATTGCGCGATGAGCTGGTCGGTGTATTTGCGGACGAAGAAGTCGGCACCGGGCTTATCGTACTCTCCATTCTCGACGAGTGGGACCCATAGGGGGCATGCCTGTTGGAATACCTTGACGTCGGGCCACAGGTGTCGCATCTCGATGACGTAGGAGTTGGAGGAGACGGTGCCTTGCGTGGCGAGTATCCCGACGTGGCGGGTGCGGGTGAAGTTGCCGAGGGCTTCGGCTGAGGGTCGGATTATGCCGAGAACGCGTTTGCGTCCTGTGGGGTCGAGGATAGGCAGGTCGCGCTGCTGGATAGTGCGGAGAGCCTTGGCGGAGGCGGTATTGCAGGCGAGGACTATGAGGTCGGCGCCCATGTCGAACATGGCACGTACGGCTTGGAGCGTGAAACGGTAGACGACGTCGAATGAGCGTGTGCCGTAGGGGGTGCGTGCGTTATCGCCGAGGTAGAGGTAGTCGTATTGTGGCAGTCGGCGACGAATGGAGCTGAAGATGGTCAGTCCGCCGTAGCCTGAGTCGAAGAGAGCGATCATTTCTTGGGGACTTGTGGCGGGATGCCGTCGGATGTAGGTTTGGCTTCCATGGCTTCTTTGACGTCGCGGCCGATTTGTAGACGCTGTGGCACGCAGGTGAAGATGTGGGTGTTTTGCATTGTGCCGTCGGGGTCGCGCATGGCGATCATGAGTCGGTATGTGGCGCCTGGTCCTCGTTTGCTACCGATGCGCACGACCTCGATATAGTCGAAATAGTCGTCCTCGCCATTACGGGTGACGGAGAAAATATCGTCGGATACACGTTTGTAGGCGAGCACGGGGAAGTGCATTTGGAACTCGGGGTAGTTGAACTCGATGCAATCGTCGGAGAATGTTATTGTGCCGGAGGCGTGGACGGTGTTGTTGAGGAAAGATATGCCGGAGCGGAAGTTCTTGACGTGCCAGACTGTCTGGTTGCCGGATAGTTCGCAGCTCCACCATGCGTTGTTGAAGTACTCGCTATCTTGTGCGACGGCGAGGAGAGGTGAGAGTGCGAGGATGAGGGTGTAGAGGATGCGTTTCATGGTTTGTAATCTTCAGATTTAGAGTCTTCGTACCAGGAGGAGTAGGTGGAGTAGTGCGTGGCGATGCGCGTTATTGTGTCGTTGGCCTGCTCGGGAGATAGTTCTTTGATACGTTTGGCGGGAGTGCCTGCGTATATGCCGTGGCTTTCGGCGGTTTTGCCACCTGTGAGGACGGCACCTGCGGCGATTATGGTGTCGGACTCGACAGTAGCGCCGTCGAGGACTATGGATCCCATGCCGATGAGGACACGGTTGGATATTTTGGCGCCGTGGACTATGGCGGAGTGGCCTATGGAGACATCGTTGCCGATTATGGTGTCGTGACGCTCGTAGGTGCCGTGGATGACGGCGTTATCTTGGACATTTACGCGGTCGCCGAGGCGTATGGGCGCGACATCGCCACGTAGGACGGCGCCGAACCATACGCTACAACCATCGCCCATAGTGACATCGCCTATGATGGTGGCGGTTGGGGCGATGTAGCAGTTCTTGCCAATGACTGGCTTCTTGTCGCCGAGTGTGATGATATTTGCCATGGGTGTTGGTTATTCTTTGTTGACGATATGGTCGGGGAGGATAGGTTTCTCGCCACGTATGGTGCGGAATATTTGTGCGGCTACGAGAGCTTTGCGTTGTGAGCGCAGCGCGAGTGCGTGGAAGTCCTTGTTGTCGTGGAAGAGGGTGGCGGCTTGCGCTGGGTCGTAGTCGTCGAGGTTGACATCTATGCCGAATGCCGTGGCGAGGAGAGGTGCTGGGGCTGGTGGCTCGGGGTTGCCCATAGACCAGAATACGGCGGTGTCGATGAGCATATTGGAGACGGGGTTTCTGCCGGACTTATCGAAGAGGGGGGGAAGGAGCAGATGGTTGATGATGAGACGTTTGGCGAGGAATGGGATGTCGGCGGAGAGGATATTGTGGCCGCAGACATAGTGGGCTCGTTCGCAGGAGATGAAGAAATTGTCGATTGTCTCGGAGATGTTGCATAGCAGGCTAGGCTCATCGTCGGAGGTGTAGGTTGTGGTGACGAAGAATGGTTGCTCGTCGTCCAAGCGAGTGCGGAGGACGCCAGCCGTGGCGCATACGGCCTTGCCGAACTCGGGGCATAGACCCATGGAGCGGTAGGCCTCGTCGGATGAGAGGGAGTGGGGGCGGGGTCGGGAGTCCCAGAGGCGGCGCATGGGGTCGGGCAGGTCGGCCGTGGAGGAGTGTCCTGGCACGCCCTCGATGTTGATGAATAGGAGGTCGAATGAGCTTGCGTTGAATATGGCGGATGTGCCATATTGTGGGGTGTTGTTGGGGTTGAAATTTATATATCTCATTATGTGATAATCGTTATGTCTGTGTAAAGTTACAAAAAGCGAGCCGTAAAACAGAGGGATAGACGGAAAGGTAACGGCAAAAGCGTTATTTTTGCAAAAAGGCAAGTATCTGCTGATGATATGCACAAAGTAAGTAACTACTGATGATAAAGCACATAGTATTATTCAAGCTCCGTGATGACGTATCGGAGAGTGTCAAGTCGAGTCGTCTGCCGGAGATACGAGAGAGGTTCATGGCACTTATGGGTGTCATTCCTACATTGCGCAGCATAGAGATAGGTCTTAACGTGAACCCCAAGGAGAAGTTCGACCTATCGCTTGAGGCTACGTTTGAGGACATGGATGGTTTGTCGGTATATGCGACCGACCCACGTCATGTGGCTGTGGCGAAGATGGTTGGAGAGATGCTTGACGCGAGGGCATGCACAGATTATGAGATATAGCTTATGAAATCGTTCATACAACTACCGAAGCATAAGGTTTTTGAGTACAGGCCGTTGTTCTACAATCCTGCCAAGGAGCGCATCAAGAAACGGCGTGAGGAGTTGGGTTTGCAGAGCGAGGTGGAGAAGTTGGCTGGCACGGGTGGAATGCTTCGTGCGGGGTCGATACGCATACGTCATGACAGTTATAAGCCGAGGGTAGAGGATGGTAGCAGGCGGCGTTTTGTGCGTCGCGGGCTCATAGCGTTGTTGTTGTGCGTGATATTGTATGCGTATCTTGACGGTGGGCTTGAGAGGTTTCTCTCGATAATCATGGGGGGCAATTAGCGTTTGGAGCGGACGTGTCGACAAACAGGATACACTTGCTGCCCGACTCGGTGGCGAACCAGATAGCGGCGGGCGAGGTCATACAGCGTCCGGCATCGGTGATAAAGGAGTTGATGGAGAATTCCATTGACGCTGGGGCCACGGACATCAAGGTGATAGTTCAGGACGCGGGGCGGACGCAGATACAGGTGATAGACGATGGTGCGGGGATGAATGAGACGGACGCCCGGTTGGCGTTTGAGCGTCATGCCACGTCGAAGATAACGTCGGCACAGGACATATACAGCCTGACGACTATGGGTTTTCGTGGTGAGGCGTTGGCATCGATAGCGGCTGTGGCACAGGTGGAGTTGTTGACTCGTCAGGAGGGAGAGGATTTGGGGATCAGGGTGGTGATAGCGGGGTCGGAGGTGACGGAGCAGGAGCCGTGCGCTACGGCTAAGGGTAGTAGGTTTTCGGTAAAGAACTTGTTTTATAACGTGCCGGCCCGGCGGAGGTTCCTGAAGTCGGACGCGGCGGAGATGCGTCATGTGGCCACGGAGTTTCTGCGTGTGGCGTTGGCTCATCCGGGGGTGAGCATGAGTTTGACGTCGAATGGCGTGGTGATGTATAATCTTCGGGCGGGCAACGTGAAACAGCGTGTGGCTGGCGTGGCGGGGTTGACTATGGCGAAGAACTTGCTGTCGATGGAGAGCGAGACGAGCATGGTCAGGATAAGCGGTTTCATTGGGAGACCAGAGACGGCGAAGAAGAGTGGTGGGGATCAGTATTTTTTTGCCAATGACCGCTATATGCGCAGCGCGTATTTCAACAAGGCCGTGACGGACGCATATAAGGGGATAATACCTTCGGATCATCTGCCGGCGTATTACATATACATCAATGTTGACCCGCAGTCGTTGGACGTCAATGTGCATCCGCAGAAGACGGAGATAAAGTTTGACGACGATCAGGCGATATGGAAGATTTTGAACGCCACGATACGGGCGTGCCTGAACGACAACAACATATTGCCTCAGATAGACTTTGACAGCAGGGAGCGTGTGGAGATACCGACATTCGATCCTAAGGCGGCGGACACATATAATCCTTTTGCCTTGGAGCGTGAGCAGGCGGCGCAATATGCCACGACATACGGCACTGGTGCGAGGCCATCGGGGGGCGAAGTGCGTGGTTGGGAGACGATATATGAGTCGGCATTGGGCAAGGGCGCGCCCACGGCATCGTACTCGATAGAGTCGCGGGCCAATGCGCCGACGCAGATGGGGAATAGTGTGACACAGGATGAGCCACCGGGACGGCTCTTCACGCCGGCGGACGATGATTTGGCTACACTCACGGCGGATCAGTTCAGGCAATATAAGAGGCGATATATATTGCGTCAGACGGAGGCCGGGCTTATGATTATAGACCAGCACAGGGCGCATGAGCGGATATTGTATGACAGGATGCGTGCGATGATGGAGATGTCGGCAGTGGAGAGTCAGCGGTTGTTGTTTCCGGAGGTAGTGGCTATGGGGGCTGAGGATTTGTGCGTGATAACGGAATTGGAGCAGGAGTTGAGTCAGGCGGGAATGGAGGTGACGGTGGACAGTGCGGGGGGGACGGTGAGCATAGGCGCAATACCTGCGATGATGGACACGCCGTCGGCACGTGCGTTGCTGGAGAGCCTGGCGTATGACTGTAGGACGGGCGAGGTGGACGTGCGGGGGGACGTGCGTGAGTTTGTGGCGAGGGAGTTGTCGAGGCATAGCGCGATGGCGTATGGGAAGGAGTTGAGCGGGGAGGAGATGGCGGAGATATACAAGAGACTGATGTCGTCGGCGAGCAGGCAGACGACGCCTGACGGGCGACGCGTGATGCGTGTGATAACGGACGAAGAGCTTGAGAAGATGTTCGATTAGCGGACAATAGAAACAACAGAAAGGGCAAGACAATGAGAATGACCGTGGCAGTGAAGAACCTGCTGATAATAAACCTATTATTTTTTGCGTCGGAGATAGTGTTCAGCAGGAGCATGGGCGTGGACCTTGATGATTATTTGGGTTTGCACTATGTGTCGGCGGAGCACTTTGGGGTGTGGCAGTTATTGACGTTCATGTTCATGCACGCCAATATCAGCCATATATTCTTCAACATGTTCGCCTTGTGGATGTTTGGCACGGCGATAGAGAGTGCGCTTGGCACGAAACGGTTTGTGATATACTACTTGGCGTGCGGCATAGGGTCGGGCATCATACAGGAGTTGGCTGTTGGGATAGACTTGCGTCCTGTGATATCTTCGGTTGACGCATTGCTTAGTGACCCCACGACGGCCAATATACAGGACTTCTTGGCTACCACGGCTCGTGTGGTATCGGTGGAGAGCCAGCAGCTGATAGGGACATTCATAGACACATATAACAAGACCGTGGGGGCGGATCCTACGGGTGCGGCATCGATGGCACGTGAGTTTGCGCAGCAGTATCAGCAGATGTATATAGACGCTCAGGTGACTGTTGGGGCGTCGGGTGCGGTGTTTGGGATTTTGCTGGCGTTTGGGATGATATTCCCGAATATGCGCGTCATGTTGTTGATACCGCCTATACCGTTGAAGGCTAAGTGGTTTGTGCTGATATATGGCGTACTGGAGCTGTTTGGTGGTATAAACGGGGGGAACTATGACAACGTGGCTCACTGGGCGCACTTGGGTGGCATGCTGTTTGGGTTTTTGCTGTTGAGGGCGTGGAAGGTGAGCAGAATCAACTGAAGATGCTATGTCGATATTTGATGAGATAAACGAGTCGTTCAGGCGGAATGACGTGATAATCAAGTTGATATATATCAACTCGGCGTTATTTTTGGTGATACGGTTGATGGACTTGGCGGTGTTGTGGGGTAGCCAGCCTACGGGGTGGGCTATGGAGTGGTTTGGCATGCCTCTTGGGGTGGGGTTGTTGTGGCGGCCATGGACATTGGTGACGAACATATTCTCGCATTACGACTTCTTCCACTATATGTTCAACATGCTGTGTTTGTATTGGTTTGGGCGGTTGTTCATGCAATACTATGGCAGTGCGAGGAGGGCGTTGACGTCGTATGTGGTTGGTGGGCTTACGGGTTGCGTTGTGGCGTTGTTGGTGAGCGTGGTGTTCGGGTCGGGCAACGGGTTGTTGCTTGGAGCGTCGGGGGCTATCATGAGTTTGCTTGTGTCGGCTACGGTGGCGCAGCCGGACAGGAAGGTGTGGGTGACATTCTTTGGTGAGGTGAAGTTGAAGTATATAGCGTTGATATATATATGCTTGTCGTTGATAACGCTGATAGGGTTGGTGAATGTTGGGGGTAATTTGGCGCACTTGGGGGGAGCTTTGGCGGGGTTTGTATTGGCTAAGTTGTGGGCTGGGCGGGCTGTGAGCCGTCGTAGGAAGACACGCATGAAGGTCAGCACGGGCGGGACGAATCCTGACTGGGAGTATAACAAGCGGCGGGCGGATAACAGCCGTGAGGTGGACAGGATACTTGACAAGATAAGCGCGAGGGGATATAACAGCCTCACCGAGGAGGAGAAGAAGACACTGTTTGAGCAGAGTCAAAAGTAGGAGCAGGTTGAGAATCATAAGGAAGATAGTAGTAGGCGTATTGCTCACGGTGGTTGTCGTGGGGGCGCTTGTGGTGGCGGCTACGGCGTGGTCGACACGTTATGCGCCGGAGGAGTTGGGGACGTTGTGCCTATCGTGGTTTGCGTTTCCGTACGCGTGGTTGTTGGTGTTGTTGGTGATGGTGGTGTTGATGATGACGAGGCATTGGGGTGTGGTGGTGGTGTGCGCTGTGGCGTTGGGGTATTCGTTGCCTGAGGCGTTGCGGGTGATAGACATACCGAGGGGGGAGGATGGGATGCCGGCGGGGTGTGAGGGTAGCGCGGCGCGGTTGTTGAGTTATAATGTGTGCAACTTCTTGAGTACGAGTAATGATTTCCCGGATCATAGGGTGGACTCGTTGTGCGCGGAGATATTGAGGTCGGGAGCGGACATAGTGTGCATACAGGAGGCGCCGCCGGAGTGGATGTTGAAGTATCAGCAGGTGGCGACGCCATATAAGGCGGTGATAGGGGCGTATAGGCATTACAGGTTGCATGGGAATGTGGGGACTCTGACGAATTTGGAGGCGGAGGATGTATTGGATCCGGAGGTGCTGGGAGTTGATGGGAAGCTGCCTATGTCGTTTCTTGCTACGGATGTGACGTTGAGGGGTGGTCAGAAGGTGCGGTTGTTTAACTGCCATTTGGCGTCGATACGGTTGTCGCGGGAGCAGATAGACGCGGTGTCGTCGACGGAGATGGTGGACAGGGAGCGTGTCAGTTCGTGGAAGACGACGTATGAGCATATCATGAAGGCGTTTGGGCAGCGCAGTGTTGAGGTGCGGGAGTTGGCCAAGGCGGTCAGTGCGTCGCCGTATCCGGTGGTGATATGTGGTGATTTTAATGACACGCCGGTGTCGTACACGTTCAGGACGTTGTGGGAGTCGCGTCCGAGAGGGGACTCGTCGGAGTCGATGAGTGAGGCTCGCCGTAGCAGTCGTATGGGTTTGTCGCGGACGTATAGGGGTAATTTGCCTCCGTTGCGGATTGATTATATCATAAAGTCGGGGAGTGTGGAGACGTGGGGATATGAGGAGTATGATTGGGCGTGGTCGGATCATAAGGGTGTTGGTTGTTGGTTGGGGGTGGAGTAGGAAGAAAGATGGTGTGGGGGAAGAGAAAAAAGGAGTGTGGAGTGATAAATGAGATGAGAAATTGTTAATTTAGCGTTTGAGTAATGAGTTAATAAAGAAGCAAACACATTAATCAGACACGAGATATGAAGAAGATAGAGGCAGTGATGCTTATGGCGTGCGCGGCGTCGATGGTTGTGACGGGTTGCACGGTTAAGGGCAGCCAGGAGAAGACTGGCGTGATGAGCAAGGAGAATGTGGAGGAGAATGTGCGAGAGTTTGTGTATCCGTTGCCTACGGCGTTTGAGGTGACGGAGATGCTGAACAGGATAGATGCGGCGTATATATTGGACATTTGCAATGCGAAGGATAATGTGGACAAGTATGTGACGGAGGCGAAGCGTGCTATGAACATGGGTGTTTATAGTGCTGATTTGTGCTATGCGTCGACATATAACCAGCAGGCGAATGTCATGGAGTATACACAGACGATACGCGGTTTGGTGGATGCGCTGGACATGACTCAGGCGGTGGATCCGGAGTTGGCCACGAAGATGGAGGATAACGAGAATAACAAGGAGGCGATGACGGAGTTGATATCGAATTCTTTTTATGACTCGTATGACTACTTGAACAAGCACAGCAGGGGTCCGGTGTCGTTGATGATTGTGGCTGGCAGCTGGGTTGAGGGGTTGTATATAGCGACTCATATATCTGATGACACGTTTGACAATAAGGAGATGGTGAAGATTCTGTTGAGTCAGAAGGAGCCGTTGGAGAAGCTTGTCGGGTTGTTGGATCAGAATTTGGGGGATAGCAATATCAAGGAGTTGAGGGCTTTGTTGGAGCCACTTAACGCTATATATTCGAAGACTGACGCTAACAGCATCACGGAGGATAGCATGCAGGCTATCAAGCGTGAGGCGGACGTGGCGCGCGGTGTTATTGTGAAGCCGTAGTCGGTCGGGCAGAAGAGACAAATAGGTGAGGTCGCAGACTGTGTGGTTTGCGGCCTTTTTTAGTTTTCGACGTTGTTATGGAAGAGAAGAGGATAGGCCAGGAGGAGCTGTACGCGTTGCTGGCCGAGATGGGTATAGGGTTTGAGTATATAGAGCATCCGCCTACACCGACTATTGAGGATGCGAGGAGGTATTGGAGGGTGTTGGAGGGGAAGCATTGCAAGAATATCTTTTTGAGGAATCATAAGGGTAATAAGCATTACCTTGTGGTGTTGGATTGTGAGAGGAGTATTGATATGCATGATTTGGAGCGCAGGCTGGGTGAGGGTAAGTTGTCGTTTGCGTCGGAGGGGCGTATGATGCGTTATTTGGGGTTGCGTCCGGGGTCGGTTAGTCCGTTTGGGTTGATTAATGACGCGTGTCATGAGGTTATATTGTTTTTGGATGAGCGGTTGCGTGGTGCGGAGCGGTTGTCGTTTCATCCGAATGACAATAGGGCTTCGTTGTCGTTGCGTGGGGGGGATTTTATGCGTTTTGTGGAGCGTATGGGGAACAGGTGGGAGTGGAAGGAGTTGTATTGAGGGTTTTGTGGTTGGTGGTGTTGTGGTTGGTGTGGAGTGGAGTTGCGGAGTGTCAGCGTTTGTGGGGTCGTGAGGCTGGGAGTGTGGGTAGCGGTGGGTTGTCGAGTGTGTCATTGTGGGGAGGTGGTGAGGGTTGGAATGTGTCGTGTTTGGGGGATGTGGAGGGGGTGTTGGTGAGTGCCGGGGGTGTGTTGCCGTGGGGTTTGAGGGAGTTGATGGAGGGGAGTGTGTGTGTGGTTGTTGGGGGTAGGTTGTGCAGTGTTGGCGGGAGGGTTATGGTGTCGGGTGGCGAGATGAGTCATTTCACGACGTTTGGTGGTGATGTGGCGAGGCGTTTTGGGCGGGTGAGGTTGGGGTTGGGGTATAGGGGTATGACGCATAGGATACGGTATATGGAGTGTGGGAGGACGTCGTTCAGTGTGGCTGGGGTTATGGTGTCGCCTACGGAGCGGTGGGATATTGGCGTGGCTGTGAGGAATTTGGAGCGTCGTGGGATGTGGTATGGGGGTAAGGAGCGTGAGGTTGGGACGACGTGGTGGGGCAGTGTGATGTGGAGGGCGAGGCGTGTGTTGAGTATTTGCGTGGAGATGGAGAGGGAGGTTCGGGAGCGTGGGAGTAGTGATTGGGTGGGTCATATTGGCGTTGGGATGGAGGTTGGTGGAGGGTTGAGGTTTACGGCCGGGTTCTCGACGTTGGGCGGGGAGATGGGCGCGGGCGTGGGTTATGAGTGGGGGAAGTGGGGTGTGAGGGCTGGGGTTAGTCATCATGAGGTGTTGGGGGTGAGTGGAGGGGCATGTATTGTATTTCATAGTAAAAGGTTATGAGAAAGGGCGTAGTGTTGTTGGTTATGGTGATGTGGGTGGTGGTGTGCGTGGGTCAGGTGGATGTTGTGGAGGAGTTGGCGGAGCGGATGGATGAGGAGGGGATGATGGATGAGAGTGTTGCGGAGGAGTTGGCGGAGCTGGGTTCGTTGGCGGAGCATCCATTAGACATAAACGGGGCTGTGGAGGAGGAGTTGGCGAGGCTTATATTTCTGAATAATAATAAGATAAGAGGGATTATTGAGTATAGGGGGAAGGTTGGGAGGATACGGGCGATGGAGGAGTTGGAGAGTGTGAAGGGGATCACGGGGGAGGATGTGGAGAGGCTGAAGATGTATGCATACGCAGGGGAGGGGGATGCTGTCGGATGGAGGAGAGGGGTGAGAGTCAACGCGTTGGCAAGGGTGTGGCGACGGTGGCCGGAGGGCGCGGAATATGTGGGTACAGACAGCACGGAGGCGAGATATGGTGGCGCGGCGTTGGGGCAGTTGGCGCGAGTGGAGGGTGAAGTGGGTGGCGTGGTTGGTTTTGGGTTGGTGGCGGAGAATGATCCTGGGGAGCCGCAGATGAGGCGTGGCGGTGGTTTGATGGATTACGGGGGGTGGTATGTGAGCGTGTCGCCGGGGCGGGGATGGTTGAAGAAAGTCGTGGCGGGGCATTATCATTTGCGATTGGGTCAGGGTTTGGGGGTGTGGACGGGGTTCTCGATGAGCCCGACGACGGGTGGGGTGTCGGCTGGGCGTGTGGCGACGGGGGTGTCGGCTACTATCTCGGCGGCTGAGACGGGTCAGTTGCGTGGCGGTGCGATGGAGATGAGGGTTGGGCGAGTGAGGGGGACGTTGTGGGGGTCGGTGGCGAGGGGTGACGCTACGGAGAAGGTTGGGGAGGATAGCGCGGTGTATATCAGCGCGTTCAGGACGAGCGGGCTACACAGGACGGAGACGGAGCGGCGTTATAGGCATAACGACAAGCTGACGGCTATGGGTGCGTATGGGTCGTTGGACGTGGATGTGGCGCGTGTGGGAGTGGGTTATAACGTGTGGCGGACGGGGTTGCCGCTTGCGAGCGGGGGGGAGCTTTATTTGGCGAACAGGCCGAGGGGCGGGAGTGTTGGGACTTGGAGCGCGGACGCGAAGTGGTATGTTGGGAGCGTTATGGCGTGGGGTGAGGTGGCGTGGCAGGGTCGTGGGGCGTGGGGCGGTGTGGCTGGTATGGAGATTGAGGCGGGAGGTGGCGGTTGCGTGGCGTTGTCGGTCAGGAGGTTTGGCAAGGGATATTACTGTGCGCTGGGCGGACCGGTGGCGCGGACGTCGGGGGCGGCGGGTGAGAGCGGTATGACGTTGGGGGTGAGCATGGAGCCGTGGAGTGGTGTGAGTGTGAGCGGGGTTGTGGATTGGTGGCGTATGAGGTGGCTGCGAGCTAATGTGAATGCGCTTAGCAGGGGGTGGAAGGCTCGTGCTGAGGGGCGTGCGCGTCTGGGTGGATGGGGAGAGTTTGGGGTGGGGTTGCGCCATACGCGTGGGGACACGACGCATTTGACGAGGGGGAGGGGGTTGCTGAGGGTGGCGTTGGGTGGCGTGGCTCGCCTGACGACGTCGTGGGAGGGGACGCATCTGGGTGGCGTGGAGGAGGGGAGCGGGTTGATGTTGGGGGAGGAGGTGCGGGTGATGTTTGGGGGTGGGATAGTGGAGTTGAGCGCGTCGGGGGCGTATTTCAGGACAAGTTGTTATGATTGCCGGGTGTATGGGAGGCAGCCGAGGATGGCGTATGAGATGCGGTTTAACGCGTTGTCGGGTGTGGGTTGGTCGTGGAGCGGGATGTTGAAGTTGGGGATGAGGAGGGTTAAGATGTGGTTGTGGGGCGGGTATGTGACGAATAGGGGGTGTTTTGATGGTAGGGTTCAGATGAGTTGGAGGATTGGTTGAGCGGTTTTGGGGAGGTTTTGGGGGTTAGATGTGGAGGATTGGGTTCAGTATTGTTTCAGTATGTTGGAGTATGGGTGGTGCAGTTTTATCAGTATATTATCAGTATCTTGGAGTATCCTCGTAGAAGTTTTGGAGGATATTGGGAGTATGTGTGTGGGATGGGGTCGGGGAGGGGTGGAGG
>CAVFBA010000004.1:0-124947 GCA_963620665.1 bacterium
AGACTCGAACTCGCGACCCCAACCTTGGCAAGGTTGTGCTCTACCAACTGAGCTATTTCCGCTTGTTGACGTGAGAGCCCGTTTGCTTCCTGATTGCGAGTGCAAAGTTACGACCATTTTTTTAACTCGCAAGAGGTAGCGGCTAAAAATTAGGTGGAATTTATTCGCTGATGAAGGAGGCCAGCTCGTCGTCGGTGAAGGGTGTTGCGATATTGGGCATGGAGTCAGTCTCGACGGCGTCGGATGCGAGTTTGAGTTTACGTTCTTGCATCTGATTGATCTTCTGCTCGATGGTGTCGGAGGAGATGAAACGATAGACTGTGACGGGGTGTGCCTGCCCTATGCGGTGAGCACGTCCGTAGGCTTGTTGTTCGGCTGCAGGGTTCCACCATGGGTTGAGAATGACGACATAGTCGGCCGAGACGAGGTTGAGTCCCACGCCACCCGCTTTGAGTGATATGAGCATCACTGTGGGTGTGGTGGTAGACTCGAAGGCTTGCACCACCTGGTCGCGGTTTTGGGTTTTGCCCGTGAGGGAGGTGTGTGGTATATGAGCCTCGTCGAGACGGAGTGAGAGCATCTCCATGTCGCGGACAAAGGAGGAGAACAGGAGGAGCTTGTGGCCACTCACGATGATTGACGAAATATACTCCATGACGGTGTCGAATTTACCTGAGCCGCCGTCGTAGTCGGGGATGCAGAGGGCAGGGTGATTAGCTAAGAGACGTAGGCGTGTGAGGGCTTGCAGCACCATGAATTTTTTGCGTGCCTCGGTTTGTGAGGCGTCGAGGAGGAGGTTGCGGCAGGCCGATTTCTCTCGTTCGTAGACCTCGGCCTGGTGGTCGGTCATGGCGCACTCGATGGTCTGTATGGATATGGGGGGGAGGTCGCATAGCACTTGTTCTTTAGTGCGTCGGAGGAGGTAGGGGCGTATGATAGTCTTTAGTAGACGTAGTTTCTCGTTGTCGGAGCGAGTCTCGATGGGTTGGCGGTAACGATGCTCGAAATAGTCGCGTGAGCCGAGGAGACCGGGGTTGACGAGGTTCATCTGCGCCCATAGGTCGGTGAGGTTGTTCTCGACGGGCGTGCCGCTGAGGTTGAAGTGTACTGAGGCCTTGAGTGAGGCTATGGCGCGGTAGGTCTGTGAGGAGGAGTTTTTCACCGTGTGGCTCTCGTCGAGCACTATGCACTCGAATTTGATGTCCGAGAGTACGTCGGAGTATAGGCGCACATGGCCGTAGGAGGTCAGCACGACATGATATTGGGCGAGAGTCTGTGGTAAGGTGGAGGAGACTACGGCATGCCTGCCTATGTAGGTGTAGACAGATAGGTGTGGCGCAAAACGGTGCAACTCACGTCGCCAGTTGGCGATGAGCGACACTGGCATAACTATGAGCGAGGGTGATTTGCCCGTGGTGTTAGCTTGAAAGAGGGGTAGGACGGGTTGTGAGGCGTCGTCGGCGTATAATGATGAAAGGAGTGCAATGGTTTGAAGAGTCTTGCCCAGGCCCATATCATCAGCAAGAATTCCCCCACGGCCATGGACGGCGAGTGAGCGTAGCCAATCGACACCCACCTGTTGATAGGGTCGCATCTCGACACCGGGGAGTGTGACGGGGACAACAGACACGGCGGAGGCCTCGGCGAGGGCATCATCTTGTGGGGAGCGCATGAAGGAGGGGAGCAGCTGCGCATAGCGTTTATTGACACGGAGGGAGCCATCGGCCGATGATACGAGGAAAGGCACTACGCCACTCCACTGCTCAAACCATTCGTCGGGGATGAGGAATATCTCGCCATTGGGTAGGATGAACTGGTTATTGCCCGAAGAGATGTTTTTGAAGAGCGAGGCAAAGGGGATTTTATAGTCGCCAATCATGACAATCATCTTCAGATCGAACCAGTCGTTAGCGTCATCCACTTGCGTGGAGAGTTCCCAGTGGCCAAAGAAGTAGCTGTTGGCCTCGTCGGACATGACGACGGTTATGCCATGCTCGAGGAGTTCCTCCTTGTGGAGATATGACCAACGCACGAGATCCTGCAACTCGGATTTACGGTCGGGAAACACGAGGAGGCTGGACATGAGCGACAGTCCCATATCGTCGATGAGGAAGGCAGAGACGCGGGCTTCCTCGGCACGGTTGCGGACAGTGACGTCGAACACGTAGCGGCCATCGGCATTGACATTGACTGTGGCAGGGTTGCCGGCGACGCCAAATAGGCAGACATCGTCACCATAGAGGAATGCGAGTTCGAAGCCCCATCCGAAGACAGACGGCTTGGCGCGCATCTCGACAGCGGGCTGCGACTTATGACGATGAATGTCGAACCCGTAGGCGTTGACATGGAAGCTCCTGACCGAGCCAAGTACGAATTTGCGCATATAGCTATCGACGATACGAGCCTCGACTTTGATTCGCTGGTTGGCGGCGAAAGGTTTGAAGCGAGAGAACGGGGCATCGGCGAAGGAGTAGATAGATTTGCCCGAGACGAATATTGCAGGGTTGGCGGAGAGCTCGATCATCTCCTGATGGTATAGGGATATATCGGTTGCGCCATCGGATATCTTGAGGGTATAGAGGAGGTCGCCCGACTCGGCGAGGGTGAAGAAGAACTTAGGGCGGCAAGTGTTGAGGGGTGCCACATCGAGGGCATCGGAGACGTTGATGGTCTGATAGCCGTCGCGCTTGAGGAATACGTGTATTCGTGAGCTGATGATTAGGGGGAGAGCTTGGGCGATCTTCTTGTCTATGTAGGGGCGCACTTGCTTCTGGAGTGTCTCGTTGTTGAGGGACTCGATGAAGGCTTTTGGGGTTTTGCCACGTGAGAAGGCGTTGGCGATGCGCTGGTCGGAGAGGGAGTCGAGTATGTCGACAAGGTTGCGGACATCGTCGGGGACGTCGGTCATACGCTCGATAGTGATGGGCGTGGCATGGCCCTGGACGGCGAGAATGTGCGGCGACTGTCGAACGGAGAGATAAGGCACGAGGAGGTAGCCGAGTACACGGTGACGTACTACTGCTATGATGATAGGTGTGTTCACGTGGCGAGGTTTGGTGAGATATAAGGAGGGACGCAAGGGGGGAGTTTAGTCATGTTAGTCGATAAGAATCAATGTTTTAATAATGGTTTGCTGAGTGCTTTATCTTGATATAGTAGGACATGAGTGGAGAAAAACTTTCAAAGGTACGGAATTGGGAGAATTTTTCGCATATTATATCATTTTAGTGACGATGGTAAGATGGTAATGGGGGGGTGGGGAAACGCATTTAGGCATTTAGGGCAAGGGGAGTTTAAGGGAGTGTAAGAGGTTTTATAGTATGAGTGTAAAGACGTTACAGGCAACGTCTTTACACCTCGCGGTTGGTGCGGCGGTGGGGTTTGGGTACGCATTCGCGTTAAGGGAGACGCCGCAGGCGGACGTCTCTACATGCGTAGGTTCCTCGTGTTTAGTTAGGAAGTATGTGAGACGTTACGGGCAACATCTTTACACCTCGCGGTTGGTGCGACCGTGGGGAACACGCCTTTCGGCGTCTGGGGATATGCGTTTGCGTTAAGGGGAGACGCCGCAGGCGGACGTCTCTACATGCGTGAGTTGCCGTCGTTAGTTTTAGGAGACGATGTGGACATCGTCTGTACATTACGCCCTGCGGCGTTTGGAAAGTTATGTGGGAGTGGTTAGCGGACTATGACGCGCTGTCCGATTTGGAGGAGTTTGGATTTGCCGAATCCGTTGAGTTTGCAGATATTGGAGACGGTGGTGCCATATTTGGCGGCGAGTCCACCGAGGGTATCGCCACGGCGTATGACATGCACCTTGCGTTTTGAGGCGTCGGCACTTTCCTTGTCGGTTTGGCCGTAGTGGGAGTAGATGCTGTAATAGTGTTTCTTGATGGTGAAGGTGTCTTCGCGGAGGGTGCCGTTGGCGAAGTCTATGAGTCGTTCGGGGTCGAAGGCCTGGCCCATGAAACGGGTTTCGAAGTGGAGGTGTGGGCCTGTGCTGCGTCCGGTGTTGCCGCCATAGCCGATGATGTCGCCCGCCTTGACGATGTCGTTCTCAACGACGGCGTGACGGGAGAGGTGGCCGTAGTATGTCTCGAGTCCACTGGGGTGGCGTATGACGACGAGGTTGCCATAGCCTCCTGATTGGCGTGAGCCTTTTATGACACGCACTTTGCCATCGAAAGCGGCTACTACGGGGTCGCCTACTTTGAGGGGGATGTCGGTGCCCTTATGTGGGCGGCGGCGGCGGAAGGCGAAGCGAGAGCGGACATTGCCAACGATGGGGCAGGCGAAGCCGTGGAGTGAGTCGATGACGTTGATGGTGATCTCGTCTGGCACATCGTCGAGGCTGGTGCCTTTGTAGGCGTGGATGGCCTCGTTGTCCCAGTTATCCTCGAAGTCGTCATCGTCGAACTTAGGATGTCCGAGGTCGATGAGTTGCCATGTATGGTCGGTGTAGAGGACGAGCTTGGTGTAACGGTCGTCGGTGTCGAGAGTGTCGACGACGGAGGAGAGGGTGGCTGTATCTTGCAGGGCAATAACAGATTGCGCGTTGATGCTGGCGCAGAGGGGGAGAGTGAGAGTTGGGAGTAGAAGTTTAATAGATGTCACGATTGGAACTATAGGAATTATATATGAAACACAAAGTTAGGGAAGAAAAGGGTAACGAGGAAATTGGGTAGTGATTTTGAAACGGGTATGAATTAGGAGCATAGGAGTCGTTGTGAGAAGAAGAAGCCGATGGCGACGAAAAGGATGCCGAGGATGAGGGATAGTGCGATGTAGAGTATGGCGAGGGATATGTCGGAGGATTGGATGAGCGAGAATGATTCGCGGGAGAAGGTGGAGAAGGTGGTGAAGCCGCCACAGAGTCCAGCTATGAAGAAGTTGCGTAGGGAGTCGCGGACATCGTGGTTGGCGAAGAAAGAGGCGAGGAGTCCGATTATGAGGCAGCCGAGCATATTGACAAAGAAGGTCTGGAGGGGGAATTTGCCGAGTATATGTGGGGTGGGTATGAGCTGTGAGCACAGGAAGCGGAGGAGGCTGCCGAGGCCGCCACCGAGGAATACGCAGAGACAGGAAGATAGGGACATGTGAGTGTAAAAAAACAATCAAGCCTCACTTGTGCCGTGAGGCTTGAATGGTGTGTGTGTTGAAAATGTATCTGCTATGTTATGCAAATGTGCGTCTGACGAACCCAGTCAATCAACTGTCTCAGATGATCGGCTTACAGCCCAGATGCCGTGATGATATTGGCAAACCAGCGAAGCCAGACGCTCTGGTTGAAGGCGCCTTACTCGGCAACTACATCGAACTCGACGTCGACTGAGACCTCGCGGTGGAGCTTGACTACGGCAGTGTAGTGACCGAGCTCCTTGACAGCGTCCTCTTTGACGAGGATTATCTTGCGGTCGATATCGAAGCCTTTGGCCTTGAGCGCCTCGGCAATTTGGATGTTGTTGACGGAGCCGAAGATTTTGCCTGTGGAGCTTGCTTTAGCGCCGATGGTGAGGGATACGCCTTGCATTTTGGCAGCGAGTTCCTCTGCGTCTTGCTTAATCTTGGCGAGCTTATGAGCGCGTTGTTTGAGACTCTCGGCGAGTTGCTTGCGAGCGGACTCGGTAGCGAGGATGGCAATACCTTTGGGGATGAGATAGTTGCGGCCGTAGCCAGGCTTAACGGAGATGATATCGTCCTTGTGGCCGAGCTTAGCAACATCAGTCTTGAGAATAATTTCCATTGTGTTGTGTCCTCCTTACATTTACTTAAACAAATCGGTAACGTAGGGCAGAAGAGCCAAGTGACGCGCCCTCTTGATAGCCTTAGCGACCTTGCGCTGATACTTGAGGGAAGTGCCTGTTATGCGACGAGGGAGGATTTTGCCTTGCTCGTTGAGGAACTTCTTGAGGAACTCGGGGTTCTTGTAGTCGACGTACTTGATGCCAGCTCTCTTGAAGCGGCAGTACTTCTTCTTCTTGACTTCGACGGATACAGGTGTCAGGTACCTGATTTCAGAGGATGCTTGTGCCATTGCTTAGTTCTCCTTTAGTTCTTCTTTCTTAGCTGCATTGCGCCTTGTCTCGCTGTACTTGACGGCGTACTTCTCCTGTTTGAAGGTAAGGAAACGCAGGAGGCGTTCGTCACGGCGGTAAGCCGTTTCGAGTTTGAGGATGAAGCTGGGTTCAGCCTTGAACTCGAATAGGTTGTAGAAGCCAGTAGTCTTCTTCTGGATGGGGTAGGCGAGCTTGCGCATGCCCCAGTTTTCTTCGTTTACCATCTCGCCTCCGTTCGCAAGGATCAAGTCCTTGTACTTCTGCACCGCTTCCTTCATCTGTGCATCAGACAAAACGGGAGTTAAAATGAAAACGGTTTCGTAGTTGTTCATAAAACTTACGTTGGTTATGTGTTTATAAAAACGGTGCGAATTTACGACATAAATAGCAAATATGCAAGAGTTGGTGTAAATATGGGGGCGGGGGGGGAGGGAGGGCGTGGAGAGGGAGAGTGGGGAAAGGCTATGGCATTGCGCAGTTCCGCAATCTATGCATAACCATCAACACCACAATGCACATCGTTGTCATAAAGTATCACGATGCTTTTGCCCTTCGTCGCAGTCGTAGTCTTTACCGACTTGCATGAGGACAAAGCCATTGAGCAAATGGCAACGAATGCAAATATATAAGTCTGATTTGTTTTCAAAGTTCTTAGATTTAGCTTCACACAATAAGCGAGGGGGCGACATATCGTATTGTAATACTATATGTCGCCCCACGGGAAGCATCGGAGACATCAAAAGGTGTATGATGTTCGACGCACGAATGCCTAAATATGAGATAGGCTCAATGGTTTACGCCCAGGGGTCTTTTTCTTTTGGGGAGCGCACATCGGTGAGGATAGACTCCTGCCACACGAACCACTGTCCAGTGCTTGGCTTTTGGCGGAGCGTGATGGGGCGTGGGGTGTCGGCACCAGAAGAGAGGATGAACAACTTCACGTAGCCTTGTTCGCTGCGGGAGTGGCTGTTTTCGCTAACCTCCACAGAGTAGGGCGTGGTGGGTGTGTAGTTATTCTCGGGCGTAGCTCCTTTGAGGTAGGAGTGGATGATGTAGCTGCGTCCCTTCAGGCGGTCGCGGAGGAACTGCTGGTCGATACCATTGAGCGGACGTGGGCCACGCAGGAAATCCATCATGCGGATGGTCTCGGCAGGGTCTTTCTCGTAGTTACACAGCACGGCTACGGTAAGGGCGGCCACGGCATACTCGTCGGTGAGGCCAGCGGTAGGCATAGCCTGGAGCTCGGCGAGTGTGGTGGGGAGAGATGGGAGAGAGACGCTCTTGGAGCTTAAACTCGAAATGATTGAGCTTGGGATAGAATTGGAGATCCCGGCCAAGTTCTTGATAAAGTCAAATAATCCCATAACAATTAGTATTAGATAATTGTCAGTAAATGAGTTACGTTAGTTAACTGGTTAAATAGGGAGCTATACTTGCCGAGTATGATGCCGAAGACGATACGCAGTGCAAGTATAGCTCCTAAAAATCAAATAGGCTCTATGGTAGAGATAGGAGAGATAGGTTGTGTAGGCAGGGGTTAAATGCCGTCTTCCTCTTCCAAATCTTCCTTCCAGGACTCCGAGCAGCGGAGACGGAAGCCAATCAAGGCCGGTGTCCTATCTTCGAACACGAAAGCATCGGGAGCATCACTACGGTAGGAGACACGGCAGTAGGCCTCACTGCAAGTACAGTTGCCACCGCGCAGCACGTAGCCATTATCGTTTTCGTTCTTCCAATAGGTGCACCATTCACTCAGGTTGCCGCTCATGTCGTAGATGCCCAGTTCGTTAGGCATCTTTGTGGCGACATCATAGCCGTGGTAAACGATATTGCCCTCTTCGTTCCATGCGACATCAGAGAGAGAGTTGCTGCCGCTAAAGATATAATGTTTGGAGTTGTTACCACCTCGTGCAGCGAACTCCCATTCTTCCTCGGAGGGGATATAGAAGATATTGCCGACCATAGCCGTTAGGTCCTCGAAGAAAGACTCCAATTCAGCTTGCGACACGTTGTCGACAGGCTTATTGAGGTCATTCTCGTCCAGCCCTGCGGGGTAGCTACCCGTCACAGCTTTCCATAAGGCAACGGTTACTTCTGTCTTACCGATATAGTAATTATAGTCGATCGTAACCTCGTGCGCTGGTTTCTCGCAATCTTCGGCATCTTTCACCTCGGGCGAGGCGCCCATGGTAAAGGTGCCGCCCTTGACCAGAGCGAACTCGTAGCGGGCGCCATTAAGCGTGAGGACGCCGTTCTCAAATGAGTTCTCTTGTGAGTCGCCTTCGGGTGCGCCTTGCACGATTTGGGTTTCAGTTGCGGCAGCCGTTTTTTCAGTCTGAGCGGCAGGCTCTGCAGTCTCGGCTGCGGGTACATTCTCGGTAGATCCAGTTTTGGCGTTGTTGGCGCAAGCCATGAGACTACATGCGGCCAACAATGACATCAACGTTGCCTTCATAAGTAATTATGTAGTTTACTGTTATGGTTACTCGGTGATACAGAGGCGGAGACCAATGGTTGGCGACCCTTCTTCGGGAGACCACATTTGTCGACTCATATCGAAGTTAGACGCGGCATCGCCCCAGCAATGACCACGAAGCACACGGGAGTAGCCAGTCGAAGGACCTTGTGGGTCTGTTTGGTCACCGACGACGACCTCTTCTCCAGCCCAGTCGTTACACCATTCCGCAACGTTGCCGTCCATATCGAAGAGACCCAGTTCGTTAGGTTTCTTGGTAGCTACCTCGTGAGAAGTGCTTTCGCTATTGTCGGCAAACCATGCCACCTCGTCGAGATTGTCGCTTCCTGCGTGCTTGAGATTCTTGGAGTTGTTGCCACCACGTGCGGCGAACTCCCATTCGGCTTCGGTGGGGAGGCGGAAGGTTTTGCCCGTTGCCTCGTTTAGTTTGCTTATGAAAGTTTGGCAGTCATTCCACGAAACGTAGGACACTGGCAATTTGTCGCCCTCGGTAAACGAAGGATTGCTACCCATCACGGTCTTCCAGAGGGCTTGCGTTACCTCGGTCTTGCCGATGAAGTAGTTTTTGGTCAGTGTGACCTCATGCTCGGCGGTTATGTATTGTGACTCCAGTTGATCCTCGGGGATACCCATTTTGAATTTTCCGGCCTCGACCTTTGCGAACTCATAGCGCAAATTATTCACAGTCAGCACGCCATCAGCGAACGAAGCCTTGACTTCGGGTGCGGTCTGCGAGCCTTCAGAGTTGTTACTTGCTTGTTGATTATTGCCACAAGCCAAGAAAGAACATGCTGTCATCAACGTTATTATTAAATTCTTCATTTTTGAAATTTTGATAGTATTACTCTGCCATGACAAGACGGAAACCAGCTGCGATGTCGGCTACCTCTTCGTCAGAACCAAAGCGGAACGTGAAGCGGCAGTAGTCCTCGTCGAAGTTGCCGCCACGCACTGCACGGCTTGGATAGTCGTCCTTGGAGCTGCTTGGGCCGGTAGGGTCGGTTTGGGTGTCGCTGCTGTAATTTCCCCACCAGTCGCTACAACATTCGGCCACGTTGCCGCTCATGTCGAAGATGCCCAATTCGTTAGGTTTCTTTGTGGCCACCTCGTGAGTTGGCTGTTCGGGGTTGTAGAGCCAAGCCACTTCATCGAGAGAGTTGCTGCCGCTGAAGCGATAATTTTGCGATTTGTTGCCTCCACGTGCCGCGAACTCCCACTCTGCCTCGGTGGGCAGGCGGAAAGACTTGCCAGTGAGTTGGTTAAGTTTCTTGATGAACTCTTGGCATTGAATATGGGTCAGGTATGTAGCTGGCAATTTGGCAGGTTGCTCCTTGACCTCGACGAAGTCGCCGTTGTCGTTTGGTTGTGGAGGGTAGCTACCCATCACAGCCTTCCAAAGCCCCCATGTGACCTCGGTTTTGCCAATCAGGTAGTTGTGCGTCAGCGTCACTTTATGGGCGGGCATTTCTTGAGAATTTACGCCAGGGGTCTCGGGTGTGGCACCCATGGTGAAAGTCCCAGCCTCGACGAGCGCGAACTCGTAGCTTACGCCCTGGATAGTGAGGAGTCCGTTTTGGAAACCCTCCGCAGGAGTGTTTTGTTCAGCCTCGGCTACTGTTGTGTCGGCGGTCTGCTGCTTTTGGCTATTTCCGCACGCCACGAGGAGGCATGAGACCAACAACGCTATCGCTGATTTCATCGTGATATTGAGTATTCTAACAATTATTAGACCTTGTTACTCGATGAGGACGAGACGCAGACCTATTGCAGAGTCGTTCTCATCGGGAGATGAGAAGTTGCGACATGCGACGACCCATTCGGGGCTAAGCCAGCTGCCGCCACGTTTTGCACGGTAAGAATCGGAGTCTTCTGGTTCGCCCATAGGGTCTGTTTGGTCGGCGTCCTCATATTCGTGTTCAGCATCGGCGCACCACTCGAACACGTTGCCAGTCATGTCGTATATGCCCAGTTCGTTGGGTTTCTTTGTAGCCACGTCATGAGAGGCGAAGTTGCTGTTTTCGCTGTGCCAAGCCACTTCGTCGATGTTGTTGCTGCCACTATACATGTAGTGGCCCGACTTGTTACCGCCACGTGCGGCGAACTCCCATTCTGCCTCGGTTGGCAGTCGGAATGTCTTGCCTGTTAGTTCATTGAGTTTCTTGATGAACTCCTGGCAGTCGTTCCACGACACCTCGACCGTCGGTTTGTTGTCGTTGTCCTCGTTTTGGTCATAGCCCGCATAGGAACCCATGACAGCTTTCCAAAGGCCACGGGTCACCACGGTCTTGCCGATATAGAAATTGCGGGTGAGCGTCACCTTATGTGTTGGTTTCACATAGGACTCCCAATAGTCATCATCGTCAAACTTCATCTCGGGCGTTCCACCCATGGTGAAAGTGCCGGCCTCGACGAGTAGCATCTCAAAGCTCACGTTGCCAACGGTTATGACTTCTGATTTATTCATGATAGAAGGGTATTAGAATGAATTACATAGTGAGGACAAGACGCAAACCCATTGCGGAGTCATATTCCTGTGGAGAGGAGAAGTTGCGACATGCGACAGCCCATTCGGGGCTGAGCCAACTGCCGCCACGTTTTGCGCGGTAAGAATCGGAGTCATCTGATTTGCCCAGTGGGTCTGTTTGGTCAGCGTCCTCGTATTCGTGTTCAGCATCGGCGCACCACTCGAACACGTTGCCAGTCATGTCGTATATGCCCAGTTCGTTTGGTTTCTTTGTAGCCACGTCATGAGAGGCGTCGTTGCTGTTTTCGCCGTGCCATGCCACTTCATTGACATCATTGCTGCCGCTATACATGTAGTTGCCGGACTTGTTACCGCCACGTGCGGCGAACTCCCATTCGGCCTCGGTGGGTAGGCGGAAGGTCTTGCCAGTGAGTTCATTGAGCTTCGTGATGAACTTTTGGCAATCGTTCCACGACACGTCGGCCATTGGTTTATTGTCGTTGTTCTCGTTCTGGTCATAGCCCGCATAGCTGCCCATGACAGCCTTCCAGAGGCCTCTCGTCACCTCGGTTTTGCCGATATAGAAATCGTTGGAGAGCGTCACCTTGTGTGCAGGCCTCTCATAGGGGTAGAAGCTCTCATTGTCGAGCTTCATTTCGGGAGTTGCGCCCATGGTGAATGAGCCGGCCTCGACCAGAGCCATCTCAAAGGAGACATTGCCGACAGTCACGACTTCGGTGACATTCTTGCTGGCACCAGAGCATGCACCAAGGAGGCATGCGGCGGCCAATGATACAAATACTGTTTTCATTATGAATTAGTTTTAGGATTATATCTATAAGATTGTCAGGCTTGTACAATTTAGAACCGTGAGCCAGCGCCGCCACCGCCGAAGCCGCCACCGCCGAAGCTGCCACCACGAGAGGATCTTGAGCCGCGTGACGAACCGCTTTTGCTGACGTAGTGAGTGGACACTTCGTCGCGTTCTTCAGTATGACCGCACTTGGAGCAGACATAAACGACATGGTGACATTCCTCCTTCTCGCCGCCTACGTATTTTTCGTAGAGCATCTGCTTTGACTTAGCTTTCAGAGAACGTTTTTTGCATTGTGGGCAAATTTTGGGGCGTGAATCGTACCATAGTATCAGGACGACAATAAGCACCGGGAAGAACATCAGAGCGGCAAAGAAACATATTATGCCGAACCAAGACCACTCATCTTCCGCCTCGACCACCATAGAGCCGTCGAGATGCCCATGCAGCACCTTCATGCCTTCGATCATACCCTTATCCCATTCATCCTTGCTGAAATAGGGATTCATGTTTTGCTCTTGTATTCGGCGGCAGATAGCATCGGTGAGGGTACCTTCGAGTCCATAGCCGGTGACGAACTGTATGCAGCGTTGCTGTGTGGAGAGCAACACTACGAGACCGTTGTCCGATTCCTTCTTTCCCACGCCATATTTCTGTCCCACGTCGAGCGCGAACTGGTAGCAATCGCCACCGTCGATGTCAGTCAGTGCCATCACCACCGTCTCAATGCCAGTAGATTTTTCCAAGGCATAGAGCAAGGAGTCGATAGTCGCCACCGTGGACGGAGACAGTATAGTATCGGGGTTGCAGACGTATTTTGTAGCGTCGTCAAGGTGAACCATTGGCACCTCGTCGACCTTGTAGACCTTAGCCTGCCCTATGAAAGGGAACAGAAGCATACAGGCCAACAGCGAAGCAATAAATCTCATTCTGGATGCTTGATTTAAGTTAGCTGACCTTGTACCACCCTTTGCGGGGGACTTAGATTCGGGAGCAAATATATATATAAAAAACGAGACAAAAGTTTTTTCAAGAGAAAAAATGAGGGAATATGGTGGATGTGGCTATGGGAATGTGGTTTTTATTTTTTTTGACTATCTTAGCCGCGCCAACAAAAGCACCTTTGATGAGCAAGAAGAGAGTCCTCTACGTGATAAACCCTCGTTCGGGTGTAGGACGGAAGTCGACAATAGAGAAGGAGATTAAAGTTCGGACGGACGCCGACAAGATCGACTTCGACATTATATATACTACGCACCGCGGTGATGCCACGGAGATAGCCATGCGCTCACGAGACGAGCTTGACGCCGTGATAGCCGTGGGAGGCGACGGGACGGTCAATGAGGTTGGTACTGGTCTTATAGGGTCGGGCACGGCTTTGGGCATAATACCCTGCGGGTCGGGCAACGGGTTGGCGCGCGAGCTTGACATACCGCTACGCACGTCGTCGGCCATAGACGTCATAAATGAGCTTGAGATACGCACTATTGACACCCTGAAGGTGGCGAACTACTATTCGCTCAATGTGGCGGGCATAGGGTTTGACGCCTATATAAGCCATCTTTTTGCCAACAAGCAGACCCGCGGGCCGCTGCAATATATGAACCTCATAGCCAAGGAGTTCCCTGTGTATAAGCCTGGAAGTTACGTTCTCGACCTTGGTGGTGACATATATCAGCGCACGGCCTTTCTTATCAGCTTTGCGAACTCGAGCCAGTGGGGGAACAACATACACATAGCCCCGAACGCGTGCCTTGACGATGGGCTTATGGACGTGTGCATGGTGTCGGAATTTCCAAATATGGCGATACCGTCGCTTGTCATCTCTCTCTTGTCACAATCGATAGACTCGAACAAATATGACGAGATGATACGGGCGTCGCACGTCACGCTGCACAACGAGGAGGAGTTGTGGGGGCATGTGGATGGAGAGCCTGTGATATTGCCGCCACACGCGACGATAGAGGTGATACCATTGTCGCTCAACGTGATAACGCCCACGGAAGAGTATTTTGCGAGCCAGCGGTTCTCGCCAGCCAAGCTGCATGAGCAGATAAAAACCACTGGGGCACAGATAATCAACCGCGTCAAAGAGAGATCTAACGAGATAAAACAAATATTCACAGAGAAATAACTTTGACGTTGGTTGCAAAAATCATAACTTTGCGGAGTATCGCCTTTTGTCCGAAACAACAACAGACACGACCAACGGGCGCGGTTTTAAACAAGAAAAAGTTCTTACCACAATGTTAAGCAGAAGACTGATAAGGGTGAAGGTTATGCAGACCCTCTACTCGCTCATTGAGCAGGGCAACCTCAACCTGAATGACGCCGACAAGCAGCTCCAGCACAGTATTGCCAAGAGCCAAGAGCTCTATCACCTCATTTTGCAGCTTCCATCGGCTGTGCGTCGCCTTGCCGCGAAGAAAATAGAGATAGGGCGGTCGAAGCTGAGGCCGACCGCTGCCGAGCTCAATCCTAATATGCGGTTTGCCAACAACAGGCTCATACTCCAGCTTGAGGAGAACGAGCAGCTCAATAAGGTAATTGAGACAGAAGGCAACACATGGTCGCAAGATGAGACCGTGATCAAGACCATCTTCTCGAAACTGTCGCACACTGAGGCGTATAACAAGTATATGGACGCCGTGGACGACACATACGAGATAGACAAGTCGTTCGTGCTGAGGTTCTTGGGTAAGGAGTTGCCCAAGATGGCGTTCTTCTTCCAGGCACTTGAGCTAAAGAGTGTGTTTTGGAACGACGAGGCGGAGTTCATGATCAGCATGGCCATGAAGACGATCAAGGATTTCGACGGCAATAATGGCGCGAGTGTGGAGCTTATGCCCCTCTACAAGGATCAGGACGACATAGACTTCACCGACAAGCTTTTGCAGCGCAGCATACTCGAGAAGGACAACACCGTGGAGCTCATCAAGAAGTATTCCAAGAACTGGGATGCCGACCGTGTGGCTCTGATGGACATCATCTTGATAGACATGGCGATAGCGGAGATGACAACGATGGTGAACATACCCATCAAGGTGACGCTCAACGAGTATATCGAGATATCTAAGTTCTACTCTACGGACAAGAGCAACAGCTACATAAACGGTCTCTTGGAGAAGATAGTCCGTCAGCTTGTCGAGGAGAAGAAGATCAATGAGGCTCAACTCTTCTAACATCTTGACGAAGAGCGGCGCTGTGCGCCCCGTCGGTCGCGTGTTGTGCCTGGCGATGATATTGTCGGCAGCCGTTCTCACGGGATGCGGTAGCGGCCAGGCATCGGCCACACCCGACGCTGCGCAGCCTATCCTTGCTGACGACGCGTGCATTGTTGCCGACACCACGTTCCTCAACATAGGCGAGGTGGGGTATGCCGACATATTGTCGCTCGGCAGCAGGCTCATCAACCGGGGTTCAAAGACGGTCAAGATAGCGGCGGTCGACACTGACTGCTCGTGCATCACAGCTGTCGCAGAGTGCGAGGATATTGCCCCCGGGGAGAGCGTCAAGCTGAATATAGAGTTTGACACACGCGGCAATTTTGGCAGGCAATATCACCTGATAGACATCAAGACAGACAACGGCCAGAACATCAAGATATGTATCTTTGCCGACATAGCAGACCCTAATTAACAGAAACACATAAACATCATGAATTTCAACATTATTCTCGACGCTACTACGACGGCTGCCCCGGCAGCGCCACAGGGTGCGGGTTCAGGCCTTATGAGCTTTCTTCCCCTTATTCTCATCATCGTTGTTTGCTACTTCTTGATGATACGTCCACAGCAGAAGAGGCAGAAGGAGCTGAACAAGATGCGCGAGGCGCTCAAGGCGGGCGACCGTGTGGTTACGACCAGCGGCCTTATGGCGAAGGTTCACGAGGTTAAGGACAACTATGTGGCGCTTGAGATTCAGAGTGGCGTGATAGCGAAGTTTGACAAGGCTGCCATCATGACAGTCGAGAACGGCAATAGCGAGAAGAAGTAGCCGCAAGGCGCTGTCGAGCCTCCACACAGTCTCTCTCCCCACCAGCGAAACAAGACAAGCATCCCCGGAGGCGCAATGCCTTTAGGGGTGCTTTTTTAATAGCAGAACACAAAAACCATATCACCATGGCCTCGGAAGAGAGGGTACTACCCGAATATTACAAAACACTGAAAGTCAAGGAGGGCAACTATATACCCACGGGCGACTATATGACGTGCGGCACAGACGACCCTCACGCCCATCTGCTGCCCATCAAGAAGATATATGACGTCAATGTCGACGCCAACTATCCATACGTGGACAACTCATTCAAGTTCAAGTTTTTCAACTTTCTGTATTACTTTCAGGCACGGTTTGTGGTAGACCCGCTGAACCGTCTGCGCTATGGTTTCCGGCTCAGGGGGATGGAGAACCTGAAGAAGTATAAGGAGCAGTTGAAGGGAGGCGCGTTGACGATCTGCAACCATGTGTTCCGCTGGGATATGTGCGGCATACTGAAGGTGTGCGGTTGGCGTCAGTTGCGATTTCCAATCTTCCGTGGTCAGATGGCGGGTAAGGACCGGGACCGCATGGTGTATACTGGGGGCGTGCCTATACCCGAGAAGTTGTCGGACCTGAGGCATTTCTACAGGGCGTTCGACTACTATCATGAGCATGGGTTCTGGATGCATTTTTTTCCTGAGGAGAGCCGTTGGCAGTTCTACACTCCGATACGCCCATTCAAGAAGGGTGCGTTCATCATGGCCGAGAGGTATAATGTGCCGATAATACCTATGGCCTACACGTATCGTGAGCGCAAGGGGATACTTAAATTTTTTGGCAAGGAGGCGTGCGTGACCCTCAATGTGGGTGAGCCTATCTTTCCCGACCCGGCACTGAAGGGGCAGCGCAGCGCATCGATAGACGATTTGCGCCGTCGCACACACGAGGCATGCGTGCGACTTGCCGGCATAGAGAACAACCCGTGGACATATAACCAGACAGAGAAGTAAGATGATAATCAAGTGCTTCTGCTTCAACATGATGTCGGAGAACACCTACGTTGTGTATGACGACACGAGGGAGTGCGCCATAATAGACTGCGGCTGTAACGACGATGCGGAGCGCAAGGAGCTTGACACCTTCATCAGCGCCGAGGGTCTGAGCGTCGGGCGTGTGCTGTGTACTCACTTTCATCTTGACCACACATTTGGCAACGCATACGCGCTGGAGCGATATAAGGTGCAGGCGGAGGTCAATGAGTCGGAGCGCATACTTGCGGAGATGGTGCATTATCAGGCAGTGGCGTTTGGGCTGTCGGATGACGAGATTAACATACCGACGCCGCTGTACACCCTGTCGGACGGGGTGGAGGTGACGTTTGGCAACACGTCGCTCAAAGTCATAGCTACACCGGGTCATTCGCCAGGCAGCGTCTCGCTATATTCGGAGAAGGAGTCGTTGCTATTCTCGGGTGACACGATTATGCGTGGCGCGTTTGGCGCAGTGAACCTGCCGGGAGGGCGTCTGCCAAAGATTGTGAAGTCTATCACACAAAAGATATTCGCCTTGCCCGAGGAGACGGTGATATACCCGGGTCATGGCCCGACGACGACGGTAGGGCAGGAGAAGGCCAGTAACCCGATATGGCAATACGTAGGAAAATAGGCGTCTGGGGGAAGATATATTTGCATATTGTAGCATAATTTCGTAATTTTCTCATAGTAAAGATAGGAGGCGTGGCGACGAGTGACGCCTTAAAGTTAACCTTATAAATATCACAACATCACGTTATGCTGACAAAACAGGATGCGCAGGACCTCGAGAAGCGAGGTAAGAGTCTGCAAGAGACAGAGGAGCAGCTCCAGATGATAGCCCGCGGCTTTGCCCCCGCAGCCGTAAGACGCGCCGCCACGATAGGCGACGGTATAGTTAAGTTTAGCGACGAGGAGGTGCGAGGCCTGGTGCAGGATTATGACTCGCAGCTTGCCTCGGGTCTGAAAGTGGCTAAGTTCGTGCCGGCATCGGGTGCGGCGAGCCGTATGTTCAAGCCTCTGCACCAGTATCTTGGGGCATTGGAGTCGGAGCAGGCGAAGATGGATGGAGAGGAGCCATGGTCTACATTCTTTGGCGAGCTTGACAATTTTGCTTTTGCGGAGCGGCTCAAGTCGCTGAAGCCGAAGGACAGGAAGGAGCTGGTGTCGTTGGTTCTTGCCGACAATGGGCTGGCATACGGCAGTCATCCGAAGGGTCTTGTGGCATTTCACAAATATGCCGACGGTACGGTTCGCACGGCGGCCGAGGAGCATCTGGCCGAGGCGGAGGCATATTGCATGTCGAACGGCAAGAGCCATGTGCACTATACGGTGCCAGTGGGTATGGAGGAGTCGTTTCGTAAGACCTTGGCCCCGATGCTTGCCTCGTTTGGGAACAAGATAGAGGTTTCATATAGTGTTCAGCCACCTGCCACGGATGTGCCAGCCTTGACGCTTGACGGTCAGCCAGCGCGCGACAAGGAGGGTCACCTGGTGTTCCGTCCTGGAGGTCATGGCGCTCTTATTGGTAACTTGGGCAATATAGACGCGGACGTGGTGTTCGTGAAGAATATCGACAACGTGTCGCACGGGAGGATGCTGCCCGAGTCGGCGGTGTGGAAGAAGGTCATCGGTGCGCAGGGTCTCAGCCTGAAGCGCAAGATTGACGAGCTGCTTCGCCGTATTGACAAGAATGACGCGGAGGCTGTGACGGAGGCGTTGGTTCTCATTGAGGAGATGTTTAAGGCTCAGGCGCCTGTGGGGGCAGATAAGCGTGCTTTCGCCATGAAGTTCCTGGATCGTCCGTTACGTGTGTGCGGCATGGTGAAGAATGAGGGTGAGCCTGGAGGCGGTCCGTTCTGGGTTGAGGGTAAGGATGGGATATTGTCGCTCCAGATTGTTGAGAGCGCACAGATGGATCTTGCCGACCCGACAGTGAAGGGGATTGTGGCAGGGAGCACTCATTTCAACCCGGTGGATTTGTTCTGTTGCCTGAAGGATCGCAATGGCAAGCGTTATAACTTGTCAGATTTTGTTGACCCTGAGGCGGGATTCCAGACGCATAAGAGTGTGAATGGAGTGGACGTGACGGGCATGGAGCTGCCGGGTTTGTGGAATGGCGCGATGGCTAAGTGGCTGACTTTGTTTGTTGAGGTGCCGGTTTTGACGTTCACGCCGGTTAAGACGGTGATGGATTTGTTGCGTCCGGTGCATCAGATGGAGTAGCGTTCTGACAGGATGATTTAGAGAGCGTCGGGGGCTGTGGCTCCTGACGCTTTTTTTGGGGGGAGACGCCGCGGGCGGACGTCTCTACATTACGCGTTCGCGTGTGGGACAAGTGGGGGGTTCAGGGGAGTGGTGTAGAGAGGTTATGGTTGGTAGTGCCGTGGAAGGTGGGTGTGGCGGGGCCACAGAGGTGTATGTCGGTGAAGGTGGTGGGGGATTGGGGGGTGGTGTTGTCGTGGGGTTGGAGAGGGGTGGAGGGGGATTGGGTGAAGTGGACTTGGAGGTTGCCTCCGCGGGCTTGGATGTGGAAATGGGGGTGTTGGGGGGTGGGGTGTTGGAGGAGTGAGGTGGCGATGGCGGAGGCAGTGATGCCGGTGCCGCAGGCGAGGGTTTCGGCTTCGACTCCGCGTTCGTAGGTGCGGAGAGCGATATGGTCGGGGGAGAGTATTTGGACGAAGTTGACGTTGACGCCGTCGGGTTGGAAACGCGTGGAGTAGCGTATGGCTGGGGCGAGTGTCATGATGTCGAGGGAGTCGAGGTTGTTGACGAATTCGACGTAGTGTGGGACGCCGGTGTTGAGTTTGAAGGAGTTTGGCGAGAGTTGCTCGACGGATGTCACGGGTGACATTTGGAGGTCGACCCAGTTGAGGTTGAAGTTGACTGTGGCGGTGTGTGAGCCGTCGTCGGCGATGAAGGAGAAGGGGGTGTCGGGTGGTGCGGCATGGACGGCTACGGCGAAGTGTGCGAGGCATCGTGCGCCATTGCCGCAGAAGGTGGCGCGGCTGCCGTCTTGGTTGTAGTAGACCATTCGGAAGGCGTGGTCGGAGTCGGGGGATAGGAGGAGGAGCCCGTCGGCGCCTATGCCGAAGCGTCGGTTGCAGAGTAGTGCTATGTCGCTGGGGTTGAGGTTGTCGTAGCGGCGTGCCATATTGTCGAGGATGACGAAGTCGTTGCCTGCGCCTTGGTATTTGGAGAACTCTATGGTCATGGGGGTGGTTAGAGTTGGTTGAGGAGGGAGCTGTCGCACTCGAGTGTTCGAGCGGGGTAAGAGGCGATGACGTTGTGGTTGTGAGTAGCCATGACGATGGATTTGCCGGAGTGGTTGATTTGGATGAGGAGTTGCATGAGCTCCATTGTGGTGTCGGGGTCGAGGTTTCCGGTAGGCTCGTCGGCGAGGATGAGGGAGGGGCTATTGAGGAGAGCGCGAGCGATGGCGATGCGTTGTTGTTCGCCACCTGATAGTTGGTGTGGTCGTTTATAGCCCTTGTTGATCATGTCGACTTGGGCGAGGACTTCGCGAATGCGTTTATCCATGTCGGTTTTTTTGCGCCATCCGGTAGCTTTGAGTACGAACTCGAGGTTGTCGTAGACGGAGCGGTCGGAGAGGAGTTGGAAATCTTGGAACACGATGCCCATGCGTCGTCGCAGGAAAGGGACATCGGCGGGGCGTAGATTGAGGAGGTCGTAGCCAGCGACGAAGCCGGATTTGCCTTCGAAGGGGAGTTCGGCGTAGAGTGTTTTGAGGAGGCTGGATTTGCCGCTGCCGACACGGCCTATGAGGTAGACGAACTCTCCTTGTTTGATTTCGAGGTTTACGTCGCGGAGGACGATGTTGTCCTCTTGTGAGATTGTGGCATTGTTGATCTCGATGATATTGCCGTTGTCGTTGACGTTGGATTTGGGTGCAGGCATGTTATCGGTATATTTTATGGTTGTTGAGGTGAGAGTGGTAGCGTGCGGCGTTACGGTTGTGCTGCGCGAGAGAGCGGGCGAAGTCGTGGTAGCCGCTGCCATCGGGTCGTGCGCAGAAGAAGAGGAAGTCGGTGTCGTCGGCATTGAGGACGGCATCTATGACGCTTTTAGATGTTATTCGTATGGGGCCTGGGGGAAGTCCATGGTGGAGGTAGGTGTTGTAGGGGGAGTTGACGAGTGCGTCGGCGTTGGTGACACGTCGGATGGAGAAGTCGCCGAGCGCGTATTTGACGGTAGGGCAGGCCTGGAGGGGCATATTGATGCGGAGACGGTTGAGGTAGACGCTGGCGATGCGGCGTTGGTCGTCGGGTTTATTGCTTTCCTCTTGGACTATTGAGGCGAGAGTGGAGACGTCGGCGGGTGATAGGTTGAGGGAGTCGGCTTTGTGGCGTCGGGTATTGTTCCAGAACTTCAGGTACTCCTTGTGCATGCGTTCGACGAATGCTTCGGGTGATATGTTCCAGTAGAGTTGGTAGGAGTCTGGGAGGTAGATTATTGAGGCGTGTGAGGGGGTTATCCCCCACCGTATCAGCGTTGCCGAGTCGGACATTGCTTTGAGGAGTGCGGCGGAGTCTGGCTCGATGTATTGCGCCACCTGCGCGGCGAGGGAGTTTAGGGAGCGGAGATTGTTGAAAGTGACCTTTACGGGTTTTTGCGTGCCGGCGCGGAGAGCCTGTACGAGCGTGCGAGCGGACATGGATGGTGTGAGCTCGTAGCATCCGGATTTGACGAGTGATTTGTAGCCCATGAGAGAGGCGACTGTGCAGAAGGCGTCTTTGTCGGCGAGTAGTTTTTTTGAGTCGAGGAGTAGGAGGACGTCGTCGAAGTTGGCACCTGAGGGGATGTAGAGCAGCTCGGTGTTGCCTTTAGGGATGTTGAGGGCCGGGGAGAAGAGGTATCGGCGGACGGCGAAGAGCGCGAAGGCGATGAGGATGGCGAGAATCAGCCCGGCGATAAGTATGAGCTTAGCTGGGCGGATGGGAGTGAGACTTCGCTTGATGGACATTGTTAGAAATGCTTTTGAACTCTGTCCATTTCCCTCTTAGCGTCTTTGAGTTTGAGGGATTCTCGCTTGTCGTATTGTTTTTTGCCTTGAGCGAGTCCGATCTCGAGTTTGGCGAGACCTTTCTCGTTGATGAACAGGGCGAGCGGGATTATAGTCAGTCCGGATTCTTTTGTTTTGCGTTCGAGTTTGTTCAGTTCTTTGCGTTTGAGGAGTAGTTTGCGATCTCGTTCTGGGGCGTGGTTGTTGAAAGTGCCGTAGAAATACTCGGCGATGCGCATTCCTTTGACCCAGAGCTCGCTGTTGTGGAAGTAGCAGAAGGAGTCGGGGAGCGAGGCGTGACCGCCACGTATAGATTTTATTTCGGTGCCGTAGAGTTGTATGCCGGCGATGAAACGTTCGAGGATTTCATAGTCGAACGTGGCACGTCTGTTCTTGATGTATATATTGTCTTTAGGCATTGTAGAGAGCGGGCATGTTGTTATAGCTCGCCACGTCGGTCGCACTCGTCGACGAGGGCTTTTAGTCTTTCTATTTGGCTTTGTTTATTGACTTCGCGTAGGCTTTGCGCGGTTTTGGTGTAGTATTGGTGGCTTGAGATGAATTTTATTTGTGCTTTATTCCACTGGTTGATAGTCATTTTTGCGCCATCTCGTTCGATAAGTTCTTTGTAGAGCATATTGGAGACAGGGATGAAGTCGTTTCGTCCGAGGTAGTCGAGGTCGCTATCTTGGATTACGGCCTCGAGGATGTCGGTTGGAGTGTGTGGGAGTTGAGTTGCCATGATGATGCGTTTAATCACGGCGAGTTTTTCTGTGGAGTAGTTATAGATTGGGAGTATTTGGTCGGCGTATTGGCAGCTTACCTCCTCGTGTCCTTTGTTGACTTTTATTTGTCCGGTGTCGTGGAAAAGAGCGGCGACTTTGAGGAGGAGGATGTCGCTTTCGGCGAGGCCTTCGGCCCAACCGATGAGTTCGACTTCGGTTGTGACGTCGATTGTGTGTTTTACGTTGTGGTAGTAGATGTTGTTTGGGAGGTTTTCTTCGAGCATATCGAGTACGTACTCTTGAATGTCCATGAATTGGACACGGGAGTAGTAGAGGTCGAAGGTGTCGTTGTAGGCGATAGAGTCGGGGGCGCTGTTGAGTTCAGGTCGCAGGCCATTGAGTTTGTAGACTTTCATGTCGCCGCTGTACTTGACTGGCATTTGGAAGTAGGGTTCGACGATGAAGAACTCTTTGACGAGTTCGTTGGTCATGGGGGATATGGCGATGGTGTTGGGTTCAGTTGTTAGCGCGAGTCGTGTTGCCGTGAGGACGTTGGCTCCTGAGAGGGTGTAGGGTTTTTTGGATTTTGCGGTGTATCGTCCGATGACAGGGCCGGTGTGTACGCCGAATTGGAGGTTCCAGATGACGTTGTGGTCGCGTTTGAATTGGTCCATCCATTGACGGATTTCGATTGCGGCGCATACGGCGTCGATAGGGTTAGTTTTGTTTTCGCGGAGGACTCCGCCGGCGAGTAGGATGTTGTCGCCTATGGCAGGGATTTTGATGAGGTTGTGGCGTTCGGCGTAGTCGTTGATATTGAGGGTGATTTCGTCGAGCAGGTCGAGTTGACGCTGAGGGTTTTCGACTTTGGATAGCGCTTTGAAGCCTTTGATGACGATATAGATCATGGAGGCCATTTTGAAATGGCGTACGCCTTGTCGGTCTTTTTTGCCTTCGTCGTCGAGGCCGTATTCTTTGAGCAATTGCGCGTATTGCTCGTCACGGGAGCTTAGGTCGCCGTATTGACTGAGGAGTTGCTGGAGCTGTTTATCGAGGTCGGCATTACGTTTGACGAGCTCTTTAAGGTGCTTCAGTTTCTCATCTTCATTTATATCTGCCATTTAAGACGCTCTGAATTGATGATAATGGAAGTGAGGGGGAGAAGACAGTCGCAAATATACTCTAAAAGATACGGAGTATGTGAAAAGATGTTGCGATAAATCGAGTGTAAAGATAGCGAAACCGTCGGATTTAACAAATCCGACGGTTTAAGAAGTTTATGTCAGGGGTGGCAGGGTCTACTCTTGGTAGTAGTCATCGTTGTCGGAGTGTTCGTATTCGGTCGGTCGTCGGTAGTAGAGTTGGTCGTCGAGGAATTCTTGAGTGGCTTGGCTGACAGGTTTAGGGAGCTTTTCGTAGAATTTAGAAATCTCGATTTGCTCACGGTTTTCGAATACCTCTTCGAGATTGTCGGTGTAGGAGGAGAATTCTTGCAGTTTTTTAGAAAGCTCGTCTTTTATTTCGGTGCTGATCTGGTTGGCACGTTTAGCGATGATGTTGACCATCTCGTAGACGTTACCAGTCTTCTCTGCCATGGTGACGGTGTCGCGAGTGACAGTGTTGAGGGGGCTAATCTTCCTGTAATCTGCCATGATTAAAGATTTAAGATTAAGAGAGTTAAACTGAGATTATTTCTAATCTTCTTGAATATTTTGGGAGTTGCGTTTTTGGCGCTGTCCGTAGTTTCGGTAGTAGTCCATGTCGTCGTCGGAAGGGGGGAGGAGTTTTTCGGCGTTGGCGAGACCACGTTCGGAACGGGATAGGATTTTGTCTGCTTCGGGTCGGAATTTGCTTACGGGGAAGTCGTTGATGAAGGAGTAGTATTCGTCGATGGCGTCGCGGTAGCGTTCAGCTTGTTTGATGATTATGCTACGGTCGGCCTGTATGTATTTGGCACGTAGTATGAGGAAGCTTAGTTCTTCACGGTGGATGGTGTCGGGGTATTTTTTGAGGCAGTTTTGCGCGGTTATTACGGCGCTGTTGTAGTTGTTGCCCATGTAGTTGCCGAGGTCGAAATAGAGTTTAGCGGAGAGGTAGGCTTTGTAGGCGAGTTTGTCTTCCATTTCGTGGACCATACGCTCGGCGTCTTGTATTTTGTCTGCGTTTGGGTAGAGGTTGATGTAGAGTAGGAGTTCGTCTATTGCGCTTTGGGTGTCGGCTTGGTCGAGTTCGACTTTAGGTGAGAGCATGTAGTAGCAGTATCCGGCCATGTATTGTGATTCCTTGCATTTGGAGGAAGAGGGGTATGTTCGGACGTAGTCGGAGAAGTAGTGCGCGGCGGTGTAGTAGTCGCCGAGCTGTACGAGTGCGTAGGAGTAGGTTGTTACGAGTGAGTCGTATTGTGAGGTTCCGGCGTAGTGTGTGAGGACGCCACCGAGGAGGTTGGCGGCTTTGGCGTAGTCGCCGTTGGAGTAGTAATCCATGCCCTTTTGGTACCAGAGTTCGTTGTCTTGCGACTTGAGGATAGCCTGATATTCGCCACAGGAGGTCGAGATTAGCCCGAGGATGATGGCGAGGAGCAGGTTGAGCTGCTGGACTTTGTTGAATCTATACATCAGGTAAAAAGAGGGTTGCGCACTACTCACGCAACGAAAGGCAAAGTTATAAAAATAAAGGGAGAGAAGTGGCGCTGTGTAGGGGAAAAAGATTAAAAAACTATTTTGAATCCGTCGTAAACGGCGGTAGTGTTGGAGAATATTTGTTGGGCTTCGGCTTCGAGGGGGTCGGTTTCGTCGTATCGGCTTGAGAAGTGGCCGATGATGAGTTTGCCTACGTTGGCGGCCTTGGCGACCATTGCAGCTTGTCGGGCTGTGGAGTGTAGTGTTTTTGCGGCGAGGTCGGCGAGGTCGGACATGAAGGTGGCTTCGTGGTAGAGGAGAGAGACGCCGGTTATGTCGTTGTGGAGGTTAGGGAGGTAGGCGGTATCGGAAATGTAGGCGAAGCTTTTGGGTGGTGTGGCTTCTTTGACGAGTTCGTCACGGGGGATTTCGTTACCTGCGTGGTCGAGGAGAGGGTGTCCGTTTTTTATGGAGACGATGTCGGCGATGGAGAGGCCGTATTTGTATATAGCTGTTTTTTTGATGTTTGGTTCTTTTGGGAGTTCATGGAAGAGGAAGCCGCAGGTTGGGACGCGATGTCGGAGAGGTATGGATTTGACGTTGAGGGATTTGATTTCTTGTAAGATTTCTGGTTTATCGAAACGGAGGTTGTGGAAAGAGATTTTGAAGGAGAGTTTGTCGCAGAAGCGATTTATGAGTGGTGAGAGGAAGTCTTGGAGGTCTGGCGGGCCGACGAGGAGCAGGGGCGAGGTGCGGTTGTAGAGGGACATTGTGGAAATTAGTCCTATGAGACCGAAGACGTGGTCGCCGTGCATGTGTGAGATGAGAATGGCCTCAATACGCATTAGGGAGATGTGGAGTTTACGGAGTTGGAATTGTGTACCCTCGCCGCAATCGATGAGGAATTGGTGTCCGTTGGCGATAAGGATTTGTGCAGAGGGGTTGCGTGTGGGTGTTGGGATGGCAGCGTTGCAACCGAGGATAGTAAGCTCCATGTTGTGTTGGGAGTGCTTACTGCGCGTGTGAGTGCGCGATTTGGAGTTCGGCTTCGTTGAGGTCGGCGACCATGACGAGGGCAGGGTCGAAGTTTTGGATGGAGAGCATGGCTGCGACTTCGTCTTTTACTCCGACGAGAACGAGGGTGCCGGTTTTGCATAGTCGATGCGCGATCATTATTGCGCTAAGACCGGTTGTGTCGCAGTAGTTGCACTGTGAGAGGTCGAGGATCATGCGTGATACTTGGTTGCCTGCGAGGAGTACGAGTTCGGAGCGCAGTTCCGGGGTTGTTTGTCCGTCGAGGCGGTCGACGAGCATCGTGACGATGGCGAAGTCGCCTTTATTTTGGGTTAGAAAGTTTGCCATAACGATAAATCTCTCTATGTGGACGAAAGCTCGCCACATAGAGAGATGGGTGTTGATTTATTCTTCGGGGAATATCATCAAAGGATTAGAGACTAATCATTACTCTTTTCAGCCTCTTCGAGTTTGCCTTTGAGGGCGGCGAGGTTGGTGATGTCGCCGAGTGTTGTGACCTCTTTGGCCTCAACTTGTTTGCGAACATTGCCAGGGGTGTTGTTGGCCTTGCGGTTGTTGCGTGGCTTCTTTTCTTCGCCTGGTTTAGCTTCCTCGAAGGTGCGGGAGTGTGATACGATGATACGTTTTTGCCCTTTGCTGAATTCGATGACCTTGAATGGGAGTTTCTCGTCGACTTTGGCTTGGGTGCCGTCTTGCTTGATGAGGTGGCGGGGTGTGGCGAAGCCTTCGACGCCGTAGGGGAGAGCTACGATGGCTCCCTTTTCGACCATTTCGGTGATGGTGCCCTCGTGGATGGAGCCGACGGTGAAGATGGTCTCGAAGACGTCCCAGGGGTTTTCCTCGAGCTGTTTGTGTCCGAGGGAGAGGCGTCGGTTTTCTTTGTCGATGTCGAGGACGACGACTTCGATGTTGGCGCCGACTTGGGTGAATTCGCTGGGGTGTTTGATTTTCTTGGTCCAGGAGAGGTCGGAGATGTGGATGAGGCCGTCGATGCCCTCTTCGAGTTCGGCGAAGATGCCGAAGGTGGTGAAGTTGCGTACGACAGCGGTATGTTTGGAGCCGACTGGGTATTTTTCTTCGATGTTGGTCCAAGGATCGGGGTGGAGTTGTTTGATGCCGAGTGACATCTTGCGTTCCTCGCGGTCGAGTGTGAGTATTTGCGCCTCGACTTCGTCGCCGACTTTGATGAAGTCTTGCGCGCTGCGGAGGTGCTGTGACCATGACATCTCGGAGACGTGTATCAGGCCCTCGACGCCGGGAGCGATTTCGACGAATGCGCCGTAGTCTGCGATGACGACGACTTTACCCTTGACTTTGTCGCCGACGTTGAGGTTGGCATCGAGAGCGTCCCAAGGATGCGGGGTGAGCTGCTTGAGGCCGAGAGCGATACGTTTTTTCTCGTTGTCGAAGTCGAGGATGACGACGTTGATTTTCTGGTCGAGGGCGACGACTTCTTCGGGATGTGATACTCGGCCCCAGGAGAGGTCGGTGATATGGATGAGTCCATCGACACCGCCGAGGTCGACGAATACGCCGTAGGAGGTGATGTTCTTGACGGTACCTTCGAGGACTTGTCCTTTTTCGAGTTTGGAGATGATTTCCTTTTTTTGTTGTTCGAGTTCGGCCTCGATGAGGGCTTTGTGTGATACGACGACGTTTTTGAATTCGGCGTTGATTTTGACGACCTTGAATTCCATGGTCTTGCTGACGAAGATGTCGTAGTCGCGGATAGGCTTGACGTCGATTTGTGAGCCTGGGAGGAATGCCTCGATGCCGAATACGTCGACGATCATGCCACCTTTGGTGCGGCACTTGATGTAGCCCTTGACGACTTCGTCGTTTTCGAGGGCTTGGTTGATGCGGTCCCAAGCGCGGATGGCACGTGCTTTTTTGTGAGAGAGTTCAAGCTGACCGTTTTTGTCTTCTTGGTTCTCGATGTAGACCTCGACGGGGTCTCCGACTTTGAGGTCTGGGTTGTAGCGGAATTCGTTGCGGCTTACGATGCCGTCGGATTTGCCGGCGACGCTGACAACGACTTCGCGTTTGTTGAGAGAGCGTACGACGCCTTCGACGACGTCTTTTTCTTTGAGGGTTGAGAGAGTCTTGTCGTATTGCTCAATTTCTTTGGCTCTCTCGGCTTCGGTGACGACATGGCCGCCGTTTTCAAGGGCGTCCCAATCGAAATTCTCGACGCCCTGTTGCATTTCACTCATTGTAGAACGATAAAACTAATTAGTGGGTTAGACTTTATTGGTTGATATGATATCGTGTCGCGAAGATATGAAGAGGTTGTGAATAAACCGCTTGGGTTGTGTTATTTATACGTGGTCTAATCAGCGGGTTAACGCTTCATTGCTTTTTGTTGTTTTTCGAGTTCTTTCATTTTGCGTTCGTAGTATTCCATGAAACGGCTCTTTTTGGCGGGTTTTTTTTGGTTGTTTTTGATTTGCTCGAGGATTGCTTTTTCGTCGATGAAGAATTGTTTGATGAGGAGAGTCTGGAGGACAGTGATGAGAGTTGAGACGAAGTAGTAGTAGCAGAGTCCGGCAGGGTAGTCGTTGAAGAAGAATAGGAGCATGACAGGCATGAGGTACATCATGAAGGACATGCCGGGCATGGAGGAGGAGTTTTGGTTCTGCATTGTGAATCGGGTGTAGAGGATCTGCGTGAGACACATGAGTAGGCAGAAGAGGCTGACGTGTTCGCCGTAGAAGGGGATGTTGAATGGGAGTTTGAGTATAGAGTCGTAGGTGGAGAGGTCGGCCGCCCAGAGGAAGGATTCGCCTCGGAGTTCGATTGCGGCGGGGAAGAATCGGAAAGCTGCGAAGAGGATTGGCATTTGGAGGAGTAGGGGGAGGCATCCGCTCATGGGGCTTATGCCGGCTTTGCGGTAGAGGGCCATAGTTGCTTGTTGTCGTTCCATGGCCTTTTCTTTGGGGTATTTTTTGTTTATTTCGTCGATTTGTGGTTTGAGGACTCTCATTTTTGCCTGCGATTTGAAGGAGGTGAAGGTGAGCGGGAAAATGACGAGCTTGATGATGATTGTGAGGACGAGGATTATGATGCCGTAGTTGGAGATGATTTGCTCGAGGTATTTGAAGAGCGGGATGATGCAGTATTCGTTTATCCAGCGGAATATGCCCCAGCTTAGCGGGAGGAGTTTTGTCAGCTCCATGTTCTCGTAGGATTCGAGTGTGTAGAAGTAGTTGGGTAGGAAGAGGAATCGGAATTGGGCCTTATCGGATGAGCGGAAGTCGAATTTGACTCCGAGGGTTGAGGCGAGGTGTTTGATGACGAGCGTGTCGGATTCGGCGGCGGGGTTGGATTCGATGAGTGCTCCGGCGAATCCGTTTTTTGCTTGGAATATGGTGCTGAAGAATTGGTTTTTGTAGGCTATCCAGTCGAGGTTCATGTTTTCCTCGACGTTGTCTTTTGTCATTTGTTCCATTTCCTCGACGTCGCCGGCGGCGTAGCGGTAGCATACGTTGCTCCACATGGCTTGGGATTTGCGGCTTTTTTCTTGGACGGGGAGGTCGGCGTTCCAGATGAGGTCGATGTTGGAGTGCGGGGTGTTGATTTTGTCGCCGAGGTTGTTGGCCTGGATGGAGAAGTCGACTTGGTTGTGTCCGTTGGTGAGTGAGTAGGTGTAGGTTAGGGTTCCGTCGCCTATGGGGAGTGTGTAGGAGATGGATTTGGTGGAGTCGTTTATCTGGTTAATTCCAGAAGGTTGGAAGAAGAGGTCGGAGGTGTTGTAGGATCGGTATTGATGTACGAATATGAAACCGAATTTGTTGTTGTCGTTGTCGGCGTAGACTTTTATGGGGTTTCCGAGGTAGTCGTTGTATCCTTTGATTAGGACGTTGTTTATTTTGGCTCCTTGTGAGGAGAGGTTGACGCGGATTAGGTCGTTTTCGAGGGAGCAGATGGAGTCTTTGCCCTCGACGGCGTTGGCTAAGAGGCCGTATATTTGGGTGCGTCGCGCGGCCTTTGCGGAGTCGGATTGGAGTTCGAGTGTGTTGTTGGCGGCTGCTTCGGCGGCATGGATTTGCGCGAGTGAGTCGTTTCGTTGTTGCTCGACACGTGCGAGAGAGTCGTAGTAGTTTTGCCATTGCGCGCGTTGTTCGTCGGATGGTTTATTGAGCCACCAGAAGCCTACGAGGATGGCGAAGCAGAGAACAAGAGCAATGTTGGTGTTCTTATCCATGGGTTAATTTTCTATTGCAGCTTTGAGGAAGGAGAGGAAGAGTGGGTGTGGGTTGAGGACGGTGCTGCTGTATTCTGGGTGGAATTGGCAGCAGATGTGCCATTTGTTGGCGGGGATTTCCATTATCTCGACGAGTCCGGTGTCGGGGTTGGTGCCGGTGGCGATCATTCCGGCGTTTTCGAAGTCTTTGAGGAATTGGGAGTTGTATTCGTAGCGGTGTCGGTGTCGTTCGCGGACGTCGGTTTTGCCGTATATTTCGTAGGCTTTGCTGCCGGGTTTGAGGGAGCAGTCGTAGGCACCGAGACGCATGGTGCCGCCTTTGTTGGTGATGTTTTTTTGGTCTTCCATGATGTCGATGACTGGGTAGGGCGTGGCGTGGTCCATTTCGGTGCTGTTGGCTTTATCCCAGTGTAGGACGTTGCGAGCGAATTCGACGACAGCCATTTGCATGCCGAGGCAGATGCCGAGGAATGGGATGTTGTTTTGGCGTGCGTAGCGTGTGGCGATTATTTTGCCTTCTGTTCCGCGGTTGCCGAAGCCAGGGGCGACGATTATGCCTTTGAGGTCATGGAGTTTGGAGTCGACGTTGTCGTTGGTGATGCTTTCGGAGTGAATGAGTTCGAGTTTGGCACGTCGGTTGTTGTATGTTGCGGCGTGGTAGACGGACTCGATTATGGATTTGTAGGCGTCAGGGAGTTCGACGTATTTGCCGACGAGGCCTATTCGAACGGGTTCTTTGTCTTTGGCGTCTTCCATTTTGTCGAGGAAGGCTATCCAGTCGGTCATGTCGCTGTCGTGGTGTCCTGGGAGTTGGAGTTTGCGCATAGCGATTTCGTCGAGGTGCTGTTGCTGCATGAGGATGGGGACCTTGTATATGGAGTCGACGTCGACGCTTTGGATTACGGCGTCTTGGTCGACGTTGCAGAAGAGCGCGACTTTTTTGCGGATGGATTCGTTGATGTCTTTTTCGGAGCGCAGTACGAGGATGTCGGGTTGGATGCCTTCTTCTTGTAGTGCTTTTACGGAGTGTTGAGTGGGTTTGGTTTTGAGTTCCTTGCTTGCGCTGAGGTATGGTACGAGTGTGAGGTGTATGAACATGGCGAGGTGTCCGAGTTCCCATTTGAGTTGTCGGACGGCTTCGATGTAGGGTAGGCTTTCGATGTCGCCTACGGTGCCACCGATTTCGGTTATAACGACGTCGTATTTGTGGTGTGTACCCATGAGCATGATGCGTCGTTTTATTTCGTCGGTGATGTGCGGTACGATTTGTACGGTTTTGCCGAGGTAGTCACCCCGTCGTTCTTTTTCGATGACGCTTTTGTATATGCGTCCGGTAGTGACGTTGTTGTCTTGGCTTGTGTGGACGTTGAGGAAACGTTCGTAGTGTCCGAGGTCGAGGTCGGTTTCGGCTCCGTCTTCGGTGACGTAGCATTCGCCGTGTTCGTAGGGGTTGAGAGTGCCTGGGTCGATGTTGAGGTAGGGGTCGAGTTTTTGGATTGTGACATTGTAGCCGCGGCTTTGAAGGAGCTTGGCCAGAGATGCGGAGATGATTCCTTTGCCGAGGGACGATGCTACACCGCCCGTTACGAACACGTACCTTGTTTCGGTCACTTTGAGAGATTTATATGGTAAAGAGTGTGTGTTGGAGGGAGAATATCCAGCACACGGAGCGCAAATTTAAGGAATTTGTCGGGAAGTAGGGAATCGTGTGGTGTGAATTAGGGAAAATTAGTTTTGTGGTTGTGTGGTTTGGAGTTTTTCGGTGTTTTAGGGTGTGTTTAGGGTGGGTGTCATGTAGCTTCCAAGTTGCTCCTAAGTTGCTCTTAAGTTGCTCTTAAGTTGCTTGTTTTGTGTTTTGGGGATATTTTTGGTTTGTGGTGGGTGTTTGGGGAGTTGTGGAAAGGGAGTAATTTTGCGTTGTTAATATTGAATTTTGGATTATTAAAGGATAGAAGTCATGGCACAGATTGATCGTCGGGAGGTTGAGGAGAGGTATAAGTGGGATTTAGGGTCGTTGTATGGGACGTTGTCGGATTGGCGTCGGGAGAAGGAGTTGTTGGTGAGTGGGTTGGATAGGGTGCGTGGTTATAGGGGCAGGTTGTGTGAGAGTGGGCGGGTGCTGTATGAGTATCTGCATCTTGACAGTGAGAATCAGAGGGTGATGGGGAGGTTGTATTTGTATGCGTCGTTGTTGTCGGATGAGGATGTCAGTGTGGCGGAGAATCTGTCGTTGGTGAAGGAGATGGAGCAGGTGGAGGTGGAGTATGCGCAGTTGACGGACTTTGACAGTGCAGAGTTGGCGGGTATATCGGATGAGCGGTATGGGGGGTTCATGGTTGAGGAGCCTCGTCTGGAGGAGTTTTCGATGTTGATAGACCGTGTGAGGCGTCGGCGGGAGCATACGTTGTCGGATGTTGAGGAGTCGGTGTTGGCTAAGATGTCGATGTTGGGTAATACACCGTATGACGCGTTTTCGGTGTTTTCGGATGCGGAGATGCCGAGTCCGAAGGTGCGGTTGAGTGATGGTGAGGAGGTGGAGTTGGATAGTGCGACATATTCGAAGGTGAGGGCGTCGAGTGTCAGGGAGGATAGGAGGGTGGCGTTTGAGGCGTTTTGGGATAACTATAAGCGGTTTGAGGGGACGTTTGGTGAGTTGATGAATGGTAATTTGAGGAGAAAGCAGTTTCATGCGGTGGTGCGTAAGTATCAGTCGGCATTGGAGGCGGCGTTGGCTACGAATAATATTCCTACGGGGGTGTATCATTCGTTGATAGAGAATGTCAATAAGAATTTGGGGACGTTTCACAGGTATCTGCGGCTGAAGTCTAAGTTGTTAGGGGTGGATAGGCTTGAGTATTATGACTTGTATGCGCCTGCTGTGGCAGATGTGGAGATGCGGTATACGTATGACGAGGCTCAGCAGATGGTATTGGATGCGGTTAAGCCATTGGGTAGGGCGTATGGTGAGACGATAGAGCGTGCTTTTGTGGAACGGTGGATTGACGTGATGCCTAATAAGGGTAAGGCGTCTGGCGCGTACTCTAACGGGGCGGCGTATGATGTTCACCCATATATTCTGATGAACTTTAATGGGCGTTATGACGCTGTGGGGACATTGATACATGAGTTGGGTCACACCATGCAGAGCTATTACTCGAATCGTGACCAGAAGTATGCCAAGGCGGACTATTCAATATTCGTGGCCGAGGTGGCGTCGACGTTTAATGAGGCATTGCTCGACCATTTGATGTTGGAGCGGTTGACGGATAAGAGTCAAAGGATATCGCTATTAATGAATATGCTCGACGGTTTCAAGGGCACGCTATTCAGGCAGACGCAATTTGCAGAGTTTCAACTCAAGGCTATGGAAATGGCGGAGAGGGGTGAGCCTATCACAGGAGAGGCGCTGTCAAAGCTGTATGGCGAGATAACGAGGAAATACTACGGTCACGATGATGGAGTGTGCAACGTTGACGGTCGTGTTGATATAGAGTGGGCGTTTATACCGCATTTCTATATGGGGTTCTACGTGTATCAGTATAGCACGTCGTTCGTGGCAAGTCAAGCGTTGTCGGAAGATGTGTTGTCGGGCAAAGAAGGGTCTTTGGAGCGGTATCTGAGGTTCTTGTCTGCGGGTGACTCTAAGTATCCTATCGATGAACTGATGGACGCAGGAGTAGATATGTTGTCAAGCGGACCGTTTATGAAGGCGATAGCGAAGATGAATAAATTAATGGACGAGATTGAGGAGATGATGTAATCTTCCCAATCTCGTCCACAATAGTCACCTACTCAGCAAACTCGTTCCTGACCAACGTCACCGCATCTTTGAGTGCGATGAGGTTATCCTTGTCAATAGGACCGACCTTATTTGCTTTAATAGTAGTGGTCTTAGTGTCAGCATCAGTCATGGCAGAGATACGCCCATTAGATTGTATGCTGACCCCATCATACAGTTGACTGATAATCTCAAGTCGTGAGTGTATATACGTGAGATCCTTGTCCGAGTCATTTGCGTTCATGCCATCTATTATGTTCATCAGTGTGGCGAGGGACAACTTCTGCGCCACGATACGCTCCACAATATCTGAGTTTAGTTTGTCGGGATTGAGCAGGTTGAGGGCGAGATATAGTCCTTCGACCCATGCCCCAGCCATAACCATCGTGGCGACATTGCGACGGTTATTCTCCGTGAGATACTGGTTAGTGTTCATGTACACCTCACTTATAACGTTCAACGCCTCCTGACGCGACAAGTCAGAACGCTCAAGCTTGGCAAGCACATCCTCATCAAGCACCTTGATGATGCCAAGTCGCTGCGTCATCCCTTTGAGGGTGTTGAGGTAGTCCACCATACGCTGCGACTGGTTGAACATCCCAGATACACTCATATCTGTGGCGTATATGCCAAGATTAAGCGCCATCTTAAGGTTACTGGAATACGACTGCGACTTACTAAGTTGCGCAAGCAGCTGGTCGTCAAAGTTAACCCCCGTCTCCTTGATGATAGACGCCATCTCGATAGGCGCAGGAAGGGTATAAAGGATAGTGCGAGACTTGTTCAAGTCCTCCGCCTTAGTGTCGATCTCTGCAATAGAGTCGCTCACATCAATATCCTCAAGGTTTGTCGTCGTCTGTGTGCGCGCACAAGAGGTGAGCATGTAGATGCCAATGATAGCGCTGATAGTTGCGGGAATAAGTTTCATTGGTTTATTTGTTTTGGCTGTAAACTCTCTGTCCGAAGATAAGGCTGCCTATTCGTACGATATTGGCACCGTTACTGACAGCTATTTTATAGTCGCCCGACATACCCATACTAAGTACCGAAAAGTCGGACGACCCATGAAAGTAGTTATCTCTAAGATCGCAAAATATGTCATGCGCACGGGCAAAGTCAGCATTGACACGCGACATGTCAGACGTATTCGACGCCATAGCCATGAGCCCGCATACTCTGACGTTATGCAAGTCGGCAACCTGCCCACTCTTCATGAACTCAATAAGCTCTTCAGGCGAGAACCCGAACTTAGTCTCCTCCTGCGCCACATGTACCTGCAACAAGCAGTCAATGACACGCCCCACCTTCTGACCCTCCTTGTCTATGACACCAAGTAGCTTAGGCGTATCAACAGAGTGGATGAGGTACACAAAGGGCGCTATATACTTCACCTTGTTCGTCTGAAGATGCCCTATCAGATGCCAACGGATATCCTCTGGCAACTGCGACGCCTTCTCCACCATCTCCTGCACCTTATTCTCACCAAAATCCCTCTGCCCCACCCCATACGCCTCCTCTATGAGCGACACAGGATGAGTCTTCGAGACAGCGAGGAGCCTGACCCCCTCCGGCAACGACGCCCTGATATCAGTTATTGCTTGACTTACTTGCGACATTCAGCGATTACTCCCTACGAAACAATACCACAAATTAAGCGAAAAAAGAAGAAGAAGACAACGAAATTGGCGAAATAAATCACTCTATACCCTCGTCAACAAGTTTGACAAACAACCCCGACCGCAACTTAGGCTCAAACCACGTAGTCTTTGGTGGCATGATATTACCCGTGTCGGCTATATCCGTAAGCTGCTTCATCGATACCGGATACATGGCAAAAGCCACGGCAGCCTCACCAGCATCCACCCGCCTCTGCAACTCACCAAGCCCTCGTACACCACCCACAAAGTCTATCCGTGCCGACCGACGCATATCCTCAATACCAAGAATCGGTGTCAAGACATTATCACTAAGCACGCTGACATCAAGCACTCCTATGGGATCAGCGTCATTATACGTCCCCTCATGAGCCGTGAGTCGATACCAAATACCATTCAGATACATCGAGAACTCATGCAACCGACATGGCGCTACCGACTCACTTCCCACAGCCTCCACATCCATCACCCTCTTGAGCTTCTCCATGAACAGGTTGATACTCATCCCATTCAGGTCCTTCACAAGTCGGTTGTAGTCCATGATATGCAACTGATCATCAGGGAATATCACCGCCATAAAGTAGTTATAATTCTCCCGCCCCGTATGATTAGGGTTATGCTCCGCAAACTCCTTGCCTATACGTGCGGCGGCTGCCGTACGATGATGCCCATCGGCCACATACGTCGCTGGTACTTTGTCAAATAACGCCTCAAGCGTACCCACCGTCTGCGGGTCATCCACCACCCACAACCTATGCCCCACATTGTCCGACGATACGAAGTCATACGCAGGCTCCGTATTCTTGACCTGCTCCACTATCGCGTCTATCTGCGGCACTGCCTTATAGGCAAGGAATACCGGCTCAATATTAGCATGCAGCCAACGTGTCAGCACCATGCGATCCTCTTCCTTGTCTGGTCGTGTCAACTCGTGCTTCTTGATAAGCCCACGGTCATAGTCCTGGCACGCTGCGGCAGCCACAATTCCCGTCTGACTCCTCCCGTTCATAGTCTCCTCATACACGTAATAGCCCGGCGTAGCGTCCTGCACAAGCCACCCCTCTTCACGAGCTATCTTGAAGTTCTCCCGCGCCTTGGCATAGACAACGTCAGAATGTATATCCGTACCTTCCGGGCAACATATCTCCGCCCTCGTGATGTTGAGCAACGACACCCTGTCCCCAACGGCCATAGCGGCGGCTTCCTGTGTGTTCATGACATCGTATGGTAGGCACGACACACGCTGTGCAAGTGCCTTAGGTGGGCGCAGGGCTCTGAATGGGCGGACTTTGACCATGTTTGTTATGTTGTTGTGTATACCGCTAATTTAATGTGATTCGGCGAGATTGGCAAAAAAATGTTAGTCTTCGTAAACAATGACAGCCGCAAAGGACTCTCACGCCCCCTGCGACTGCCATGAATCCTCTATCCTCCCCTACCCTACAAGTTGAAGTTCACTCCCACACTATACACACCCTTCACCACGTCCGAATACACAAACTCCCTCTTCTCGTTGTTGAACAAGTTATGAGCATTGAAGAACAACTCCACAGCGTCCACCGGCTTATACCCCACTTTTAGGTTCACCGTGCAACGCGCCGGCAACTCCTCCCCCTCCGAATTATACTTCGTGGCATACTTCCGCTTAGTCATGAAGTTGGCAAAGGCCGACACACTAAGCTGCTGCAACGGCTTATAAATGACGCCCAACATGCCATAAACCCTCGGTGTAGCCTTATTCTCCACACCATCCTGCTTCACCGAGCCAAAATTACGGGCTATCGCCTCATCCACCTCGCCTCCTTGCTCCACAAGATCCCTTATGTCATCAGCCTTATGCGTGCCAACGTCATACGTGTTGAGCTCCGGGTTATAGTTGCTCCCTAAGGCATACTGCCTATACTCTGCCAACCTCGTCCTCTTCTCCTCCGCCGTGAGCGTCGTATTCGTAAGTATGCCAATATACTCATAGATGTACGTCGTGACCTGCTGCTTAGCGCCCAACAGCAAATTCTGTATCACCTGAGTCTGGCTATACTGGTAATAATCGTCTATCGTAGTCTTCTGCACATTGGCGTTGAGCTTAGCTATAAGCTTCGACGATATTATCCAGTCAATATTGAAACTTAACCCAAACTGGCTCACCTTATACGGCAACACCCCATACTTTATCGACGCGTACGACCGCAAATTAGCATATATCTGATTAGCCGTGACATTACCTACTATATAACCGTCTACCAACGACTTGTCCACTCGCACGAACCCATTATTAGCCATCAACGCGCCAAAGTCCGACGACCGCGAATAAAACACCTCCGCGTCTATCAACATCGACGGCACAGGCTTAACCCTATACCCCACCTCAAAGTTATCTATCTTGGCAAGGTTAGCCTCCGGATCCGCACTGAACTGCAACAAATCAGGAGCAAGCAACGACGTCCTATGCCACGTGAAGTTCGCATTACTGTTCACCAATATAGCCGACCTGTTTGCACGACCATACACAAACCGCACGAAATTATCCGCATTGATGCTGTAATTAGCCGAAAACTGCCACGAATGATTCCACTTGTCCGGTATATTCGTCCTGTCCGACCTGAACGACCCTATAAGCCGCACATCCCCTACACGGTAATCCAACCGTATCGACGGCGAAAACGACTTCATATACGCCCTATAATTGCAAAAACCCGACAAATTGTCATGGTCATCCGCAGCATACTCATAAGTCCCAGGATCATGATAATGCCAATCATAACCACTCCCCAAATCATCATACGTCGGCACATAGTCATCCGACTGCAAATACGAGTACGACACTCCCGGACGTATCACCAACCCGCCCGCATGTATGTCATACTCCGCCGACCCGTTAAACTGCCTTACATCCGACTTGAACCCTGGCACCCCAAAAGCATAATCACCAGGACCTCCCTTATAGTTCAACAACACCTTCAAATCACCAACATTCGCCGAAACCGCCACATAACCGCTCTTCGACGTCCTACCATTAAACGAGAAATAATCATCACACACAGGAGTCGTATTAACGTGCGACCGCTGATAACCCCCTGTAACGTCAATCCTAACCTTCTCACTCGGAGTTATCGCCACATACCCGTTATACGACTCCGTCCTCCGAGCCAACTCAGGGTCAGGAAACATCCTGCCAATAGGCGTCTCCGGCTCAAGACAACTGTAAATACTATAATTCACCTTATCCGTCGTATACAACTGACGCAAACTCTCCACATCCTCCGCGGCAATATACCCCCCTCCCGACATGTCACGAAGCACCCCCGACTGCATATACTGCCCCAACTGCTCCACCGTGAACGTGCTCTCCACCGCAGGTGCACCCTCCCCGGCAAGCACCACACCCGACGCCGGTATGACATACAACTCGTCCGTAGGCCTGTTCCTCTGCTGAACACTCACCGTCAAACCCAACGCCAACTTATCACTAAACGCCTTCCGCAACGCCACATTCCCAACATACGTCCCAAGACTTCCCATCTGAGCGCTACCCGACACCCGCGCCACACCCCCGTCCGGCTTCATCGTCAATATGTTAATAACACCCGTCACCGCATTCGCACCATACAACGCCGACGACGCGCCACGCACCACCTCTATCCGCTCCACGTCCTCAATGTCTATCGGCAACATGTCAAAATTCACCGCACCCATCGCCACATTGTTCACCGGACGACCATCCACCATCACCAACGTGTTCGAATTCTCCGTATACAACAGCAAATTATTATCCGGTATATTATTCAAACCCCTCGTATGTATGTCATACACACCATTCGTCTTCTCCGACACTATCATGCCAGGTATCAACCTGAACGCCTCCTCTATCGTCGACACCCCATACGACCGCATCTCGTCATGAGTGATCACCGTCGTCGACAACGGCGAAGTAAACGTGTTCTCCTCCTGCTTCGACGCCGACGACACGTTCTTATTCATTATCAAGGCGAACAACTCGTCTACCGACGATACGCCAAGCGTCTCTACCGCGGCCATCAAATCCTCCAACGGCAACTCCGACAACTCCTCCGTCGACATCGCCAATATCTGCTCGCGGCTCAACGACACCTGAGCCACCGTTTCCACAACAGGACACAAAATCATCAACCAGAGGAGGACGCTTAGTCTCTTCTTACAAGATTTCATCATGAGGTCTTTTTAAGTATAATTAGCAAGGGATTAGCCCAAGCCATGGAACAAAGTTTTCTCCTATTACGTACCATTGGAGCAAATGGTTACGACAATGGAGACTTTTCCTCTACCCCCCACACTCCACTCCTCCCAACATCCTACAAAACTCCTACAAAACTCCTACCCAGAAGCATAAATGAAGCATACTTGAAGCATCACAGAAGCATCAAACCCCATTTCCCCACCCCCAAAATATCCTCCAACACCCTACCCCACACCCACTTACACAACCGCTTTTGACGCAAAATTAACAAATTTATACACCCCAACCCCCGCCCACACTCCCTCTCCCACACCCACAAAAAAAGCCCGACGCTCATCACGTCAGGCCCTTTCTTCGCATGCGCCTCGCGGACGCACACACTAATAAGTCACGATAGGCTCCAGCTCCTTAGCCTGCTCTATCATCTTCTCGACTTCCGACACCGCCGGCACCCTGTTGCAAAGGTTCTTCTGATCGTTAACCTCCTGCATCTTAGCCTGCAAATTTGCCGCCACGCGATGCCGCAACTCCTTGACTGTGTCAACACCCGCCGCCTCAAGCAGCTCCGCAAATTGACCAGCCACACCGTTGATCCTGAACAAGTCAGAGTGGTTCACCCACGTCATGATCAGCTTGTCCGAGATACCCGTAGCCTCTGCCAACTTCGCGCGACCACTCCGTGTGGCCCCAGCCTTCAGCAGGTCGTCGGTCGTCTTGATGCCCTCAGCCTCAAGCTTCTGGGCATAAACAGGGCCTATGCCCTCAATGTCGATGATCTTGTATGCCATCTGTTCTCTAATTAGGTAGTTGATTTAGAAGCCAAAGTTCACGCCCACAGTATACAGGCCATGAACCTCATCCGTGTATACAAACTCACGCTTCTGGTTATTAAATAGGTTATGAGCGTTTACAAAAAATTCAACATTATCCGTCGGCTTATACCCAACCTTCAAATTCACCGTGCAACGTCCCGACAACTCCTCACCCTCAGTATTATACTTCGTCACATACGACCGCTTAGTCATGAAGTTCGCAAACGCCGACACGTTCAACTGCGACATAGGCTTATATATCAAGCCCACCATGCCATAAAACGACGGTGTAGCCTCGCTCTCCACGCCATCCTCCTGCACCGAACCAAAATTCCTCGCTATCGCCTCGTCCGTCTCCTTGCCCTGCTCCACATCACGCCGGATATCTTCCGCCTGATGCGTCCCCATATCATACGTGTTCAACTCCGCGTTATAATTGTCGTCAAGCGCCATCTTCCGATACTGCGCACGCTGCGCCTCCTTCTCCTCTGCCGTCAGCTCCGTGTTGCCCAACAGCTGCACATATCCCGCCACAAGCTGCTGAACCCTCGACGACGCGTCCTGAAGCAACCGCTGTATCACCTGCGACTGACTATACTGGTAATAATTGTCTATCGTCGTCTTCTGTATGTTAGCGTTCACCTTCGCTATCAACTTCGACGAGATTATCCAGTCAAGATTCAAGCTGACTCCAAACTGGCTCACCTCATACGGCAATATCCCATACTTTATCGACGCATACGACTGCAAACCCGCAAGCAACTGCGCCGCCGTAGTATTGCCTGCTACATAACTGTCCACCAAACTCTTATCCAAGCGCACCAACCCGTTGTTCGCCATAAGCGCGCCAAAGTCCGACGACCGCGAATAAAAAGCCTCAGCGTCAAGAAGAACCGACTGCGACGGCTTCACCCTATACCCCACCTCAAAATTGTCCGCCTTCGCAAGATCCGCCTCAGGATCCGCGCTAAATTGCAACAAGTTCGGCATCAACAACGTCGTCCTCCGCCACATGAAGTTCGTGTTCGAGTTCACAAGTATCGCCGAACGGTTAGCCCTGCCATACACAAACCGCACGAAATTATTCTCATTGATGCTGTAATTAGCCGAGAACTGCCACGAATGATTCCACTTGTCCGGAATGTTAGTCTTGTCCGAACGGAACGACCCTATCAGACGCAAATCACCCACCTTATAATCCAAACGCAACGCCGGAGCAACAGTCGTCATCTTCGCCGAATAGTTGAAATACCCCCACAAGTGACTATTGTCATCCTCATCATACTTATACGTGTCCGGCGCATGATACGTCCACGAATAACCCACCGACAAATCATCATACGTCGGTGTATAATCACGCGACTTCAAATACTGTACCGTCACACCCGGCCTGATAAGCAAATCCCCGACATGTATATCATACTCCGCCACAGCGTTAAACGTCCTCATGTTGATCTTGAAACCCGGCACGCCAACAGCATAATTGCCAGGCCCGCCATGAAAGTTCACCACCAACTTGAAGTCCTTGATATTCGCGTTCAACGCCACATACGCCGACTTCGACTCGCGCCCGTTCATCGATATATAGTCATCCCCCACAGGCGTCGTGTTCACATACGAACGCTGATAACCTCCCGTCAAGTCAAACCTCACCCCCACCGCTGGCGTGAACGCCACATACCCGTTATACGTCTCCGTATGCCGCGACAACTCCGGGTTCTTGAACATCTCCGACGACGGCGTCTCAGGCTCAAAACAGTTATATAGCGTGTAGCTCGCGCCATCCGTCGAATACGCCTGACGCAAATTATCAAGCTCCTCAGCCCCGACGTATGCGCCATTCTCCATGCTCGTCAACGCGCCGCTACGCAAATACTGACCAATCTGCTCCTTCGTCACCGACGTCCCATACTTCAACGTCCCCACATTATCCAAATACACCCCCTGAGCCGGTATCACATACAAATCCGACGTCGGACGGTTTCTGTGCTGCATGCCCACAGTCAACCCAAGAGCAATCTTGTCGCCAAAAGCCTTACGCAACGCTATATTTCCCACATACGTGCTCAAATTGCCCATCTGCGCATTGCCCGACACCACCGTCCGCGACTGATCCGGCTTCGTCGTCAGTATGTTGATAACACCAGTCACCGCGTTCGCCCCATACAACGCCGACGCCGCGCCGCGTATAACCTCTATCCTGTCTATATCCTCAATGTCTATCGAGAGCATGTCAAAATTCACCGCGCCCATCGCCACATTGTTCACCGGACGACCGTCCACCATCACCAGCGTGTTCGAATTCTCCGTATACAACAACATGTTACTGTTCGGAATGTTATTCAAACCGCGCATCTGTATGTCATATACGCCATTCGTCTTCTCCGACACTATCATGCCAGGTATAAGCCGGAACGCCTCCTCCACAGTCGACACACCATAAGTCCGCATCTCATCATGCGTGATGACCGTCGTCGACAACGGCGACGTGAACGTGTTCTCCTCCTGCTTCGACGCCGACGACACGTTCTTGTTCATTATCAAAGCAAACAACTCGTCTACCGACGATACGCCAAGTGTCTCTACCGCGGCCATCAAATCCTCAAGCGGCAATTCCGACAGCTCCTCTGTCGACATAGCGAGTATCTGCTCGCGGGTAAGCGTCTGCTGCGCGCTCGCCGACACCACTACCGACATAGCCAATAGCAAAGCGAGCATCATTCTTGCGATGGAATGCATCATTTCTCTGTTTTTAGTTCCTTAAGAGCGGACTCGGGGACTCCCCGCCCTCCTGTTGATTGATTAGTTCTATAGTTGTGAGAGTTAACATGGATTATGCTCTCTGAATCTTATTACGCCAAAAGTAGTAAAAGGTTTTAATCTATCAACTCTTTATTTAATATTTTTCACCCCACCCCCCCCTCCTTAACGCCGCAAGGCCTACTCTCCCACACCCAGTATAAACCCATCACCCAAAACCTCCTCTCACCACCCGCCCAACATACCTCCACAACAACACCGCACGCGCAACCATAAACGCCAAAAACGCCACCCACAACGCCACAACCACAGGAGCCACAAGGCACAGCACAACATACACAACCACCGCCGTCAACGTCGCCACTATCATCGTGTCACGCATAGCCCGCGAATTAGTAGCACCAACCATAATACCGTCGGCTATGAACGCCATGAACGACGTCAACGGTATCAGTATGGCAAACGGCAGATAGTCACGTGCCACCTGTATCGCCGCCTCCGACGACCCAAAAAGCATGAATATCGGCCGCCACAACGTGATGAACACCACCGTATAACCTACCGCCACAATCGCGCCAAGCACCACGATACGGCGTATCACAGAGCGCAGAGTGCCGCTATCACGAGCCCCGACAAGACGACCCACAAGACTCTCCGCCGCAAAGGCAAGCCCATCAGTGAGGTAGCTGAACAACGTGAAAAACTGCATCAGCAAAGCGTTAGCGGCAAGTATATCATCCCCCTGCCGCGCCGAGATGGCCGTAAAGGCAGTGAATACCATCATGAGGCACAGTGTGCGCACAAATATATCCCCATTCAGCGCCATAAGCCTGCGCAATTCCGACACCCGCAACACATCACCCCAACGCAGCCTCCCCCATAGCCACGGATACAGCCTGAGAGCAACCACGACAGTGACAATAAGCGTCACATATTGCGCCACGACCGTCCCATACGCCACGCCCTCAATGCCATAACCCATGACCACAGCAAGCACATACGACGCCACAACATTTACCACATTCCCCACTATCGCCATCCACATCGTCACTCCCGGCCTCTGCATCCCTATCAGCCACCCATTGAGGGCATACAACGCCAGCGATGCCGGTATAGCCGGATAACGAGCTGTTATATACCTCATGGCGGCGTCCATTGTCGCAGGGCTCCCACCAATAAGATACAATGCCGCCGCACAGAGGGGCGTACGAAGCATAAGTAACACCGCCGCTACGACAAGCGATATGCCAAGCAGCCGCACAAGCGTCGCCACACAAGCGTCATACCGCTGCCCTCCTAAGTTCTGTGCCGTGACTCCCGTGGCAGTCATGCGCAAGAACGATGCCGCCTGATATATGAGGTTGAACACCGTCACACCCACCGTTATCGCCGCTATGCCCATGTCCGCCGCCACCGCCCCGGCTATGCCCACGTCCACCATCCCTATCAAGGGTATAGTGATATTCGATACTACATTGGGTATCGTCAAGGCGAGTATATGGCGCGTCAAATGCCTCATGACAACACAAAGGTACGCACATTTACACATCAGCGCCTCGCCCCCCACTCCAAGCACACCACAACTACCATCGTGAAAAATAGTTGGTTATGCCAACAGCCGTGTTGATAAATTATGTATATTCGCGGAGGTGACTTTTTCCAAGAAGCCACTACCCCAAAAGGTAATTACCTGACAATGAGAGCATCAGGCCGCACCCCGCGGCTCTACAGCCCTCAAGGCTAAGGTGTGATATGCCAGGATATGCCAACCTCATCATCAAGGACCACAACCCAACACAATGAGATGGCAGTCATCCCAAAGAAAGTAACAAGGATGCAGAACAAACACTACAAGTACGACCCAGAGACCCTGAGTTACAAAGAGGTGCACCGTGGCGCCGGATACTATATGCGGAGGGGGCTCTTCCACCTCACATTCGGTATAGTTGTCTCAATAGGGTTATTCTTCGCTTATATGTACTTGTTCGACTCCCCTAAAGAGAAACGTCTCAAAAGGGAGCAACACGAACTACTGGCACAATACGAGCAAATGAGCCAGCGCCTCGAGCAGATAGAGGAAGTCCTCGACGACATACACAACAGAGACGAGAACATCTACCGCGTCATCTACGAGGCCGACTCCATCCCCGTGTCAGTGCGAAAAGCAGGCTTCGGCGGCGTGAACCGATACAAGGAAATGGTCAACCTGCCAAGCTCCGAACTCGTCATAGAAACCGCCAAACGTCTCGACGTGATCTCCCGTGAACTCTACGTTCAAAGTAAGTCCTTCGACGAGATTATTAGCCTCGTAAACCGCAACACCGAGATGCTCAGCCGCATACCGGCCATAATGCCCATAAACAACAAGGACCTCACACGAACTGCCTCAGGCTGGGGGTGGAGAATCCACCCCGTCTACAAGATTAAAAAATTCCACGAGGGCATGGACTTCTCCGCTCCCGTCGGCACCGAAATATACGCCACAGGCGACGGCACAGTCCAGACTGTCCAAACAAGCTACTCCGGCTACGGCAAACACGTCAAAATAGACCACGGCTTCGGCTACATCACCATCTATGCGCACATGAGCGGGTTCAACGTCCGCGAAGGTCAACGTGTCAAACGAGGCGACGTGATTGGCTATGTCGGCTCCACTGGCATAAGCACCGGCCCTCACCTGCACTACGAGGTCGTAAAGAAAGGTCAAAAGGTCAACCCACAACTCTATTATTTCCAAGACGACCTCGACGCCGACGACTACGAGCGCATGATTGAAATCTCCACCAACAGCAACAGGACTTTCGACTAACCATGTTGCTCCCTAAGAACGATATCCGAGAGACGCTCGCCACACTCCTCCGCAACAAGTTCGTGGTCGCCTCCCTCATATTCCTCACCTGGGTCGGCTTGTTCGACGAGGATAACCTCATCGCCAAACGTGGCTACGCCGCCAAAATCGCCGAACTCGAAGAGGAACGCGACAATCTCAGCGACGACATCGCCAGGGATAAACGACGTATGGAGGAACTGAAAAGCAGCCGTGAGACTCTTGAGAAGTTCGCCCGCGAAGAGTACTTCATGAAGGAGGACGACGAGGTAATTTTCATTGTCAGACAATGACTAAAAGCGAGATATTAGCCTATTTCGGCATGGCATGCGGCGTCGTGGGCGCACTGGCCTATGTCCTGGGCATGCACTATGGTTGGGTGGGCGTCCTCGCGTCTGGCCTGCTCCTATTCTTCACTCGCCTCGCAAGCAGAATGAAAGAGGAAGGTTTCAGAGAACGACGACTGCTCGGCCTGCTCATGTTCAGCGGCGTGTGCCTATGCGCAAGCGCCTATTTTATGATGAACGGCAAAACCTACTGGGTCATCGGCCTCATGATGTCTGCCATGATCGAACTGGTCGTAAGCTGGCGATGGGGCAAGTAGCGCCTGATTCTCAGCTTTTTAATCGTCTACTATGCGCGCACGTCTCCCCTACCACGACCCTCCCCCACCCTTCATCCCACCCCACAATGAAAGATGCCCGCTAATGTATGCCCAGATAGGGAATTTTAGGGCAATTTGTTTGGTATAATGAAAGTTAGGCGTTACCTTTGCGCTGTTTTACGGAAAGAACAAAGCAGATAAAACATAGTAGTAACTATATAAAAATCGAGAGATGACTAAAGCAGACATCGTAAACGAGATTGCCAAGAGTACTGGCGTTGAGAAGACTGCTGTTCAGGCGACCGTCGAAGCCTTCATGGAGTCTATCAAGCGTTCGCTCGTCAACGGCGAGCCAGTGTTCCTCCGCGGTTTCGGCAGCTTCATCACGAGAACCCGCGCTCAAAAAACCGCCCGCAACATCACCAAGGGCACGTCTATCGTGATACCAGAGCACTCTATTCCATCCTTCAAACCCGCCAAGGTGTTCATGAACGAGGTGAAGGAGAGCAAGAATACGAAGTAAGACAACGGATTGTTTAACATTTAAAAGACCTTTTGACCATGCCAAGCGGAAAGAAAAGGAAGCGTCATAAGATGGCGACCCACAAGCGTAAGAAGAGACTGCGTAAGAACAGGCATAAGCATTAGGTTGCTCACCTGTGCCTCATAGTCTTGTGCCAACCCTCACCGGGTGGGGGCTTTGGCAGAGTGAACAGAAAGCACCAAGACTGCGCTTTCTGTTTTTTTAGTATGTAGTTCTTTGAAAATTAGGGAATTGTGAACGCAGAATTGTTTATCAACGTCACCGACGAAGAAATGGTGATTGCCCTCACCGAGGACAAGAGGTTGGTGGAGCTGCGTAGAGAAAAGCGAAACGTACAGTTCGAGGTAGGTGACATCTACATAGGCAAAGTCAGGAAGGTCATGCCAGGCCTGAACGCCGCTTTTGTAAGTGTCGGATACGAAAAGGACGCGTTCCTGCACTATCTTGACCTGGGCCCGCAGTTCAAGACACAACAAAAGTTCCTTCAGCAAGTCACACAACGGAAAAACATGACCGACTTGCCACGCGTCAAGCGTGAGGAAGACCTGGACAAAAAGGGTTCAATAGCCGACGTACTCGAGGCTGGCGAAGAGGTTATTGTCCAAGTGGCCAAGGAACCAATCTCTACGAAAGGGCCGCGCCTGACGAGCGAAATATCGTTGGCCGGCAGAAACCTGGTGCTTATGCCGTTCGCCGACAAAGTGTCGGTAAGTAAGAAAATACGATCCGCCGAAGAGCGTAACAGACTCAAGAAGATCGTAATGAAGGCTAAGCCTAAGGATATGGGGGTCATCATCAGAACGGTGGCCGAGGGGCAAGACGAGGGTGAGATAGCTGGCGAGGTGGCGCAGCTGGTAAATAGGTGGGACGAATGCGTGCGGAACGTGCGTAGCTGCAGACCGCCCGCTAAGGTGCTGGGTGAAATGGAACGAGCCGCCACGATGATAAGGGACCTGTTCAACCCCGACTTCAACAACATCGTGGTCAACGAACGCTCCGTATATGAAGAGATTCGGGGGTACGTGGCCCAGATTGCGCCCGAGCGTGTGGGGATAGTGAAGATGTACACAGGCAAACTGCCTATATTCGACAACTTCAATATCGAAAAGCAAATCAAGCTGTCATGCGGCAAGGCTGTCTCATTCAAGAGCGGAGCTTACCTCATTATCGAGACAACAGAGGCGCTGAATGTTATCGACGTCAACAGCGGTAATAAGTCCAAGACAGCTCAAAACCAAGAGAGCAACGCCCTCGAGACCAATTTGGCAGCAGCCGACGAGATAGCTCGACAATTGCGACTACGCGACATGGGAGGTATCGTAGTGGTGGATTTCATCGATATGCAAAGTGCCGACAACCGCAACAAACTCTATGAACGGATGAAGGAGGCTATGTCCAAAGATAAGACAAAGCACAACATCCTACCGCTCAGCAAGTTCGGCCTGATGCAAATCACACGCCAAAGAGTCCGACCCGTGATGAATGTCGACACCACCGAACGTTGCCCAACGTGCGGCGGCACAGGCAAAATCCAAACCTCCGTCCAGGTGCCAGACCTAATCGAGGCCGCCGTGGCCAAAGAAGCGTCAGAGCACAACGGCAAGTTCACCGTCTGCTGCCACCCCTTCGTCTACGCCTACCTCAAAAGCGGCTTCCCCTCAAAGGTGCTGCGCTGGCGCATGAAGTACGGCTTGCGCAGAGTCCACGTGCAACCCTCAGCATCCCTGGGTGTGGTCGACTTCCACATCGACGAGGACTAAATCGTTGAAACTATAAGACGTCCCCGAGGCTCACTCAACCTCGGGGACGCCTTTTTTTGCTACATCATTTCCCCATAACGCCAAAGGCGTACCAACACTCCCCAGCAACCCACCCCCGCACCCCACACAAGGAACTAACCCATGTAGAGACGTCCGCCCGCGGCGTCTCCACATAACGCCGTAAGGCGTATCCCAAAAACGCAAAACGCGTATACCAAACGTAACCGCATATCTACACCCGCCGCCCCCATCCTCTCTTGGAAGTATTTTTGAATGCGTTGGTGGTAGTGAAAGGAATAGTTTGTAATTTAGGGGCACGTAAAGTAATAATCAAAAGACAGTATGTCAGTAAACAAAGTATTCTTGATAGGGAACGTTGGAAAGGACCCTGATATTAAGTATTTCGAGGCTGGCCGTGGCGTAGCTAATTTCACTTTGGCTACTACCGAGCGCGCACACAAGGGTTTCAATGACCAAATGATACCAGAGCGCACAGAATGGCACAATATCGTGTGCCGAGGAGGCTTGGTTCAAGTTGTAGAGAAGTTCGTCCACAAAGGGTCTAAACTGTATATCGAGGGAAAGATTCGTAGCAGGACGTATGTCGACAGGGAAAATCAGAATAGGTTCGTGACGGAAATCGTAGTCGACGAACTGGAGATTTTGAGCCGCCGTGAGCCCCGTGAGGACTATCTGAGCCGTGAAGAAGGTAACTACGGCAGCGTAGGAGAGCCTCATGGTGGTTACGATTCAGGCGACGGCGACGTGGCCGCCTCCGACTTCACCACCCCGTTTTAGCTAACGTAGAGGGGAGTCAGTGAATGTTATAGACGCTATTTGCTCAAGTTTTAGTGAGATAAGCTTCCTGGGCTTTACCTGGGAGTCGGTTGGTGTCGGGTGTCTGCTCGTGGTGCTGCTGTTTTTCAGTGGCTTCACGTCTGCCAGCGAGGTGGCTATGTTCTCATTGAGCGCATCCGAGCGCGAGATGCTCAACGAGAGCGAACGTGGTGGCGATAAGCTGATAATGCGCTTATTGGGCGACCCTCAGCGACTGCTGGCTACGATATTGATCACGAACAACTTCGCGAATATATCGATAGTGATGCTATCTGCCTACTTCTCTGCGTCAATAGTGGACTTCGGAGAGGCTCGCGTTCTTGAGTTCATCTTCGAGACCATCATAATCACGGCGCTAATCTTGTTCTTTGGCGAGATTATGCCTAAGATTTTCTCGCAACAGCACAGGCTGTCATTCGCAAGAATGGCAGCCCGTCCTTTGCGTGTGGCCGAAAAGGTGTTCACACCGTTCAGCTCCCTACTGATGGCCTCAACCGAGATGGTCAACAAGAGGCTGGCTAAGCACCAAAAAACAATGTCGCAAGACGACTTGTCGCAAGCACTCGACCTGACTTCTGGTGCTATGGTAGAGGAGAAGGAGATGCTCGAGGGTATAGTCAAGTTCATGGATCTCGAGGTGTGCGACATCATGACGCCACGTATCGACGTGGTGAGCATCGCTTTCTTCGCAAAGTTTAGCGAGGTGCTGAAAACAGTAGTGGAGTCAGGATACTCACGACTGCCAGTGATAGGCGACACCCCCGACGATATGAAGGGTATAGTCTATGTAAAAGACATCTTAAGCGACATCAATAAGGGCGATGAGCACGATTGGCATTCCATCGTCAAGAAATGCTTCTTCGTGCCAGAAACAAAGAAAGTCAATGAGTTGCTCACCGAGTTCCAGTCCACAAAGACGCACATGGCGATAATCGTCGATGAGTACGGTTGCATGCAAGGCATCGTCACGCTGGAGGACATCATCGAGGAGGTCGTGGGCGATATTAGCGACGAGCAGGATATGGATGACGAGAAGGACTGGTATAGACAGCCCGACGGCTCATTCATATTCGAGGGTAAGATATCACTGAACGACTTGTGTAAGGTGCTCAACATCGAGTCCTCCACTTTCGAAAAGTCACGTGGTGATGCCGAGACTCTCGCAGGTCTGCTACTTGAGAAAACAGGAGTCATACCGAAGAAGAAAGACACCGTGGAAATCGGCAAATATAAGTTCGAGATTCTATCGGCCGACCAACGTAAGATAAACAAGGTGAAGCTGAAACTGTAAAGCGCAATGAGCAAGGCGATGATAGTGGGCCTCTTGGCGATGGCGACGATGTTGTCAACGAGTTGTGGCGACACAGTGGTGCCAAAACCAAGGGGTTATTTCAGAATCACTTTGCCAGAGCATAAGTATTCGCTTTTCGTCTCAGAGACAATGCCCTACAGCTTTGAACTGTCCAATGCGGGACGCGTAGTGAAGGACGACGAGAGGGGCGCTCTGAATACATGGACTAACATCTACTACCCATCACTGCACTGCAAGATACACCTTACTTACCTATCCCTCGGCGACAAGGACGAGGAACTGGCCTATGAGGACAGCCACCAGTTCGCTTATAAGCATACCATAATGGCCGATGCGATAGGCGAGAAGTACTACGAGGATGCGGCACGACACGTCTACGCCACAATGTACGAGATTAAGGGTAACGCCGCTTCTCCCGCCCAATTTGCTATAACAGACAGCCTGGGCAACTTTCTGCGAGGGTCACTATATTTCTACTGCCGACCAAATAAAGACAGCCTTGCGCCTGTCATCTCATACGTGAGCGAGGATATAAACCACCTGATAGAGACCTTCAACTGGAAAGAGCATGCCGCTGATTAAGAAAGAACTGGATAATGATACGCTGATGGGCGTATGGCGGATGACTGAAAGCCTGAAAGAGTTGGAGGTATCGTATGAAGTACCAGAATCCGAACGAGACACTTACACAAGTTTCCGCAACGACCGCCGTCGTAAGGAATGGCTCACGGTAAGGATTCTGCTCCGCGAATTGGTGGGAGACAACGTGCTGATAGCATACCAGCCGTCAGGTAAACCTTTCCTGATAGGTAGCGACCTGTTTATAAGCATCACGCACACTATCGGCTATGTGGGTATTCGCCTGGGCCGTCAACCCGTAGCCGTCGACATGGAGTATATGTCGCATAGGGTTGTGAACCTCATCCCGCGCTTTGTGTCGCCTAACGAGATGCAATATATCGACCCCAACAATGAGATTCAGACAGCTCTGATTATCTGGAGCGCCAAGGAGACAATCTACAAGAGGTTCGACTTCACCGACGTGTCTTTCGACGAGCATCTATCCGTGTCCGACCTATATGTCAATGGCGCCAAGGGCGACTTCAAGGGCAGCATCACCAAAGATGGCTTTCATGCCGTGGTGACTTTGCACTATGAACTCACCGACGACTTGATCACTGTGTTCTGCTAAGCTATGCAACGACGTGTATATCACAGCATTGTCGAGTGGCACAATACGGGTCACAAAGTCGTGGCATGGCTTATCGACCCCGACAGGTATAACCGCCAGACGCTACTGTCTTTGCGCAACAAGGGAATGCTGCCAAAGGTCATCCTCGTGGGAGGCAGTCTCGTAACGTCCGATACCGATGCTGTTGTGCGCGAGATAAAGTCTGTGGTGGGCGATTCGAGTTTTGTGGTGCTGTTCCCTGGCGACTACGGACAGTTGTCAGATAGTGCCGACGCATTGCTGCTACTATCACTGGTATCAGGCCGAAATCCAGAATATCTGATAGGTCAACACGTCAAAGCGGCCCCTATGATTCGTCGCATGGGGCTTGAGACTATCGCCACAGCATATATGTTAATCGAAGGTGGCACAACGACTTCCGTGCAATATATCAGTGCCACGACTCCCATCCCGGCCAATAAGCCAGACCTTGCCATGGCAACGGCTATGGCGGCCGAGCAACTGGGCATGGCAATGGTATATCTCGAGGCCGGTAGTGGTGCCTCGCTCGCCGTCAACAACGAGTTGATAAAGGGGGTCAGGGATGTTGTAGACGTGCCAATTATCGTGGGTGGTGGCTTGCGCAGCGCAGACGAAGTGAAGCGCGTGTTTGCCGCAGGAGCGGACATTGCCGTGGTGGGGACGCTCATAGAGCGCAAGCCAGAAGTGGCAGAGCGCATCATGAGGTGTTGCGAGTAGGTCGCAAGGGTTTGGGGGTATACCGTTTTTTTGCTAACTTTGTGTAATGCCGTGGACGATGACAAACTCCTGTTTCCATCATCTCGTCCCGACTGGATGATAGTCAAAACCAATGCGATACACGGGAATCTGCATAATCAAGGACGGCTCAATAGAACCCACAAACGAGCAAGACCCCATAGGCAACGACAATGAGGTCTACGAAGTCTTGAGAATCTTCAACGGCAAGGCCCTCTTCCTTCCTGACCATACCGACCGATGGATCAACAGCATGCGCGCCACGGGTCGTAAAGTGCCAGACTGGGTAACTAAATTGCCCCAACTTATCGATTGGATCATAGCTTGCAACGGCATCAAGAATTGCGACATGCGCATCACGTCCGCAGCAAACGGGTCAGTGCAATGCGGATTTATCGAGACTACATTCCCCTCCAACGAGCAGTACGACAAAGGCGTCTCATGCCAACTCCTCGCAGCAGAACGTGCCACACCCTCCCTGAAGATTTTCCACTCCGCCATGCGCCACGAAGCCGCACAACAACAAGAGCAGACTGGCGCATACGAGAGCATCCTCGTCAACACGCAAGGATACATCACCGAAGGCAGCCGCTCTAACGTCTATTTCGTCGACGAGGTGGGTACTGTTCGCACCGCCCCCGATGGCACTGTCCTCGGCGGTATCATGCGCAAGAAGGTACTCGATGTATGCCACGAACTCAACATAAAAATCGACTTCCAATGCGTCAAAGCCGCTGATATAGCCAATTTCAAGGCGGCATTCCTCTCCAGCACTCCCATGCGTGCTCTCCCTATTTCCCAAATTGGCGATATTTCTTTCGACGCGGGCAACCCAACTGTTCGTAAAGTCGTAGAAGGAGTATACAAGCTCATTAAAGAGCAATAATTACCACCTGTATGACTAACACCCTCACCATACGGCTCGCTGCCACAATTGCGACTCTCTTCGCTCTATCATCCATCGGATGTAGTGGCAACGAGGCTTGCATCCCTACCTGTGGTGAGGTGTCCTACGAGGTCACATACTCCAACGACCTCCGCAGCGACGAGACTTTCGGCTCATTCCTGCCACACAACCTCTCTTGCGTCTACGACTCCACAAATATCCTGATGCAAGCCACAGCCCCCTTCGGCTTCGCTCGTGTCGCATTTGTCGTGGGCGACGAGGATAAGTTCGCCGCTATCGACTTCGACAACGCCAAGATTATCGTCTCCATCGAAGACCTGCTTGGCAAGATATACTCCGACTCCGCAAACCGCAACTTTGAGGTCTCCGAAGACCTGACCGACATCTCCGGATTTATGTCAACTCGTGTATCCGCACGTCTCGAAGACAACAACACAGATGCCACAAGTCTCGACCTCTTCTTCATCCCATTCGGCGAGTGCAAGGAAAGAACCCACCCCACCGACATCAACACCATCGACCTCTCGCACTGGCCACGACTACCAGGACTCCTCACCGCTCTCAACCTCAACATCAACGGCTGTAACATCATGCTCGTCATAAAAGACTTCAAACACATCGACTCCGTAGATCATAACGTGTTTGAACGCCCCTGCGGCTACATCGAGGCCTCACAACGTGACATCCTCGCCATGCGCGACCTGATGATGAACTAACCCCTCTCCCCTCTAATCCCCAAACACACTCTCCTAACATGGCAAAAAAGTCTGGCAGCAACACCGAGCCGCAAATACCACGCTCCAAATTCCTTATCGGCATCTTCCTAATCTGCATCGGCATTGCCCTATTCATCTCCCTCGGTGCCTTTATCGGTACCGGCGGAGCCGACCGCAGTATCTTCGACCTCCCCCTCTACGACCTCCTGACTAACCCCGACATCGAAGCTCGCAACCCCCTCGGCAAACTCGGCGCATGGGTGGCCGACATGCTCGTAACTAACGGCATCGGCATAATGGCTTTCTTCATACCATGGCTCATAGCCGCTACTGGACTCCACATCATGGGTGTCAAGAAAGTCTCTCTCCCACGACAAGTCGCCTACTGCATCTGCTTCGCTATATGGGGTAGCATCACACTCGGCTTCATATTCTCACGCTTCTCCGACGAATGGTACCTCCTCCTCGGTGGCGCACATGGCCACTTCATGGCTCGCTGGCTCGTTAGCGCAATAGGCTCCGTTGGCACATTCATCCTCCTCGCTGTAACACTCTTCGCCTTCATCGCCACCAAAAACAACACCATACGCGTCAAAATTGTCCACCTCCTCCAAAAAGCACACATCAACATCCCAAACATCCCACTCTCCAACGACGAAGGACAACCACTCCCCGACGACGAACCATCCAACGAACCTCAACCCGACAACACAACCACACCCTCCGAACCACAACAACAAAACACCACCGACATGGAAATAGAATACACCACAAACGAGCCAGAACCAGAACCAGAACCACACAACACTCAACCACAACCCTCCGACTCCTCCGACGAAGTAACTCCCTCCGACTTCGAGATTGTACATAAATCCGACGAAGACGACCTCGCCGACCCAGATACCATCGGCCACGGCATAGACACCAAGTTCGACCCCACCGAAGACCTCTCCAACTTCAAGTTCCCCACCATCGACCTCCTCAAAGACTACGGCAAACACAACGCCGAGGAGAACCAAGACAAACTGATGGAGAATAAGGACCGCATCGTCCAAACACTCGAGAACTTCCAAATCAAGATTACCTCTATTAAGGCCACCGTAGGCCCAACCGTCACCCTCTACGAAATTGTCCCAGCCCCAGGCGTCCGTATATCCAAAATCAAGACCCTCGAAGACGACATCGCCATGAGCCTCGCAGCTCTCGGTATTCGCATAATGGCCCCTATACCAGGCAAAGGCTCCATAGGCATCGAAGTGCCTAACACCAACCCACAAATCGTCAGCATGCAGTCCGTCATTCGCTCCACCAACTTCCAAGAGTCTAACGCCGAACTGCCAGTAGCCATAGGTAAGACAATATCCAACGAGACTTTCGTCTTCGACCTCGCCAAAACCCCGCACCTGCTCGTGGCCGGCGCCACAGGTCAAGGCAAGTCCGTAGGTCTAAACGCCATAATAACATCCATCCTCTACAAAAAACACCCCTCACAAGTCAAATTCGTCCTCGTCGACCCCAAGTGCGTCGAGTTCAGCATCTACAAGTCGCTCGACAAACACTACCTCGCCAAGATGGCCGACGAGGACGATGCCGTGATAACCGACGTCGACAAAGTCAAGACCACTCTACAATCCCTCACCATCGAGATGGACGACCGATACCGACTCCTCGAGAAAGCCTCTGTCCGAAGTATCAAAGAATACAACGAAAAGTTCATCAACCGACGACTCAACCCCGAAAACGGACACCGATACCTCCCCTACATCATCGTCATAATAGACGAGTTCGCCGACCTCATTATGACCGCCGGTAAGGAAGTCGAGACTCCAATAGCACGTATCGCGCAAAAGGCTCGTGCCATCGGCATACACATGATTCTCGCCACACAACGACCCTCAACCAACATCATCACCGGCGTCATCAAAGCCAACTTCCCAAGCCGTATAGCCTTCAAAGTGGCAAGCGGCATCGACTCTAAAACCATCCTCGACAGCACCGGTGCGCAAAGCCTTATCGGACGTGGCGACATGCTCATCCTCCTCACCGGCAAAATGACACCAACACGAGTCCAATGTGCCTTCGTCGACACCCCAGAAGTAGAGCAAATAACCGACTTCATCGCCGCGCAACAAGGCTATGGCATACCATACGAACTCCCCGAAGTCATCATGACCGCCGACGGCGGCTACGAGTCAGTCAACAACACAGACCCTGGCAAACTCGACCCTAAAATCCGCGAAATAGCGCAAATGGTCGTCGAAAGCGGCATAGGATCCACCTCCAACATCCAACGACGCTTCGAAGTAGGCTACAACCGAGCAGGCAAGATAATGGACCAACTCGAACGTATGGGCATAGTCTCACCTGCCGACGGCAGCAAACCACGCACCGTATACGTCCAAACCGATGCCGACCTCGAGGACATTCTACAACGCTTCGGCGTATAAACCCTACCCTAACACAACCTCCCCCCACCCTAACCCAACATGAAGACAACAACTTTCCTCGCCCACTCCCTGGGCATACTCACCGTATGCGTATGGGGTGTCACATTCGTCAATACCCGATGCGCCGTAGATGCCGGACTACACCCCACCGAACTCTTCATCCTTCGCTTCGCAATAGCCTACATCTGCATCTGGCTACTCACTCTCTTCGCCCACAAACGACACTCCCTATGGGCCGACTCCCTCCACGACGAACTAATATTCCTCGCCCTCGGCATAACTGGCGGCTCCCTATACTTTACCACCGAGAACTTCGCCGTCAAATACACACTCGTCGACAATGTGTCATTCATCGTCTGCACCGCGCCACTAATCACTCTCATCCTCGCACGAATATTCACACGCTCCATACACTTCACCACACGACTAATCCTCGGCTCTTCTCTCGCCATTCTCGGCATAGCCGTCGTGATATTCAACGGCCACTTTGTCCTACAACTACACCCCAAAGGAGACCTCCTCGCCCTCGCCGCCGCCATCTGCTGGGCACTCTATAGCCTCCTAATCAAGAAAGTCTCCAACAACCACTACGACGCCGTATTCATCACTCGCAAAGTATTCGCCTACGGCCTGCTCACCGCACTGCCCATTTTCCTCATCGACCCCTGGCACGTCACTCTCGACCTCCTCGCACAACCCTCCATCTACGCCAACCTCATCTTCCTCGGACTAATCGCCTCCTTCATCTGCTTCGTCACATGGAGCTGGGTCATTAAACAAATAGGCTCGCTCAAAACCTCCAACTACGTCTACCTCAATCCCTGCACCACCGTCATAGCCTCAGCACTGCTCCTCAACGAACAGATGACAACACTCGCCATAATCGGCTCCGCACTAATCCTCCTCGGAGTATTCCTCGTCAACACCGCCAAACTCAACTGACACTCCCCCACCACTCCCCTCCTTAACTCCTCCCAACATGCATCAAAAGTGCATCAAAAGTGCATGCCCGAAGCATAAACGAAGCATCACCGAACCATAAAATCCCCGACAACACACTAACAACCACACATTTACACCCACCATTTCCCATCAAAAAAACCGCCCTGGATAACTCCAGAGCGGGTCATATCAACCGCTTTATCTAATCAGTTCTTGAAACTATGTATTGGCGCAGGTATACGCCCACCCCTGTTCACAAACTCCGAACAGTCAAACCCATTAACAGGCATGATAGGAGCATAGCCCAGCAAACCGCCATAACTTACTTCCTCGCCCACGCCCTTACCTATCACCGGCAATATCCTCACCGCCGTGGTCTTCTGGTTTATCATGCCTATCGCAGCCTCATCAGCTATAATCCCCGCTATCGTCGTAGCCGGAGTGTCACCAGGTATAGCTATCATATCCAACCCCACCGAGCAAACACATGTCATCGCCTCAAGTTTCTCTATCGTCAACGCCCCAGCACGCACAGAATCTATCATACCCTGATCCTCACTCACTGGTATAAACGCGCCACTCAAACCACCCACATATGACGACGCCATCACGCCTCCCTTCTTCACCTGGTCATTCAGCAACGCCAACGCAGCCGTAGTACCAGGCGCGCCACACTCCTGCAATCCCATCTCCTTCAATATGTCTGCCACCGAATCGCCAATAGCCGGAGTAGGTGCCAACGACAAGTCTATTATCCCAAACGGCACCCCCAACCTCCGCGACGCCTCCTGAGCCACCAACTGACCAACCCTCGTTATCTTAAACGCCGTGCGCTTAACCGTCTCGCATAACACCTCGAACGACTGGCCATGCACATGCGTCAATGCGTGCTTAACAACACCTGGCCCCGACACACCGACATTTATCACCGCGTCAGGCTCCGACACACCATGAAACGCTCCCGCCATGAACGGATTGTCATCAGGAGCATTGCACAACGCCACAAACTTAACACAACCAAACGAATCCCTCTCAGCCGTGGCCAACGCTATATCCTTGACCGTCTGACCTATAAGCCGCACAGCGTCCATGTTGATACCCGTCTTCGTCGACCCAAGGTTCACCGACGAACACACCAACTCCGTGCTCGCCAACGCCTGCGGCAACGACTTTATCAACAACTTGTCAGCCGCGGTCATCCCCTTGCTCACAATCGCCGAGAAACCACCCAGAAAATTAATCCCCAAATCATGTGCCACCTTGTCAAGCGTCTGTGCCAACTTCACAAAATCATCCGGAGTCTTGCACACACCACTACCCACAATAGCCGCCGGAGTAATGCTCACACGCTTGTTCACTATCGGTATCCCAAACTCCCTCGATATGTCCTCACCTGTCCGCACCAAATCACGCGCCTTACCCATTATCTTGTCATACACGTTCCGGCACAAACCCTCAACCGTCACCGCCGACGTGCAGTCCAGCAGGCTCACACCCATCGTGATAGTCCTCACGTCCAGGTTCTCCTGCTCTATCATCTTATTGGTCTCTATGACCTCCGATATGTTTATCATCGCCATCTCCCTTCGTTTCCTGATTCCCTATATCCTGTGCATCTTGTCAAAGATATCCTCCCTCTGACACTTAATCTGGACACCTATCGACTCCCCAAGACCATTCAACTCCCCAGCCACAGCCTCAAACGGCTTCACCAACGACGCCACATCCACCACCATCATCATGTTGAAATACCCCTGGACTATCGTCTGCGAAATGTCCAAAATGTTTACATTATTGTCCGCCAAATACGTGCAGACCCTCGCAATGATACCTACCGTATCCTTGCCTACAACCGTGATTATAGCCTTATTAGTCATATATTTACCTGTTATTTCCTATCATTCATCCTCCCACACTCGCCCACTCTCACTCCCATTAAAGCCGCAAAAATACTAATTCTCCTCGCCCCAACCAACCTTTTACCCCACTATCACTCACCACCGCACTCCCTCTCTCCAAATACATACCCATTCTTTAATCCCTTTTTATTACCTTTGTAGCCAATCAGAAACATCTATGGCAACAAGCCCATACCTCCAAATCCTGCCGGCAACAACTGCCAGCTTTCCACAACCCTCCCCAGCGAGGTCCCTGGGCCTGACCACATCAAACACTCTAAAACACCTTCCTCCACACACCTCCACATGGAAACACTCTACCTCTGCATCGTAATCTTCCTCTTCGCCCTCGCCATCCTCGACCTCTCCATAGGCGTAAGCAATGATGCCGTAAACTTCCTCAACTCCGCCGTAGGAGCCAAGGCAGGCTCCTACAAAACCGTACTCATAGTCGCCGCCATAGGCATATTCCTCGGCTCATGCTTCTCCAACGGCATGATGGACCTCACACGACACGGCATATTCCAACCCGAACATTTCACCTTCGCCGAGCTCATGAGCATATTCCTCGCCGTAATGGTCGCCGACATAATCCTACTCGACATCTTCAACTCACTCGGACTACCCACCTCCACCACAGTCTCACGAGTCTTCGAACTCCTCGGAGCTTCCTTCACACTCGCCGCAGTCAAAATCATGAACGATGGCGCCAACCTCCCCATAGCCGACTTCATCAACACCGACAAAGCTCTAACCGTCATAATCGCCATATTCCTCTCCGTAGCCATAGCATTCTTCTTCGGAGCCCTCGTCCAATACATCACACGCCTAATATTCACCTTCAACTTCCATCGCAACATCAAATGGAAAATCGGCATATTCGGCGGAATATGCATAACTGCCATCATCTACTTCATGCTCATAAAAGGCATCAAAGACATGTCCTTTATGACCCCTGAATTCAAAGCATGGATCGACCTCCACACCACAACAATCGTCCTCATCAGCTTCGTCACCACAACCATACTCTCACAAATACTCTACGCACTCCACATCAACGTCCTACGCTTCATCGTCCTCTTCGGCACCATGTCCCTCGCCATGGCCTTCGCCGGCAATGACCTCGTAAACTTTATAGGAGTCCCACTCTCAGGCTTCGAAATATTCGGCTACTTCCAAGAGTATTCAGCTCAAGGCATTGAACACCCCGAACTCCTCACCATGGATCGTCTCAACGACCCCTCACACACTCCCCTCTACTTCCTCGTAATATCCGGCATAATAATGGTCATCTCCCTCACACGCTCCGAAAAAGCCAAGAACGTCGTCAAAACCTCCGTCTCACTATCCTCACAAGAAGCCGGCGACGAAATGTTCGGCTCCTCAAGCGCTGCACGACACATAGTCCGATTCTCCCGCAACATCGGCGAATGGTTCGACGACCATACCCCTAAACGCCTCCGACAATGGATCAACACACGCTTCGACGCCAACGAAGCCATAATGCCCGAAGGCGCCGCCTTCGACCTCATTCGTGCCTCCATAAACCTCGTCCTCGCCGGACTTCTCGTCGCTCTCGGCACATCCTACAAACTCCCTCTCTCCACAACCTACGTCACCTTCATGGTAGCCATGGGCTCCTCCCTCGCCGACCGAGCATGGGGACGCGAGAGCGCAGTGTTCCGTATCACCGGCGTCATATCCGTCATAGGCGGATGGCTCGTCACGGCTGGTGCCTCATTCATCCTCGCCGCGGTCATAGTCATCGCCATGCACCTCGGCGGCATTTACGTCTCAGCGGCCATAGTAATCGCAGCCATAGTAATCCTCGTAAAGAACGATATCGACTTCAAACGCAAAGCACACGCCGAGAAATCGCCCAAAGAAAAGATTTACTCCGACATCGTGGCATCCAAAGACCGCACTCGCACATGGGAGCTCCTTAAACAATACATCGCCATAAACGAAAAAGAATACCTCACCTACTTCGCCGACACCTTCAAAACCCTTACCGACGCCTTCCTCAACGAAGACGTCAAAACACTCCGCAAGGTCAACAATGCGCTACCAAAAGAAAAAGTCGTCATCAAAGCCATACGACGCAAACAAACCATGGCGCTCCGCAAAACAGAGCCACGCATGGCTATCGAGAACAACACCTGGCTCCACCTCGCCTACAACAGCAACCAGCAAATGGTCTACTGCCTGATGCGCATGTGCGAACCATGCTACGAACACGTCGATAACAACTTCGCCCCTCTCTCCACAGAACTTAAACAACAATTCATCCCTCTCCGCGACGAAGTACTCGACCTCTTCCAGCACAGCCTCGACCTCATCAACGCCGACGACTACGACACAACCGTCAACGTCCGCAACGACGGCGACGAAACAAAATCCAAAATATCACAAATGCGCAAAGACCTCATCTCACACATCCATGAGGACATGGACGCCTACTCCGTCATCTTCGTCTACCTCAACATGCTCCAAGAAACACAAGAGATGATCTCCTCCCTCCGACACAACCTCCGCGCCCTCCGCAAAATCGAACGCGAAATCTAACTCCCAAGAACCATGTAGAGACGATGCCTGCATCGTCTCCCTTAACGCCGAAAGGCGTACTTACCCCACACGAGCAACACACACATGTAGAGACGTCCACACGCGGCGTCTCCATTAACGCCGAAGGCGTACTTACCCCACACGAGCAACACACACATGTAGAGACGTCCGCACGCGGTGTCTCCCTTGACGCCGAAGGCGTACTACCACACTCGAGCAACACACACATGTAGAGACGTCCGCACGCGGCGTCTCCCCTTAACGCCGAAAGGCGTACTACCACACTCGAGCAACACATCCATGTAGAGACGTCCGCACGCGGCGTCTCCATTAACTCGGCCCCACCACACTCCTCTACGACCTCACTCACGAACACCACCCTTAAATATCCTAAAATCAACCCCTCCCCATCCCCTTATTCCCTATCTTCGCGCCGTATCCTCCATTTTCAACGACGTGCTCTACATAACTCTCACGCTGACCCTAACTCTCGTCAGCATAATCGCGGCCCTCGCCTCCAAATCTCTATCCCCTAAAACCTGGGGATCCATATCCGTCTCCATCATTTCCCTCATTATAGCCGCTCTCGGCTTATCTTCTCTATCATCACCCACACTCCTCACATCATTCTCACACCCCGTATTCGGCACCGCCTCACTCATCGCCGACCCTCTCTCCGCCTACTTCCTCACCATCGTAGGTGTCCTCTTCGCCATAGGCGCACTCTACGGCGCAGCCTACCTCAACCACTACACCACCACCATCCGGCAACTCGCCCTCCACTACCTCGCTTTCCTCACCACACTCCTCGGCCTCGCCCTGCTCCTCACCACCGACAACCTCATACTCTTCCTCCTCGGTTGGGAATTTATGGCCATAGGCTCCTTCTTCGCCGTGATATTCGAATACGACCACCCGCAAGTCATAAAAGCCGGACTCAATTACTTCATCCAGTCCCACATCGCCGTACTGCTCATCACAGTCGTCTTCGCCTGGTCCATAGCCGTCTCCGGCTCCACCTCATTCCACGGCCTCCAACAGTTCTTCTCCACCTCATCCACCTCCACGCAAATCATCGCCTTCTCCCTCCTCATAGCGGGATTCGGCTTCAAAGCCGGCTTAGTCCCCTTCCACTCATGGCTCCCACTCGCCCACCCCGCCGCTCCCAGCCACATCTCCGCGCTCATGTCCGGCGTCATAGTCAAAGTCGGCATATACGGCATAATACGCTTCGGGTCCCTAATATCCTCTCCCGACGCGCTCCTCCCACTCGGCTCCGCCCTCCTCATCATAGGCATCATATCCGGCCTCTACGGCATCCTCAACGCCGCCACACACCGCGACTTCAAGCGCATGCTCGCCTATTGCACCATCGAGAACGTCGGCATCATTGCCATGGCCCTCGGCATTGGCTTCATAGGACGTGCACAGCATAACGACCTCCTCACAATGCTCGGATTCGCTGGCGCGCTACTCCACACCCTCAACCACGCCATATTCAAAGCACTCCTCTTCTTCGGCGCTGGCAACGTCTACGTCAGAACCCACACCCGCAATATGGAAGAACTCGGCGGCCTCGGCAAACTCATGCCACGCACCGCCGTCATATTCCTCGTCGGCTCCCTCGCCATCGGCGGACTCCCTCCCCTCGGCGGTTTTATCAGCGAACTGCTCATCTACGACGGTTTCCTCCACGGCTTCGCCTCACACTCCATCGCACTCTCCGTCCTCATGGCTCTCGCTGGCTGCTCCCTCGCAGTCATAGGCGGCATCTCCATGCTCGCCTTTACTAAGTCCTACGGTGTCATCTTCCTCGGCTCTCCCCGCAAAACACTACACACCGCCCCCCACGAGGTCTCCTCCGCCATGCTCGCCCCAGCCTACGCCCTCATAATCCTCATGTTCCTCGTCTTCCTCTTCCCCTCACAAATCGTCTCACACCTATTCTCCACCACCCTCTTCACCCTCGGCCTCAACACCACCAATGTCGACACCGACACCCTCAACAGCGTCATCCTCCTCACCCGCAATGTCGGCTACGCCATGCTCGCCCTAATCATCCTCACCCTCCTCCTCTCCGCCCTACGCAAAACCATCGCACGCCACCGCCCCGAGTCCGAAGCCCCCACATGGGGATGTGGCTACAAACGCCCCATTCCCGGCATACAATACACCAGCAAGTCCTTCGCCAAAACACTCATCGATATGTGCCGTGTATTCCTCCCCTCCACCACACGCTTCTCCCACATAACCTCCGAGGAGATTTTCCCTAAAGACCGCACCCATATCTCCGCCGACCACGACCTCGTCGACGAGAAACTAATAACCCCAGGCTCCAACACCCTCCAGTCTACTCTCAAGCGTTTCCAGTTCATCCAAAACGGTATGCTGCAACGATACATCGTCTACGGACTCGCCTACGTCGCCCTCCTTGTCGCTTCAGTCATTTTCTTCAACTAACCCTCCGATGACAAGCTTCATCCTAATCCTCATATCCAGCATCTTCTTCTCCGGCATCGTGGCCCGAGTCAAGAGTAAGACACAAGGCCGCCGTGGCCCACTCATCCTCCAACCCATGTACGATGTCCTGCGCCTCATCCGCAAAGGCAGCGTCTTCAGCTCCACCACAGGCCCCGTATTCCGTGCCGCGCCAACCATCTATTTCGCCACAGTCCTCATGGCAATCGCCGTAGTCCCATTTGGCGACAATGGCGGCCTAATCTCTTTCGACTGCGATTTCGTGTTCTTCGCCTACACCCTCGCCCTCGGCAAGTTCTTCAACATCATAGCCTCCCTCGACACAGGCAGCTCCTTCGAGGGTATGGGCGCCAGCCGCGAAGCCCTGTTCTCCATGCTCGTCGAACCAGCCTTCTTCCTCCTCATAGGCTCGCTCGGACTCATCTCCGGCAACACCTCCTTCGCCTCCATCTTCGGATGCTTCCACCTCGGCACAGGCGAGTCCTACGCCTTCGCCGTGATCGCCGCCTTCGTCCTACTCATGATCTGCATGATCGAGAACAGCCGTATGCCCGTCGACGACCCCAAGACACACCTCGAGCTCACCATGGTTCACGAGGTTATGATACTCGACAACTCAGGCTTCGACCTCGCCCTGATCTCCATGGCCACACACCTCAAGTTCGCCCTTTACAGCGCACTCATAGCCAACCTCTTCATCGGCGCACTCCCTATCTACTACGCCGCCCCAGCTTTCCTCGCCATACAACTGCTCTGCGCCACCTCCGTAGGCATCACCGAGTCCTTCATGGCCCGCTACCGCATGAGCCACAACGCACAGTTCATCCTTGCGCTCACCTCCCTCGCGCTCCTCGTGTTCTTCGGCGTCAAATTCTCCTAACAACAACCATACCCCGACAACCTTACAGCAACTAACATCTCCCCTACCCTCTCATAGCAATGATACACATCCTCCTTATCCTCTTCATCATCACTCTCTTCTACTTCGCCATAGCCAATAGGCTCATGACCTACGTCTCCATCCTCACTGTCCAAGGTCTCATCATCTGCGCCGCCGCCATATTCTCCCTCAACCAGGTCACCCCAGTAAACCTCATCACTATAATCCTCGAGACCCTCATAGTCAAGGCCATACTCATGCCATACTTCATCCGCAAAGTCATTCTCACCAACAATATCACACGCGAAGCCGAACCCTCCGTGCCAAACTACGTCTCCCTCATATTCTGCTCCGTCGTCGTCATTGCCTCCTACCTCTTCTCCCTCACCATAACCTACCCCACGCTCAATAAGTTCTTCCTCGTAGCCGCACTCGCCGGCATATTCTGCGGCCTTTACTTCATCGCCACGCGCCGCAAGGTCATAACACACGTCATCTGCTACGTCATAATCGAGAACGGTGCCTTCATACTCTCTCTCGCCATAGGCAACGAGATGCCCGTCCTCGTCAACCTCGGCGTGATTCTCGATGTCCTCGTCAGCGTCTTCCTCCTCGTCATATTCATCAACAAGGTCGGAGACGTCACCTCCGAAGGCGATGTCACTGGTCTAAATCAACTCAAAGACTAACCCCCCATGAATTCCATACTTCTCGCCTACCTCATCTCCTCCCTCACTCTCAGCGCCCTCCAGTTCCTCAACAGGCGCAGAGCTATATGCCACGCCCTCACCATCCTCTTCGTAGCCATACAATGGGCCGTGACTCTCTACATAGCCTCACAAAACGGCATCCTCACCGACAACTACTTCTGCGTCGACAGTCTCGCCGTGCTGCTCACCATCGTCCTCACCATCATCTCTACAGCCGCACTATGCCACTCCCGACGCTACATCGTCGAGAAAGAAGCCTCCAAAGACGACCTCGTCCGCTCGCAATACTACGCCGCCATGACCACCCTCTCCATGGCACTAACCCTCGCCAGCGTCTCCGCTCACCTCGCTGTGACATGGATCTTCGTCGAGATAACAACACTCAGCGCGTCAGCCCTGATATTCTACCGCCGCACCAATAGCTCCATCGAGGCCACTTGGAAATACGTCTTCGTATGTTCTGTCAGCCTCCTATTCGTCTACGTCGGCATCCTCTTCACCTCAATATCCATGGGTCCTAACGCCGAGGTCGGGCTCTCTTTCTCCACCCTCCGCGCCCTCGCCCCGCAGCTCGACTCCTTCTGGCTTCAGATGGCCTTCATATTCATCTTCGTAGGCTACACCGCCAAGATGGGTCTCTTCCCCATGTTCACCGCTGGCATCGACGCCAAAGATGCCGCCCCTACCCCCGCCTCCGCCATGCTCTCAAGCGTCGTCATGAACGCCGGCTTCGTCGGATTCTTCCGCTTCTATGCCGTGATGGCACACTCCTCCATATACCCCTGGGCACAGATGGTCGTCCTCACCACAGGCCTCATATCCATCTTCATCGCCACAGTCTACCTCGTCAAAGTCCACAACGTCAAACGTCTCTTCGCCTACTCCAGCGTTGAGCACATCGGCATCGTCATGCTCGGCACCGCTGCGGGAGGCGTGGGCGTCTATGCTGCCATACTCCACCTCGTCCTCCATTCCTTCGCCAAGTCCGCCGTCATCATGCACGTCGGCGAACTATTCCGTATCTTCGGCACTAAGCAACTCGCAAATATGGGTCGCTACATCAACAAGTCCACCACTGGCGCCATAATCGTCATACTCGGACTGCTCTGCATCACCGCCATGCCCCCCTCTGGCATGTTCATATCCGAACTCATGGTATTCAAATCCATGATCGACGTACATTGGTGGATTCCCCTCGCCCTCCTCCTCATCCTCCTCTGCATCATAGTATGGGCCATCTCACGCGATATGCTTGCCATGCTCTTCCTCCCCGCCGAGCAACACCCCATAATCAAAAACCCCTCACACTACTTCCCCCCATGCGAGGCCATAGTCCAATTCCTCCTCCTCGCCCTCTCTATCTGGTGGGGTCTCGCCACACCTCAATACATCGCCAACCTCATCCACTCCGCCGCCTCCCTCCTCAACTAAAACAACATCTCCACGTAAACTGACATAAACCAACATAACAATGAAACCAAAGAAGTTCCTCTGCGCCATCCTTGCTCTCCTATGCAGCATGACGATGACCACACCCCTCACCTCCTGCTCCTCCAACGATGACGACCAGTACGTCATCTACGAAGCCAAAAGCACCAACGTGAGCAACATATTCATTGCGCAAATCGCAGCCTTTATGAACAATGCCATCGACAAGGAGTTCGGCTCTACCGATGGCGTAAGGGTCGTCCTCCGCAACGATTGGAAAGCCATAGAGGTATGCGATGAAGTAGCTAAAGAATTTATAATCTACGACTTAATCGACTCTATCGAACTCACCGTGACTCCCATCTCCTCCGACTCCGATGACAACCCCTCCGACTCTGAAGTAATCAAAACCTATCACTTCACCTCCGACAACACCTCATCCTCAACAGACTCCACCACCAACAACACTGACAATTCCGAAAACTCCGAGAACTCCGAGGAATAGCGTCACCTCATAGCAACTAAAGGTCGGGCTGCCCCATAAAGCAACCCGACCTTTCTTTTAACGTCAAGGGAAATAACTGCTCTCCCCCACCCTACCTACTCCTCCTTCATATACCCCATATACTCCTCATACGATATACTCCGGCCGCCCATCGACCTCAAATGCGGCGTCTCATACTGGCAATCTATCATAAGACCACCCTCCGCCGCCATCCTCCGTGCCAACGCTATCAACGCCACCTTCGACCCGCTCGGCACTAATGAGAACATACTATCACCACAAAAACACCTGTTTACCCTGACACCATACAATCCACCCACAAGATCCTCACCATCCCACACCTCCACACTATGGGCATGACCCTGTTTATGGAACTTCAACATCGCCATCAGTAAATCACCACCCAGCCATGCACCCTCATCCTCATGCCTGCCGTTCACCGTCGCACAGTTAAGCACAACCCCCGTGAAATTCTCATCAAACGTCACCCTATACCGCCCACTATTCAACAACGTCCGCATAGAGTGCGACACATGTATCTCGCTCGGAAATATCACAAACCGTTCCACTGGACACGTCCACACTATCACCGGGCTAATATACGGATACCACGGAAATATCCCCTTGCTATACGCATCCAACAGCCTACGCTCCGAATACTCTCCCCCTACCGCTATCGTGTCAAAAAGCCCCACCTCCTCTATCCCAGGAAACTCCACATACTCCCCATTCTCACTGTTAAGATTTCTACACATAGCCCTATCGCAAATCAACCACCTCTACTCCCTTATGCGTTGCCCTGTCAAACACGAACTCACTATCACTCATAGATTTACCTGTCACATATTTTCGCACATCCACCGTCAAAACCTCACCCATCTTATACTGCTGCATAAACCGCTTTAGCTGCTTCCCCTTCTTACTTATCGCGAGCCTCACCCTTACCACCTGAGACTTCATGTCCTTAGGATACAAATCCACCTCCACGCACGTCTCACCCCCAACTGTCACATCCCCCAGCAACCTCAACTTATACCCCTCCTGATACGCCCCACCAAATAACCTTGCTGGACTCATATCACCCTCAGCCTCGGCATCATGCTCACTGATAGTCAACTCATTGATCTTCTTCTGCCACACCGACACCCCCTCCTCATCCGAATACGTCACCATATCCTCAATATCCAGCACATACTTCTCCCCTTTCACCTTCAACGTTCCCTCCGACGTATGCTTCGACCCCGTACGCTTATTCTCGTACGTAGCCGCAAAATCCATAGCTATCGTCGTATGGCTCTTCGCCTCATCAGCCATCTCATCAAGCACCTTGCGAGCCTCGACAGCCGATGCATCCATCTCATTCTGGGCCGCCACTGGCATAGACATCACCATGCACGCCGCAACCACCATGTTCTTTATCTTCATTTCTCAGTATATTTCAGGCATAAACACATGCGCCAATTCCTACACAAATTCTATACCACACCTCTCCCGCCAGGCTACTCTCCATATACGCAAAATTACATCCTTATTGTCCCACAAACAAAAACACACCACACTCTTACTTACCCTCACCATACCGCCCCGCCGCCAATCGCAACATCTCGCCCATCTTCTCACGCACACCCGACGGCTCCAATATCTCCACACCCGAACCATAACTCATAAACACCGAATACATCTCAGCATTCTCCACCACGTGTATGCTAAACACGCAACTACGATCCTCCACGCTCTCACTCAGCAATCTCTGTGACGCATGCAATGGCTTGGTCCTTATATATTTACTCTGAGATGCCGATGACCAAAACACCACATCCACTGCCTTATCCCCCACATCCTTCGTCACGCCTATCACGTCATCAAAAAAATGCTCTGCTTCAAAATCCTTATTCTCCCTATACTCCTCGTCACTCGCCTCCACACTCACTATCCTATCCAACGCCAAACTGAACAAGCGCATATCACGATCACGACTCCCAAATAGAAACCACCTGTTCCTAAACTCCTTCAACAAATAGGGGAACATCACGAACTCCATAGGACGCCGAGCACTAAACGACTGATACACAACTCGTATCGCCCTTCTACTCGATATGTAGTTATACAATGGGTTCAACAACCTCAGCCCCACAAGGTTAGGCACACTGTCAAAGTGTATCACCGGGCGATTATTACCCCTGCTTATCGACAACTTGTCCCGAAGCCTCCCCACCACGTCGCTCATCTCCCTGAATTGCTCAAAATCCTCCAACTCCCGCAACATATCCACCGCCTCCTGCATCACCTCATAGTCGTTCTCCGACATCGGCATCTGCATTATCGAAAAACCCGCGTCAGCATACCTGTAATACTTATGCTCATACACCTCAATCGGAGCGTTATACCCCAACTTGTCCGACCGCATCATCTGTATATCCCCTTGCACTGTCCGCACCGACACTCCCTTCCTTATTCCCTCCATATCATACAATGCATCAGAACACGCCTCCACGAGATCCTCCAATGTCCATCGGCGATATTTGTTCCGCAGGCAGTTGTCTATCGTCTTATACCTTATCAACGCGTTCTTATTAGCTGGCATAGTCTCTTTTTTTGTCGTCAATTTAGCCATTTCTACGCAATCTATTCGCGCACTCGCTATTATTTCCATCTTTTTTCCAACTACGCAAAAAGACCGCGCACACACTATCTAACATTGCATCAGCAAACAAGGAGATACATTCCACGTTGCTCAACAATTTTACTAACCCTATTATAAACAACTACTACAATGGAAGTAATGCAATTCAACAACACCCTCGTGAAGGTATGGACCAACAACATTGAGCCCAAGGCTCTCGACCAGATTGCCTCGCTCTGCCAACTCCCCTTCATCCACCCTCACCTCGCCATCATGCCCGATGTCCACGCCGGCAAAGGCATGCCCATAGGCGGAGTCATGCCCTGCGACGGAGTGGTAATCCCCAATGCCGTAGGTGTCGACATTGGATGCGGAATGTGCGCCCTCAAGACCAACTACAACGTCTCCAACCTCACACCCGACATCCTCCGCAAGAAGATCATGCGTGGCATACGTCGCAGCATTCCCCTTGGCATGGACCGTCACAAACAAAAGCAAGACCCTTCCTACCTCCCCACGGGTCACGACATCGACTCCATGACCATCGTGAAGCAACGCCAAGAGTCCGCCCTGCGAGAGATAGGCACACTCGGCGGCGGCAACCACTTCATCGAACTCCAGAAGGACGAGCAAAGCAACCTGTGGGTCATGATACACTCCGGCTCACGCAACCTCGGGGCACGTGTTGGCGCCTACTACAACGAGCTCGCCGAGAAAATCGACAACACGCTCGGCTCAACCATTGCGCCACAGATTAACATGGCCTACCTCCCCGCCGACACCGAAGAGTTCCGTCGCTACTGGGACGAGATGCTCTACTGCGTCGACTTCGCCCTCGCTAACCGTCACCTCATGATGATGCGCATAGAAGAGGTTCTCGCCGATGCGCTCCCAGGCATAACCTTCGACCCCATAATCAACATTGCCCACAACTACGCAGCCCTTGAACACCACTTCGGCAAAGACGTTATCGTCCACCGCAAGGGCGCCACACTTGCCTCAGAAGGCGTCACGGGCATCATCCCTGGCTCGCAAGGCACAGCCTCATATATTGTCGAAGGGCTCGGCAACCCCGACTCATTCTGCTCCTGCTCTCACGGCGCAGGCCGACGCATGTCTCGTACTGCCGCCATACGCGACCTTGACAAAGCCGAGGAGATATCACGTCTCGAATCTCTCGGCATAGTCCACTCCATACGCTCCCAAGACGACATGCAAGAGGCCTCGGGAGCCTACAAAGACATCGAGGAGGTTATAGCCAACGAACTCGACCTTGTCAAAATCAAAACACGACTCCTCCCCATCGCCGTCATCAAAGGATAGCTAAAATCAAACGGGCGTTCCCCTCACTAAGAGAGGAACGCCCGTTACTATCCTCAGTATCTAATTCCTACTTGTTAACGCGGAACTTCTCGACACCATTCTTGATGTAATCAACAATCTGGCGCGCTGCGGCAATACCAGCGTTGATATTAGCCTCTGCCGTCTGGGCACCCATCTTCTTCGGAGTGGCGAAATAGCGTCCTGCGAACTTCTCGGCATACTCAGCATCAGCGTCGGGCTTGATGTCAGTGACGTACTTGAGATCCTGACGCTCCTCAAGAAGCTTAGCAAGACCAGCCTCATCAATGACCTCCTTACGTGCCGTGTTGAGAAGAAGGCCGTTCTTAGGCATCTTGCCAACAAGGTCGTAACCGATAGAGCCTTTCGTCTCTGCGGTAGCGGGGATATGGAGGGATACAAATTGGCATGTGCTATAGAGCTCCTCCACATTAGCCACTGGCGTTACACCAGCAGCCTTGATAGCCTCAGCTGGGCAGTAAGCATCGAATGCGTAGACATCCATACCGAAACCCTTGGCGATACGTGCCACGTTGCGACCTACGTTGCCGAAAGCGTGGATACCGAGCTTCTTACCCATAAGTTCTGAACCACTCGTGCCATTGTAGAAGTTGCGCACTGCGTAAACCATGAGGCCAAGCGCAAGCTCTGCCACAGCGTTGGCATTCTGACCTGGAGTGTTCATAGCAACGACATTGTGAGCCGTAGCTGCCGCAAGGTCAATATTGTCGTAACCAGCGCCAGCGCGTACTACTATACGGAGCTTCTTAGCAGCGTCGAGAACCTCAGCGTCAACTTTGTCGGAACGGATGATGAGAGCCTCAGCGTCTGCCACAGCGTCGAGCAGCTGCTTCTTCTCGGTGTATTTCTCAAGGAGAGCGAGTTCGAAACCTGCAGCCTCAACCTCTTTGCGGATGCCGTCTATTGCCACCTTGGCGAAAGGCTTCTCGGTGGCTACCAATACTTTTGTCATGTCTGGTTGTTGTTTATGCTACTAACTGAAGAGGCACCAAGGACCCGAGCTTACATATCGGAGCCTTGGTGCCTTATTCATGTCTGGATATTCTTAGTGTGTCTTCTCGAATGTCTTCATTACCTCAATGAGGGCATCGACACTCTCCTCGGGAAGAGCGTTGTAGGTGGAGGCGCGGAAACCACCAACAGAACGGTGACCCTTGATGCCAACCATACCTTGCTCAGTCGCATACTTGAGGAAGTCAGCCTCAAGCTCCTTATATTCGTCGTTCATGACGAAGCAGATGTTCATATAAGAGCGATCAACAGCGTCAGTCACCGTACCGTGGAAGAGCTTGTTGCGGTCAATCTCGTCGTAGAGTTTGAGAGCCTTACGCTCGTTACGCTTCTGCATAGCTGCCACACCGCCTTGCTCCTTGAGCCAACGAAGAGTTTGGAGTGCGCCATAGACCGCAACGACAGGAGGGGTGTTGAACATAGAACCCTTCTCAATGTGAGTGCGGTAGTCGAGCATGGTCGGGATGTGACGCTCAACCTTACCGAGCGCATCAACCTTCACAAGAGCGAAGGTGAGACCTGCGGGAGCGAGGTTCTTCTGTGCGCCACCATAGATGAGCTCATACTTGGAGACGTCAACGGGACGGCTGAAGATGTCAGACGACATATCGGCTACGAGAGGCACGTTGACGATAGGATCAGCGTGAAGCTCAGTGCCGTAGATAGTGTTATTGGTCGTTATGTGAAGATACTCAGCGTCAGCAGGCACCTTAGACTCAAAGCCCTTGGGGATAAAAGTGTAGTTGGCATCCTTAGAGGAAGCAATCTCTACGGCCTCACCGAAAGCCTTAGCCTCCTTGAGAGCCTTGTTTGCCCATGTGCCTGTGTTGAGGTAAGCAGCCTTCTTGTTCATGAGGTTGTAGGGAGCCATGCAGAACTGGAGACTGGCACCACCACCGAGGAAGACAACTTCGTAGCCAGCAGGAACATCGAGCAACTCCTTGAAGAGAGCCTGTGTCTCGTCCATCACTGCCTGAAACTCCTTGCTTCTGTGTGAGATCTCGAGCAAAGAGAGACCCGTGCCTGCGAAATCCAACACAGCCTCGGCGGTCTTCTTGATCGTCTCTTGAGGCAAGATTGAAGGCCCGGCGTAGAAATTGTGCTTTTTCATTTTGTCCTTATAGAGTTATCGTTATTTATCGTTTGCCACCTCACGAGAAAACAGCAAACAGTATGTTTTATAGTTCGCGAGTGCAAAAATAGGAAAAAATCGTACAATTCTGCACGTCACGTGACTTTTTATATCAGCGTCTCACAAATTCTCCCGCAACATCGGCCCGCAATCCCTCTTTCGCCCTCTCAATATAGAAGAGGCACGTGTTGCGTCCCGCCTCAACGAACTCAGCAGAGAATTCCAGCGGCGTGACATTAGGGGCTACTGTTTTGACAAGGTCGGCAAGAGTCTTCAGCACCTCATCTTTAGCACGCTCCACACGTCTCCACGTGGCATTAGTGACGTATATCTGCATGGCAACGTTATGCTCAAATTCCTGACGGACAGAGTTCACCATGGCAAGATAGAGATCTTTAGCTGATGCCGCTGCCACTTGCTCACGCACTGCCATCTCGTCAGGCGTTATGCGGCTAAGGTATAGCGAGAGTCGCTCGTAGGCCTGGAGACGATTGGGTAGCACCTCACGCACCACATTGGCACGATAATCAGCCTGCCTTCTCTTGTCAGCATCACGCAAGAAGAGCGCCACAACGACCACAAGGGCAACTATGAATAACGCTATAAGTAAGAATGTCAGTGCGTTCACGAGTTATAATTTTATGCCAAAGATAGTTGAAAACAGGCAAAGGAGGAAATGATTTTCACATGGGCGGCACAGCGATTAACAGAAAAATCCCCCTCAGTCTTGTGAACCGAGAGGGATTAGTATGGAATTAACGCTTTACGCTACACCGCTATTTGAGCTGCGCAAGGGCGGCGGCTATACGCTTAACACTCTCACGAAGCTTCTCCTCGCTTGTGGCATACGAAAGACGGATGTAACCCTCGGCACCAAACGCTGAGCCAGCCACAGTTGCCACGTGACCAACAGTGAGGAGGTACATGGCGAGGTCACTGGAGTTGGCTATCTTCTTGCCGTCCGCAGTCTTCTTGCCAATGTAACTCTCAACATTGGGGAAGAAGTAGAATGCGCCAGCTGGCATGTTGACCTTGAGACCAGGGATCTTAGAGAGGAGGTCGTAGACAATGTCACGACGTTTCTTAAACTCAGCGGTCATCTTCTCCGACGCCTCGTTGCCACCAGTGAGGGCGGCGATAGAAGCGGCCTGCGTGATGGTGCAAATACCAGAGGTCATCTGACCCTGAAGCTTGTTGACAGCCTTAGCAATATCGAGGGGGGCGCATATATAGCCCATACGCCAGCCCGTCATAGCATAACCCTTCGACATACCGTTGGCTACAATGACACGATCCTTCATACCCTCCATTTGAGCCATCGAGAAGTGCTTCTGACCGTAGGATATCATGTCATAGATCTCATCGCTGAGCACGAGAACCTGTGGATGCTTCTTGAGTACTGCCGCAAGTCCCTCAAGCTCCTCACGAGTATACATGCTGCCTGTAGGGTTCGAGGGAGAACAAAGTATAAGCATACGAGTCTTGTCAGTGATGGCGGCCTCAAGTTGCTCAGGACGCATCTTGAAATCTTGCTCAATGCCTGTGGGAACGATGACGCTCTTGCCCTCGGCAAGCACGACTTGCTCGGTATATGTTACCCAATAAGGGGCAGGAAGCACAACCTCATCGCCCTTGTTGATGACAGAGAGGATGACATTGACGAGACTATGCTTGCCACCAGCTGACACTATAACCTGATTGACATCATAGTCAAGTCCGAGCCAGCTCTTCATCCTTGCCACGATGGCCTTGCGAAGGTCGGGGTAGCCAGGCACTGGGGGATAATGAGTCTGGTTATTCTCGATGGCCTTGATGGCCGCAGCCTTGATGTGTTCGGGTGTGTTGAAATCGGGCTCACCAATGGAGAGGTTAATGATGTCAAGCCCCTGAGCTTGCAACTCACGGCTCTTCTGTGTCATCGCGAGTGTCGCTGACTCCGACATTGCGAGAATGCGGTCTGAAATCTGGCTCATTTCTTTTGTTATGTAATTGTATTGCCTTTCTTTACTTACAGCCGCAAAGTTATGCAATTTATCTGATACTAATCAATAACCTTGATGTGTATTTTCAACTATGCGGCTGAATATTTAACAACGAGTGTAATATTAGCACATCGCATATACAGAAAAGCCCCGGCCACCACATCAGGCGCCAGGGCTTCTATATGATTAGATTGCTACTAATCTATCTTGATATCCTTATTGACGTTCTTGCTGCCTATAAGGGCGTACCACAAGAGGTACGCAAGGGCGACAATGGGAACGATATACGAGAACATGTAGCCAGCCTTATCTGCTATACCGTTCTGGATAAGCGGGAGGATACCGCCACCAACAACCATCGTCATGAAGAGGCCCGATGCCTTAGCCGTATACTTGCCAAGTCCCTCAGTAGCAAGGTTGAAGATTGATGCCCACATGACGGAAGTGCATAGACCACAAAGCACAAGGAAGAGTGCGCTCATCGGCACCTCGGTCATAGCAAATCCGCTACCATTGAAGAGAGGCATAGACGTGAGGCTCTCCTTAGGAGTGAAGATAGCAGCCACAATGAGGATAAGCGCCACAGACGACGTTACGGTCATAAGCATCTTACTCGACACCTTATCGGCTATGGCGGACGAGATGAGTCGACCTACAAGCATAAGCAACCAATACGTGCCAGCCACAAAGCCACCAATAGCGGCAGCCTTCTCCGGAGCATTTATCCATGCGCCCTCCGACGATGTGTCGGCAAGGTAGTTGTTAAGCGTGCCAGGAATACCAATCTCGACACCTACATAGAGGAAGATGCCAACGACGCCAAGCGTGCAATGCCTGAAGCTCCACGCTGAACGCTCGAAGACTGTGTTAGCGTCGCTATTGCCATTCTCAGGATTCTCAATGGGAATGAAGAGGAGGATGATGAACGCTGCCGCAAATACGGCCATAGCGATGAACATAACCAACGAGATATCGCTAATGCTTGTCTCAGGCGTCACCTGGCCTACAAGAGCACCCACAAGCATAGGCGTGATGGTGCCAGCAAGCGAGTTGAACGTGCCACCCATGAGGTTGAGCTGGTTACCCTTGTTGCCACCGCCACCAAGAAGGTTGAGCATAGGGTTGACCACCGTGTTGAGCATACATACAGAGAAGCCAGAGATGAATGCGCCAGCAAGGTACGTGATGAAGCCCGCCCATCCCTCAGGGAAGCCCGAGAGATATTGGATGAGCACGCCAAAGAAGCCCACAGCGATACCTACAAGCGCCGTCTTCTTATAGCCTATACGCGACAACATCTGACCAGCAGGTATACCCATGAAGAGGTACGCCAAGAAGTTCATCATGTTGCCCATCATGCCCAGCGTATTGCTGTCACCAAGGATTTCCTGCGCCTTCCAAATGTTACTGGTCGGTGCCGCAAGGTTAGTCACGAACGATATCATCGCGTAGATGAACATCATCGTGACGATAGCGAGAGTTGTCCCGCCCTTCTTATTTGCCATATTTATCTAACTGTTAATTGCTTATTGGGATACCCTAAAACTCCACCTTGATAGAGCCCTGAGGACGGATGAATAGCTTGTGGCACTTGCCCTTGCCAAAGGTATGCTCAAGGGTATCCACATACTTGTCAAGCAGATGCGACGGTACAAACGCCTGCACCGTGCCAGCGAATCCACCACCATGCACACGCCATGCGCCTTCCGAGCCAAGTACTATGTCACTCAACGCAAGAGCTATCGACAACCCCTGCTCATCGACATTGTTCACAGGGTAGACGTTCTGGTTATACATGAACGAACTCTGTCCCGAGACGCATACCTTACCGAGGAAGGCCTTAAAGTCGCCCCTCTCAAGATCCGCCACCTGCTCCGCCACACGGGCATTGTCACGCTCAAAGTGTATGGCACGAAGTATAGCCCTGTCTCCAACACCATCCTTACGAAGCACAGGGATAGCATCAACGACCTGCTCAAGACTTACCTCTCGCAACACCTTCTTGCCAAGTTTAGCGGCTACACCTTTCATGTCAGCAGGCAGTGCCGCATACTCGTCATTGAGGTCGGCATGATTACCGCCAGTATCGGTGATGACAAGGTGATACCCAGTCTTGGTGAAGTCAAAGTCCACCTTCTTGACTATCGGATTCGCAGGGTCGGCAAAGTCAATGGTCACCAAACCACCAACAGAGCATGCCGTCTGATCCATCAGGCCACACGGCTTACCGAAGAATACATTCTCGGCATACTGGCCAATCTGCGCATTAAGCACAGCGTCAAGCTTACCGCCATTGAAGAGGTGACTAACTATCGCTCCAATAAGCACCTCGAACGATGCCGACGAGCTCAATCCCGAACCCTTAGGCACGCCACTATTGATGACCGCGTCAAAGCCTCCTATCTTGAACCCAAGCTCCTTCATACGTGCGCAAATGCCGCGTACCAGACCCACCGACGTGTAATACTCCGCCTTATTGGGCTCAAGTGTCGACAAGTCCACCTCAAACTGGGGATAGCCCGACGAGAGGATATGCACCTTATCCGTCCCATTGGCCGACGCTATGGCCACATTGTCAAGGTTCACCGCCCCGGCCAGCACACGCCCATAGTTATGATCCGTATGGTTGCCGCCTATCTCCGTCCTGCCTGGCGAACTGAATGCGGTGACATCCTTGTCACCATACGTGGTGATGAATTCGTCTACGAGGGTAGTGTACCTCTGCTGCTGAGCTTTTACGACGGCGTCATCATCACCGTAGAGCGAACGCAAGGTATCTCCCTGCGCTATGGAGTTCTTGAGGTCCTTTGTCTGCATGGTATGTCTCAAATGATTGTTATAGGTTGAATTTTCTGCCGTAAACGTGGAATATGCACCACCTGCACGACAGCGCAAATGTACTAATAATTATTTATAGAGTGTGAAAAAACCATGCCCCTATTTTGGTTTTGTTTGCGACCCCAACAAGCGAACAGTTCGGCACGGCACCACCAACCCACCGTCCCCAACCCCTCTCTAATCCCTCCTTACCAGCAACACCACCGACTCCACATGATGAGTATGGGGGAACATGTCCACCGGCTGCAACGCCTCAACCCTATACTGACTATCCATCATCTGTATGTCACGAGCCTGAGTCGCAGAGTTGCAACTGACGTACACTACCCTCCGCGGCGACGCCTGCAATATCGTCTCAACAACGTCTGGATGCATCCCAGCCCTCGGCGGATCCACTATCATCACATCCGGCGCCCCATGCCGCGCTATGAAGTCCAACGTCAACACATCCTTCATATCTCCCGCATAGAACAGCGTGTTCTCTATACCGTTTATCCGCGAGTTAACCTTCGCATCCTCAATAGCCTCTGGCACATACTCCACGCCTATCACCCTTCGTGCCGACCTCGCCACATAGTTAGCTATCGTCCCCGTGCCGGTATACAAGTCATACACCGTCTCATTACCCGTCAACCCGGCAAAACACTTCGCCACATCATACAACCTCTGCGCCTGACGCGAGTTAGTCTGATAAAACGACTTAGGACCCACCCGGAACTGTATATCCCCCATCCTCTCCGTGATATACGGCTGACCCGCAAACAACTCCACCTCCAAGTCCGTTATCGTGTCATTGGCCTTAGTATTGACCACATACATCAAACTCGTAACCCGTGGAAACGCCTCCCGCAACGCGCCAAGCATCTCCCGCGACTCCTCCGGACTATCCTCGCCAAACGCCACGATCACCATGACATCCCCGGTCGATGCCGTCCTTATCGTTATATTACGCAACAACCCATGACGCTCCCTCAAATCATAAAATGTCAAACCATGCCCCAACGCATACTCACGCGTCCAGTTCCTTATAGCGTTCGACGGCTCAGCCTGCAAATGGCACTCCGTGATGTCTACCACCTTGTCAAACAACCCTGGCACATGAAACCCAACGCCAGGCGTCTTGGCTATCTCCGGATTACCCAGCTCCTCCGCCGTCAACCACCGCTTAGCCGAATATGTATACTCCAGCTTATTCCTGTAATACCGATTCTCCTCCGACGGCAATATAGGCATACACTCCGGCAACTCAACATGACCTATCCTCCGCAAATTATTCACCACCTCACGCTGCTTATACTCCACCTGCTTCTCGTACGGTATGAACTGCCACTTGCACCCTCCACACTTCCCAAAATGCGGACAGAATGGCTCTACCCTTATCGGCGAATACTTATGAAACCGCGTGATGAACCCCTCCGCGTAATTCGACCGCCTCTTCGTTATCTGTATGTCGACAACATCACCAGGTACCGCCCCGCTCACAAACACCACCTGCTCCTCTACCCTGCATATCGATTTACCCTCCGCCGCCATATCGGCCACCGTCACCTGCAACAGCTCCGGCTTATTCTTCTTGTTGCGTGCCATCTGCGCTCTATATTGTTTTTTGGATATTCATCTTTATTCGCCACTCCTTCGGATAATAGTTGTTCACCCGACCACCCATCTTCTTCACAATCCCCAACGGCAACCCCCCATACGTCACCACAACCCACCCGTCCGCCACATCCTCCCCGACAGCAATGTCCGAATCCCCATGCAGATACTTACGAGCCACATCCAACGACACCTCCACCTCCGCCATGCTCCCCCTCACATACGCCATCGACAACGGCAACTCCGCCCCGGGGCATACCGCCACCCTCCCCCTCTTCTCCACGACCGTCCCCACATGCACCCCGGCCATAAGCGGATCCAACGCCTCAGCCATCCCAACCATCCGCTGAGCCATACCCGACGGAAACCCATACAACTCCTCACCCCTCTGATACACACTCAAACCCTCAACGCACCCCAACGCGCCCCTATACTGCCTATACCGCCCCACCGGCCTCTTGCCACACCTCGCCGACACAACCCCGCCATCATCACCCTTCCTCAACAAGCACAAGAAAAAACCCTCGCCCCTAACCTTATGAGGGTAGAACCCATACGCCACACCCGCCTTAGTATCTATACGCTCCACCTCCGCAGGCAACTCAACCTCCAACGCCCTCGCCCCGTAAGTCTCATGAAGCCAATCAACATTCCTCTCATTCTCCTCCGGGTTATACGTGCACGTCGAATACACCATCAACCCGCCCGCCCGCAACGCCGGCCATATCGCCCCCAATATCTCCCTCTGACGCGCCGCGCACTGCTCCGCTCCCTGCTCCGACCACTCACCCACAGCCCCCGCGTCCTTCCTGAACATACCCTCTCCCGAACACGGCGCGTCCACCACGATTAAATCAAACATCAACCCCGACTCCCCAATCTGACCCGCCGTACGGTTCGTCACAATCGCCGACACGCTCCCCCACTTAGCCACATTCTCCCGCAATATCCACGCACGCTGCCGCACCACCTCGTTCGCCACCACCACACCACCACTCCCAACCCGCGACATCAGCAACGTAGACTTGCCACCCGGCGCGGCGCACAAGTCCAGACACACCGGCTCACCTCCTATCAAAGGCAACGCCACATCCAACGCCGCACCAAGCGACATGCTCGACGGCTCCTGCACATAAAACGCACCACCATGCAACTGAGGCATCAACGTGAAATTCGGACGCTCACGCAAATAACGCCCCTCACCACACCACGGCACCACATCCGCGCCATCCACCAACCCCTCAAGCCCAACAACCTTTCCCGGATTCAAACGCACCGACAACGACGCACAACCACGGAGAGACTCCAACAAGTCCTCCGCATCATCGCGCTGCCTCCGCAAACGCTCCTCAAACGCCAATGGAAACCCCATAATCCTATTTTGCACGCAAAGATATGAAGAATGACCCATACATCTCCCCAACCACACACTCTTCCTCCTTCATCCTACACTCACAACAACCATCATCCACACCCACCAACACCCCTCAAACACCCCCTCCAACCCAATCCCCCTCCAACCCAATCCCCCTCCAACCCAATCCCCCTCCAACCCTACATACATCGGCCCCCCATGCACCTCCCATATACCAAGATACTGACAATATACTGATAAAACTGCACCACCTATACCACAACATACTGAAACAATACTGAACCCAATGCACCCCCCACACTCCCATGAACATTTGTCACACATCGGGTAACAATTTGTCCCCCATAAAAAAACAGTTTGTCACACACGAAAAAACGATTTGTCCCCCATACTTCCGAAAAATTATCTTATAAGCATGTGCGCCAAATCTCTCCTCCCCTACCCCCCAACCCTCTCCCGTATCATCCCCTCTATCCGCTCCACCTCTCCGCTCCCCGTCGTCGACAACCGCAACACAGGCAACCCCAACCGCGTCAAAAGACCATCCTTCAAGGCGTCACGCTCACGCTGCCGTGAATGCCGTGAGTGATACAACGCCCCGTCAACCTCAATAGCAAGCACCGGCACATTCCCGCAACGGTTCACAATGAGGAAATCAACATGGCTGCCCGACACCACAAACTTCGCCTCAGCCTCAGAGAGCGACGACGTGTCCCGTATAAGCAGCTGAAGACTATAGTTAGGCCACACGTGAAGGTTAGCCATGTCAGGATTACGCGACAATATAGTCCGTATCACGCCATACGTTATATTCTCCGAGTCATAACCCGACACCCGCCCATGACGCGATATATATTGCTCCCGCCGTTCTGAGTAGCACCCATACAGCAAATCAAATATAGAGTGCAGGCTGCTGTCGCGCACCTCACCATGGTTATAGTCAATATACCGTATCAAGTCGCGCAAATTACCACCCTCGGCCGTCTCGTCATCGTTGCCGTTCGTCACCAGGATGAACTCCTTACGGGCGCGCGACACCGCCACATTCACAAGATTAGGGTCGTCAGTAAATTCATCATACGCATTCTTCACCGTGCTGAGCACTATCACATCCTTCTCACGACCCTGGAATTTATGTATAGTGTCAACCTCAACACCGTCACCCAACTCACGCCGCATAAGCTCCACCTGACCCCTATATGGCGATATCACGCCAATATCCACCCTCCCCTCATCCCGCAGCAACATCTTGAGCTCGTCCACCTCACGCATATTCGAGCTCGACACATGACCGTCATCACACTCCTCACGTCTCGCATGATTACCCGCCACAGTCCGCACCACCCGCATCGAGGCCTTCGAGCCGCCCTCCGTCATCACGATTAGCTTACCCCCATAGAACTTAGTGTTGCAGAAACCAATAATCATAGGGTCGCAACGATAATGCTCACGAAGCAAGGTGGACGGGCAATCACTGAACACCTTGACAACCGACGCAAGAAAACTGTTCTCCAGACAGTCATACGCCTCTGGTATACGCGCCGTGGCGTTGACATTCTCAATGCCCGCACGCGCCTCGCCACTGACAATGTTAGGCAACTGCATAAGGTCTCCAACAATCACCGCACGCCGACCACGGCTCAACGCCAACGCCCCCGCCTCAACCGACACCTGCGACGCCTCGTCCACTATCACAAAATCAAACGTCACTCCACTAAGCGTCGTCGCCGCCGAGAATGTCGTGCTAAGCACCACCGGATACTCATCCGCCACCACATCCCAACGGTGATACAGGTCATCCGCCACGAACACCTCACGCTCCCGGACTGTAGGCATATACTTCTTCAAGAGCGCATCGTGTAGCAGACGCATCGAGAGCTCACCTTGACTAGACATTAGCGCGTCCGCATCCTCACCTTGCAGCAGCCTCTCAAGCCTGCTTATCTCATCACGCAACTCCCGTGCGCGGCTCACATAAAACAGCGCGCGTATGTCTCGCCTGAACGACGCCGGCACACTCCCCCTTAACCCCACAAGCCGCCTCTCACCAATAATCGACCTGAGCCGCGGCATCAACCCGCGTATGGCACGCGCTATGGCAAGGCTATCCACATCACCACGTATCTCGTCCACCATGTCCTCATCAACCATGAGTCCAAGCAGCCGCTCCGACGACATGGCGCGATAGCGGTCAAGGCTGTCCGCCGACACCCCCTTCTCTCGCACATAATGCTCGCCCTCAATATCAAGTGCCTTGAGTTCCTGCCGCGCCTCGGCAAGTCTGTTGCGGCTCTCAAATATGATGCGCATCCGCTCATTGACGTCGCCAAGGTTGCGCTTCATGGAGCGTGAATCCGCCTCGCCCCAGCCACTCATGGCGGGCAGCCGCCGTTGACCGTTCTCTATGAAGTCGTTGCGGTTCTCACTCCTGCCCAGCTTAGCTATCACAAAGTCAAGACCCTCCTTGCGAAACTTCTCCTCAACATTGTCAATGGCAGAGTTGTTGTTGCTCACAATCAGCACCGTCTTGTTTTGAGCGAGGATATTAGCAACAATATTGAGTATCGTCTGGGTCTTGCCAGTGCCTGGCGGGCCTTGTATGACAGATATTTGCGCAGAAAAGGCGTTGGCCACGGCAACCATCTGACTCTCATTGCTATGAAATGGGAAGAGCAGTGGCTGAGGCTCCTTGCCGCCCTTATTGTTTGTTGCCGACAGGTATGCGGCAAGGGCTGAGTCAGTAGGCACGAACGCTATCTTCTCATATTTATCCGCAAGCGATATTGCCTTACCCTCCGTTTTGAGCACGCCCTGCGCCGCTACGGCCTTCAGATAGTCAAATATGCGACGTACCTCCCGCTTGCGCAACGCATTGTCCCGTATAGACAGCTCATGGGCTGCATATTCACTAACAAACCCCGACGAGTATTCCAACCGATAGAATACCCCCTGCTTCGATTTATATCGGTATATCTTCTGCGCATACTGACGCTTATCCGCAAGCGTTATCTCTATATCCTTAGGGTCTATCTCCTCACGCTCATGCAGTGTCTCGACATTACCCGCGGAATAATTCCGTGGCCCCTCTTTGAACACCACGCACACACCGCGCTCACCCTCCTTGATAGAGATTATCTTCTGCGTCACAGGAGTCCACTGTGGCCGCTTTGCGCTACGCACTATTACGATATCTTCTGTCTTCATGCCAACAAAGATATGAATATTCGCAAGTATGTGTTTTTAACCATCATGACAAACGCCTGTCGCACCATTGTAACAATCCAGGCTGCGGCAAGGCACGCAACAACCAAGCCGAGATGCAAATCGAGGGTGGCCCACGCACCAAGCATGGCGGCGAGAACAAAGCTGACAATAGCGGCATCATTAGCTACGTCCGCATAGAGTTCGCCGGCTATCCTTTCGCAGCCGATAAGGAAATTAACGGCCTGACCTCGGCTCCGTAGGCTCCGGCACGCAAATCTACCACGTTCAAGACACCCTCAAACTACAATACGACACCTACACCAACATACAACGGCAACTCGCCTTGCGCTCCTCACGAGCCTCACGCTCCGAGATACTCATCCTATCCTCCATCCCCGCATCCGACATCAAGAAAATGATCGACGACACCTCAAAACAACTGCGACTCCTCGAAAACCAGATACAATCCCTCAACTGGCAAATCGACCTCGACGAATAATAGAGTGAGAGCGAATGCTCAACCCCACGGCGACAGGGGCAATGTTCGCCATTATGTCAAGGCAAGCCCACCTACAACACATCACAACGCACGGGCGGACAGCGCACAAACTCATCCCTACACACAACACATCATCACCAGGCATTGGCTCACTCGCCCCGCCTTAGCACACTAAGGCGGGGTTTCCTATCTGTACAAATGTGTTCACTTAAAAATCTCTAAAAAAGCCCACTCCCCTTCCACATCTCAAACCTTTCGGTTACCTTCGCTTTCCCAACGTACCACACAACGGGGCTGAACTGGATTCGACAGCGTTGCAAAGTGGTGCGTAAGCATGCGGAGCGTCGGTATGCCGGCTCCTTAATCTCGGGTACTAAACCTATAACTGGCAACAATTCTTACGCTCTCGCTGCCTAGTCGAAGTATAGTAGACTGGCTTCATCCCTGCCATAGTGACAGGGACGAGACGTCTCCCAGATGCCCACTCCTTGAGGCGGTCTGACACGGAGGCGCAGAAAAATCAGGGATGGCCCGAGGGGTGCTCCTCTCCAAGGGCGAGATTTTAAAGAGCTAAGGCGAGGCGCTGGGTGCCATTTCCCAAGCCGAGCTCGAAAATCAACGAATGGATAAGCATGTAGAAAGCGCATGACTTCAATGTATGGACTGGGGTTCGATCCCCCACAGCTCCACGGTATTATGTCGGCGGCCGTCCTCATCACGAGGATGACCGCTGTTTTCTTTACCCGCTCTTGCGAAATGCGCGGTTCGTCAATTCGTCAACTCAGAAACGTGTTTTAGCGTCCTCCTACGCCCTTTCGTCTAAAAAGGTTGCCGCGTTTTAGCGTATTTTATTACTTTTGTCCACGTGAAACGGTTTATGTCATCCATCGGAATCGTGTTTGTGGTCGCCACCGCAATCGTTGCCGCAACGTGTGCAACCGCATGCGACAGTTGTGTCGACGACCATGCCGAGGGCTATGAGACGCTACGCTCACAAGTGACCGAGTGCGACACCCTTGGCTTCTACGACGCCGTATGCCGCCTCCGACAGCAAATGAGGCATGGCACGACCGACTCCGCCGCGATCATCGACGCCGACATACTGACCGCATGGAAATTCGCACAAAGCAGCGACTGTGACCTCAGAGCCCGCGACTCCGCCATATTCTATGCCGACCACGTGATAAACACACTGAGCAAGGGCACCGCCATGTCCTACAATGAGCGCATGAGGCAGATGGCCGACATGGAGTTCATCAAGGGCGACGCCTTCTATCATGCCGCGCGCACCGACAGCTGCTACTACCATCTCCAGAAGAGCCTCAACTACGCCCGCGACGCGGGATATTCGCATAGGATAGTCAAGATTTGTGGCCTGCTCGCCAAAGTGGGATGCAAGACGCAAGACTGGCAAGGCGTGATGTTGCAAATCCGCAGCGCCGAATTTGTGCTCGACACGGTGAGCCTCGACGAGATCGAGCCACCATGCCGAATGCTCTCATTGGCCGAGTGCGCTGGCGTGGCTATCGACCTGTGCTGTGTCGATGTGGCCGACAGGCTGCTCACCAAGGCGAGCCTGATCTATGACAAGGCGTCCGACCGTTCCAAGATGTGGTATCTGCGCCAGATCGTCAGGCTCCGCTTCTTTCTCCACCAATATTCGCAAGCCGCCACGGCCATGAGCAAACTCGAGATGCTCATCGACAAGACGGGCTACAACGTGCACCAGTCCGACGCCGTGGCGTTCCAAGGCCTGGCTCGTTGCCGTCTCGGTCAGGTGGGATGGGCCGAAGAGTGCGCCACCAAAATCGACACCCAGAACCTCTCGCACGAGGGGCGACTCGTTTTCGACATCCTCCGCGGCGAGATATGCGCCATGCAAAAGAATTTCGACTGCGCCCGCGCCTACCTGTTCGACTCCGTGCCACAAGACTCTGAACTGACTCTCTTCGACTGGGCCATGGTCAACGAGAGCCGATGCACATACTGGGTCGTACAAGGCAACTACGAGGAGGCCTACAACGTGCTGACCGACGAGCGTAGGCGCGGCTTCGAGATGCAAAACGACGTCTTCTCCGTCAACAATAGGCAACGCGAGGCGGAACTGACACAGATAGAGAACAAGCGCGACACCGAGAGGGCGGCCAAAGAGGAGAGGGAGTCCAATACCATTGAGTATATCATAATCCTCGCACTGATCCTCACCACTGTCATCGGCTATGCCCATGTTCGCATGAGGGGAGTGAGGATTAAGGCCATGAACGACACCAAACGCCTCCAAGAGGAACTGCAAAAGAAAATGGCCGAATTCAAGCAGCAAACGCAATATATCGAGGTCACCAACAAACGCATCTCCGAGAGCATACAATATGCGCAGCACATCCAGCAGTCCATAACGCCAAGCCCCGAGTCGCTCAACGACTACCCCATAAGTGGCTCGCTCGTGTTCCTCAGCCCGCTCGATGTCGTGAGTGGCGACTTCTTCTGGTTCACGCGCAAGGGTGATAAACTCGTGATATGTTGCGCCGACTGTACCGGACATGGCGTGCCGGGAGCCTTCATGTCGATGGTCTCGGCCACGATTATCAACAGCATCTGCGACAGGCTATCCGAGGAGGAACTCGACCCCGCCACTATGCTCGAGATGCTCGACGGCAGCATCATCGAGAACCTCTCTCACAACAAGGTCGACGGTGAGGCTACTAAGGATGGCCTCGACGCCGCACTCGTGGTGCTCGACCTCAACACCCACGTGTTCAAAGCCGCCGCGGCGCGACGCCCCATAATAGTCTCACAGGGTGACGACATGTTCACCATCCGAGGCACCAAGAGAAGCATTGGCGACATCGACACCACACTCCATCACCGCAAGTTCGAGACCACGACTCTCGAAATGTCCACAGGCGACACCTTCTACATATACACCGACGGGTATAGCGACCAGTTTGGCGGTCAGAACGGCGAGAAGCTCAAAAACTCACGCATAGAGAAGTTCCTCAAAACCATTCGCGACGACAGCATGGACGAGCAGATTCTCACCGTCCAAGAGTTCTTCACACAGTGGAAGGGCGACTATCCACAGACCGACGATGTTCTCTTTGTCGGCATAAAAATCTAACCCACAGCTCTATACTATTTAGAATGGGACGCTATACGTATTAGCGCCCCTCCTTGCGTGCTTTTCCGCAAAAGTGCTACATTTGTCAGCCTACGTAACTAACCGATAGAATATGCTACGCAAACTACGCATAGTGCTGGGGGCTATGGTGCTCCTGCTCATTACATTCTTGTTTGTCGACATCAGCGGCCTCGGAGCTAAATATCTGTCGTGGCTCACCGAGATTCAAATACTCCCAGCCTTCATGGGCGGGGCGTTCATAATCGTGGGGGTAATATTGCTCGTCACGATGCTCTTCGGGCGAGTATACTGCTCCGTGATATGCCCCATGGGTCTGTTGCAAGACCTGTTTGCACGTCTGGGTCGTCGCGCTAAGCCTCGTCGGTATGCCTTCTCACGCGAGAAGAGGGTGCTGCGCCTCACCGTCCTGGGCGTGTTCATCGTATGCATGGTGGCGGGCGTGGGTAGCGTCGTTGCGCTGGTAGCCCCATATAGTTCGTTCGGGCGTATTGCGCAAAATGTCTTCCAGCCCATCTATCAGTTGTGCGCCAACCTGGTGTCGTGGGTAGATGGCACGGCGGGGGGCTATCATGTGGGCGTGACCGACGTATGGGTGCGCAGTGTGCCAGTGTTCCTCATTGCCCTGCTGACGCTCATCATTGTGGGCATATTGGCATGGCGCAATGGCCGCACGTATTGCAACACCGTATGCCCCATAGGGACAGTGTTAGGCTATCTCTCCAAGGTGTCTCTCCTCGCCCCGGTCATTGACAAAACAAAATGCGTGGGGTGCCGCCTCTGCGAGAAGAATTGCAAGGCGGCGTGTATCGACATCAAGAAAGACGGTGGGTCGACAATCGACCGCAGCCGTTGCGTGACGTGCTTCAACTGTATCGACTCTTGCAAGAAGGGCGCGATATCATACACTTGGCGACGCTCTAAGCCCGCCACAACGTCATCCACAAAGGCTACCGATGGCAGCTTGCGCACATTCCTCACGGGCGTAGGCATCCTGACCGCCACAGCCGCCACAGCCCAAAAAGAGAAGATAGTGGACGGCGGCCTGACTATCCTCGATGCCAAGGTGCCACCCAAGCGCACCACAGACCTCGTCCCACCAGGTTCTCGCAGCCTTAGGCAATTCACCAGCCGATGCACAGGGTGTCAACTTTGCGTAGCCCAATGCCCTAACAACGTGCTGCGCCCCTCCACCGACCTGCTCACCCTTATGCAACCCCGCATGAGCTTTGAGCGTGGCTATTGCCGACCCGACTGTAACCTCTGCTCACAGATATGCCCCGCGGGAGCCATCACTCCCCTACCCCTCAGCGTCAAAGTCTCCACGCAAATTGGACATGCCGTGTGGGTGGCGAACCGCTGCGTGGTGAATAGCGAGGGGGTAAGTTGCGGCAACTGCGCGCGGCATTGCCCCAATGGGGCGATAATGATGGTTAAGCATAAAGACAACCCCGACCTGAGGATTCCCGCCGTGAACGAGGAAAAGTGCATAGGGTGTGGCGCTTGTGAGCACGTCTGCCCATCACGCCCTCTAAGCGCGATATATGTCGAGGGTCATGAAAACCATAAGGAAGTGTAAGCCATGGAGAAGATTAACAGGAGGACATTCCTCACCCATATAGGAGCCGGGGCGTCGTTAGCCCTTGCGGCATGCACTGGCGAGTCGGCACAGGCAGAAGAGACGAAGGCGCAGGCCACAAAAGGCAAGATGGAGATGCGCCAAACGCCCACCACGGGCGACAAAGTCTCACTACTCGGCTACGGCTGCATGCGCTGGCCGACCGACGAGAACGACAATATAGACCAGGAGATGGTGAACCGACTTGTCGACCATGCCATAGACTACGGTGTGAACTATTTCGACACGTCGCCCGCATATTGCAAGGGCATGAGCGAGCGCGCCACAGGCATCGCCCTGAGCCGCCACCCGCGAGACAAATACTTCATTGCGACTAAACTATCCAACTTTGCCGAGTCCACATGGAGCCGCGAGGAGTCCATCAAGATGTACCACAACTCGTTCAAGGAGCTGCAAACCGACTATATCGACTATATGCTCCTCCACGGCATAGGCATGGGCGGCATGGACGCATACCAGAAGCGATATGTCGACAACGGCATACTGGAGTTCCTAATAGCCGAGCGCAATGCCGGGCGCATACGCAACCTCGGGTTCTCATATCATGGCGACATCGAGGTGTTCGACCATCTGCTGTCCTTGCACGACAAGATAAAGTGGGACTTCGTGCAAATTCAGCTCAACTATCTCGACTGGCATTTCGCCAAGCAGATAAACCCGCGCAACACTAATGCGGAGTACCTATACGACGAGCTCACTAAACGCGGCATACCATCGGTCATCATGGAACCACTCCTTGGTGGTCGCCTGGCCAAGGTCAACAACCATATCGCCAGCAGGCTCAAAGGGCGCGACCCCGAGCGCTCGATAGCGTCATGGGCGTTCCGCTATGCCGGCACTTTTTCCAAGGTGCTGACCGTTCTGAGTGGCATGACCTATATGGAGCACCTCGACGACAACCTCGCCTCATACTCCCCATTCACTCCCCTGACAGACGAGGACATGACATTTCTCGACGATGTGGCGCAAGAGATGATGGCGCTCAACACAATACCCTGCAACGACTGCAAATATTGCATGCCGTGCCCCTACGGCATCGACATACCCGCCAACCTTCTCCACTACAACAAGTGCATCAACGACGGCCATTTCCCCATGGACAAGGACGCCGAATCGGCCGACAGCGAGACCCGCCAAGCGTACGAGCGCAACAGGCGGATATTCTTGCTGGGCTACGACCGGGCCGTGCCGCGTGAGCGGCAAGCCACCTATTGTATTGGTTGCGGCCAATGCGTGACCCACTGCCCTCAGCGCATAAACATACCACAGGAGTTGAGGCGCATAGACCGTATCATAGACACGTGGCGCAGCCAGGTAAATCTTGGCATATACGCAACGGAGTGATAGTCAGAGCATAGCGTTGCGCGGCAAAAACTTTTCAGAAAAAGGTTGCCCCGGCAGTTGGTAGAAACCAAATATTATATAACTTTGCAGTCACAAAGCACACGGGTAAGTCCTATGCGACCAGCTCCCTTTGAATCCTCCAGGGCCTGACCGCAGCAAAGGTATTAGGTTGAGCGGTGCGACATAGATAGCTTACCCACCTGCCAATATAGCTCAGTTGGTAGAGCAGCTGATTTGTAATCAGCCGGTCGTGGGTTCGAGTCCCTCTATTGGCTCTCTCGAGAGAGATAAGGCACTTATTGATGATGGGAGGTTTCCAGAGTGGTCAAATGGGACAGACTGTAAATCTGCTGCTTCGGCTTCGTAGGTTCGAATCCTTCACCTCCCACTAATCCCTTGCGGGAATAGCTCAGTCGATAGAGCATCTGCCTTCCAAGCAGAGGGTCGCGGGTTTGAGTCCCGTTTCCCGCTCAGCTATAAGCCCCTTGACGCATATGCGCCGAGGGGCTGTCTCGTTGTGTCCACTGCCCAAAACGGTGTTTGTTTTAGCATAGTTTAAACACACCACGTATGGCAAGTATCACCCCTATCGTCTTCAAAAAGAGACGGAAACGCGACGGCACATTCACCGTGTTCATCCGCGTCACGCACAACAGACGCTCCGCCTACGTCAACACTGGCGTATTCGCTTTCCGGCACGAGACTTCCCGAGAGGGACGGGTAACATCCCCCACCCTCATCGCACAGCTCCTTCCTATGGTCGAGGCTATGCGCTCGCGCCTCAACCCTCTCGCAGGTCGTGACGATGGCGCGCCACCTGCTGATGTACTACATCGACTTCGTGGCGTTCATGGAGAGCCCAGACAGGACATGGAACGACATCCAGGCCCGCCGCGGGGCTTCCGAGACGCGATCCAAAGCGCCTCCCCTCTCTCCTCATCCAACTACCATTTATTTTCCCTATATTTGCCCCTAAACCAAAACTCACAAAAGAAGCGACACAAACAACTGAATAAAACAACATAGCATTAGCTATCTTTCGCGTCCAACAAGAAAAAGCGTAGGAAACTCTTTCTCGAGGAAACGACAGGAACTGTGTAATTTGTCTGCGGCAAGCCGTTGAGAGGCTGCCGTTCCAACCTGATATAGATAATGCTCATGTCCCGACAAGGGGCATGGGCCTTCTACGGGTTGGAGCGGGTTTCTCCTACGCTTCCCGCGGACGCGAGTGGAAAGGTCCGTGCCTTTATTGTATTCGCACGCCGCCCTTTCGTCTATCACATTTCCCCTTTCGTTAGTGTCTGATGGCAATGCCGCTATCGCCATCATGACATGGGAAATTCAACACTACACTCTGCCCAGAAGGCAAAAGAGGACGAGTTCTACACCCAGCTCTCCGACATCGAGGCCGAGCTGCGGCACTACAAGGAGCACTTTCAAGGGAAAACCGTCTTGTGCAACTGCGACGACCCTTTCGTCAGCAATTTCTTCCACTATTTCGCCTACAACTTCGAGGCTCTCGGCCTTAAGAAGCTGATAACCACATGCTATAAGAACCAAGATTGGAACCTGTTTAGCGAGAATAAGGCTCCCAAAGCTATATGGCTCGAATATAACGGCGACCTCAACGGCAACAGAGTGCCAGACCCCGAGGAGATAGGCATTCATGAGTTTAAGGGCGATGGCGACTTCAGAAGCCCGGAGTGCATCGAGCTGTTACGAAAAGCCGATATAGTGGTGACGAACCCGCCCTTCTCCTTGTTTGCGGAATTTGTTGCGCAGCTGGTTAAATACGGCAAACAGTTCGTGATAGTTGGGAACCAAAACGCCATAACCTACAAAGAGATATTCCCCTTGTTGAGAGACAACAAGATGTGGATAGGCTATAAGTTCGGCGATATGTCTTTCCGAGTGCCAGACTACTACGAGCCGCGGGCAACCCGTTATTGGGAGGACAAAGAAGGGAAGAAGTGGCGTAGTCTCGGCAACATCTGTTGGTTCACCAATTTGGACATCAAAAAGCGCCATGAGCCTATCGTGCTATACGAGCATTACGATGAAGAGAAGTACCCACGATATGACAACTACGATGCCATAAACGTTGACCGAGTCGACTCGATACCATGTGATTATGATGGCACTATGGGTGTGCCTATCACGTTTATGGGAAAATTCAGCCCCGAGCAGTTTGAGATTATCGGGTGCACGGAGAGCGAGGGCAAAGGCTTTTCTAATGGGCTATGGCGAGAGAGCATGTGTGCACAGCCCATAGTGAACGGAAAGCGAATATACAAGAGACTTTTTATTCGCAAAAAGTAACTAAACACATATCAGTCATGAATATTGAACTCAAAGAAATCACTATAGCCCAACTTCACGACGGCTACAAGAACGACGACACCACAGGCAGCGTTGTCGGCTACGGTGGCAAACTTGACATCCGCCCTCCCTATCAGCGCGAGTTCGTCTATTCGCCCGAGCAGCAGCAGATGGTGATAGACACCGTCTACCAAGGCTTTCCCCTCAACGTGATGTACTGGGCCAGTCGTGATGACGGCACATGGGAGGTTCTCGACGGTCAGCAACGCACACTTTCCATTTGCGAGTATCTCGAGGGCAACTTCAGTGTCAGGATTGGCGACGACATGCTGGGTTTCAAGAATTTGCAAGACGACCAGCGCGATAAGATTCTCAACTATAAGCTGAGCGTCTATGTATGCACCGGCGAGGCGAGCGAGAAACTAAAGTGGTTCAAGAGGATAAACATTGCTGGCGAGGTGCTGACCGAGCAGGAGATTCTTAACGCCGTCTACCATGGCGAGTTTGTCACAGCCGCCAAGAAATTCTTCAGTCGCAACAGCTGCGCCGCCTACATGATTGGCAAAGACTACATCTCTGGTGTCCCGAAACGTCAAGATTATCTCGAACGCGCCATAGAATGGAAATCCGCAGGCAAAATTGAAAAATATATGAGTGATAATCAGCACCGTGCAGAAGCCGCAGAAGAGCTATGGGCATACTATCAGAACGTCATAACGTGGATTAAAAAGACGATAAACCCCTCCGAAGTGCGGAAGAAGATAATGAAGGGAATTGACTGGGGCAGCATCTACAACAGCTATCACGGTAACGAATACGACACTGCCGCCATTGAGGCTGAGGTCAAGAGACTGATGCTCGACGACGACGTCACCAACAAGCGTGGCATCTACCCCTACTATTTCACCCGAAAGCCCAAATACCTATCCCTCAGAGCGTTTAGTGAGGCTATCAAACTTGCCACCTACGAGAAGCAAAATGGCAAATGCGCCAAGTGCGACAAAGATTGCAAACTCGAGGAGATGGAAGCTGACCACATAAAGCCGTGGATTGAGGGCGGCCACACGACCCCCGACAACTGCCAAATGCTCTGCAAGGAATGCAACAGGTCAAAAGGCAAAAAATAGCATTCAAAAATACAGGTAGAGGTTTCAAGATGATGGGGGCGAGGTGTGGATTGGGGGGTGTTAGCGCACCTGCGGCGCAAGCCTTAAGGGGATGTGTGGGAGGTGTGGGTTACGCATTTGGCGTTTAGGGGAATGGGGGGAGTTCAAGGGAGTGTAAAGACGGTGGATGGATGGAGTGTAAAGAGGTTTTTATATGAGTGTAAAGACGTTCCAGGCAACGTCTTTACACCTCGCGGTTGGTGCGGCGGTGGGGAGGCTTGTATGGGTTGGATATGCATTCGCGTTTAGGGGAGAGGGTGCGGGCGTGGGTTTGGGTACGCCTTACGACGTTTGGGTTTAAACCCGCCTACAGCGCTTACCTTGAGACGAAGTGGACTTCGTCTCAAGGTAACTATAGGTTGCATGTGTGGGGTGGTATGCCTTGCGGCGTTTGGTGGTATGGGTTTGCGTTATGGGGAGAATTTGAGGGTGAGGGGTTGAATATATGAGAAAGATTGCTAATTTTGCGATGAGTTGATGGTGCCGTAAATGGCACACTATCAGAGTCCGCATCTCCTTATTCTGAAGGTATCTCCCCAGTTTAGATGTAGTCCTCATTTTTTGCATTCCTCGTTCATATCTCCTCTTTCATATCTCCTCATTCTGAAGATATTCGCATGTTGATATTTCTTCGTTGTGAAAGTATCGGAGTATCAGGCTGGATGGATCAGAGTTTGCATTTCTTAGTTTATATCTCATTGTTCTGAAGATATTTGCTTGTTGATATCTCATTGTTGATAATCTCCATGTGTTGGAGTGACGGGAAGGATGAGGTTCTGCGGTCGTTATTGAATTATAGAATAAACAAATTATAGCATTTCAGAAGGCGTTGCGCTGGTGCGTGGAAGATCGTGCTTGCGGTTTCCTGAGGAAGAAAGTCAGGGGATTCGCCTTTTCATATTAGCTCCATAATGTATAGCACAGAAGAACTGTCGACTTATTTACTTCCACGGTTGCGCGAGATTGCGAAAGAGCTTGGCATAAGGCGAGTGGAACAGTACAAGAAAAAAGAGCTTCTCGGGATTATAATCGAAACGCAAGGCGGGTCGATGGAGACTCCGACTGTGAGTGCTTCGCAGCCGTCGGTGGAGTCGTCGTCGGAGCCAGAGTCGAGCGGCGCGGAGACCTCGAAGGAGGGACTGAGCGCTGAGGAGAAGGAGGACTTGATAGCGAAGGCGTTCAGCAAGTTCAAGCAGGCGGAGCCTACACCGACGGTGGATCCGAGCGTGCCGCGCAAGCCACGCCAGAGGGTCCAGGTGACGACGTACACGACGAAGAACGCGAAGGACTGGAATAAGGCTGACGCAGACAGTGTGTCGCGGCGCAGTATAGATGATCCGAATGAGGAGTACTCGTCGACGTCGGTGAAGGATGAGGGGGAGCAGATGCAGTCGTTGGCTGACAAGCTGGCGTTCTCGGGGCAGAGTGGGGTATTTAATGGTTATCAGGAGAGTGAGGGGAGCATGGAGGGAACGCAGGCTCAGGGAGAGGGCATTCCGGAAGATGAGGAGCAGATTTTGGATCAGCCTCAGGGAGGTCAGAAGTATGGCTATAACCGTCAGGATCCACGATTCCGCCCGACATATAATTTTGACAACGTGATATCGGCTCAGGGCGTGCTGGAGCTTATGCCCGACGGTTATGGGTTCTTGCGGTCGTCGGACTATAACTATCTGACGTCGCCTGACGACATATATGTGACTCAGAACCTTATCAGGATGTATGGTTTGCGTACTGGGGACACGGTTATGGGATATGTGCGGACACCACGTGAGGGTGAGAAGTTTTTCCCGTTGGTTAAGATAGACACGATAAACGGGAAACGTCCGGAGCAGATACGCGACCGTCAGTTGTTTGAGAACCTGACGCCGATATTCCCGGACGAGAAGTTCAAGCTATCGGTGGGTAGCCGAGCAAACATCAGCACACGCCTTGTGGATCTTTTCGCCCCGATAGGCAAGGGACAGCGCGGACTGATTGTGGCGCAGCCTAAGGTGGGCAAGACGGTGCTGCTGAAGGACATAGCGAATGCGATAGCAGACAACCATCCGGAGGTGTATTTGATAATATTGCTTATAGACGAGCGCCCAGAGGAGGTGACGGACATGCAGCGTTCGGTTAACGCAGAGGTTATAGCGTCGACGTTTGACGAGCCTGCGGATCGGCATGTCAAGGTGGCGAACATAGTGTTGGAGAAGGCGAAGCGGTTGGTGGAGTGTGGACATGACGTGATGATATTGCTTGACTCGATAACACGGTTGGCGAGGGCATATAACACAGTTGCGCCGGCGTCGGGCAAGGTTTTGACTGGTGGTGTGGACGCTAATGCTCTTCAGAAACCGAAACGATTCTTTGGCGCGGCACGTAATATAGAGAACGGAGGGTCGTTGACGATAGTGGCGACGGCGTTGACGGAGACCGGTTCGAAGATGGATGACGTGATTTTTGAGGAGTTCAAGGGCACGGGCAACATGGAGTTGCAGCTTGACCGCAAGCTTGCGAATAAGCGCATCTTCCCGGCGATAGACGTCAATGCGTCGAGCACGAGGCGAGACGACTTGCTTCAGGATCGCGAGACCCTCAACAGGATGTGGGTGTTGCGGAACAAGGGCATAGCAGACATGACGCCGGTGGAGGTCATGACGAAACTTGTGGACATGATGAGCAAGACCCGGAACAATGCGGAGTTTCTTGCCACATTGAACTCATAAACGGAAGTAAAACGAACACATCTCTGAGAAATGTTAGATCTATTCAGCACTGAGAGCCCGCAGGCGATGGGCTTTGTAAAGGTAGCGGCGGCGACGCCGGTGACGGTTGTGGGCAACTGCCAGCGCAATGCGGAGCAGATAATAGATTTGATGCGCCATGCTGCGGACGATGGTGTAGGCATTGTGGCGTTTCCAGAGTTGAGTTTGACTGGATATACGGCAGGCGACTTGTTGCAGCAGCCATTTGTGGTGCATGAGGCGGAGTTGGCGTTGGGGAACATATTGAGCATGACGAGCACTGTGCCGATAATAGCTGTGGTGGGAATGCCGATAGGGGTACGTGGGAGGCTGTATAACTGTGCGGTGGTGATAGAGGAGGGGGAAGTCAAGGGGGTTGTGCCGAAGAGTTATTTGCCGACATACGGGGAGTTTTATGAGGGGCGTTGGTTCACGTCGGGGGCTGGAATGGCCGCCACGACGATAACACTTGCGAAGAGCAGGGTGCCGTTTGGCGCGGAGATGTTGTTTGAGAGCATGGACCAGCGGGTGAAGTTTGGTGTTGAGATATGTGAGGATTTGTGGGCGCCAGTGCCGCCGTCGACATATATGGCGTTGCATGGTGCTCAGATAATCATCAACATATCGGCGTCGAACGACTATGTGGCAAAGAACGCATATAGGCGCGACTTGGTGAAGATGCAGAGCGCAAAGACTATCGCAGGGTATGTGTACACGTCGTCGGGCATTGGAGAGAGCACCACGGACATGGTATTTGGAGGTGCGACATTTGTGGCGGAGAATGGGACGATGATAGCAGAGGGAGAGAGGTTTGGACAGACGGGACACTATATTGTGGCGGACATTGACGTGGAGCGTCTTGACTCACTGAGGATGCGCACGTCGACGTATTACTCGCAGGACACGGACAGGCATGCGGGGTGCGTGGTGCCAGTTATGTTGCGTTCGGAGCTTAGTGAGGAGAATTTGACACGTCGATTTGAGCGTATGCCGTTTGTGCCGTCGGACGAGGGTCATAGGGCGGAGAATTGCGCGGAGGTGTTCAACATACAGACGAACGGGTTGGCGCAGAGGATGCGTGCGAGCCATGCAAAGAAGGCCGTTATAGGCGTGTCGGGCGGATTGGACTCGACGTTGGCGTTGCTTGTGGCAGCCAAGACGATGGACTTGATGGGGCGGCCTCGGACAGACGTGGTTGGGGTCACGATGCCAGGTTTTGGAACTACACATCGTACGCACAGCAACGCGGTGGGATTGATGGAGGCGATAGGGGTCACGATAGAAGAGATAGACATCACGGTGTCGTGCAGGCAGCACTTGAAGGACATTGGGGTGAGCGAGAAGGATCGGAGTGTGACGTATGAGAACGCGCAAGCGCGCGAGCGCACGCAGATATTGATGGACTATGCGAACAAGGTTGGTGGGCTTGTGGTAGGCACTGGTGACTTGTCGGAGCTTGCGTTGGGATGGGCTACGTATTGCGGGGACCAGATGTCGATGTATGGAGTGAACGCGGGGATACCGAAGACGCTTGTGAGATATGTGGTGAAATATGTGGCTGACACGGCGATGTCGGACAAGCCGCGACATTTCTTGAAAGATATATTAGACACACCAATCAGTCCGGAGCTATTGCCGGCGGATGAGAATGGGGATATAAACCAGAAGACGGAGGATTTGGTGGGGCCATACGAGCTACATGACTTCTTTTTGTATTACGTGTTGCGGTTTGGTTTTGGGCCAGAGCGTGTTATGCTTATGGCGAGCAAGGCGTTTGAGGGGGTGTATGCCCGGCCAGTGATCAAGAAGTGGCTTACGACCTTCATGCGTCGATTCTTCGCCCAGCAGTTTAAGCGTTCGTGCATGCCAGACGGGCCTAAGGTGGGAGCTGTGTCGCTATCGCCGAGGGGTGACTGGCGTATGCCGAGTGACGCTACGGCGGAGATGTGGCTGAACGTATTGGAGGAGTTGTAGGGGAGATGAAGGGGAAGCTGTATATGGTCCCGACCTATCTTGCGGAGACCAGCCCCGCGTGTACGTTTCCTGAAGGCAACGCGGAGATAATACGCCGGACACGACATTATGTAGTGGAGAACGAGCGCACGGCGCGTCGGTTTCTGAAGAGCATAGACCGAGAAATAGATATCAACACGCTCACGATGAGTGAGTTGAGTGAGCACAGTGTTGGAGTTGACACGGGTAAGATGCTTGAATATGCGGAGCTGGGCGAGGATGTGGCTATGGTGAGTGAGGCGGGTTGCCCTGGTGTGGCGGATCCTGGAGCGGAACTTGCGGCCGAGGCGCATAGGCGTGGGATAGAGGTGGTACCGTTGGTTGGTCCGTCGAGCATCATCATGGGTTTGATGGCGTCGGGGCTTAATGGTCAGAATTTCGCGTTTGCTGGTTACCTGCCGATAGGAGGTGAGTTGGGCAAGGCATTGAAGAAGATGGAGGAGCGCAGCGCACGGGAGCGTCAGACGCAGATATTCATTGAGGCTCCGTATAGGAACGACAAGATGTTGCAGACATTGATTGGGACATTGCGGAGCGAGACGCGGTTGTGCGTGGCTCGAGACATCATGGGGAGTGAGGAGTATATAGTGACGCGGAGCGTTGGCGAGTGGAAGAAGATGGAGCTACCCGCGCTTCATAAGCGTCCGACGGTGTTTCTTTTCTTGGCACAATAGATGGCAGAGAACTATATAGAGATTAAGAACGCGCGGGTGAACAATCTGAAGGGGATAGACCTTAGGATACCGCGGGGGAAGGTGATAGTTGTGACGGGCGTCAGTGGCTCGGGGAAGTCGTCGTTGGCGTTTGACACGTTGTATGCGGAGGGTCAGCGTCGATATGTGGAGAGTTTGAATTCGTACGCGCGTCAGTTTTTGGGTAGGAATTCTAAGCCTGAGGTGGACAGCATCACGGGTATACCGCCTGCGATAGCGATAGAGCAGAAGGTAAACACGCGTAATCCACGGTCAACGGTAGGGACGTCGACGGAGGTATATGACTATTTGAAGTTGCTATATGCGCGTGTGGGTCGGACTTATTCGCCTGTGAGTGGCGCGGAGGTGAGGCATGACACGGTGTCGGACGTGGTGGACTACGTATTGGGGAAGCCGGACGAGTCAGTGGCGTTGATAATGTCGCCGATGAAGGTGGACAGCATGGCTGTGGCGTTGAAGCAGTTGAAGGCGCAGGGATTCAGTCGGTTGGAGCATAATGGAGAGGTATTGAAGTTCAGCGTTATAGACCCGGAAGAGTCGAAGTCGACTGAGGGATATAACTTGATAATAGACCGTTTGCAGGTTTCGCATAGTGCGGACATGCCGACACGATTGGCAGAGTCGGTAGGGACGGCGATGCATGAGGGAGGTGAGAGTTGCATAGTCAGGACGACGTTGCCCGACGGCAGTGTTGAGGAGCGTGTGTTCTCGTCGCGGTTTGAGGCGGACGGTATGGTCTTCAGTGAGCCGAGCGAGATGATGTTCACGTTTAACAGTCCGGCGGGGGCGTGTCCACGGTGTGAGGGATTTGGGAAGGTTATAGGGATAGACCCTGATTTGGTTATACCGAACAAGAACGCGTCGGTTGTTAGTGATGCTGTGGCTTGCTGGGTAGGGCCGACTATGGGGAAGTGGAAGACAGCGTTTTGTCGTTCGGCGCCGACGTATGGGTTCAACATATTCCGCTCATACAGTGAGTTGACGGAAGAGGAGTTGAAATTGCTGTGGGATGGCAATGAGTATATAGACGGGATAAATGATTTTTTCCGGTACATCACAGCTCACCAGTATAAGATAAATTTCAGGATGACGCTTGCGCGGTTCAGGGGGAAGACGATATGCCCGGAATGCAAGGGGGCGCGGTTGAAGGGAGAGGCGTTGAATGTGAAGGTCGGAGGTCGGAATATTGCGGAGTTGTGCCAGATGCCGATAAGCAAGTTGAAGGGGTGGGCGGACGAGCTGCGTCTTGACGATCATGACCAGAAGGTAGCGCAGCGGATATTGACGGAGATACGTCAGCGTCTGGACTTTTTGGTGTCTGTGGGTCTTGACTATTTGACGTTGGACAGGCCGTCGGCGACGCTGTCGGGAGGTGAGAGTCAGCGGATAAACATAGCGACATCGTTGGGTAGCAGCCTTGTCGGGTCGCTGTATATACTTGACGAGCCGAGTATTGGGTTGCACTCGGCTGACACGGAGAAGTTGATAGCGGTGTTGCGGAAGTTGCAGCGACTGGGGAACACGGTGGTTGTGGTGGAGCATGATGAGGATATCATACGTTCGGCTGATGACATTATAGACGTAGGTCCTGAGGCTGGTCGTCTTGGTGGGGAGGTGGTGTTTGCGGGGACATACGATGAGTTGTTGAAGAATTCGGACAGCTTGACGGCGAAATATCTGACGGGTCGGCTGAAAATAGCCGTGCCGCGGAGCCGTAGGAGTTGGAACTATGCGATAGAGGTGCGCGATGCCAAGGTGAACAACCTGAAGGGGGTAAGCGCGACGTTCCCGCTGAACACGCTCACGGTGGTGACGGGTGTTAGCGGGTCGGGGAAGTCGTCGTTGGTGACGCAGGTGCTGTATCCTGAGATTCGGGAGTTGACGAACGACATGCCGTCGTATACGCCGAAGGCATATAAGCATTTGAGGGGGTCGATGCAGGAGTTGATGAGGGTGGAGTTTGTGGATCAGAACCCGATAGGGAAGAGTACTCGTTCGAACCCTGTGACATATATCAAGGCATACGAGGAGATCCGGAAGTTGATGAGCATGCAGCCTTTGGCGATGCAGTGCGGGTTTACGGCTGCCCACTTCTCGTTCAACGCGCCGGGTGGTCGATGCGAGACGTGTCAAGGAGAGGGGAAGATAAAGATAGAGATGCAGTTTATGGCGGACGTGGTGATAGAGTGCGACCAGTGCCACGGGCAGCGGTTCAAGGATGAGGTGCTTGAGGTTCGATATAAGGGGAAGAACATATATGACATACTGGAGATGACGGTGAACCAGGCAATAGAGTTTTTTGGTCAGGAGCAGACACGGATAAACCAGAAGATAGTGGAGCGTTTGAAGCCGTTGCAGGATGTTGGTATAGGTTATATAAAGTTGGGACAGTCGAGCAGCACGTTGTCGGGGGGAGAGAACCAGCGTGTGAAGTTGGCGTCGTATATAGGGGAGATAAACCAGCCACGGACGTTGTTCATATTTGACGAGCCGACCACGGGATTGCATTTTCATGATATAAGCAAGTTGCTTACGGCCTTTGGGGCGTTGATAGGCCATGGTCACTCGTTGGTGGTGATAGAGCATAATATGGACGTGATAAAGTGCGCGGACTGGGTGGTGGATCTTGGGCCTGAGGGCGGAGAAGGAGGGGGGCGGATAGTGTGCCAGGGCACACCGGAGGATGTGGCGCGATGTGCGGAATCGAAGACGGGTCAGTTTTTGCGGAAATATTTGACGGAGGGATAGATATGAAGAAGAGCGAGGGTTTGTATGACGCTATCACGGCATCGCTTGGCTCGTTGGCGAAAGGAGAGACGTATGAGTGCATTTGCAAGGATCAGGACAACGAGCTGCATTTGCCGTCGTCGGAGCGGTTGCGCGAGATTGTGCGGTTGTGCCGCGAGATAATATTTCCTGGATTTTTCGCGCAGAAGCCGGTTCACCAGTCGAGTTTGACGTATTATCAGGGGGTGTGCATAGAGGAGATGGCACATAAGTTGCGGAGGGAGGTATATGCGGGGTTGTGCTTGCGTGGGCAGGGTGATTGTGGTTTTTGCCATGCTGAGGCACAGTTGCGAGCGGACGTTATGACAGAGGCTTTTGTGCGATGGTTGCCGAGATTGCGAACGTTGCTTGTGGGAGATGTGGACGCGATATATAGCGGGGATCCGGCGGCTCATGACCGAGCGGAGGTGATATTGGCGTATCCGGCGGTCAGGGCGATATCGGGTTACCGGATAGCGCACAAGCTGTATGAGATAGGGGTGCCGTTGATTCCGAGGATAATCACGGAGATAGCTCATAGTGAGACCGGGATAGACATAAACCCGGAGGCACGGATAGGGGAGCGATTTGCGATAGACCATGGTACGGGGATAGTGATTGGGGCGACGAGCATCATAGGAGACCGGGTGAAGATATATCAGGGAGTCACGTTGGGCGCGGTGAGCCATCCTGACGCTGATGAGGACGCTGTGCGCGAGGCGCCACGTCATCCGATTATAGGGAATGACGTGGTGATATACGCACAGGCGACGATACTGGGGAGGGTTCGTATAGGGGATGGCGCGGTGATAGGTGGAAATGTGTGGTTGACAAGCGACGTGCCTGGTGGGATGCGCGTGGAGCAGCGTGGATATGAGTTGTCGATGGAGCGGCATGATGGTATATGACCAATTCGCCCACAGATAGCTCCATTTTAAGGGGAAAATAACTTGGATTGGGACGCTTTATGAAGAATTTTTAATATATTCGCTGTGCGAAAAGTGGACATGAGCGAAAAAGCGTTCGATATGGAAAGGTGGATTGCTGAGAAGCGCGAGGGCGATGTGCTGTTGGAGCACGTCGGGGAGTTCACTTGGGCGTATATAGACTCTGTTTTGCCTGAGGTGGAGCGGAGTTTGGCGGAGAATATTGGGAAGGATTTTGTGAGGAAGCGTGCGTTTCATATCTTTGTGGAGTGCGCTCAGAATTTGTATCACCATGTGGAGGAGGACAAGGGAGTTGCTGCTCGATATGGTGTTGGGAAGCTGGGCGTGATAGTGATGTCAAAGGAGGGTGAGAGGTGCAGGATTACGACTGGGAATTTTGTGAGGGAGGACAAGGAGGACGTGTTGCGGAGCCAGATAGAGAGGATCAACTCGTTGTCGGAGGATGGGCTGAAGGAGTTGTATCGTACGGCGATGTGCACAAATGAGTTTTCGCAGAAGGGGGGAGCCGGTTTAGGTATGATAGACATGGCACGTAAGAGCGGGAACAAGCTGGGGTGTAAGTTTTTTGATGTTGCGGGGATACCGGGGATGCGGTTTTTCTCGTTTGACGTAGTGATAGGAAAATAGGAACAAACTAAGCAAATATATAGCCAAATAAGAGGATGGAAACTATAACACTGCAAGAAAGCCCCAAGACCCCATATATCCTGATGGATCCGGATAAGGGATTGATAGAGATCAAGGGGCGCTCGATACCAGAGAATTCGGTGGAGTTCTATCGTTCGGTTAACAACTGGCTGAACGAGTACGCACAGGGCGAGCAGCGTCCGACGAAGGTTCGGTTTCAGCTTGAGTATTTCAACACGAGCAGTTCGAAGTGCATATTGGACATATTCAAGAAGTTGGAGTCGATGTATAGGAAGGGATGGGATGTGAGCATTTCGTGGTGCTATGACGAGGATGACGAGGACATGTATGAGTCGGGTGAGGATTATCAGTCGATATTGACATGCCCGATATCGTTGGAGAAGATAAGCGGGGGATTGTAGGGGAAGTCTGGTCGTCGGAAAGTTTATTAAATGGAGAACTCCTTATACCGTGAAGCGATAGGCTGACGCGGAGGGGAAATGTTGCGGATATGGCGACGGTGAGGTGTATCATAGTTGATGATGATTTATTTTCGACTACGATCATGACAGGGTTTGTGAACAGGACTAAGGATATGACCTTGGTTCAGAGTTTCACGAACGCCGTAGAAGCGATAAATTATCTTACTGGGGTTGATGGAAAGGGTGTGAACTTGATATTCTTGGATATTGAGATGCCGGAGATGAACGGTATAGAGTTCATGAAGGCTGTGGACATGTCGGGGAAGGAGGTTGTGATATACTCGTCGCAGGAGAAGTACGCGATGGAGTCGTATGAGTATGACGTGTGCGACTATTTGCTTAAGCCGGTGAAGTATGTACGTTTCATGAAGGCGGTGAGCAAGGCTCGTAAGGCGATAAGCAATCGAGAGGGGTTTGAGGACGAGGGGGAAGTGGATGGCGAGATGATTTATTTGCGAGACAACCGTGGCGCGGTGCATAAGGTTCGGTTTGAGGAGATAGCGTTGGTTGAGACGATGGAGAATTACGTCCAGGTGTGCACGAGTCGTCAGAAGATATTGGTACACTCGACGATGCGTGAGATGATGGATAAGATGCCGGAGCGTTATATAGTTAAGGCACACCGGTCGTATGCTGTGGGGTTGCGTCATGTGTGCAATTTGGACAGGGATCGTTGCGTGGTGGAGGTAGGGAGTGAGAAGATTTCGGTGTCGGTGAGCAGGACATTTATAGGGGAGTTGCGGAAGCGTCTGGACGCTATGGTGAATGACCGGGATGGCGGTGAGCTATGCGCGGTGTCGTAGGCGTGATGTTGCTGGGATTGTGGTTGTGGTGTGTGGTTGGGGGTGAGGCGTTGTGTCAGGGTGTTCGTCGGGAGCGTGGGAGTCGGTTTATAGTGAGTGTAGGGGATGAGATGCCTCGGATGAGTTTTGTGACGTCGGAGGGTGACAGTATAGATACGGATTTTCTGCTTGGCCGAGTTGTGGTGATAGATTTTTGTGCGTCGTGGTGTCCTTTTAGTCCGTCGCAGATGTGGTATCATGAGCGGTTATTGATGGAGAGGTATAGAGGGGAGGCGGATTTCATGATGTATGTTGTTTGTGAGGATGAGGGCGAGGGTCGTGCGGCTTTCGCTGAGATAGTTCGTGAGGAGGGTATAACGATACCTGTGGTGTATGATGAGGGGGAGCGTTTGTATGGGTTGTTCATGACTCCTAATGGCAGTGTGACTCGTACGGTTGTGGTGGGTCCGGATGGCAGGGTGGCTCATTTGGAGGATGGACATACACGTGGAGGGTTGCGTCGGATACGGAGGTGTGTGCGGGGATTGCTGCGTGGGATTGGGGAATGAACGGTGATAATTAGTAAATTCGCGTTCGTTTGAAGGTGTGACATAGATGGAGCTTGAGATGGTAAGATACGTCAGTGCGCTGATAGAGGGTATTTCTGTCGGCTTTGTGGCGTCTATACCGTTGGGTCCTATTGGTGTGTTGTGCATACAGCGGACGTTGACTATGGGTAGGCGTTCGGGTTTTGCGAGTGGTTGTGGCGCGGCGTCGTCGGATTTTCTGTATGCTGTTGTGGCGGGGTTTAGTGTGTCGATGGTTACGGATTTTGTTCAGGCTCATAGGGCGCCGTTGTTCATAGCCGGGGCGGCGGTGTTGATATTTTTGGGTGTTAGGATGATGTTGTCGAAGCCTCATTTGCAGATGCGTCGGAAGAGTTTTGTTGGGGGGCCTCGTAAGTTGAGTGGGTTGTGGCAGGATTTCGTGTCGACGTTTTTCTTGACGATAACGAATCCGTTGGCGTTGTTTGTGTTCATGGGCGCGTTTTCGTTGATAGGGGTTCATGAGACGCCGTGGGAGAGGTTTTTGGTGGTGGGTGGGGTGTTGTTGGGAGCGATGTGTTGGTGGTTTGTGTTGACGTTGTTGGTTGGGATGTTCAGGCGGTTGTTGACGTTGCGCAGGATATTGTATGTGACGCGTATAGCAGGTGCGATAATTGTCGGGTTGGTTGTTGTGACGGGTATAGTGGAGTTGATTGAGCATTTGAGGGGTTAGGTTGTGTGTGTGTTGGAGGTTTTCGGTGTTGTAGGTGTTTAGGTGGGGTGATTTTGGGGTGTGTTGGGGGTGAGAGTTTGGGAGTGTGGGATAAAGAGAGTAGTATGTCAAGTGAAGTAAGAATTGTACGTATAGATACTCGTCATGGGTATTTTGAGCCGTCGTTGGCGTTGATGGAGTCGTCGTTCGTGTCGGATGAGCGTCGTGAGGAGGAGGAGTTGCGTGTTTTGGTTGATGGAGGGTTGTTGTTTTCGTTTAATGTGGTGGAGGTTGATGGGGAGCGTGCGGGGTTGATTACGACGTGGAATTTTGGGAAGTTCATATATGTGGAGCATTTTGCGGTGGAGCCGTCGTTGCGTGGTCGTGGAGTAGGGTCGCGGGTGTTGGAGGAGTTGCGTGGAGTGTCGGGTTTGCCAGTGTTGCTTGAGGTGGAGCCTGAGTCGGTGTCGGAAGAGGCTTGTCGTCGGATACGTTTTTATCAGCGTTCGGGTTTTGAGACGTGGACTACCCCGTATATACAGCCTCCGTATGGACGTGGCAAGAGTGCGGTTCCGATGTTGTTGATGGCTAATGGTATAGAGGAGACGTTGGAGAATTCTCAGATAGTGAAGGCGTTGTTGTATAAGCATGTGTATAAGGTAAAGAGTGTTGATTTTCCTCATGTTTTTTAAAGGATTTATCACCGTGGGGAATTAGATATGTTGATTATCTTTGCGTAGGACAATTTGATTTGCGTGGTGAGCGCCCCCAAGCATGCGCAGGTCAACACAATAGACATCAAAGAAAGAAATGGGCAAGAAGCAGAATGCCGTCCAGAAGGATAGGCGGGAGATGATTGAGTATATCAATCTCCAACTCTCAGCTCTCGGTCAGCCGGTGTTTCAAGACAACGAGGAGAGCGAGGTTAAACTTGCGAATGACAGGTTCATGGATTTGACGAAGGATCTCGTGGACAGTTATCGGGAGAAGACGAGGTTGCTTGGTCAGCATCTCTGCCCGGTTGACAAGCGGATACAGGACTTCATTGACGACTATCTCAGGGATGTTAAGGATCCGGATCAGTGCAAGCTACCGACGGAGACGTTGATATTGAGTCAGAAGGGTCTTGCACGGGAGTTGAGTTTGCCACCAGACTCGAACTCATTTTTTGGTAAGTACGTTTCGACATACCGGGTCAAGCAGGGTATTCTCAACAACCCGCTTAATGACAAGCGAACCACGAAGGGGACGTTTCACGTGGCGGAGGGAGGGTTGCCGATACCAGTAGACAAGAAGGCGGTGCCGAAGGTGGCGTTTGCTCGTATGCTTGAGGTGGCGTTGCATCCTACGGGGGAGATTAATTTGTTGCCGTTCACGTCGAATCAGCCGGAGAAGGCGCATACTATGGTGTCGTTGCTGGTTCGTCCTATTGTCGTGCCGGAGGTGCCTGGAGTCATGACGAGGCGTAGCATGGAGGTTCATCTCTTTGCTCCTGGCAGTCTTGTGAGCTCGCTTGATTTTGTGGAGACGGTATTTGGTAATGCTGGCGACCCGACGTTTCCTGATAATGACGCGGCTTTGGATATTGACCATTGGACGGGTCATACGGGTTGTATTATCTTCGCCCCCCAACTTCTCCAGCTCAAGAAGAAGGATCTCGGCTTGCCGCATTATGACCAGGCTACGGAGCGTCAACGTTCGGAGGGCATGTGCTGGCGTGATGAGAGTGAGCTGTATAATGATGGCGGGTCGTTCAAGATCACGGCACGTGATGCACGTGGCGTGGTGGTGACGCTTATTGCCGACAACTATTTCGGCTATGCTAAGAAAGAGATTAAGACGGAGATAAACTACTCGGCCAATCTGTTTGGTCTGGCGGAGGAGGAGCATGCTGGTGGCGCGATAGCATTCTCGAGGTCGATAATGTCGGACGACATCATTGGAGAGTTGTATTCGCAGAAGCAGGATGGGCTGTACACGTTCGAGGAGGCTATGTCGCTTTTGGGAGACCGTGTCGATATAGATCCTGACGGGTATGCTGTTGACAAGAAGTATCCGCAGGTGATATATATTCCCGAGAATGCAGACATACACATTGACAAGACTATAATCTCGTGGGTGCACAATGGGCAGGAGAAGACGTTGCCTCTGAGTCCGGAGAAGGTGTATATCCACCCGTCGGGCAACAAGTTCCAGCTTGCCAAGCATCCGCAGCAACCTCTGTGGCGGATTATCAACACGTCGCCGGAGGGTATACTCTGCCATAAGCCGTGCACGGTGTCGGGAGGCGGCAAGAGTGAGATATCGAAGTCGATGCAGAACGCCATCATTTATGGTCCGTTCAACATTGTCAACCTCGAAGAGGACTTCCGCAAGGCAGACGAGATTATCAACCACGACTATACCAACCGTTGGAAGCACGTGGAGCCGGATGCCAAACCCAGTCGCACATTTCTCAGCAACAAGAGGGCATTGGGCTCGGCTGTGAAGCTACTGACGCCTTCGGAGATGTACAGTGACGAGTATAACTCCTGGTTGCGCAGTATACCGGAGCATATTCGTTCGCTTGTTCTTTTTGTGAAGCGGCTCTACCGTAATGAGAGCGAGAAGGGCAACTGGAAGGACTACATGAGTGTCCAGATTATCAATGGTCGTCAGGGCACGACCCTCATGTATAAGAACAAGCAGGTTATTGGCACGTATGTACGCATAGGGTTCAATCCTGAGGGTAACTGGCTGTTGCATAAGCTGCGTTCTGACTTCGTGCCGAGCCTCAAGATACAGGTAGAGGACGATATCACGGCATCCGTCACGGTACCAGCGTCGAAGATACGCAACCTCAATTCGCAGTTTAAGAATCCGAGTGTCAAGCTTGTGGATAACTGCGAGTTGCGACTTTTCCAGCGTCCTGACGAGGCCATACACCGCGGTTATGACCATGAGGCTGAGGCGGATATGTGCAAACCCGACTCGTTTCTGACGAACTATGAGCCTCTCACACGCAAAGACGCCATAGCGCTGAAGGACGATGCCATCAACTTTGACCTTTATACGCAGCCTGTGAAGGATCTCGTCAATGACTTTCTTGAGGGTGACGATGAGTATTTCGTTGTGCCAAGCCACCCGCGTATTGTACGTGGCCTGCCGACGAAGAATCCGCGTTATCTCCAGTTCAACAAGAACTCTGTGGAGAATGTTAGCACGTATGTGGCTGAGGTGGGAGTGCGCCTACATCGGAAGATTGTGAGCAATGAGCCTGTTGTGAATGTGGTCAACGCGGTCATGCCAGGTCGTCGCAATAATCCTGCTGACCCCAAGAGTGGCATACGTCCTTTGAGTGTGTACAACCCTATTCACTATCAGGAGTTGCCGGAGCTTTTCATGGATTTCACATGCTCGCTTACGGGCAAGTCGCCCTCCACCACGGGCGCGGGTAGTGAAGGCGCGCTCACCAAGGCTCCGTTCAATATGCTCAGCACGACAACGGATCTCAACAATGCGCTTCTCTGCTTCATCCTCACGGGATACCAGGGTTTCACGACTGCGGCGGGTTATATTGGCAACACGCGCTTCGACCATGACATCTCTATCCTCATCCCGGAGATTTGGGCACGACTTGTCCCAGAGGATCGTGACGCCAACCTGCTTATTAAGAACGGTTGCTTTGATAAGCTTGAGGATTTTGAGTATAACGGGCAGAAGGTGCTTGCCAGTCGTCTTGGCTACCGCATCAACGAGAATTTCGCGTTCCGTTGTATGAACCGACTCTTTGATGAGCCACTTGCCGTGTTTGACGAGAAGATGCTCAAGCCAGAGCTTCAGGGTATGGAGCAGTTTGTGGATGGCATCAACAACATTGTCGAGGCGCAGCGTAAAGTAGCCCTGAAGTATTTTGAGGAGGGCAGCGTTGAGGCGGCCATACCGCCACTCAAAGCGATTATCTACATTATGGCCTACGGAGAGTATGAGGGCAAGACTATTGACGACCCGGAGATTCGCGAGATGTTCACTCGCGACTATGTCCTTGCAAGTGACTGGTATAAGGAGCGTCTGGTAATCAAGCAGCAGCGCGACATACAGCTTGCTCAGCGCCAGCTTGACTATATCACAGCCTTCCGCAATAGGCCGGAGAACGCCAACTGTATTAACGATATGCGCATTGACTACAAGATAGCCAAGCTCAAGGAGCGTTTGCGGTTTCTCGACTCTGCGGAGTATCTTGAGACGCTTGTGGGTACTATTGGCGCGGATCCGTTGTTCAAGTAGGTTTGTTATCAGGATATTGGTGGAGAGCCTCCTCGTGGCGGGGGGGCTCTCTTTTTTTGTTGGCGTGCGAGGTGTTGGCGTTGGAGGGGTCGGCGTGTGTTGATTTGGTGAAAAATTGAGGGGGAAGGAGGTGGGGGTATTCGTCACTCGCACGGTTGAAAAATGGGCGTTGTGAGGGTGCGTTGTTGGGAGGATATTTGGAGTATTGGGGTGGAATTGGTGTTTATAGTCGTCGTGAGGAAATATTTGTTTTTTTACGAGGAGATGAGATTACGCCGCGGAGGTTCAGGTATGCTTCTTTGAATAATGGTTGAATAATGGTTGTAGGAGTTTGGTAGGAGTTTGGTAGGAGTTTTTGGGTTGAGAGAGGGGTTGTTTTCTTCTTATTAAGCGCACACAAAATCAGTAAAACTACGACCTTTTTTGGCTGGGTCTCTTGGTAACTTTGCTTCACTAAATGTATATTCATGAAAGGACAATGGATTAATGGATGGCACAAGATTAACTTTGCCATCGGTTTTGTGGGCATGATAGAGCGATTCAAGCTTCGCTGCGCGGCCCGCAACGTTGATAAGGCCCAAGATAAGACACTCCGTGGCATCCTCAATTATGCTAAGGATACCGAATATGGCAAGGCACACAATTTTGCGGAGATTCTCAAAGCCAAGACTCCCGCTGAGCTGTTCAAAGCCTACGAGGAGAACGTCAAGATCAACGACTACGAAGATTTCCGTCCCCTCATTGACCGTCATCGTCATGGTGAGACTGACATTCTCTTTCCTGGCAAGCCCAAGATGTATGCCACGACCTCTGGCACCACGAGTGAGCCTAAGTGGATACCGATCACATTCAAGTATTTCAATGATGTCTATGGCCGCATGAACAAGATGTGGCTTTCGAGTCTCATTCGTTGCAACAGGCATGCGTTTGCTGGAGGTGTAGTATCGATTGTCGGCAAGGCTATTGAGGGGTATGCACCTGACGGCACTGTGTTTGGCTCGGTCTCTGGTGTGTCGTTCACCAACTGCCCGGATTTCGTTAAGGTGGCTTACTCGTCGCCAGCCGAGGTGTTTGAGATCAAGGATTACCGTGCGCGCTACTATACCATCATGCGTTTTGGCATTGAGATGAACTCGACGGTGCTTATCACGGCTAACCCGTCTACCATCGTCGAGATGCAGAACAACGTCAATGAGTTCTTCGACGACTATGTTAAAGACATTGAGAACGGCACGCTCAAGGAGGATCTTGACATTCCGGCGAATGTACGTGCAGCGCTCAAGAGCCGTATGAAGAAGAACCCTGCGCGAGCTCAGGAGCTTCGTGAGCTCAAAGAGAAGTATGGTGCCGGCCTTCTACCGAAGCATTACTGGCCAGACATGGCCGTGGTCAACACGTGGCACTGCGGCAACACCAAGATTTATCTTGACAAGATCAAGGATTCGTTTCCCGAGCATACCAAGATGCCCGAGTTTGGCTATTTTGCCTCGGAGTGTCGTGCAGGCCTTGTTCTCAATGAGAAGGATGACACCACGCTCTTTGCTCACATGCACTACTTTGAGTTCATCCGCGAAGAGGATCTTGAGAATCCTAACCCGGAGTATCTCTCGCTTGGTCAGCTTGAGAAGGGCAAGCGTTATTGCATGTATGTCACGACATGCTCTGGTCTCTATCGCTACAATATGAACGATCTTATCGAGGTGACTGGTTTTGACGGCACAATACCCACCATCCAGTTCATCCAGAAGGTCAATGGCATCATAACGCTCACTGGAGAGAAACTCCATGAGCGTCAGTTCATCAAGGCTGTGCATGATGCAGAGGCCTCGATGAACATGAAGACTAAGTTCTTCATTGGTTTTGCTGATCCTGAATACTCTGGCTACCATTTCTTCTACGAGTTTGCCGACCAAGCCACCTCGCAAGAGCAGGCTGAGGAGTTCACCAGGACTGTTGACGCTAACTTGAAGACCATCAACTGCGAGTATCAGGCCAAGCGTGACTCGTTCCGCGTGAAAGATCCTATCACCCATCGCCTTGAGGAGAACGCATTTGAGAAGTTCAAGGCAGAGTGCATAGCGGAAGGCGCGCGCGACGGTCAGTTCAAGCTTATGCTCCTTCTTCTCAAAGATCAGAAGAGGTATCCTAAGTTTGAGAAGCTTATCATGAAGTAAGTCATCGACTGAGCCATAGAATAAGCCCCTCGGAGCGAAGCACGTCAAAGTCTCCGGGGGGCTTCCTTTTCTTTATTTAGCAATAAAAACCACGCCTCAATGGTTAAGACCCCGCATCCTCCCATTATACATTCCGAGAGACCTCTTGGCGACCACAAACTCTTCATCTTCGACTTTGACAACACACTCTATGACGGTCGTCGCTATGCGCTTCGGCTTGTCTTTGCCAACCTGACGCATGCCCTCCGATGCAAAGCAGAGCGCGGCGTACGTCATAGGCTTGCAGGTCGAGATTTTCATGATGCGCAAGCCCTGCGCCAAGAGCTCGTCACACTTCTTGGGCAAGCCTCGCATATTTCCGCCGCCGCAGCCAGATCGTGGTATGAGGGCAAGTATCTACCCTCGATGCTCACTATACTCGAGAGGCACTATGACGCACGACCTGGAGCGATAGACTTGATGAGACGTCTTATCGCGGAGGGCAAGACCGTATGCGTTCTCTCTGACTATCCAAACACGGCCGCACGCCTTGCCGCCATCGGTATCGCGGACCCCCATATTCACGCCTTTAGCGCTGAGGAGATGGGTGCGCTGAAACCTTCGGCACGTCCATTTGTCGAAATAGCCAAGCTATTCAACGTCGGTCATTCAGACACTCTCGTTGTAGGAGACCGGGACGACACCGATGGCGCGGGAGCACGCGCGGCCTTGATGGACTATGTCGTCATAGACAAGCATACTCCTAAGCTTGAGTTTGGAGTGTGATAGGGGTGTGAGAAAAGTTGCCTGATGTCGGTTGTCATCGGGCGATTTTTTGGTCATATATATAATGAAATCGGCGGTGATATCACAGGGATATCACCGCCGATTGGTTTATTAGTCGCTATTAGTACTTCTTAGAGCTTAGGTCCAGCTGCGACGAGAGCCTTGCCGGCCTCGTTGGTCTGATACTTGACGAAGTTCTTGATGAAGCGGCCTGCGAGATCCTGGGCTTTAGCGTCCCACTGGCTTGCGTCGGCGTAGGTGTCGCGCGGGTCGAGGATCTTGGGATCTACGCCAGGGAGGGAGGTGGGGACCTCGAAGTCGAAGACAGGGATCTTCTTAGTGGGGGCGTTGTTGATAGCTCCGCTCAGGATAGCGTCGATGATGCCACGAGTGTCCTTGATAGAGATACGCTTGCCGGTGCCGTTCCAACCGGTGTTGACGAGGTAAGCACGAGCGCCGCTCTTTTCCATTTTCTTGACGAGCTCCTCGGCGTATTTTGTTGGGTGGAGCTCGAGGAAGGCCTGTCCGAAGCAAGCGGAGAAAGTAGGAGTAGGCTCAGTGATGCCACGCTCGGTACCGGCGAGCTTAGCGGTGAAGCCGCTGAGGAAGTAGTATTTCGTCTGCTCTGGTGTGAGGATAGATACAGGAGGGAGGACGCCGAAGGCATCAGCTGAGAGGAAGATGACCTGCTTGGCAGCGGGTGCGCTTGATCCTGGCTGGATGTTCTTGATGTGGTCGATAGGATAGGAGACGCGTGTGTTTTCGGTTGTGCTCTTGTCGGCGAAGTCGATTTTGCCGTTAGCGTCTACTGTGACGTTCTCGAGGAGCGCGTTGCGCTTGATGGCGTTGTAGATGTCGGGTTCGCTTTCTTTGTCGAGGTTGATGACCTTGGCGTAGCATCCGCCTTCGAGGTTGAATACTCCCTGGTCGTCCCATCCGTGTTCGTCGTCGCCGATGAGTTTACGCTTAGGATCGGTTGAGAGTGTGGTCTTGCCGGTGCCGGAGAGGCCGAAGAAGATGGCTGTATTCTCGCCGTTCATGTCGCAGTTAGCGGAGCAGTGCATAGAAGCGATGCCCTTGAGTGGGAGGTAGTAGTTCTGCATGGAGAACATACCCTTTTTCATTTCGCCGCCGTACCATGTGTTGATGATGACTTGCTCGCGTGAGGTGGTGTTGAAGGCTACGCAAGTCTCGGAGTTCAAGCCGAGTTCCTTGTAGTTTTCAACTTTAGCTTTAGAAGCGTTGTAGATGACGAAGTTAGGCTCGAAGTTCTCAAGTTCCTCGGCAGTAGGACGGATGAACATGTTGGTCACGAAGTGAGCCTGCCAAGCCACCTCGACGATGAAGCGCACAGCCAGACGTGTTGCCTTGTTGGCGCCGCAGAAGCCATCGACTACGTAGAGTTTTTTGTTGGAGAGTTCTTTTTTAGCAATCTCTTTGACGGTTGCCCATACGCTTTCAGACATGGGGTGGTTGTCGTTCTTATACGCTTCAGAGGTCCACCATACTTTGTCGTGAGACTGAGCGTCGTCGACAATGTACTTATCCTTAGGAGAACGGCCAGTGAAGATACCGGTCATGACGTTTACAGCGCCAAGCTCGGTAACTTGACCCTTCTCAAAGCCCTCAAGACCTGCCTTGGTCTCCTCGTTGAACAGCTCCTCGTATGAGGGGTTGTGGGCTATCACGGTAGAACCAGTGATACCGTACTTGGCCAAATCGATTTTTGCCATGTCTTTGTGATTAAAATTTATTGTTAGTGCTTATTTCGTAAGATATGTTTCACGGCGCGAACCCGACTGTGGGCTTTACGCCACTCGCAACCGCAAAAATAAGCAGTTTAGATTAATTCCCAACGCCACACTGAAGATTTTTTTCCATAATGCGTGGCCTATCAAATAACAGCCTTTACAAACTCTCACATCACACCCTTATTGAGTACCTTTGCGGCAAATGACTACCAACATCGACAAGAGCCCCCTTATCAACCTCCCCTTTGCGGGAGACACCTCCACGTGGGCTTTGATATGCCATGCCAAGGCTGTCACCCTCGAAGCGCACGGTCCGTATCAGCGGCGCACGATGCGCACCCGCACGACCATATTGACTTCGGCCGGCCCGCTCGACATATCGCTACCGACACGCGCTGACGAGCGGCATATATACACTGGGACACGTCTTAATTACGACTCACCTTGGGAGCAGCGACTCGTCTACGCCCTCCGGACGGCTTATAACTCCACGCCATATTATGAGTTCTATGAGCCTGACATTGTTGAGATACTCAACAAACATCATGAGTTTCTTTGGGACTTCAACCTTGACATTTTGAATTTCATTGCCGGTGCGGCAGGCATCGACGCCGAGATAACCCTCACGAGTGCTTTCGCGCCCCCACGTCCCGACCAGAATGACCTCAGGATAGCCATAGAGCCCAAATTCGCGCACCTGACTCACGATTTGTGCCGTCTCGTGCCATATACCCAGATTTTCTCCCGACCTTACACCCAACGACCATTCACTCCCAACCTCTCGATGCTCGACCTTCTGTTCAACATGGGACCCGAATCGCGCCTTGTCCTTAAATCAATGATACCATAGATGCTTATTCCCGACAATATAGAGGCTAAACTACGCTTTCAGAGAATCCGGCAAGCCGTTGGCGGAGCCTGTCTCACCACCATTGGCAAGCATCATGCTGACTCGATGACATTCATGACCACGACGGACGACGTCCGCCTACACACCGGTCGAACCGCCGAGATGGCCACAATACTCGATCAGGACACTCCATTCCCGGCATCTGAGCTGCCCGACCTGCGTGACGCTCTTGCGCGTATACGTGTTGAGGGGCTATATCTCAATGAGGAGGAGCTTGCCTCGCTGCGCCTTGCCTTGACGCTCGCCATTGACGTCATTGAGTTCTTTGAGAGTTCCGACCCCGACCTTTACCCTCTCCTACGCTCACTCTCCGAGCCCCTTGCCCCCTACCCTCTCACAGTGGAGCAAATTGACCATATCCTCGGGCCCGACAATCAGGTGCGCGACAACGCATCTCCGAAACTTGCAGATATACGTGGGGAGATTAAGAGCCAGCAAGCCGCCGCCGCGCGACGTCTCAATGCCATTCTTGTCCATGCCCAACGTGCCGGCATAGCCGACCAAGACTCTGCCATAACCTTTCGCGACGGCATGCCCCTCATACCTGTTCCGGCGGCCAACAAGCGGATGCTCGAAGGCACAGTTGTTGACGAGTCGGCTACGGGCAGAACGGCATTTATAATGCCAGCCGAGATAGCGAGCATCAACGCCCATATAAGTGAGTTGCGCAATGATGAGCGGCGTGAGGTGATACGCATACTCAAAGATGTGGCGGCCAACATACGCCCCTACGCTCCGGATATGATAGTCTCGATTGAGACTCTTGGTGTTATAGACTTTGTACGCGCCAAAGCACTCTACGCTAAGGAGATAGATGCCACGTTGCCTATTATCGACGAAGAGCCGGGTCTCTACCTCAGCGGCGCGCGGCACCCGCTCTTGATGGCTCAACTGGTTCAGCAAGGCAAGCAAATAGTACCCCTGAACATTGAGTTAACGGCCCCGCAGAGCCGCATACTCGTGATCTCTGGCCCTAACGCGGGGGGCAAGTCGGTATGCCTTCAAACAGTCGGGCTGCTACAGTTCATGCTGCAATGCGGCCTGCTGATTCCTGTCAATGAGGGTTCGCGCACCTGCGTGTTCGGCAATCTCTTTATCGATATAGGCGATAATCAGAGCATAGAGAATGATCTCAGCACATACTCGTCGCATCTGCTTGCCATGAAGAATTTTGTGCGCAATGCGGACACACGCACGTTAATCCTTATTGACGAGTTTGGCACTGGCACAGAGCCTCTGATGGGTGGCGCGATAGCCGAGGCAGTACTTGCGGAGCTTAACGATGTAGGCTCGTGGGGAGTCCTGACGACCCACTATACTAACCTGAAGCATTTCGCCTCGCAGGCCACGGGGCTTGTGAATGGCGCCATGACCTTCGACACGCAGCGCATAGAGCCTAAATTCACGCTCCACATAGGTCAGCCGGGTTCGTCGTTCGCCTTTGAGATAGCACGTAAGATAGGCCTACCCGAGCGTATCCTCGCCGATGCCAAAAACCGTATGGGGCAGGAGAACGCCGACTATGACCGCAATCTGCGGCAGATAAACCGCGACAAGCACTATTGGGAGCAGAAACGTCAGAACGTCAAGGAGAACGACAAGAGACTTGCGGACATCTTGCAACGCTATAACGAGATGCTCGAAGGCATAAAAGCCGAGCGCAAGGAGATACTCGCCAAGGCCAAGGCCGAGGCTCAGGAGCTGCTCAACGAGACCAACCGTCGCATAGAGTCGACCATAAAGGAGATTAAGGAGAGCCAGGCCGACAAGGAGCGCACCAAGGTGGCTCGGCGCGCCCTCAACGAGTTTCGGGAGGAGACGGCCAACAAGCCCGACGATGTCGACACCTCCATTGACCGCAAGATGGAGCAGATACGCAACCGCCAGCAGCGTCAGAAGCAACGGAGCAGTGACACCACGCCCTCCTCTCCCACCCCACCCAGACCTGTTGACGACAACCGCCCCCTTGCGCCCGACGACTACGTCTCGATCGACGGTAACGACATGCGCATAGGCCAGATTATCGCCATTAAAGGCGCCACGGCGCAGGTGGCGATAGGCAACATGTCGTCGAATATCAAGATTGAGCGTCTGAAACGGGTCAGCAGCAACGCCGCGCGCAAAGCCCAAGGTAAGCCCCTTGGCGGTATAGACTACTCGAACGTGGCCTTGACGGTCCGCGAGAAGAAGCTATCTTTCTCGTCGGAGATAGACGTGCGTGGCATGCGCGCTGAAGAGGCGTTGCAACGTGTCAGTACTTTCATGGACGAGGCTCTGCTATGTGAAGCTCCACAGGTGCGCATACTCCACGGCAAGGGTAATGGCATACTGCGTGAGCAGATACGCAAACTGCTCAACTCGCTGCCCTACGTTGCCTCGTGCCGTGATGAGAATGTCCAATTTGGGGGCGCTGGCATCACGGTAGCGGATCTCAATTAGGGGTCCTGATTCATCAAAATATTACCCTCAAAATGAGCCACCTTAACGAAAAAAGAGTAAATTTGCATGACTTATAATCTGCCGAAATGGACGACAGTTTCGACGAACTAAGCAGCAGACTCGACGATGGAGTCAATCGTCTCATTGCCAAAGTCAACGACCTAAGGGTCATGAACCAAAAGCAGTCGGAGCAAATAGACTCACTCAGTCGTCAACTTGAAGAGGCGCGGCGTGATGCTGACACTTACAGGGACGAGCTCGACAGCTGCCGGCTTGCGATGGCTCTCGGTGATGGCTCCGCCAGAGGCCACTCATACACGACGGACGAGGCCAAGAAGCAGATAAGTCATTTAGTGCGAGGTATCGATGAGTGCATTGCGCTCCTCAAACAATAATTCCTTCAAACCATCCGCTTCCTAATGGCGCAGAGCGACGGCAAATCGCGGATAGAGCTCACGTTGGGTGGCAAGGCTGTGACGATCAATGTCTCGGCTGGAGAGGAGGCTTTGTATCGCGACGCTGCCCAATTTGTTGAGTTACGAGCCAACGCCTACAAGGACTTCATCAGGTTGTATGGTGAAAGGACCGGTCTTTCCATGATGGCTTTGGAATTCTTGATTGACAAGCTCAGGCTGCAAAGCTCGGTTAACGAGTCGCAGCTGTCCAACAAGGTCAACGATGTCTTGTCGAGGATTGACGATGCTCTCGGAGATTGACCCCGTCACGTTGACGGGGATATATCGACAACCACGCACTGTAGGGTGACCCTGACACGGTCCCGTACGGTGCTTTATTCATATATAAACAACAGTATTACAAATGGGAATAACGATAATTTGCTGCGCAGCATGTCTCGTGGCAGGTGGCCTTATCACATGGCTACTAATATCCACAGCTTTCAAGAAGCGAGCCACAAAAATTGTCACGGAGGCTGAGGCGCAAGCAGAGGTGATAAAGAAAGACAGGATACTCCAGGCCAAGGAGAAGTTTCTTGCCATGAAGGCCGAATGCGAGAAGGACATAAACTCTCGCAACCAGAAGATGGCAGCCGCTGAGAGCAAGGTACGGCAACGGGAGCAACAAGTCAAGAGCAGTTTTGACGAGTTGCAGAGGCGTCAGCATGACCTCCAATCGGCGCAGGATGATCTTGCGCGCCAGAAGGATGTCGTGGCTCAGAAGCAAGACGACATTGAGAAGCTCCACAAGCAGCAGATAGAGCGTCTTGAGCAGCTATCGGGGATATCGAGCGAGCAAGCCAAGGAGCAGCTTGTTGAGAGCCTGAAGGCGGAGGCCAGGACTGACGCCATGTCGTATATCAACGACATTATGGACGAGGCCAAGATCAACGCCAACAAAGAGGCCAAGAAGATTGTGCTGCAGACCATCCAACGAGTGGCCACGGAGACTGCCATTGAGAATTCTGTGACTATTTTCCATATTGACTCTGACGAGATTAAGGGTCGCATTATAGGTCGTGAGGGTCGCAACATACGCGCTCTTGAGGCAGCCACGGGTGTTGAGATTATCGTTGACGACACTCCGGAGGCCATAGTACTTTCGGCTTTTGACCCGATGCGTCGCGAGATAGCGCGTCTGGCGCTTCACCAGCTTGTGACCGACGGGCGCATACACCCGGCACGTATTGAGGAGATAGTGAACAAGGTACGCAAGCAGGTTGAGGAGGAGGTCATCGAGACTGGCAAACGCACCACGATTGACCTTGGCGTACACGGGTTGCACCCTGAGCTCATCAAGCTTGTGGGCAAGATGAAATATCGTTCGTCGTATGGTCAGAATCTTCTGCAGCATGCGCGTGAGACGGCAAATCTTTGCGCCGTGATGGCGTCTGAGCTTGGGCTGAACCCCAAGAAGGCCAAACGTGCCGGACTGCTTCATGATATTGGCAAGGTGTCGGACGAGGAGCCCGAGCTGCCACACGCTATTCTTGGCATGAAACTCGCCGAGAAATATAAGGAGAAGCCGGAGATATGCAACGCCATAGGCGCTCACCACGACGAGGTTGAGATGCAGACGATGATTGCGCCCATTGTGCAGGTGTGCGATGCCATATCGGGTGCACGCCCGGGTGCTCGCCGCGAGGTTATCGAGGCCTACATTAAGCGACTCAACGACCTTGAGAACATGGCTATGTCGTATCCTGGCGTCATCAAGACGTATGCTATACAGGCGGGACGTGAGTTGCGCGTCATTGTTGGCGCGGAGAAGGTCAGCGACAAGCAGGCGGAGGAGATATCCACGGATCTTGCCAAGCGTATACAGACGGAGATGACCTATCCGGGTCAAGTCAAGATTACCGTGATACGCGAGACCCGCGCCGTCAGCTACGCCAAGTAAGAAGACCGAAGAACCAACAACACGATACACATGGCACAGACTCCCGAGTTCAAATACGCCCCGATGTTCCAAGTGGGTAAGGACGACACTCAATATCGTCTGCTCACCAAAGAGGGCGTCTCGACATCCACCTTTGAGGGCAGAACGATTCTCAAGGTAAGCAAAGAGGCACTCACAACTCTTGCTCAGCAGGCGTTTCACGATGTAGAGTTCATGCTCCGACGTGAGCACAACCTCCAAGTGGCGAAGATACTCAGCGACCCTGAGGCGTCAGAGAACGACAAGTATGTCGCCCTCCAGTTTCTTCGCAACGCCGATACGGCCTCCAAAGGCATCCTCCCTTTCTGCCAAGACACTGGCACGGCTATCATCCACGGAGAGAAAGGTCAACGGGTATGGACCGATTTTGAGGATGAGGAGGCACTAAGCCGGGGAGTGTTCAACACTTTCACTGAGGATAACCTGCGATATTCGCAAAACGCGCCTCTCAACATGTATGACGAGGTTAACACCCGTTGCAATCTCCCGGCCCAGATAGACATTGAGGCTGTCGAGGGCGACGAGTATCGGTTCGTCATGGTAGCCAAAGGCGGCGGGTCGGCTAACAAGACTTATTTCTACCCGATGACCAAGGCTACGATCCAGAACGAGGGTACTCTTCTGCCGTTCCTCGTTGAGAAGATGAAGAGCCTTGGCACGGCCGCCTGCCCCCCCTACCACATTGCCTTCGTGATAGGCGGCACAAGCGCGGAGAAGAATCTCCTGACGGTTAAACTTGCGTCGATCAAGTTCTATGACAACCTTCCCACCACAGGCGACGAGACGGGTCGTGCTTTCCGCGACACGGATCTCGAGGCCAAGTTGCTCAAAGAGGCCTATAAGATTGGTCTCGGTGCGCAGTTTGGTGGCAAGTATCTTGCTCACGACATACGCGTCGTACGCCTTCCTCGTCATGGCGCGAGCTGCCCGATAGGCATGGGCGTGAGCTGCTCGGCCGACCGTAATATCAAGGCCAAGATTAACAAGGAGGGCGTGTGGCTTGAGCAGATGGACTCCAACCCGTCGGAGCTTATTCCCGAGGAGCTGCGCAGACCTGGTGAGGGCGGCAAGGGCATCGTCATTGACCTTGACAAGGGTATTGACGCTGTACGTGCCGAGCTGACTAAATATCCAGTCAGCACGCGTGTGAGCCTCAACGGTACAATCATCGTGGCCCGCGACATTGCTCACGCTAAGCTGAAGGCACGCCTTGACGCTGGTGAGGCTATGCCTGAATATTTCAAGAAGCATCCTGTGCTCTACGCTGGTCCGGCTAAGACTCCGGCGGGATACCCTTGTGGCAGCATGGGCCCGACGACTGCCAACCGTATGGATCCCTACGTTGATGAGTTCCAGGATCATGGCGCCAGCCTCGTCATGATAGCCAAGGGTAACCGCGGACAGGTGGTGACGGACGCCTGCAAGAAGCATGGTGGTTTCTATCTTGGCACAATAGGCGGCGTGGCGGCGGTGCTTTCGCAGAGCTCTATCAAGAGCATTGAGTGCGTGGAGTATCCCGAGCTCGGGATGGAAGCTATCTGGAAGATTACCGTCGAGGATTTCCCGGCGTTCATCCTTGTTGATGATAAGGGTAACGATTTCTTCCAGCAGTTGAAGCCTTGCACGCTCTGCAAGTAAGATCAGCATTTGTATAACATCCTCGTGGCGGTCAGATTGCATCTGGCTGCCTTTTTTTTTGTGGTGTGGGGGGGGTGCGGGCGTGGGTCTTTACATACGCCTTGCGGCGTTGGGGGAG
>CAVFBA010000005.1:0-123791 GCA_963620665.1 bacterium
CCGCCACTTGAACGGGCCCCGGGACGCCACAAGCGCCCCGGGGCTCGACTTTTTTCACACACCACACCCTCATCCCAGTGACAGCCCGCAACCCACCCATGTAGAGACGCCCGCCCGCGGCGTCTCCCTTAACGCCGAAGGCGTATCATAACCCTCGGTCGTGTAGAGCCGTTGCTCGGAACGTCTCGCATTTTTTCTTCCGCGACGTCTCTCACTCCCATGAATCCCTTCATGCCTCAAAATATCGCTATCACAGCAAAAAATCTTTTCATTCAGTAACTGTCATTCCCACAACTCTTTAACTTGATAATTCCCCATCAATCTCATATATTCACGGTATGTTCACATCATATTTATTAAGAAACATTTCATAGTTTCCACAATAAACACTATCTTCGCTCACGAACTTATTGACAGACCTGCGTCTCAACCGCGCGCAAGGAGACATGAGGTCTAATTTTTATATGTGCCGTCTAAATATCAACACAACGAAAAACATCTTAGCATGCTGAGAATATCTTCTTTTTTCTTGGTTATATCTCTCTTTGCAGGGTCTGCCATTGCGCAGAACAAAGCAGCTGAGGAGTATAAACTTACTAAATTAATTGTCGGGGGACACGTCTTGGATCCCACTGTTCTTAATCACCATTTGACTGGGAAGTTTCGGTCACGTGAGAACACAGTATCACCCTCAAAAGGTACAAGTGTGCTTGATTCAAATAAAGCTCCGACTATATATTACAAAATTTATTCTAGCAATAACACTGTAACTGGAACTCCAGTCACCATTTACACTATAGAGTTTGACGACATACACCACAATTCCGCCTCGCAGATTCTTAATTCAAACTTTGAGACATGGAACGAAGATGGTACTCTTCCATATCCATGGCATACCTACAAAGATGCTCAGATAACAGCCGAAGATGTCGATAGAGCCACTCTCCCTGCCGTAGAAAGAGTTGAAGGACGTAATGGTGGTTTTGCTGTGAAAATCACATCCAACGATAAAAAAGTAAACGGCAACCTCACCACGGGTATCATTAATATCGGAAGCTCTGATTTTTCAAGCACATCAAACTACAACTTCACCGACCGTGCTATAACCGATGGTAATGTCCCGTTAATAGGTGCGCCAGACGAATTTGAGTGTTACGTCAAGATGAAGTGCGGTGTTGGTAATACTGAAGGTGGTAAAATCAGCATCATTGTCCATGGAGAGAAACCTTACCGTGATCCAGAATACTCTTCATACGAAGAGGTCAAGCTCTCTTCATTCTCCCAAGTCATTCCTGCTTGTGACGAATGGACGGAAATCTCTGGTAAGTTTGTTCACACGACAAATAGGATAACTGGTTCTGATGACAAGTGCTACATCCTTTTCACTGCGACAACTAACCCTACCCAAGGCGTTTCGTCAGGTGATGAGCTTATCATTGATGATATAAATTTGATTTACTACCACGGGCTCTCTGACATAAAAGTCAAAAATGTCTCTATACCTGACTTTAACCCTGATTCGACTAAATACGTAGTAAACGGTTATGCTGTTAGTGATCTTTCCTCCAACATAACGTACACTACGAAAGGCAAAGGTTCTAAGGTAACGAAAACGAAAGATGGTAACGATGTAATACTCACTGTGACAGCTCCTGATGGTAATGTTACCAAATACACTATTACGGCTAACCAAGCCAGCAGTATAATTACTGGGATTACATTTCTCGATGGCGATAACAAAGAGACCGATGTGAAAATCACCACTGCGAGCAACAACTACACCGTCAATGCCACTTATGGTGGCGTGGCCAAGATTATCACCAAGGATCTCAATGCCAAGACAGATGGAAAATACGACGAAAAAACAGGCATCTATACCTTAAAGGTCAAATCTTACAATTATGTAGAGAACGCCGGGGGCTTTTCTAGAGAATATAACTTCCAATTCAATCTTCCTCCCGCACCTCTCTCCTACGCCACGGTTGATGGCCATACTTTCCTCTTTGGCAAAGACAACGATGTCAAAGCTACAGGTGTGTACAAAAACGGCAAAGTCTCGGCATTCTACCCCGATGATAATATTTCTCTTGAATCCTCGTACAACTCAAGCAAAAGGATGCTGACCCTCACCCTCTCGGCTGAAAACACTTATTCAAAGGGAACATACACCATAACCTACAATAACGGTAAGAAGTCATCTGCATACCAGATTCCTAACTCCGATTTTGAGAATTGGAGCGACGACAACACCCTTGCAGAAAGCTGGAACTCCTTCAACAACGCCACAGGCACTCTTCAGGCCTTTGCCTCTGCATCTCCAAAGATCACCAAAGTAGAGGGCAGTGAGGCGTATGATGGCGCTTCCGTCAAACTTGCGTCGCAACAAGTGTTGGGCGTCGCTGCCAATGGCAACCTCACCACAGGGGCTATAAACATGGGATCAATCAATGCTGCCGATGCCGCTAACTACAACTTCACTGACTTCGCCATGAAGGAGACCAATCAGCCCATTAAAGCTATGCCCGACGCCTTCGAGGTCATGGCCAAGTATAAGGCTGGCACGCTCGTTGATGCTAATAGTGAAGTTGCGCTTCAGGCACGCGTGCAAGCTATAGTTCACGGACCTGTCAACTATCAAGACCCGGAGATTGCCGACCAGACGGACAGCAAGGTGGCTCTCGCCAATGTCTGTATTGGCAAGGAGGGTGACGTGACGGAGTGGACTAAGTTCACAGGCGACTTTGAATATACCAACAACACTGCCGACAACCTATACATCCTCGTCAGTGCGACCACTAATCCCACTCCTGGCGCATCCTACGATGATGAGCTATATCTCGACAACTTCAAGCTCATCTACTATCATGAGCTGTCGGACATACAGGTTAATGGTGTCTCTATTCCCGACTTTGACTCGAAGAAGACAAGCTACATTGTCAGTGGTGATGTTAAGACTATCAATAAAGCTCTCAGCTATACTACCAAGGGCAAATCGGCCAGCGTTACTAAAACAATTGAGGGCGACGTCATAAACATCACTGTTACTGCTGCCGATGGCGAGGGCAGTACTCTGTACACTATAACTGTCAAAAAGCCCAGTAGCCTCCTCTCTGGAGTGACATTTTCTGATGCCGATTGGAATGATGTTATTGTGGAAATCAATGACAAACAAAAAGAATACAAGGTCAGCGCCATGTACGACAGTGTGAGCGAGATTACCACCGAGGACCCCAATGCCACGACAAGTGTGGAGTATGACGAGAAAACCGGTGTCTGCACCATAATCGTCACGTCGTCCGACTATGACCAAGAAACCTCTACTGGCTCGCAAAACACATACAAATTCCAATTCAATCTCCCTCCTGCGCCACTATCTTACGCCACGGTCGATGGCCACACCTTCTATTTCACAAACAAAGGAGACAATCTCAACGTCTCAGGCGTATATATGGGTGGCTCGGTTACGGGCTTCTATTCCGATGAGGATGTCAATGTCTCCATCAATGCATCATATAACGAAAACATCCTGACTCTTGCGCTCTCTGCTGACGACACTTACTCCCCGAAATCGTACACAATAACCTACGCTGACGAAAAGAAGTCATCTGCATACCAGATTCCTAACTCCGATTTTGAGAATTGGAGCGACGACAACACCCTTGCAGAAAGCTGGAACTCCTTCAACAACGCCACAGGCACTCTTCAGGCCTTTGCCTCTGCATCTCCAAAGATCACCAAAGTAGAGGGCAGTGAGGCGTATGATGGCGCTTCCGTCAAACTTGCGTCGCAACAAGTGTTGGGCGTCGCTGCCAATGGCAACCTCACCACAGGGGCTATAAACATGGGATCAATCAATGCTGCCGATGCCGCTAACTACAACTTCACTGACTTCGCCATGAAGGAGACCAATCAGCCCATTAAAGCTATGCCCGACGCCTTCGAGGTCATGGCCAAGTATAAGGCTGGCACGCTCGTTGATGCTAATAGTGAAGTTGCGCTTCAGGCACGCGTGCAAGCTATAGTTCACGGACCTGTCAACTATCAAGACCCGGAGATTGCCGACCAGACGGACAGCAAGGTGGCTCTTGCCAATGTCTATATTGGCAAGGAGGGTGACGTGACGGAGTGGACTAAGTTCACGGGCGACTTTGAATATACTACCAATACTGCTAAGGATCTATACATCCTCGTCAGTGCGACCACCAATCCCACTCCTGGCGCATCCTACGATGATGAGCTATACCTCGATAACTTCAAGCTCATCTACTACCATGAGCTGTCGGATATACAGGTTGATGGTGTCACTATCCCCAATTTTAGCTCTGAGCAAACAGAATACACTCTCGACGGCAATGCGCAGGATATCTACGATGCCCTGACTTATACCGTCAAAGGCCATGCTGCCACAGCCGAAAAGACCGTCATCGGTAGCACTATAACCATAACCGTGACGGCGGCAGACGGGGAGCAAACCATCTACACCCTCAACACCAACGCCACAGCCATCTCACATATCTCCTTCGATGAGGCACTGACACACGAAGTGTATACCCTCACTGGCGTAAAGGTGGCACGACCCTCACACCCTGGTCTGTATATTGTTGACGGGCAAAAGACACTTATCAAGTAACCGATAACTCACAAATACAAAATGAGACTATTTCACATCCTCCCCCTTGTTGCCCTCTTCGCCCTCTCGCAATCGTGCAACTCAGGTTTCGATGACCCAGAGGAGGAGCCTGCGACAAACACCACTGACGACGAGGAAAAGGAAGATGACGAGAAAGAAGACAATCAGGACGATGTCACCTCTACCTGCCCATTCGCTATTGTCGACTCCACTATAACCGTCAGTGCTAATGCCAACCAGATGGTTCATATAACCGCAGAAGTCGTGCGTGTCGACACTACAGGTGCGGAGTATGGAGACCCTGTGGTGAGCCTTATCTTTGGCAAGGGCAAGGATGCGTCCAAATATACTGAGCCCGAAAACATTGCTTCTGTGACGCTTGAGGGTTTCTCTGATGTCTATGTGCTTGGCCTTGGTGATGCTGGCACTACATATAACGCTCGTCTTGTGGTATCCTCGGGCGATGCCTCAAGCCAATCCTCCACGTTCTCCATCAAGCTTCCCGACCTGCCCGAGGTGGAGAAGCAGGAGCTACAGGCTGTTGACCTTGGACTATCAGTCCTTTGGGCTACGACTAATCTCGGTGCGGCCACAGACACGGCCGAGGGTGCTCATTACGCATTTGGTGAGATAGCGGCAAAGAAGACTTTCAACGAGGACAACTACGCCCATACCGGCATCGGCATCTTCAACTTTGTGGAGTCAATATCCGGCATCAGTGGTCTTGACGCTGCCCTTGCTGCCGCTGGTGATGGGTGGCGTCTCCCTACATACGATGAGGTGCGTGAGTTGTACAAGTCGTGTGCTTGGAAGGCAGAGAAGATATCATCGGGTAAGACGGGCATGCGCTTTACCAGTAAGACAAACGAGAATAGTATAATACTTCCCTGCGCTGGCATAAAGTCTGGTCGTAAGACAGTTCATAATGATGAATTTGACGGGCGTGAGACCAGCAAGTTGTCTGGCTACTACATGACTAGCACTATGGGGACTGATCCTAATGTGGTGTGCTCTTTGCGCTTCACCATGTCGTCCAGTGCGTACGATGAGAGCATATTCGTATCTCGTGACGAGGATATGTGGATGGGTTTCTCAGTGCGTGCCGTGCGAGACAAGTAGACTTCCCTTTGCGGGAATTTCTCAATACAAAATACATAAAGTAGGCTGCTCTTTTGGGTGGTCTACTTTTTTCTCATTATTGTCAGGCCGTCACGTATTGGGACTATAATCTTCTCCACCCTCGTGTCGTGCGCCACATAGTCGTTAAACGCCTTTACAGCCTGTGTGTGATGATCTGATGCGCGGGGAGTCTCTATCACGTGCCCATCCCATAGCACATTGTCTGCTAATATGAACCCGCCCTCACGTACACGTGGCAATATCGCCTCATAATACTCGATATATTCCCGCTTGTCGCCGTCGATAAATACGAAATCTATCGGGGTGTCAATGCTTGCCAAGGCATCACTCAGTGTGCCAATATGCAATATCAGTCGCTCCGAGTATGCCGACCTCTCGAAGAATGACCGTATCATCGTCTCCAACTCGTCATTTATCTCGACTGTGTGTAGCCGAGCGTCACCCTCGAGACCTGCCGCCATGCACAACGCCGAGTAACCAGTGAACGTCCCGACTTCCAGCACCGTCTGTGGATGAGCCATTCTTACGAGCATTCTTAGCAGTGAGCCTTGCAAATGCCCCGATGCCATTCGTGGCTGTATGGTGCGCAGGTGCGTCTGTCTGTCGAGTTCATGCAGCAAAGCGTCCTCGGGGTCGGAATGAGCCAGCAGGTAGCGCTCCATGTCAATACTTCCGAACTGTCCCATAGGTTAGCAGAATATCAGTCGTGACATATTGCCTGGCGTAAGATAACCACGTGCGGCATCGAGCAAAGTCTCTGGTGTCACGTGTTCTCGTATCTGGTTGGCGATGTCGTATGGTGACAGCACTTCGCCGTAGAGTGCCACTGAGCGTCCTGCGGCCAGCATCACGCTCTCGCTGTCGTCGGCTGACATCAGAGTTTGGTTTATATATTGGTGCATCACCCTCTTGAAAGTCGTGGTGGTGAGTGGCGACTGTTGCAACTTGTCCACTTCGCGCCTCACAATGCGCATAGAACGCTCTATATTCTGCTGGTCGGTGCCGAAATACACAGAGAATAGGCCAGTGTCGTCGAACGAGATATACGACGATTCTACGTTATAAGCTATGCCGTTCCGCTCCCTCAATGCCACGCTTAGGCGGGAGTTCATTGGTGGGCCTCCCAATATGCTCGAAAGAATGCTCATCTCCAGTCGCCTGTTTGACCTGTTGCTTGGGGCTGGGCATCCCAGTAGAACATGAGCTTGGCTCGTACCCTTGTCGATAGTCTTGTCGAAATGAGCGAATTGTGACACCACACCCCTCTCGGGTCGCCCTGTGCGACGTGGCACGATGCCGAAATAGCGTTCCGCCACATGCATCACCTGCTTCTCGGTGTGCGGGCCGATATATACGAACGCCATCTTGTCGGTAGTGTATGTCCTGCCCATAAACCTTAACGCGTCATCACTTGTGAACCTTGTGACCGTCTCGGGCGTGCCTAACACGTTATGACCCAGTGGCGTGCCTGCATACGCCATTTGCTCAAACTCATCATATATCAGTTCCGACGGCGTATCCTCATAACTCGTGATCTCGTCGATTATCACCTCGCGCTCTTTTGCCAGCTCTCGTTCGGGGAATGTAGAGTTGAAGGCCATATCGGCTATAAGTTCCGCCGCACGGTTGAAATCCTCGTGTAAGAATGCGGCGTGGATGGCAGTCTCGTCCTTCGTGGTATATGCGTTCAATTCACCTCCCACCTCGTCCAGACGGTTGATAATCTGTGATGCTCGGCGACGGCTTGTCCCCTTGAACACCGTATGCTCGACAAAGTGTGCCAAACCATGTTCGCTTTCCAGCTCGTCGCGGCTGCCAGCGTTCACCACAAGAGCACACCGAGCCACAGGCCCTTGCGCATAAAGACTCACGACACGTATGCCGTTACTAAGTGCAATAGGTTGCATGATATAGAGGAAGGGAGACTCGTGCACAAGACCCCCTTTCCACGCAAAATTACATAAAATAGCTGTTAGGGCTCTCGGAGCGGTCTGTCCTGCCTGGGTGCAGAATTAAAAATCCCGCCCTGCTTCTTGCAAGGCGGGATATGGCTTATTCTTTTCCCTTTAACTCGTTCTCGTACATCTTCAGTTCCTTCTCGAACTGCCTTTGATGCACCTCGTTGAGATACCGTACGTCCTCCAGTTTATTCTCCATGCTGTCCTCTCTGTCGAGTAGCTTCTTTAGCACTTCTTCTTTCTCCTTGAGCAGCTTTTGCCTGATTTGCGTGTCGTCGAGTTCCGAGCGTTCCGCATCCATCAGTTCGGACAGGACACCTTTAGCCTTTAGGCGCACACTCTGCGACACATCGTCCTCAAAGAGTTTCTCGAAATGCCTGCCGATCCACCATGTGATGAACTTGTCCACCACCAAGTCGAACGCCGCTTTGCGACCCTCGTATTTCATTGACACTCGGAGCCACTTTTTGCTGCCGTCGCCTATGAAAGGGGCGAACAACTCACCTCTCATGTCGCTGAACAACTTCTCTATGAAATGAGTCGTGGCGTCTACGATGTTGGCTTGCTTCTTCTGCACACTGTCCACCATGATGTTAAAGATGCGCTCATTGTCCGAGAAATTCTCTATGATGCGCTCATAATCACCCTCAGCCTCCTTTATTGCTTGACTTTGAAGCAGCATGTACTCACGCGTCTTTGATCATATCAGGTTTTGTGCCTTCTCCCTCAGCTCGATGCTCATTGAGCCGATAGAGCGGATGGTGTTCATCTGCAGGTCGGTCAGTGCCTTGCGATAATTCACCACCGCCTTTGACAGATCCACCATGCGTTGGAACTCCTTGTCTTTAGCCCACTGCTCAGTCTCGGCGTTAATACGCTTGATTTCGGTCTGCATCTTTATCTCAAGCTCCGCCTGATGCTCCGCCTCTTCCATTCTTCGCCTTGATGCGGCGGCAGCATTAGCTCGGCTTAGGCTTGCTTTGTGGTCATCCACTTTCATCTGCAACTCGGCATCGTGTTTCGCCTCTGATTTCCTGATGCCAGAACTAGCCCAGTCGCAAAGCAAGCCGACAGGTCCGGCAATCACGCTGCCAACACCCTGACACACCTTGAGGAGAACATTTCCCAATCCCATAGCTTCTACTTTTCCTTGAGCCCCTTAATTGCCTCTTTGGCGTGAATTTCATCCAGTTGCGAGAGAACACTCTCCTCCACCAGCTTGGAGAAGATCTCAATACTCTTGACGTAGGCATCTACCAGGGTCTTTGCCCACAGCTTCTGAAACTCTTCATCAATCTGTGACTCCTTGAGCGACTTGGTCACCTCTTTCAGTGTGTTTGCGAAGAAGGAGGCTGCCTCTCTGCGAAGATTGGCCTGAGTGTTAAGGGCAAACGATATTTCACGCTCATACTCCCTCAACATCTTCAGGCAATTTTCTTCTTGATCATGGAGCATCTCCAGCCGGTGCTTCTCCTCCTCATGAAGCATCTTCTGCTTCACTTCCTCTTCTGATGGCGGGGGCAATAGGGGGGGCGATATTAGAAGTATCTTTGAGTACATAATCACTAAGAGTCTTCAGTAGTGCGTTTGAGAAGTTCTTACTATCTTTCTTGCAAGTTATATATATATACGCAAGGATTTTGGGGGAGATTAACAACAGGGGAAAGGCGGATGAGTGGTGAGATGTTTTAGACAACGTCTCTACGTGCTCAACCCACGACTTGTGACCTTCTTGGGTTAGATAAATAGAGAGGGCGGCAGTCGTAAGGATAGACTTGCCGCCCTCTTGGGTGTTATCTTGCTGAGATGCTACTCGGTGGGTTCTATATTCTCCTCGGGGTCGACTTCGGTTTCGCCTATCGAGCCTTCGGGTTCTTTGCCTTGCTGGAAGGCGGCGCGTACTTTAGCCTCGACCTCCTCTTGCAACTCGGGATTGTCCTTCAGTATGCGGAGTGCGCCCTCGCGACCTTGGGCAAGTTTCGAGCCATTATAGCTGAACCATGAGCCGGACTTCTTCACGATGTCAAGGTTCGTAGCCAAATCGAGAATCTCTCCTACCTTCGAGATGCCCTCGCCGAAGCGGATCTCGAACTCTGTCTTACGGAATGGGGGTGCGACCTTGTTCTTTACGACCTTGGCACGGGTGAGGGAGCCGAGCACCTCATCGCCATTCTTTATCGCGCTCACCTTGCGCACATCGATACGTATGGAGGCGTAGAACTTCAGGGCATTGCCTCCAGTGGTAGTCTCGGGGTTGCCGAACATCACGCCTATCTTCTCGCGCAACTGGTTGATGAATATGCAGGTGGTGTTAGTCTTGGCAAGTGCGCCTGTGAGTTTGCGCAACGCCTGACTCATGAGACGTGCGTGGAGTCCCATCTTAGCCTCGCCCATCTCACCCTCGATCTCCGCCTTAGGAGTCAGTGCGGCTACGGAGTCGACCACGATGATGTCTATTGCCGAAGAGCGGATAAGTTGCTCGGCAATCTCCAACGCCTGCTCACCGTTATCGGGCTGCGACATATAGAGGGCGTTCATGTCGACACCGAGTTTCTCGGCATACGACGGGTCGAAAGCATGCTCGGCATCGATGAACGCTGCTATGCCACCCGTCTTCTGCGCCTCGGCTATGGCGTGTATGGCCAGAGTGGTCTTGCCTGACGACTCGGGGCCGAAAATCTCGATGATACGTCCTCTCGGGTAACCGCCCACGCCCAAAGCCATATCAAGGCCGAGCGACCCTGTGGGGATAACCGGTACTTTTTCGACCTGACGGTCTCCCATGCGCATAATGGCGCCCTTGCCGTACGCCTTGTCGATCTTATCCATCGTGAGCTTGAGCGCGGCAAGCTTCTTGGCTCTCAGATCGTCAGTGTTTTCTGCCATAACTTATGTTTTTATCGTTTTATCTGTTTGCTCTCCCCAACCTCACTGCGCGAAGGTATCACGACTGTATGTCACTGCGTGGCATATAGCGGGGAATATCACTCCTCACTGTCCCTCCTCGTCTTGTGTGGGGAGGTCGTCATAGAGGAAGTCGTTATATGGAAATCTCTGTGTATGAACCTTGCGCACCTCGGTATATACCACCTGTCGGAGCTCGTCGAAGTTAGTCTTCTCGCGTGCCGAGATGAAGACGCACTTACGTTGCCGTGCCATCCATGTCTTCTTGAGGTCGTCGAGTGAGACATTCTCACGTGTGGCGGGCGTAAGGTCGTCGGCATCCTTAGGGGTATAGGTGAAGGCGTCGACCTTGTTGAATATAATGATAGACGTCTTATCGGCGCAGTCGAGATCCTTGAGAGTCTTATCGACAATCTCCACCTGCTGCTCAAAGGCGGGATGCGATATGTCGACCACATGCAGCAATATATCCGCCTCACGCACCTCGTCAAGCGTCGACTTGAAACTCTCGACCAGGAACGTAGGCAACTTGCGAATGAAACCCACCGTATCGGCAAGCAGGAAGGGTATATTCCCCACCACAACCTTACGCACAGTGGTGTCGAGCGTGGCGAAGAGCTTATTCTCGGCGAATACGTCACTCTTGGCGAGAGCGTTCATCAAGGTACTCTTCCCGACGTTGGTATAACCCACGAGAGCCACACGCACCAGCTTGCCGCGGTTCTGCCGTTGAGTCGTCATCTGCCGGTCGATATGCTTCAGCTCCTCTTTCAGGAGCGAGATGCGGTCGAGCACAATGCGACGGTCGGTCTCTATCTGTTTCTCACCCGGGCCACGCATGCCAATACCGCCCTTCTGACGTTCCAAGTGAGTCCATAGGCGTGTGAGGCGTGGCAACAGATATTGATATTGCGCCAGCTCCACCTGCGCCTTAGCATGCGCCGTACGCGCCCTGCTGGCGAATATATCGAGTATGAGAGACGTACGGTCGAGCACTGCCACGCCAAGCCCCTCCTCGAGGTTCTTCTGTTGCGACGGACTTAGCTCATCGTCGCAGATGGCAGTCTCCACCTCGTTCTCCTCAATGAACGCCTTTATCTCTTGTATCTTGCCCGTGCCGATATACGTGCGAGAGTCGGGCATGGGAAGGTTCTGCGTGAAACGTCCCACCGTCTCCGCGCCTGCCGTCTCGGCAAGAAAAGCCAACTCATCGAGATAGTCTTGTGCCTGTTGCTGGGATGTCTGAGGTGTGCGCACCGAGAACAGCACGACCCTCTCGACAGCCGATGAGGCGCGGTCGAGCATGCCGTTTGCAGGATGGTAATGTTTATTCTTCTGAGGTGGGGTGAAGCCCCTCGAACTGCCGTTGTTCACTGTCTGGTATATAGGTCTTTGCTACAAAGTTAGAGAAAAGGAGCGAATTTAATGCGCCTCGAGCCAGTTGTCGCCTATGCCCACCTCAACGGTCAATGGCACAGAGAGTTGGCACGCCGACTCCATCTTCTCTTTGACGAGTGACGACACCTGCCCAAGCTCCTCTTCCGGCACCTCAAGCACAAGCTCATCGTGCACTTGGAGAATCATCTTGGCACGCAACCCTTGTGCGACGAGGGCGTCATGCACCGCTATCATGGCAATCTTGATGATATCTGCCGCAGTGCCCTGGATAGGGGCGTTTATGGCGTTACGCTCCGCCATGCCGCGCACAGTCTGATTGCGCGACGTGATATCCGGCAGATACCGACGTCGACCAAAGAGCGTCTTGGCAACCCCCGTCTTCTGAGCATCGGCTATGCACCTGTCCATATATGCCTTGACCCCAGGGAACTTCTCAAAATAGCCGTCTATAAGCTCCTTAGCCTCACGACGTGGTATGTCAAGTCGCTCAGCAAGGCCAAACGCCGATATGCCGTATATGATGCCGAAATTCGCCGTCTTAGCCTTACGCCTCATGTCCGACGTGACCTCCGATATGTCGCACCCGAAGATACGCGCCGCGGTCGACGTGTGCACGTCATCCCCTTTGCGAAACGCCTCAAGCAGATGCTCATCTTGACTAAAGTGCGCCATAATACGCAACTCAACCTGCGAATAGTCGGCCGATACAATCTTACATTTAGGCTTCGCCACGAAACACTCCCTGACACGACGCCCATCCTCGTCTCTCACCGGTATATTCTGCAAGTTAGGGTTAGAGCTGCTCAATCGCCCCGTGACCACCACCGTCTGGTTAAACGAAGTGTGTATACGCCCCGTGCGATGGTTGACCAGCTTAGGCAACGCCTCGGCATACGTGCCAAGCAACTTAACCAAACCTCTATACGTCAATATCTCCGCCACCACCGGGTTAGCATTGGCCAACTTCTGCAATGTCTCCTCATTGGTAGAATAGTTGCCCGACTTCGTACGCTTGGCATTCGGGTCAATCCGCATCTTGTCGAACAACACCTCTCCCACCTGCTTAGGACTTGCCACGTTGAACTCCATACCCGCCATCCCAAATATCTTCCCCTGGCACTCCTCGATGCGCCCTCGCAGATACTCCGCATAACGCCCCAACGCCTCACTGTCTATCGCCACACCCTCCAACTCCATATCGGCAAGCACCGGCACCAACGGCATCTCGATAGTCTCAAATAGCCGCTTCATCTCCACGTCGGCCTCAATCTTTGGCGCAAGCACCTCATATAGCCGCAACGTCACATCCGCGTCCTCCGCCGCATACTCCGCAAGCCTATCGTCAGCCACATCCGCCATAGACTTCTGTGCCGACCCGCTCCCTATAAGCTCCTCGATAGGTATAGGCCTATATCCCAACAACTCCATAGCCATCGCGTCCATACCATGACGAGCGTCAGGACGCAGCAAGAAATGAGCCACCATGGTGTCGAACAAGACGCCACGCACCTCCACCCCGTAACGTCTCAATATCGATATGTCGAACTTCATGTTCTGACCCACCTTGGCTATACCCTCGTCGGCAAACACCGGCGCCACGATACCCAACAGCCTACGGGCCTCCGACTCCTCGCCTGGCAGACGCACGAACCACGCCTCACCAGCTCTCACCGACACCGAGAAACCCACTATGTCGGCCGACGCCGTATCCACCGACGTGGTCTCCGTGTCGAAGCAAAACATCTTGCACTCACCCAGCCGCATGGCCAACTCGCGCAACCCCGACTCATCCTTCACGAGCCGATACTCATGAGCCGTACTCCCCGCCGTGGCATACACAGGCTCCTCCACAACCGGCTCCTCCGCCACCGGCTTCTCCACCGCGTCAGCGAAGTTGAACAACGTAAGCTGCTCAGGCTTACGCTCCTCCATGCCAAGCGCCACGCGTATGCGATCCGATATCGACCGTATCTCCAACTCGCGAAACAACTCGTCGAGTGCCTCCCAGTCGGGCGACCGCATCCGCGACCCCTCGAGCGTCGAACACACAGGCGCATCCGTCACTATCGTCGCCAGCCTCCTCGACAGGGCCACCTGCTCCCGGCTCTCCTCCAACCGCTCCCGCATCTTGCCCTTAACCTCCCCGATATGCTCATATATGCCATCAATACCCCCATAAGCCTCTATCAACTCCTTCGCACGCTTCTCCCCCACGCCCGGGCAACCAGGTATGTTATCCGACGAGTCGCCCCACAAACCCAACAGGTCTATCACCTGCTCCGCCCTCTCCACCCCGAAATGCTCCCTCACGCCTTCCACCGTTATCAACTCCGGCATACCACCACTATGAGGCCGCAACATCGACACATGCGGAGCGATAAGCTGCCCGTAATCCTTGTCGGGCGTCACCATCAGCACCTCACACCCCTCGGCGGCGAAGCGTCGCGACAACGTGCCCACAACGTCGTCCGCCTCATACCCCTCAGCCGACGCCTCCGCTATCCCCAGCGCACGCACGAACCGGCGCACATAAGGCACCGCCGCCGCTATATCCTCAGGCTGAGCCTGCCTCGTGGCCTTATATCCCGCATACAGCTCATGCCTGAATGTCGGCCCGTGCAAGTCGAACGCCACCGCCGCATACGACGGACGACGCTTCAGCACAAGATCCACAAACGACGACATGAAACCATATATAGCCGACGTGTTAACCCCCTTAGAGTTAACACGTGGACTCCGCATAAAGGCGAAATACGCCCTGTATATCATCGCGTACGCGTCAACAAGCATCGCCAACGGCAACGCATCCGATCTCTTTTGCATCTCCTAACACTAAAAAATCAATACTCAGGCATCCAAGGTAGCGAAAAATATCTTTTCATGCAACCTTACCGCGCTCCCCTCCGTAATAGAGTACAGAAACAGAGAATAGTTTTTCGTTGATTAGTTGATAAGTGTGTTTGGTGATTAATTTCACGAGTGCGGGGCGCTGTGAAGCGGCCCGCACTTTTTTCACACCCTCGCCGCGACAGCCACCCACCCTCCGCCACATCATCCCGACATCTGATGCCCGACACCCCAATAATGCTCCTTGCATGCTCCTTGCATGCTCCAACAATGCTCCGCGGATGCTCCACAGATGCTCCGCGAACCTTTCCCACTTCCTCGTCAAACAACAAATCCCATTTCCCACCATTGTCAAACCCGCAATTCTACCCATATACTCCAAATATCACCACATCCTCACCCCCTCCCAACCCCCATTTCTCGGTCGTAAGTGTGACGAATACCCCCATCCCCCGATTTTCATGTTAATCCACAAACCCCAACCGTTAAATCTCCCATTTTCACTCAAAAATCAAGCCCAACTCCTTATTACACAATAAGATACAAACAACAAATAAATTCTACCACATTTCCCGTTTCCACGCCCTTAAATCCCACCCCCCTACACCACAAAAAAATGCCTCACCCCATTTACGAGGCAAGGCCAAAACACTTAACATGAGAGTGGTACCACCAGGAATCGAACCGGGGACACACGGATTTTCAGTCCGTTGCTCTACCAACTGAGCTATGGTACCATCATAAAAAATGCACCCGCAACCAGAGTCACCTCCCGATTGCGAGTGCAAAGTTAGTCATTTATCCGTTCCGTCCAAACGATAAGCCTAAAAAGTTTAACGCCCGCTATGCGGAACGGCTACGCAGATACTAATGGATCTCGACGTTCTGCCACTTGTCCTCCTCCTTCTTAGGCTCCTGCTTCGGCAGCGTGATGTTCAGCACACCATCCTTAACCTCCGCGCGGATCTCCTTAGCGTTCACGTCCTCTGGCAACGTGAAGCTCTGCTCGAACTTAGAGTACGAGAACTCCTGGCGCAAATAGTGCTTATCCTTGTTCTCCTCGGCCTTCTGCTCCTTCTCCACCGAGATAGTCATCGTGTCATCACTCAGCTTGACCTTGCAATCCTCCTTCGTGATGCCAGGCACGGCCACCTCCACGTCGTATGCCTTCTCGCTCTCTACCACGTTGATTGCCGGGGTCGACTTGTTCGTCCTTCCCAGCCAGTCGAAGTCGTCGCTGAAGAAGTCGTTGAAAAAGCTCGGAAGCCATGCGTCTGCACGCCTGTTGTAGTTGCACGCCTTGTTGCTGTTGTAGTTGCTTGCCGGTACCATGGTCGTTACCTCCAATTATGTTTTTAAGTTATTGTTACGTTGTTCTCTTGAACCCCTTCCGGAGCTCGACACAATAACTTGCAACAGCCATGCCAAACACATCAGCCCGCCATGCCATTATGCACGACAACTATCAGTCAATCACCACGCTGAGCCACCTTCTTTAGAAAATGGGATAAATAACCAGTCTGTCATAATGGCGCAAAACCTGTCGTTATGACCTACTCTCCCGCCTCCCCCTTGCGCCTAATTGTCCCACTGAAACAACCCACCAGATATATCATATACGCCGTCGCGGCCAACGAAAACAGCGACCCCACCAACGACGGCATCTCCGCCCTCGTAGTCAACACCCCCATTTTGTCGTCCGCCATCCCCACCGTCAGCACAACAAGCAGGTTATTAAGGAAATGAAACAATATAGACGCCACCAACGTCCTGCTGTACACAAATAAAGCCCCAAGCACCAACCCCAATACCATCCTCGACAAAAACGCCGTCATGTCGAAATGTATCAAGCTGAACACCACCGCCGATATCACCACCGCCGACATCCAACCTCCCGTGACGCGCCGCACCATCGGCAACAACGCGCCGCGGAAAAATATCTCCTCCGTCACAGCCGGCACCAACGCTAAGACTACTATCGTGAAGGTCCAGTCCCACGCCCCGTCAAAATGGCACGTCAACAACAGCGCCTCAGCGTTAGCAACGAGCTCTGGCCCGCAATCTCCCCATATCTTCGCATACACCCACAAATCCACCGCCGTCGCCCACTCCACAACCCCCATACTGGCGAATAACGACAAGAGCGACAACAACAGCACCGTCACACTTACGCCCCGCCTACGCCAACGACCCACCACATACCTGTGCGCCACCACCCCAGGCACGCCGAACATCAGCACCGACGACAACAGCATGGCCCACTCCAATCCCCACTCCAACACCAACGCTACGCTCGCCGCAAACACCCCCAGCACAACGCCAACCGCCGTGCTCACTATGAGAACGCCAGCCGCGCCACGCACGCCCCATGGCCTGCCCAGTCTCTCCCCCATCAGCCTACTTCTTCGCTTTCTTGCTCAACGACGCCCGCTTGTCGCCCGCATGGCTCGCCACACTCCCATCCAAGATGCCCCTATACCGTGCGCTGTCGGCAAGCAACGACACCGCCTCCTTGACCTGCTCGTCGTAAATCAACGCATGCGCTATCGCCGCGCGACGATAACCCTTGATACGCGCCATCTCGTCCTCAATGAGCGGCACAACCTGCTCCTTCGCATCTTGCATGTCGCGGTCTATGTCGGCCGCCAACGGCCTTGCCAACGCGTCTATCGCCTCCCTCTGGCTCTCATACAAGCCTTCCGACTTGGCGGTCTGCACAAGACGCTCGTATGCCGTCTGCGACGCGGTCTTATACTTGAACTTGTCTTGCGACTTCATGAACTCCACAAAGTCCCTATACGTCTCGTCGCTTATCTTGCCGTCAGCGTCTACCGGCATAGCCTTGCCCTCCGTCTGATACTTTAGAGCGTAGCGGAACGGATAGTCGCCCATCACAACCGACAGGCACACCGGCTTATACTCTATCGTCTTTAGGTTCACGTCGGGCGATATGCCGCCGCCGTCATACACGCTCCTGCCATGCAGCGTCTTGAACTCCGTGATGAGCGAGTCCGGCACATAGTCCACAGCCCCATTGGCATCGCGTGTGCTATAATCTATCGCCTGTATGCACCGCCCCGACGGAGTGTAATATTTGGCCGTGGTGAGCTTCAGATAACCATCGTATGCCACCTCGCGCGTAGCTTGCACAAGCCCCTTGCCAAACGAGCGCTGCCCCATGACGACGGCACGATCCAGATCCTGCAACGCGCCACTGACAATCTCACTCGCCGAGGCCGAACCTCTGTTGATGAGCACTACCATGGGCATGATGCTGTCAAGCGGCTCATTATACGCCGTATACGTCCTGTCCATAATCTTCCTGCGCCCCTTGGTCTGCAACGTCTGCACACCCTTTGGCACAAAGAAGTTGACTATCTTGAGGCTCTCGTCGAGCAACCCGCCAGCATTGCCTCGCAAATCCAATATCAGACGCTTGCAACCCTTATTCTTCTTCAGGTCGATAAGGGCGTCGTGGATAGCGTCGGCACACCCCGTCTCGAAACCCCTAAGGCTGATATAGCCCGTCTCGGCGTCCAGCATGCCATAATAGTCCATAGCCTCGACCTTGATGACCTCTCGCTTGATGTCGAAGGTCATATTCTTGCCCCCCATGATGTCGGGACGCTCCACCTCCACCTTGATTGTCGTGCCCGCCTTGCCACGCAAATTCTTGCTGACCTCGCTCACGCTCTTGCCCCTCATGCTCACTCCATTGATGCTCAATATCTTGTCGCCCGGGCGCAGCCCCACCTTATACGACGGGGTGTTGACATACACCTCCTTGATGTTTATCAGGCTGGTATCTGCCGACACGGCTATGACCGACCCCACGCCGCCATACTCGCCGTCCACCTGAAACCTATACGCCTCCTTGTCATCCTCGGGAATATATGTGGTGTAGGGGTCAAGGCTCTCAAGCATCGCCTCTATCGCCGTAGGGATTAGGCGGTCAGGGTCTGGCTCTTGAACATAATTGACGTTCAACTCCTTGAACACCGAGAAGAAAATGTCAAGGTTCTTGCTTATCTTGAAGTCTCTGTCGTCTGTCTTGAATGCGGCGAACAATAGGCCTGCCGCCCCTAACGTCGCGAGGGCCGCCCCGATGTATATCTTCTTCATCTCTCTATTTTGATTAAAATGCTGACTGGTATGTCGTTTGAACCCCGAAAATAAGCATAATATCGTTCATATAGCCGCCGCACGTATTTTAGCGCGCATTTTTGCCCCGACGCTATTGCGCATTTAACAGAAAGGGCTAACTTCGCGTTCACAAACTGATGGTACCATAGCTCAGTTGGTAGAGCAACGGACTGAAAATCCGTGTGTCCCCGGTTCGATTCCTGGTGGTACCACATCACAAAGCCCGGCTTCCCACGAAGTCGGGCTTATTTATTCCCTAACACGACCCCACAACCCATGAAGATAGGCAATCTCGACCTTGGCCCACGCCCCGTGCTCCTCGCGCCCATGGAGGACGTCACCGACACCCCTTTCCGCAAACTCTGCAAAGGCTACGGGGCCGACCTCATGTACACGGAGTTTGTCAGCGCCGACGCTATAATACGCGACATCAAGAGCTCGATGAAGAAACTCGTCATAGACGACAATGAGCGGCCCGTGGGCGTGCAGATCTACGGGCGTGAGATAGAGCCGATGGTCGAGGCGGCGCGCATAGTCGAGGAGAGCAACCCCGACATTATCGACATAAACTTCGGGTGCCCCGTCAAGAAGATAGCGGGCAAGGGGGCGGGTGCCGGCATGCTGCGCGACATTCCCAAACTCGTAGAGATGACCCGCCAGATTGTCAACACAGTGAAGCATACGCCAGTGACGGTCAAGACACGACTGGGATGGGACGAGAACTCCAAATTCGTGGTCGACACCGCCGAGCGCCTGCAAGATGTGGGCATCAGCGCCATAACCATCCACGGACGCACACGGGCGCAGATGTATACCGGGCAGGCCGACTGGACACTGATAGGCGAGGTGAAGAACAACCCCCGCATGCACATACCCGTGATAGGCAACGGCGACATAGACTCGCCACAGAAGGCGCAAGAGGCGTTCGACAAATACGGGGTCGATGCCATAATGATAGGCCGTGCGGCGATAGGCCGCCCATGGATATTCCAAGAGGTGCGCCACTACCTCGACACGGGCGAGCTCCTCCCCGAGGCCACACTTGCCGAGATAGCACAACGCCTGGCGAGCCAGCTGGACGACACGATAGCATGGATAGGCGACGAGCGGCGCGGCATATTGCACGTGCGCCGACATATAGCCCTCTCCTTCAAGGGCATACCCAACTTCAAGGAGACGAGGATACGGCTCCTTAAGGCCGAGACGGCGGCGGAGATAAAGGAGATATTGGAGAGATTGAGATAGGGGGTGTCAACTGGTTAGTGGCACTAACCAGTTGGTGTGATTCTATTAGTTCCTAACTGTTACTTCCTTGTGAGGGTTGGTACGCCTTTCGGCGTTGGGGGAGAGGGTGCGGGCGGACGTGTGTGCATGGGTGGTTATTCGGGCTCTTCGTAGTAGTAGGAGTAGTCGATGCCTTTCATGAACATCTCGCGGTCGTCCACCTTGTCGGTGAGGGCTTGGCGTAAGAGTTGTTTGATGGGGTTGTTGTTGGCTACGCTGTGCTCCATGGCGGCAAGGTAGTCGCGTTTGTTGACCTTGCTCCAGTCGACGCATCTCCTAAGACGTTTTTTGAGCATCAGGTCGAGCCATATACGTGTGGCGCGCCCATTGCCCTCACGGAAGGGGTGTGCCACGTTCATCTCGGTATATTTGTCGATTATGAGTTCGAAAGAGTCTTCGGGCATGGCCTCTATGGCAGAGAGTGACTGCTGGAGGAAGGCGGCGGGGGCGAACGTGAAACCACCCTTAGAGATGTTCACTGTGCGGATACGTCCGGCGAAATCATACAAGCCACCGAACAGGTAGGCGTGGATTTGCTGCAGTCCGCTGACCGTGCCCACCTTGATGCTGTCCATAAGCCCACTTCCGAAGAGGGCGTATGCCTTGGACTTGCTTTTGCCGTCGATGGTTTCGTCGCTGTTGGTGAACCATTCGATGAAGCGTGCCGATTTGGCGTTGGGCATGTTCTTAGCCAAGTTCACGATCCCCTCGGCATCAAGCACGTCGGTGGGGCGCATTTTGCCATCGGGAGCTTTTATCTTCAACTGGTTAGTGGCACTAACCAGTTGGGGGTTCTCTTTCTTTAGTTTGGTTTTCAGGTATTTCCAGTAGTTGCGGTTCTTCGTGTAGTCGTCTTGGCTGTTGAGCACGCCGAGAATATCTGGCACGGAGAACCACCATTTGGCGTTGGTGTCGTCCCACAATGCTCGTACCTCGCGGTCGTTGAAGAAGCGTATGGAGATTTTCAGTTGTTTGGTTTGTGGCTGCATGCGAAGATGAGGGTTTAGGCAAATATAGGAGTTTTTTGTGAGGGGAAGGGGTGGTTATGCGGCGTTTAGGGATGCGCCTTTCGGCGTTAGGGGAGAGGGTGCGGGCGGATGTGTGTGCATGGGTGGGTGCGACAGGGGGTTAAGGAAAGATGTGGAGAGGGTGGGGATGATACTGGCGAGAGGGGAGATAGTTATTTGTCGTTGTAATGCCCCTCTACGGTCAAGACCAAGACGGTAACTTTGTCCTCGTATATGTCATAAATCAGACGGTCGTTTTTTGATATCCTTCTGGAATACGTCACCGAATCGCCAGATTTAAGTGGCTCTGGGTGTCCTGTCCCTGTTCTCGGATGCTCCATCAATTCATCAAGCAGAATGACGAGTTTCTTGTATTGATTTCTTGTACTTAGATACTGTTTTTATCGCTATTGGGGTAAATTCAATTTTATACAAGTTCATAACGTTTCAAGAAGTCTATTGAGTTCCTCTTTTGTGGTGCAGGTTGTGACGTTGCCCTCCCTGTATTGTTTGCGACCCTCCTCGAGCCTTTCTTCGAGCTCTGGGGTGAGGGTGAAGTCCTCTTCGTAGACGGGGGTCAGCATATAGGAGACTTTTCCTCTGCGGCGAATGACCACCTTGTCGCCTTTGTCGGCGAGAGCAAACATGGATGCCTGTTTGTCTCTGAACTCTCTTGACGTGATTTGTATGACTGCCATGGTTATGTTGTTTATATTGTGTACCAAAATCGGTACACAATATAGGAGGTTTTTTTGAGATGTGCAAATTAGATTTTTGTGGGAAATGGTGCGTGTTTAGCGTTGAGGTGGATACGCCTTGCGGTGTTTGGGTAGAGACGCCGCGGGCGGACGTCTCTACATTACGCCTTGCGGCGTTTGGGGAGAGGGTGCAAGGGGATGGTTAGGATAGTAGGGGGGTGGGGATGGCGGCGGCCATGGCTTGGTAGGCGGTGTCGCTGGGGTGGAGATGGTCGCCGGAGTCGTAGCCTTGTCGGAAACGTGAGGGGTGGGTGTTGTCGCGGACGGCGGCGTCGAAGTCTACGCATCCGTCGAATAGGGGGCTGGTGCGTAGCCAGTCGTTGAAGTCGCGCCTTAGGGTGTCGCGTGTCTCGTTGTATGTGCGCCATCCCTCGATGGGCAGGAGGGTGCCGCTCCATACTTTCAGACCCATGCTGCGGGCGTGGTCGATATATATGTTTTTGACGCCATCTTCAAGGTCTTTGATGGTTGGCATGTCGCTCCATGGGCGGAAGGGGTTGAGCTCGACTCCCACGGGGTGGATGATGTCGTTTATGCCATGCTGGATTATCACGGTGTCGGCACCTGGGACGTTCATCTCAATGGGGAAGCGTGTGGCTCCTTTGAGACCGTAGGCTTGGTAGGTGATGCAATCGTATTGGCGTAAGATGCGAGTGCCACTTACAGCACGGCGTATTATGGCTACGTTGTGGTAGCCCTCGTTGATGGTGCGGAGGGTGAGGTGGTCGGGCCAGCTTTGCGCGGTTATGGAGTCGCCGTAGCAAATCAGGGCACGGTTGGATTCGAGGGTGCGTATCTCGGCGGTGTTGATGAAGTAGAACCAGTTGGTTTTGCGGGAGAGGTTGGCTGGCAGGGTGTCGGCCTCGGCATAGTCGCCATAGGCGTATTGGCCATGAGACAGAGGGCCTGTTATCAGTGTGCCGGCGTTCATTTGTGTGAACTGGGCGAGGTAGATGCTCACGTTGAGGGTGTCGCCCGCCGAGATGTTGATGGGCAGGTTGTCGGAGGTTGTTTCACGCCCAGGCTCTATGACGGTCTCCCTTTGGTTGTTGAACGTGAGTGGTAGTTTCTCGTCGTGTCCCTCGATGGCTACTATGACTTTCGAGAGTGTGACGGGTTCTGTGCCAGTGAGGTTGGAGAATCGCAGGCGCAGGCTGTCGCCGCTGAAGACCATGAGGAGGGGGTAGCGTAGGGTGAGGTTGCGAGCGTATGTGGCTTCCCTACGGTCGGATATGGATGTGGCGTTGCCCCAGCAGGCGACCCACTTGTTGTATAGTGCCATCTGTTGATGTTTGAATATGGGGCGAATGGCGTAGCCGTTGTTGTGCGGCCTTGAGCCATTGTTGAGGGTTTGATGACATAAAGTTAGTGATTTTTGGGGGAAAGAGGGGGTGTGGGGTTGCCGTGGTGGGTTGGTACGCCGTAAGGCGTTGGGGGTGAGACGCCGCGGGCGGACGTCTCTACATTACGCGTTCGCGTTTAGGGGTACGCCTTACGGCGTTAGGGGGTGGGTGGTTAAAATGTGGGTGATATGGCATTTTTAGCTAAATTAGCGTTCTGATATATAGCGGGGAAGTTGGATTTCGTGTTGGTGAGAGTTAGGGTTTCGTGATGGGGGAGTCAGGGATTTGTGCTGATGTCGAAAGTAAGGGCGCGGGGGCATAGGTTTCTGCGTCGGTGTCAATGTCAAGGTAAAGTAGCATGAAGATAGAGTATAAGCGATATGTGATAGGGTTCTGGTGCATCTTTGGCGCCATCGTCCTTGGAGTGGTCATATTCTTTTTTCTTCTTTCACAGGGGGCGTTGGGATATATGCCTTCGTTTGCGGAGTTGGAGAATCCGAAGAGCAATATAGCGACGGAGGTGATATCGGCGGATGGGAAGCCGATAGGTCGTTTTTATGTGGAGAACAGGAGTTATGTGGATTATGAGGAGTTGTCGCCGTATTTGGTAAAGGCATTGGTGGCGACGGAGGATGAGAGGTTTTATGAGCATTCGGGTATAGACGTTCGGAGTTTGTTTCGTGTGTTTGTTAAGACTGTGATATTCCGGAACGCGAGTTCGGGCGGCGGCAGCACTATAACGCAGCAGTTGGCGAAGATGCTGTTTCATGAGCAGGCGCAGAGCTTCTCGGAGCGACTGTTGCAGAAGTTGAATGAGTGGGTTATAGCGGTGAAGTTGGAGCGGAGCTATACTAAGGAAGAGATTATAGCGATGTATTTGAACAAGGTGGGGTATGTGTATGACGCGTACGGGATAGAGAGTGCGGCGTATACATTTTTTGGGTGCAAGGCTAAGGATTTGAAGATAGAGCAGGCTGCGGTGCTTGTTGGTATGCTTAAGAACCCGGCGTTGTATAACCCGGTGCGCAGGCCTGAGATGGTTATGGAGCGCAGGAACGTGGTTTTTGCGCAGATGCTGAAGCAGCGGTATATCTCGACATCGGAGTGTGACTCGTTGTCGTCGTTGCCTCTTGACATGTCGAATTTCAAGCGTTCGGATCATAAGGATGGGTCGGCTCCATATTTCCGTGAGTTTTTGCGGTTGCAGCTCAAGGCTCATAAGCCGGTGCGTTCGGCATACGCTTCGTGGCAGGATCAGGAGTTTATAGACGACAGCATACAGTGGGTTACGAATCCGCTGTATGGGTGGATAGACAAGAACCCTAAGGCGGACGGGTCGCTTTATGACTTGTATCGTGACGGGTTGAAGATATACACGACGATAGACAGCCGTATGCAGAACTATGCAGAGGCGGCGGTTTCGGAGCATGTGGGGCATAACTTGCAGCCTCAGTTTTTCCAGTCGCAGAAGGGGTCGAAATACGCTCCATACTCGAAGGACATATCGCAGGAGCAGTTTGACAACATGATACGCAAGTCGTTGCGCAATTCGGACAGGTGGCATCGGTTGAAGTCGAGTGGAATGAGCGAGGAGAAGATAATGGAGGAGATGAAGCGGAAGGTGGACACGCGAGTGTTTGACTGGAACGCTGAGAGTTTGGAGCGTGACACTGTCATCTCGCCATACGACTCGGTGGTGTATCATAAGCACTTTTTGCGTTGCGCGTTTATGGCGATGGATCCGAGGAGTGGTGCGGTGCGTGCGTATGTGGGCGGTCCGAACTTCCGGTATTTCCAGTATGACATGGCGACTAAGGGCCGCAGGCAGGTTGGTTCGACGATCAAGCCGTTTGTGTATACGACGATTTTCCGTGATGGGCATACGCCATGCGACCTTGTGCCGAACGTGCCTCAGACGTTCACGGTGCCGGCTGAAGGCAACACGACTAAGACGTGGACGCCTCGCAATGCCGGGGACGACCGTTTGGGCGAGATGGTGTCGTTGAAGTGGGGTTTGGCGAACTCGAACAACAACGTCACGGGATGGGCGATGAAGCAGACGTCGCCCCAGCAGGTGACGAACTTGATACACGCCTTGGGCATAGACAGTCCTATTGACGCTGTGCCGTCGCTATTTCTTGGGACGAGTGATGTGAAGATGGCGGAGATGGTTGGCGCGTATGGCACGTATGTCAACAAGGGGGTGCATATAGACCCTATGTATGTCACGGAGATACAGGACAGATATGGCAACGTGATAACGAAGTTTGGCCGGCGTGAGCGTGAGGTTATAGACGAGCAGACGGCGTATATGATGATAAACTTGTTGCAGGGCGTTGTGGATCAGGGCACGGCACGCAGGTTGCGCGGGCCGTCGTATAGGCTGACGTGCCAGATGGGCGGTAAGACTGGTACGACTCAGAATCAGAGTGATGGTTGGTTTATGGCGGTTTTGCCGCATCTTGTGGCGGGCGTATGGGTAGGTGGCGAGGAGCGTGCGATACACTTCAGCAGCATGAAGATAGGTCAGGCGTCGAATGCGGCGATACCAGTCTTTGGGCGGTTTATACTCAAGGTGTATGAGGACGCTACGTTGACGGACGTGAGGCCGGAGGATGTGTTTGAGTCGCCTCAGGTCATTAACTTCTCGCTTGACTGTTCGGACAAGGGCGTTAACGCGGATGGTGGTGAGGTGTATTCGGCGCAGGATGGGGATGAGAGTCAGTATGACGACATGACGGATTGTGGGGAGAGCGACGTATTCAACTTTTAGACACATCAATTAATACACATCTTGTGCTTGCCGGACGTATAAGGCGGGCGAAAAAGAAGAGACAATGGCACAGCAGCAGCAGTCGGAGGAGGCGGTACTTGGCAGCGTCAAGTCGTGGAAGATAGTGTTGCCCATAGTGATAGGTTTGGGTGTCACGGCATGGCTTTTTGCTCGGGAGTATCAGCCTGGAGCGTTTGACGCGTTTGAGTTCACGCCCATGACGATAGTGTTCTTGATAGGGGCGGTGTTGTTCATGTTGGGGCGAGACATAGGGTATATGATTAGGATAAGGTTGTTGAGTGATGGGGAATTGAGTTGGCGGGCGGCGTTTCGGATAATCATGTTGTGGGAGTTCTCGTCGGCTGTGACGCCGTCGGCGGTAGGGGGGACGAGTGTGGCGTTGTTTTTTATCAACCGTGAGGGCATCACTGCTGGGCGGTCGACGGGGATAGTCATGATAACGTCGTTTTTGGACGAGTTGTATTTTGCGTTGTTCTTCCCGATAGTGGTGGTGTTGATTGGTTATGACAACATATTTGGGATGGATGAGGGGTTGGCTCATGAGTTGGCTGCGGTGGCGTGGACGGGGTATGGTGTCAAGGTGGCGTATATATTGCTGTTGAGTTATGGGATGTTTGTCAACCCGAGGGGGTTGAAGTGGTTGCTGCTGAAGATATTTAAGTTGCCGTTTTTGCGCAGGTGGCGGCTTGCGATAGGGGATGTGGGAGATGACATAGTGCAGACGGCGCGTTATTTTCGTCATTGGCCGGCGAAGAAGTGGGCAAAGTCGTTTCTTGCCACGGCGTTGAGTTGGACGTCGCGGTATTGGGTGGTCAATGCGTTGATATTGGCGTTTTTCGGGATGCGTCATTTGGGTTTGTTGGATCACTTCATAGTGTTTGGCAAGCAGTTGGCGATGTGGATAATGATGCTTGTGAGTCCTACGCCTGGTGGGAGTGGATTTGCGGAGTATGTGTTTAAGGAGTTCTTGGCGTCGTATATACCGGCTGGCGCGATAGCGTTGGCGTTGTGCTGGCGTCTTGTGAGCTACTATCCGTATTTGATAGCCGGGGCTATATTGTTGCCGCGGTGGGTTAGTGGTTTTGCGAAGAAGAAAGAGGACAAAGAAGAGAAGGAGGGGTAGATGAGCCCACGGGTGTTATTGTTGCCGGTCGCGGTGTTGTATTGGATAGGCACGTCGTTGCGGTCGTGGCTGTATGATGTTGGCATCATGCGGTCGCGGTCGTTTGACAAGCCGGTGATATGCGTGGGGAATATAACAGTGGGGGGGACTGGCAAGACACCGGTTATAGAGCATATAGTGTCGCGGTTGACTGACGAGGGGTTCAGGGTCGCGGTGGTGAGCCGTGGATATAGGCGCAGGACGAAGGGTCAGGTGATAGCCACGGGAGAGAGCACGGCAGAGGAGGTTGGCGATGAGCCGCGTCAGATAAAGAAGCATTATCCGCGGGTGGATGTCGTGGTAGATGCGGACAGGGGTGCCGCGATAGACACGGCGATAGGTCGTGGCGCGGACGTGGTGTTGATGGATGACGGCATGCAGCATCGGTCGGTGAACCCGTCGGTTCTCATCTTGGTGTGCGACTATGCTCGTCCGTTGTGGAGGGACTTGCCATTGCCGGCGGGGAACAAGAGGGAATCGATGTATGCGCGGCTGCGAGCGGATGTGGTGATAATAAACAAATGCCCGAGGGAGTTGACGCGGGCGCAGGCGGAGGGGATATACGCTCGTTTGAGCCTGAACGATGGTCAGCGGATATTCTTCACGTCGGTGGTGTATGGGGAGTTGATGGATGCGGAGGATCATATTGTCACGGACACGTTGCTCAACACGTTGGGAGCGGTCGTGGTGGCAGGCATAGGGAGGCCGGGGCCGTTTTTTGCTGAGGTGCAGAGGCGGTTCACGGCGCATGAGTTGCGGATGTTGGCATACGATGACCATCATGCATATAGCGCGCAGGAGTTGTCGAAGATAGAGGGGATGCTTGACGCGGAGGGTCAGAACAGCTATTTGGTGACGACGGAGAAAGACGCGGCGCGGCTGCCTCGCAAGGTGGGGCGTCATGTGGTGTTGCGGTTGCCGATAAAGCTTGAGGTGCTATTTGGCGAGGGGGAGAAATTTGACCAGTTGGTTTGCTCCATGTCGCGATAGGAGATAGAGAACAGAGAAATACCCAAAAATATGATACCAAACGAGATTAAGGAGGCGGCGGCCTACCTTCAGACACGCATTATAGACGGCACACGCGTCGGGATAGTACTTGGGACAGGTCTTGGGGGCCTTGTTCACAAGATAGAGATTGTGGAGAGCATAGACTACAAGGATATACCCCATTTCCCGGTGTCGACGGTTCAGGGGCATACGGGTCGTCTCATTGTGGGCAAGATAGGTGGTGTGGCGGTGCTGGCTATGCAGGGGCGTTTTCATTACTATGAGGGGTGGTCGATGGGTCAGGTGACGTTCCCGGCGCGCGTGATGTCGTTGCTTGGCATCAAGACGCTCTTTGTGTCGAACGCGTCGGGCGGGTTGAACCCCGGGTTCAAGGTGGGGGATGTGATGATAATAACGGATCATATCAACATGTTTGGCACGAATCCGCTTATAGGGCCTAATATGGATGAGTTTGGCCCACGCTTCCCGGACATGAGCCAGACGTATAGCAAGAGGTTGACGGAGCGGGCGTTGGAGATAGGGAAGGCTGAGGGATTGGATTTGAAGACGGGAGTGTATGTTGGCACGGCTGGTCCTACGTTTGAGACTCCGGCGGAGTATAAGATGTTCCGTGCGATGGGTGGTGACGCTGTTGGGATGAGCACGGTGCCAGAGGTTATTGTGGCACGTCATTGTGGCATGGAGGTGTTTGGGGTGTCGATAATCACGGACTCGGGAGTGCCGGGAGAGATTGTGGAGGTGTCGCATGAGGAGGTGCAGCGTGTGGCGGCTGCTGCTGAGCCACGTATGACTCGTGTGATAGAGGCGTTGATAGCCGGGGAGAAATAGTTTGTAGGTCATGGAGTCGTTGCAGGCGGTGCTCTTCGGGCTATGCGCCATGGAGAGGGAGGGCTATGCGCCGCCTGAGATGACTCGTGTTGAGGCGTTGGCGTTGGCGCGTGCGGCTGTGGGGCATGGTGTGGCGGGGTGGTTGCTTGAGCGGTTGGAGAGTGACTATGGGGAGTGGGGTGTTACGGGTGTGGTGCGCGGTCGGCTGCTTGACGCGGCGCATGACGCGTTGGTGAGGAACGCGGCGATGATAGGCGTGATGGGCAGGATGTCGAAAGTGTTGAGGGAAGGAGGAGTTGAGCCGATAGTGTTGAAGGGTTTGGCTGTGTTGAGGGGTTATTATCCTGACATGGCTATGCGTAACTCGGTAGACATTGACATATTGATATTGAACGGGGACGAGGGGCGAGCGGCGGAGATGCTGATAGGAGATGGTGCGGAGGCGACTCGTCGCAGGGTGTCGTCGTTGGACGCGATACGCAATCATTTGTCGGCGTTGCGGTATCGTGGGATTACGGTGGAGATACATAGGAACTTGGCTCGGCATGATGTGGGGAGGGTGTCGGCGATAAGGGATATTAGTGGTCATGTGGAGCGGACGAGGTATGGGTATAGTGTGCTTGACTCGCGGGCTATGTTGTGCCATTTGGCGATACACGCGGCGAGTCATTACAGGCGTGGAGCGACGGAGGTGAAATTCTTTGTGGATGTGGCGTTGGTGTTGGCGCGGGAGGGAGATGTGTCGGGATTTGTGAGGGAGTGTATGGCGTTGTCGCCTGGGGCGCGTGGGGATATACGTTATGCGGTGGGGCTTGCGATGAACATATTGCCGAGGGAGACGAGGGAGAAGTTGGAGAAGTCGGGGATAAGGAGGATATCGCCTACGGAGGGTAATTTGGATGGGCGGAGGCGGAGGTTGGGTCGGTTCAGGGTGTGGCTATATGGGGTGTATGTGGACATATACACGATAGTGGCGGTGACGTGTCGTGGTCGATTGTTGTCGACGTTGCGTTACGCGATAGGCGGTGATACCGCACGGAACAGAAAGAACAAAGAAAAAGAGGAAAAATGAACCCAACGATCAAGAAGGTCATCAATCTTTGGCCTCATGCACTTGTGCTCGTATGTTTTGCCATATTGAGCGTAGTATATTTCATGCCGGTACTTCAGGGTAAGACGTTGCCTCAGATGGACAACATACATGCAGAGGGTGCGTCGCATGAGCTTGTGGAGTATGAGAGACAGACGGGAGAGAAGGCTCAGTGGACGGACTCGATGTTTGGCGGCATGCCGGCGTATCAGATAAAGTCGGACTCGTCGCGGAACGTATTTCACACGTTATCGCACGCTATACGATTTGGGTTGCCGTATACGACTGTGGCGATATTGTTCTTGTATCTTGTTGGGTTCTACATCATGCTGTTGAGCCTTGGAGTAGGGAGGAGTATAGCGATAATAGGCGCGATAGCGTTTGCGTTGGGGTCGTATAATATCATAATCATTGTTGCGGGTCATATCACGAAGTGTTACGCGATAGCGATGATGCCGTTGGTGATAGGAGGTGTGTTGATGACCTTTGGAGGGAAGAGGATAGTTGGAGCGGTGTATACGATGGTGGCGTTGGGTTTGGAGTTGGCGTATAACCATGTCCAGATAACGTATTACTTGGCGTTGGCGATAGGGTTGCTGGTGGTGTTTGAGTTGGTGTGGGCGATTAAGCGACATGAGATGCGCGAGTTTGGCGTCAGCATGGCGTTCTTGGCGGTAGCGGGGCTGTTTGCCATATTGCCGAGCACGACGAACTTGTGGACGACATACGAATATGGCGCATACTCGATACGCGGCAAGAGTGAGTTGAAGGTAGCGGAGGGAGAGAAGGAGACGACGGGATTGGATAAGGACTACGCGTTGAGTTGGAGCTATGGAGTTGGCGAGACCCCGACGTTGTTGATACCTAACGTTGTGGGAGGCGCGAGCGAGGCGATAGGGAACAGTGTGAAGGCGGTGCGTGGGGCGGATCCTCAGATAGGTCAGATAGTGTCGCAGCAGTCGAGTTATTGGGGAGGCAGGAGTTTCACGTCGGGGCCAGTGTATGTTGGCTCGATAGTGTGTTTTTTGTTCTTCCTTGGTTGTTTTTATTACAGGGGTCGGGTCAAGTGGTGGTTGATAGCGGCTACGGTGTTGTCGATATTCTTGGCTTGGGGGAAGAACTTCCCGTTGTTTACGGATTTCATGTTTTACCATTTCCCGCTGTATAATAAATTCAGGACGGTGGAGATGGCGTTGGTGATAGCTACGGTCACGATACCGTTGTTGGGCATGCTTGGATTGAAGGCGGTGTATGACAATCCGGAGGATGTGAAGTACCGGCCGGGGAAATTCTTTGGGGCGTTGGGTTTGTCGGCCGGAGTGGCGTTGATAATAGCGGCTGTGCCCACGTTGTTTTATGGGTTCTTGTCGCCACAGGAGGCGGCACAGTTTGCGGAGCTGAAGATGCAGAACGCGTTATATGGGGAGTTGGAGCAGACGTTGATAGACGCGAGGGTGGAGTTGACGCGTAATGACGCGTTGCGGTCGGCGGTGTTTATATTGTTGGCGTCGAGTGCGTTGTGGTTCTGCTCGGTGCGTAAGATAAACGCCAAGATAATGTTGGCTACGGTTGGGGTGTTGACATTGATAGACTTGTGGGGTGTTGACAAGCGGTATTTGTCGAATGACGATTTTGTGGCGAAGTCGGAGAGTCGGCATTTTGCCATGAGCGAGGCGGACAAGGCGATATTGGCGGACAAGACACCTCACAGGGTTGTGTCGTTGTATGCGAATCCGTTTAACGAGGTGTATACGTCGTATTATCATCATTCGATAGGCGGGTATCATGGGGCTAAGTTGCGGAGGTATCAGGATTTGATAGACGCGTATTTGATGCCGGAGTGGCAGGCGATAGTGGGTGCGTTGCAGAAGCAGGACTATGAGGCGATAGACGTGGCTATGAAGGAGGCGAGGGGGTTGAACATGTTGGGGTGCAAGTATATGATATACAATCCACAGGTGGCTCCGTTGGTGAACCATTACGCGCATAGTGAGGCGTGGTTTGTGGGCAGCGTGAGGGGCGTGGGTGGCGCGGACGAGGCGTTGGCGGCGGTTGGAGAAGAGGATTTGCGTGGCACGGCGATAGTGGAGGGAGCGGAGAGTGAGACTTTTGAGAGGGATGAGTCGGCTCGGATAAGGCGGACGTCGTATGCTCCGGACAGGGTGACGTATGAGAGTGAGTCGGGGTGTGCTGGCATGGCGGTGTTTGGTGAGATATATTACCCGGCGGGATGGGTGGCGACGATAGATGGTGAGGAGGCGGAGATAGAGCGTGCGGATTACGCGTTGCGCGCATTGCGGTTGCCGGCGGGTAAGCATACGATAGAGTTCAGATTTGAGCCGGCGAGCTACCGGATAGGCAATGGGATATCGACGGCGTCGTCGGTTGTGGTGGTGATATTGATATTGGGTGGTATAGTGATGGGATTGCGTGAGGCCAAGAAGGCATAAAACGAAGAGGATATGGAGATGATGAATGATTACCGTCAGTTGACGGAGGCAGAGGTAGGTCAGCTTGCGCGTCAGGGTTGCGTAGCTGAGAATTGGTCGGACGTGAGGGTTCGCGGTCAGTTTGTGGTGGAGCGTGTTGTGGGGGTGAGTTTCATGGGGAGTGTGCGGTTGGGTGATATGAGCGGGACGGTGCATGTGACGTCGCGTGGTCATGACATGGGTCGTGTGTCTACATCGATAGTACGTGCCACTCTGAAGGATGTCACGATAGGGGACTGGTATTACATACAGGACGTGTCGCTTATTGAGGGTTATGAGATAGGAGGGCGGTTTGTGGCTGTGGGCTGTGGGAGGATAGTTGGGGGAGAAGGGGATTTTGGCATAGGAGCTCGAGTGAGCGTGGTGAATGAGGGGGGAGGGAGAGAGGTGGCGTTGTCGTCGTCGTTGACGAGCAATATAGCGTATTGCGTGGCTATGCACAGGTATGTGGGTGGTCTGGTGGAGGGGTATGAGAAGTTGGTTAGGGCGGAGGCTGAGGGGCTTAGGGCTCAGATAGACAAGGATGTGCATATTTTCTCGACCAAGACGGTGGAGGGTGTCAGGATAGGTCGGAGGGCGATAGTGGATGGTGCGTCGGTGTTGCGTCGCGGGACTATATTGTCTCATCCGGAGCAGGTGACGTATGTGGGGGCGGATGTGGATGCTGACACGTTTGTGATGGCGGAGGGGGCTGATGTGGAGAGTGGGGCTAAGTTGCGGAGGTGTTTTGTGGGTCAGTGCGTGATGGTGGGTGAGGGGTTTGTGGCACAGGACGTGTTGGCGTTTGCTAACAGTCAGTTGTTGTGTGGAGAGGCGGTGTCTGTGTTGGCGGGGCCGTATACGGTGAGCCATCATAAGTCGTCGTTGTTGATAGCCGGGGCGTATTCGTTTTTCAATGCGGGGAGTTCGACGAATGGGAGTAACCATCAGTACAGGTTGGGTCCGATAGAGCAGGCGGTGTATAACAGGGGGGTTAAGACGGGTTCGGGGTCGTATTTGCTGTATCCGGCGCATATAGGGGACTTCACGATGGTTGTGGGTCGTCATAAGACTAATCCGGACACGACGGGATTTCCGTTCTCGGTGTTGGCGGAGAAGGAGGGAGAGAGTCATTTGATAGTGGCTCAGAACTTGCGGACTATGGGGTTGTTTCGGGATTGGAAGAAGTGGCGCACGCGGGATAGGCGGGTGTTGAAGTCGGACGCTATAAGTTATGACATATTGAACCCGATAACCGTTGGTCGGATGATGGGCGCGGTGGAGAAGATAGAGGGTGAGTATGCCCAGAGCAAGTCGGAGCATATCATAGAGGGAGGGTTGAGGATAAAGCGAGCGTTGTTGCCACGTGCGGCTGTGGCGTATCGTCAGGCGATAGATATGTATTTGGCTAAGGCGTATGCTCATGACCGTGGTCAGAGTGAGTCGTTGGATGGGGAGTGGGTTGACGCTGGAGGTTTGGTGGCGCCGTTGAGTGAGGTGCGGGTTATTGAGGGGAAGGTAGCCCGGGGTGAGTATGGCAGTGTTGGGGAGGTTGTTGCGGCGTTTGGGGAGTTGTCGGGTCGTGTGGCGACGTTGGCGATGCGTTGGGGGGTAGGTATGGCGAGGAGGTGGTATGGGTATGGTGATACGGAGGATGATTATAAGGACGCGGTGCAGCGTGTGGCAGAGGCGTGTCATGCGATAAAGGACGCGACGTTGGCGGATGCGGCGAGGGAGTGGGGTCCAAAGATGAAGACGAGTTATGGTTTGGATGCGGATTTAGGGGGTCAGGATGCGGATTTCATGGCGATAAGGGGAGAGATGGAGAGTGACGTGGATGTTAGGGAGATGAGGAAGTATTATGACGAGACGTGGTAGGTGAAATATAATTTATAACTTTGCGGCTTGTGAGGTAAAGAGCCTCACATGGTTAGAATAGAATAACATACGAAGATATAGTAATGTCGAAGTTAAACGCAGTAATCACGGGTGTTGGGGCGTATACGCCGGAGTATCGCCTGACGAATGACGAGCTCAGCCGGATGGTTGACACAAACGATGAATGGATCATGACGCGTGTAGGCATCAAGGAGCGTCGGATATTGAAGGGCGAGGGTTTGGGAGCGTCGGATATGGGCGTGAAGGCTGTGGAGGATTTGGTCAGGAAGACGGGTTTGGATTTGCAGACTGTGGACATGGTGGTGTGCACGACTGTGACTGGGGACATGGTGTTGCCGGCTACGGCAGCTATAATATGTGACAAGGTTGGGATACATAAGGCGTTGGCGTTTGACATTAACGCGGCGTGCAGTGGATTCTTGTTTGGGTTGGATTTGGTGAGCCAGTATATCAGGACGGGGTATAAGAAGCGTGTTATATTGGTCAGCACGGAGAAGATGTCGTCGATAGTGGACTATACGGATCGTACGACGTGCGTGTTGTTTGGAGACGCTGCCACGGCGGTTTTGGTGGAGCCTACGGAGGAGGAGATAGGATTGATGGACAGCAATTTGCATACGGACGGTTTTGGTCGAGAGTGGCTCAAGATACCGGCTGGAGGTTCTGTTATGCCGGCGAGCCATGAGACTGTGGATGGTCATAAGCATTTTGTGTATCAGGAGGGGAAGCAGGTGTTCAAGTACGCAGTGACGTATATGGCGGATGCCACGGTGGAGGTTATGAGGCGTAATGGTCTTACGGCAGATGACATAGCGTGGTTGGTGCCGCATCAGGCGAACTTGCGGATTATCGCGGCTACGGCGGAGAGGATGGAGTTGCCGTCGGAGAAGGTGATGATAAATATCGAGAGGTATGGCAATACTACCTCGGCTACTATACCGTTGTGCTTGTATGAGTGGGAGAGCAAGTTGCATAAGGGAGATAACTTGATATTGTCTGCGTTTGGTGGCGGGTTCACTTGGGGTGCTCAGTATATCAAGTGGGGGTATGACCCTAAGTAGGGGTGTGGTGTATTATAGGACAGGAGCCGCGGCCTTGGTGAGGTGCGCGGCTCTTTTTTTGGAGTAAATCGTAAGTGGGGTGTGGGTGTATGGTGTGTGTTGGGAGGGTGGTTTTGGGGTATCATGGGGGTATCATGGGGGAGAGGAGTGTTGGGGTGTGTGGATTGGAGTGGAAGTGGGGTAGGGTAGGGGTGTGGGGTGGGTAGTAGGGAGAGGTTTTTTTATTACTTTTGGGAGGTCAAACGAAAAGGAAAAGACATAGCATGTGTGGTATAGTAGGATATATAGGCGGGCGTAGCGCATGGCCTATAATAGTTAAAGGGTTACAGAGGTTGGAGTATCGCGGGTATGACTCGGCGGGAGTGGCAGTGGTGAGTGAGGGTCAGGTGTTGGTGAGGAAGTGCCGTGGCAAGGTGGCGGATTTGGTACAGATGGTGAAGGGTCAGGATTTGAGTGGGACGGTTGGTATAGGGCATACACGATGGGCTACACATGGAGAGCCTAATGACATCAACGCTCACCCTCATGCGTCGATGAACGGTAAGTTTGTGATAGCACATAATGGTATCATAGAGAATTACCGTGAGATAAAGAGCAAGTTGGTGGAGAAGGGGTATACGTTCAGGTCGCAGACGGACACGGAGGTTTTGGCGAACCTGATAGAGAGTTTGTATATGGACGAGGGATTGACGGCGGAGCAGGCTGTCAAGGCGGCGTTGCGCAGGGTGGTGGGCGCGTATGGTCTTGCTGTGGTATGCGCGGATGAGCCTGATTTGCTTATTGGGGCTCGCAAGGGCAGCCCGTTGGCGATAGGGCTTGGTGAGGGTGAGTATTTTTTGGCGTCGGACGCTACGCCGATTGTGGAGTATACGGACAAGTTGATATACCTGGATGATGAGCAGGTGGTGGTGTTGAGCCGGAGCGGTTATAACGTAACGAACCTCAACGATGACCATTTGGATCCGGTCATCACGCGTGTGGACTTTGATTTGGATGACATAGGGAAGGGTGGATATGCGCATTATATGCTCAAGGAGATACATGAGCAGCCGCAGTCGATAGCAGACACTATGCGAGGCAGGGTGTTGCGGGATCAGCATAGCATCGTGCTTGGTGGTATAGCGGAAGCCATGCCGCGGTTGGTGTCGGCGCGGAGGATAATAGTCGTGGCGTGTGGGACGTCGTTTCATGCGGGGTTGGTTGGGGAGTATTTGTTTGAGCAGTTTGCGAGGATACCTGTGGAGGTGGAGTATGCGTCGGAGTTCAGGTATCGTAATCCGATTATAGAGAAAGACGACGTGATACTGGCGATCTCGCAGAGTGGGGAGACGGCGGACACGTTGGCGGCGATACGATTGGCGCGTGCGGAGGGTGCGTTGGTGCTGGGTATATGCAACGTTGTCGGGTCGTCGATAGCTCGGGAGACGGATGCGGGGATATATACGCATGCGGGACCTGAGATAGGCGTGGCATCGACTAAGGCGTTCACGTCGCAGGTGGTGGTGTTGGCGATGATGGCGTTTGCGGTTGGCAGGAAGCGCGGGACGCTGTCGGAGGAGAGGTATGGGGAGTTGATAGAGGGTTTGTCGGGTGTGCCGGATCTTATATCGCAGGTGTTGGAGTCGGAGGGACATATACGTGAGGTGTCGCGCGCGTACCAGTTGGCGCAGAACGCGATATACCTGGGACGCGGTTATTTGTATCCTGTGGCGCTTGAGGGTGCGTTGAAGTTGAAGGAGATCTCGTATATACATGCGGAGGGTTATCCGGCGGCGGAGATGAAGCATGGGCCGATAGCGTTGATTGACAATTGCATGCCGGTGTTCGTGCTTGCCACACATGACACGTTTTATGACAAGATAGTAAACAACATACAGCAGGTCAAGGCACGCAAGGGTCAGGTTGTAGCGATTGTGACGAAGGGAGACACGGAGATCAGCAAGATGGCGGATTACGTGATAGAGATACCTGAGTGTGATGAGGCATTGGTGCCGTTGGTGGCTGTGGTGCCGTTGCAGTTGATCAGCTACTATGTGGCGGTGATGCGCGGGTGTAATGTGGATCAGCCTCGTAACTTGGCGAAGTCGGTCACAGTGGAGTAGGGGGAGTGTTTATTTGAATTGTTATAAATAAAAGAGCTATATTAGCGTAAAAAAGAGGGCATATCATGGAAAGCACGAGGCAGAAGAAGATCTCCCGATTGCTTCAGAAGGAGGTGGCGGAGATGTTGCAGCGGGACATGGCGGAGGTGACACTTGGCACAATGGTGTCGGTCACGATAGCGCGTGTGTCGTCGGACTTGTCGGTAGCGAAGTTTTATTTGTCGATATTCCCGGACAGCAGGGCGCAGGAGGTGCTGGATAACATCAATAGGAACAAGGTGTCGATACGATATAATTTGGGCAAGAGGATAGGGAAGCAGTTGCGGATAGTGCCGGAGCCGTCGTTCTTTATTGACGACAGTTTGGGTTATATAGAGAACATAGACGGGTTGTTGGCTGACGAGCGCAGGGCTATGACGCGTCCGGAGGGTTGGCAGTCGCAGGACGAGCAGGAGGGGGAGCATTAGGCGATGCATTACGATCCGATAAAGCGCACGCTTGGCACGTTTTTCAACGCTACGCCGACGTTGCGGATAGTGTTTTATAAGTTGCTGGACTTGTTGTTGCTACGTTCGTGGCATATACGCAAGGCGTTGAGGCAGTGGAGGAGGGCGCGAGGTGGCGTGGCGAGTGACGCTCTTGACGCTGGCAGTGGGTTTGGGCAGTATTCGTACAGGTTGGCGAAGATGTGTGATGGAGGGAGTGTTAAGGGAGTCGACGTTAAGGCGGAGCAGATTGCGGATTGCAACGCGTTCTTTGGCCGTCTTGGTTTGGGCGGTCGTGTGAGCTTCGAGGAGGCGGATTTGACGACATATGTGAGGGAGGGGGCTTATGATTTGGTGTTGTCGGTTGACGTGATGGAGCATATTGAGGAGGATGAGGTGGTGTTTGTGAACTTTTACCGGTCGTTGAGGTCGGGAGGGATGCTGTTGATATCGACGCCGTCGGACAAGGGGGGGTCGGACGCTGATGAGCATGAGCATGGAGACGGGGCGGTTCATGGTTTTATAGATGAGCATGTGCGGGACGGGTATAACATAGAGGATATACGGGCTAAGTTGTGTCGAGCGGGTTTTGGTCGTGTTGAGGCGGCGTATTCGTATGGCACGGCGGGACATGTGTCGTGGGTGCTGTCGATGAAGTGGCCGATATCGTTGCTTAATGTGTCGAAGTTGTTTTTTGTTGTTCTTCCCATATATTATTTAATCACATTTCCGTTTTGCCTTGTATTGAACTGGGTTGACGTGGCTTGTGCTCATGAGAGTGGCACGGGATTGATAGTCAGGGCCTACAAGTAGGTGCGCGGGGTGTTGCGTCATAGCCTTTGAGTCGGCATTTGCTACCATTGCTTATAGCGCGGAGGTACTTGTTCGCGCATAAGAGCCAGAATGCGATAAACATAATATCGGCGATTTCGGCTCTTGGTGTTCTTGTTGCTACTGCTGCGATAATCATAGTGTTGAGTGTGTTTAACGGGTTGAATGGGCTTGTGTCGAGCTTGTTTGGCGCGTTTGACCCGGATTTAAGGATTGAGGCGGCTCAGGGGAAGTCGTTTGCCCTTGACACGCTGACGCGGTCGGCGATAGATGGTTGTCGGGGTGTCGCGGCGTGGTCGGAGGTTGTGGAGGATAACGCCCTTGTGCGGTATGGCAAGCGCCAGGTGCCCGCTATGGTGATGGGGGTGGGTGCGAATTATAACATGGTTACGAGCATTGACAGTATAACTGTTGAGGGTCGTTGGGGAGCCAACCGGTGTTTGCTTGGGGAGGCTCTTGCGGTGCAGTTGTCGGTGTCGTCGGTATCGTTTGTGCCGAACGTGGTGTTTTACGCGCCTAAGCGGTTGGGGAGGATTAGCATGTCGCGGCCTGAGACGTCGTTTGTGGAGCGTGTGGAGCGTGTTGGAGGGATATTTGCGGTGCAGCAGGCGGATTATGACGCTACGCGTGTGCTTGCGTCGGTGGGTATGGCTCGGTCGTTGTTTGACTATGGAGAGTCGGAGGTGACGAGCGTGTCGGTGCGCATGGACTCGGTGTCGTCGGTTAAGGAGGTTGCGGAGCGGTTGCGCGGGGTGTTGCCTAATGGTCTGATTGTCAAAGACAAGTGGCAGCAGCATGAGAGTTTTTTCAAGATGATGGAGGTGGAGAAGCTTATGGCGTTTGGGATATTGTTGTTTATAGCGTTGATAGCGGCATTTAACATTATAGGGTCGATGTCGATGTTGATATTTGAGAAGAAGGAGAGCATATCGTTGTTGCGGTCGGTTGGCGCGTCGGAGGGTCTTGTGACGCGAGTGTTTTTGTATGAGGGTTGGTTGTTGTCGGTGGGGGGGGCGGTGTTGGGGCTGGTGCTTGGTGTGTTGCTGACCCTTGCACAGGAGCGTTGGGGGGTTGTGGGTTTTGGTGGTGATGATTCGTATATCATAGACGCGTATCCTGTGGAGTTGTGGGGGAGTGATGTTGTGAAGGTGTTCTTTGCGGTGGTGTTGTTGGCAGGTGTCGCGGCGTGGTATCCGGTGCGTGTGATAGTGCGCAGGTATTATAGGCAGTCTTGATTGTTGGGAGTTTTTTGTTTGTCAGGTGGTGTTGAGGAGTGTTAAAATTGGGTTTAGATTGGATATGTAAATAGGTGAGGGGTAGTGTTTTAGATGATATTTTTGGGTAAGATAATTGGTGCTTGATGCTTCTGGCATGCTTCAAGTATGCTTCATTTATGCACCTGGGTAGGAGTTTGGAGGAGTTTTGGAGGATGTTTGTAGGATGCAGGGAGGATATGAGAGGAGAGGGGGGTGAGGGGATTGTGGTTTGATAATTAGTCGCGAAATAATTATTTTCGCGTTTAATAGTATACTCTGATTACGACATGTCTAACTCTAAGAAAATCAAATCGGCTTTAATATCCGTCTTTCATAAGGACGGACTTGATGAAATAGTCACGATGCTTGGCAAGCTTGGTGTCAAGATATACTCCACGGGAGGCACGCAGAAGTTTGTGGAGAGCCTCGGGTTGGAGGTTACGCCAGTTGAGGATGTGACGGGTTATCCAAGCATATTGGGTGGCAGGGTGAAGACGTTGCATCCGGGGGTGTTTGGGGGGATATTGGCACGTCGGGACAACGAGGAGGATTTGCGTCAGCTTGCGCAGTATAACATTGATGAGATAGACCTCGTGATAGTGGATTTGTATCCGTTTGAGGATACTGTGGCGAGTGGCGCGGACAATCAGGCGATAATTGAGAAGATAGATATTGGGGGTATATCGTTGATACGAGCGGCTGCGAAGAACTATAAGGATGTGGTCATTGTGGCGTCGAAGGCGCAGTATGGTCAGCTTGCTGAGGTGCTGAAGTCTAAGGGTGGCGTGACGGACGAGGAGGACAGGTATGACTTCGCTCGTCAGGCGTTTGGGGTGTCGTCGCATTATGATTCGGCGATATTCGGGTATTTCGACCGTGAGACGGGCTCGGGTTTGAGGGCGACGGCGGATGGCCGGATGCATTTGCGATATGGCGAGAATCCTCATCAGCAAGGGGCGTTTTATGGTGACTTTGACAAGATGTTCACACAGCTTCATGGCAAGGAGATTTCGTATAACAATTTGCTTGACATTGACGCTGCTGTTGGGCTCATCAACGACTTCTCGGATACGACTGTGGCGATACTCAAGCATAATAACGCGTGTGGTGTTGCGGTGCGCGGTACGCTACTTGAGGCGTGGAAGGACGCACTTGCGGGCGACCCGGAGTCGGCGTTTGGCGGTATTGTCATTACCAACAGGAGTATCGACAAGGAGACCGCTGAGGAGATGAACAAGATATTCTTTGAGGTGGTGATTGCTCCCGCATACGATGAGGAGGCGTTGACCGTGCTCAAGCAGAAGAAGAACCGCATCATCTTGGTGCGTAAGGATTGCGCCCTCACATCGAAGACTGTAAGGTCGTGCCTTAACGGGTATTTGGTGCAGGATAGGGATATGGCCACTGAGGAGCCGAAGTCGCTTGTCAACAAGGGGGCTCGAGAGGCTACCGAGTTGGAGTTGGCAGACCTTATTTTTGCGCAGAAGATAGTGAAGCATACTAAGAGCAACGCGATAGTGCTTGCCAAGAACCAGCAGTTGCTTGGAAGCGGCATGGGTCAGACGAGCCGTGTTAACGCCCTGAAGCACGCCATAGAGAAGGCTCACCACTTTGGGTTAGACCTCAAGGGCGCGGTTATGGGTTCTGACGCGTTCTTCCCCTTTGGGGACTGCGTAGAGATAGCCCATGCTGAGGGAATAGACGCTGTGATAGAGCCGGGAGGGTCTATCCGTGACAACGAGACTATCGACTATTGCAATGCCAATGGTATGGCACTTGTGTTCTCGGGTATACGCCACTTCAAACATTAAGCCAGAAAGAAATCATGGGACTATTCTCTTTTCTCACACAAGAGTTGGCCATGGATCTTGGCACGGCCAACACTATCATCATACATGATGACAAGATAGTGGTAGATGAGCCGTCCATAGTTTCTCTTGACCGTCATACTGACCGTACGATAGCGATAGGTCAGAAGGCGCGTCAGATGCATGGTAAGACTCACGAGAACATATACACGATACGTCCTTTACGTGACGGTGTCATAGCGGACTTCAATGCTGCGGAGAAGATGATACGCGGCATGATTAAGCTTATCCCTCAGCCGCGGTTTTTCACTCCGTCGCTTACTATGGTCATCTGTGTGCCGTCGGGGTCGACGGAGGTTGAGTTGCGTGCTGTGCGTGACTCGGCGGAGCATGCGGGAGGTCGAGAGATATTCTTGATATATGAGCCTATGGCAGCCGCGCTCGGTATAGGTATCGACGTGGAGGCTCCTCAGGGCAATATGATAGTGGATATTGGTGGTGGTACGACTGAGATTGCGGTCATCTCGCTTGGTGGTATTGTCACTAACAAGAGCATCCGCATAGCAGGCGACGACCTCACGTACGATATACAGGAGCACATGCGTAAACAGCATAACATCAAGGTTGGCGAGGTTATGGCTGAACGCATAAAGATAGGCGTTGGGTCGGCGCTTCCAGAGCTTGATAATCCACCCGATGATTTCATTGTGCAGGGTCCGAGCATCTCGACGGCATTACCGTTGGAGGTTCCGGTGTCGTATCAGGAGATATCGCATGCGCTTGAGCGTAGTGTCGCCAAGATGGAGGCGGCGGTCATGTCGGCTCTTGAACAGACTCCACCGGAGTTGTATGCGGACATTGTCAATAATGGCATATACCTTACGGGTGGTGGCGCATTGCTCCGTGGGCTTGATAAGCGTCTGACGGATAAGATACATATCCCGTTCCATATAGCAGAGAATCCGCTTCATAGCGTAGCTATTGGTACTGGTATCGCGCTCAAGAACCGTCATCGCAACCTTCCCTATCTGCAACGCTAACCATCTGCGGTAAGGCAGACAGCCTATTACACTGAGGCCCCGCCCCGGCCCGCTGCCCTCACGACAGGAGTCAACACATCACCCCTCCGTAGGCTGCGGCCTGGTGGCGGGGCTTCAGGATGCCGACGCCCCCATCTTATTGTCATCCGTTTAGCCGATGAACAACTTCTTCAAATTCCTTCAGCGACATACCACCACCATCATCTTCCTCATACTTGAGGCTTTGGCGGCGGTTCTCGTATTCACGTGCAACGACTATCACCGCGCTGCATATCTGTCATCTGCTAATGCGTTAACGGGGAATATATACCGTCTCACCAGTTCTGTTGGTCGCTATTTTAATCTTTCGGATGCTAATGCCGCGCTCACGGCACAAAATCTCGCCCTGCAACAGGAGGTCGCGGCACTACGTGCGCAGCTTGACGCCGTGCCTGACTCTCTAATGGTGTACGTGCCTCTTGCGCACCAGAAACCTGATTATCGGTATCGCACAGCCCACGTCATAGGCTCGACTACTAACCGTAGTCGCAATATGCTTACTCTTGACAAGGGTGCGGCAGACGGCATTGCCCAGGACATGGCCGTCATCAATGCCCAGGGGGTAGTAGGGCTTGTGGCTGCGGTGTCGGACAGATATGCCCTTGTGCTCCCCATAATTAACACATCGTCGCACCTTTCGGTCAAGGTCAAGGGAGGCAATTATCGTGGTCAGATGCTGTGGGATGGTATTTCTCCGCTGCGGTCGCAAGTCTCTGATATACCCGAGCATGCCACAATCGACATTGGTGACACGATAGTCACAAGTGGAGCGTCCGCCTTCTTTCCTGAGGGGCTTATAGTTGGCACCGTCTCCTCGATAGAGCCTGACCGTAATGGTGGTTTCCTTGATATCGACGCTGATCTTGCCGTCGACTATAACTCTCTATACGACGTATTTGTCATCGAGGCTCTCACGGCCGACGAGCGTATCCTGCTCGAAAACTCCGTCGATAATGAATAGCACAGCCAACATAATTCGTCTCGCCATAATCTTCGTGTTGACCTTGCTTTTGCAAGTTGTCATCTTTGACAATCTTGACTTCCTTGGTCTATGCAACCCCTTTATCTACGTAATCTTCATTCTTCTCGCCCCCTTTGGCACTCCCACGTGGCTACTTATGTTCATGGCGGCTGCCGCGGGGCTTGTGGTTGATGTCTCTGCCAATACTCCGGGTATGCATACGGCAGCCTGCATCCTCATTGCCTACCTTCGACCATTCGTGCTCCGTCTCATAGCCTTTCGTAATACATCGTATAAGGAGGGGGATATGCCCAGTTCTCGCTCGTATGGCACGTTGTGGTTTCTGCGCTATACATTCATCATAGTGGCGATACACCACGTCGCACTTTTCATAATCGAGCAATTCGACTCTTTCTACCTAATACCCACCCTTATTCGTATAGTCCTGAGTATTATCGCCTCTACTGTTCTCATAGTACTTCTTGAGAACTTTATGCCTAACTCTGTGTCTGGCGCAGCCGACGACTAACACTCTCCCCCGATGTTTGAGAATCGTAAACTTGTAGTTGGTGGGCTGATGGTACTTCTCGGCCTTATCATTGTCGCCCGACTTCTTTATGTCCAAGTGCTAACTGACGAATATACGGAGGCGGCCGACATGAACTCTCGTCGGAAGGTGGTGCAGTATCCGTCGCGTGGTCTTATATATGACCGTACAGGTAAGCTACTTGTGTCTAACCAGCCGGTCTATGACATCGTCATTGTTCCCAAGGAGGTCGCCCCTTTTGACAGTGTTGACTTCTGCCAGACTGTGGGTATTGACATGCCTACTCTTCGCTCTCTGTTTGCCAATGTCAGTAAACAAATACGCCGTCGTCGTGCATCGCAGCATAAACCTGTCACGTTCATTCGACAAATCTCTGACGAGACATACGCCGCATTGCAAGAGAAACTCTACCGTCTGAAGGGCTTCTATGCACAGCGACGCACACTCCGTAAGTATGAGTTTCCAGTAGCTGCCAACGTCCTCGGTTATGTAGGCGAGGCAAGCGACAAGTTTATCGAGAAGAGCCCATATTATGCTCCGGGTGACTACGTGGGTATTTCTGGCATAGAGAGCTCGTTTGAAGAACAACTACGCGGTAAGAAGGGTGTCAATTACATTGTAGTCGACGTGCTCGGGCGCACCAAGGGTGAACTCTATGAGGGCAAATATGACACCGCCGCAGTGTCAGGGCGCGACCTCACACTCTCGCTTGACATTGCACTCCAGGCTTACGGCGAGAAGCTCATGCAAGGTAAGACCGGCAGTATTGTCGCCATACGACCCCAAACTGGCGAGATTCTCGCAATGGTCTCCGCTCCAACCTACGACCCCAGCCTCCTTGTTGGTCGGCAACGCTCTGTCAACTTTCCCGTCCTCTCTTCGGATCCCCATAAGCCTCTCTTTAATCGCGCTATACAAGCTTGGTATCCCCCTGGTTCTACCTTCAAGACCATTAACGCCCTTATAGGGCTTGCTGAAGGCACTGTGACACCTAATACTCGTTACCCTTGTCATCACGGCTACACCATTGGCTCATTCCATCTTGGATGTCACGGTCATGCTTCTCCGCTTGATCTTCGACAGTCCATCCAGCACTCTTGTAACGGCTATTACTGTTACGAGTTCCGTGACCTTATCGACAACAAGAAGTTCAGCAGCGTAAAAGAAGGGCTTGATTGTTGGAAGGATCACCTTGTCAAGTTCGGGCTCGGCTACAAACTTGGTATTGATATCGCCAATGAGAACCGTGGTTTCGTTCCCAATTCTGCCTACTACGACAAGGCAAAGGGCAAAAATTGGAACTCTCTCGGTGTGGTGTCGCTATCCATAGGACAGGGTGAGTTGCTCTTGACGCCTATTCAAATGGCTAACGTGGCCGCCACGATTGCTAATAAAGGATGGTTTATCACTCCACATGTAGTCCATAAGATATCAGGTTCCCATATAGACAGTCTTTATACTCAACGACGTCAGACCGACATTGACACATCTGCCTTCACTGTTGTTCAAGATGGAATGGAGGCTGCGGTGTGGAGCCCTATGGGAGGTACGGCACGTTCTGCCCAAATACCTGGCATTAAAGTCTGCGGCAAGACTGGCACGGCACAAAACCCTCATGGCAAAGACCACTCTATCTTCATGGCTTTTGCCCCACGTGAGAATCCTCAAATCGCCATATCTGTATATGTCGAGAATGCTGGCTTCGGTGCCACATGGGCTGCCCCGATAGCCGCCCTTATGATAGAGAAATTCATCAACGGTTCTATTGCCCCCGAACGTCAATGGAAGGAAGACCGTATTCTTTCAATGAGTACCATCAACCCTCAACCTGTCCCCTCGGCGCACAAACCATCCACCAAACCTCAGTCCAGTACCCTCACCACGCAGCCATCTGCCTCCACATCACAAGAGACCACCTCCTCTCCTGAACCTCAAACTCCCACCAACGATGCTCTCTGACAACAGTTCAATGGCCTCATACCGCAAGGGCATAGATTGGCTTACTGTCTTGCTCTATCTCTTCCTCGTGGCTTTCGGCTGGGCCAATCTGTACGCTGCCAACTATAACCCGGAGGTAGGGCCTCAGTTCACCTTCGGTTCTGAGTATTTCAAGCAACTTATCTGGATTGGTCTCTCTTTTGCTTGCGCTGGAGTCATTATGCTTTCCGATAGTAAGATATTTGTCGAGATGTCCTGGGCGGTGTATGTCTTCTCGCTCTTGCTCCTTACTGTCGTTCTTTTCGCTGGCAAGGAAGTCTATGGCGCTAAATCATGGCTTGTTCTCGGCCCTGTCGCCTTTCAACCTGCCGAGTTCACCAAGATAGGCACCGCTCTTGTGCTCGCTCGTGTGATGAGTCGCTACGGATTCTCCTTTTCCTTCAAGAGTTACGTCAAGCTCTTCGCTATAATCCTCATACCCGTAGCCTTCATTCTGCTTCAAAACGATACAGGGTCTGCCCTTGTCTACTTCGTATTCCTCCTCGCCATGTTTCGTGAAGGCATGACCCCACACATTCTCATCATTGGTGTTCTGTGCCTTGCTGTGGCCATAGCAGCTCTTCTACTTGGTGCCATGCCTGTTCTCATTGCTCTTTCTGTTCTTGGCATCATTGCGCTACAACTCCTCATGATGCGTCGTCAACTTCCATGGGGTGCTCCCGTATCCGTAGCCATAGGTGCTCTTGTAGGCGTTGGTCTATGGGTGGTGATGCGCTTCATGGTTGGCCATGAATTGGTGGAAGACGTCTACCTCCTTGTTGGAATGGCTGCAATGTCGCTCACTGCTCTCCTTCTCTCCATCTCCCACCGTCTCCGTGGACTTCTATGGCTCTTGACCTATCTGTGGATTGCACTGTCCACCACTTTTGGCGCAAGCTATGTGTTCGAGAATGTCCTTGGTGACCACCAACGCACTCGCATCAACGTGCTTTTTGGCGTTGAAGACGACCCACTTGGTGCTGGATACAATGTCAATCAGAGTCTCATAGCCATAGGATCAGGAGGTTTGGTAGGTAAAGGTTTTCTCGGAGGCACACAGACAAAGCTTGATTTCGTCCCAAAACAGACCACAGACTTCATATTCTGTACAGTAGGCGAGGAGTGGGGTTTTCTTGGTAGTGCGGCTCTTGTCGCCGCATATCTCTTCTTCTTCCTCCGCATCATTCACCTTGCGGAAAAGCAACATTCTGTCTTCAGCCGCGTATACGGCTATTGTGTGGCGGGAGTGTTCTTCTTCCACTTCGCCATTAATATCTGTATGACAATAGGCCTCATGCCAGTCATTGGCATTCCGCTTCCCTTCTTTTCCTATGGAGGTTCCTCCCTATGGGGTTTTTCCGTCATGCTCTTCATATTCCTCAAACTCGACACTGACCGTAACTTTCTCATCCGATGAAGCACATTCTCTCCTACTTTCTCAAAGGTCTTCTGTATATCGTGCCAATTGCTGTCACGGTATACATTTTGGTCAAACTCGTATCACTTGCTGACTCGCTCTTCGCTGGTATCCCATATATAAACCAAGTTCCGGGTGCTGGTATCATTCTTGTCCTCATCCTCGTGACTCTTATCGGATGGCTCGGTGGTAAGCTCCTCACTCCTCGCTTCGTGGCTCTTTTCGACTACACACTCTCTCGAATGCCTTTCATTAAGCTCATCTACACTTCCGTGCGTGACCTTATGCGTGCTTTCGTGGGAGAGAAACGCAAGTTTGATAAACCCGTCATCGTTCGTATGGATGCAGATGGCCACAATAATCGTCTTGGTTTTATGACTCAAGCCGACCTTTCTGACCTTGGTCTTGACTCCATGGTTGCTGTTTACTGCCCCTTTCCATATAGCGTGATGGGCGACCTCATTATTGTCCCCGCAGCCAATGTCCGCCCTCTTACGGGGGTCAACTCTGTTGATCTTATGAAGCTTGTAGTTTCAGGTGGCGTTGCTTCCTCCGATGACAAACCAGATGTGTCAAAAAGCTGATTTGTTCTTCCCTCACACAATAGACCCTAAATCTTATCCTTTCCGCTCTCGCCCTATTGCGCAACTCAAATCTAATACATACCTTTGCACCATCATAAGCAAGGGACTTTTGTCCTGCGTGCCTGGGGGTATAGCTCAGTTGGCTAGAGCGTTTGAATGGCATTCAAAAGGTCACGGGTTCGACTCCCGTTATCTCCACAATCTCTCCTTTTCTGCGAGAGACCTACCCATACGAGTGGAACGATTTGCTACTTGCAACCACGTAAAAAAAGTGCTAAAAAGCCTCCTTTTCATTTCTTGTAGCATATCTTCTCGCTCGTATCCTTCTCGGCAGACTCGCCAGTCGGATGCGTCTTTTTTTGCTCCGCTCTCGTCAATGCCACCCTGTACTGAGTGTTAATCTTAACAACCACAGCATCTCATGTCCTATTTTTTCACTTCAGAATCTGTTTCCGAAGGCCATCCCGACAAAGTCGCAGATCAGATCTCCGACGCTATGCTCGACGCTATCCTCGTTCAAGACCCAGAAAGCAAGGTCGCATGCGAAACTCTCGTCACCACTGGTCTCACCGTTGTCGCAGGCGAACTTAGCACTAACGGTTATGTCTCAGTCCAAGACATCGCTCGTCGTGTCATTGATTCTATCGGATACAACAAGTCCGAATACCAGTTCGACGCCATCTCCTGCGGTGTGATATCTGCTCTCCATGGCCAAAGCCGCGACATAAATCAGGGTGTCGTCCGAGCCAGCAAAGAGAAACAAGGTGCCGGTGACCAAGGTATGATGTTTGGTTACGCTTGTCGCGATACTGACGAGTTCATGCCTCTTCCCATCTTCCTTGCGCACCGCCTTCTCGAAGAACTCTCTAAGATTCGCCGCGAAGGTATGCTAATGACTTACCTCCGTCCAGACTCCAAAAGTCAGGTGACTGTCGAATATTCCGACGATAATCACCCCCTCCGCATCGACACCATCGTCATCTCCACTCAGCATGATGATTTTGCGCCCGAAGCACAAATGCTTGCCACTATCAGCAACGATGTCAAGAACATCCTCATTCCTCGCGTAAAGAAGGCTCTCCCTGCCAATATCGCTGCACTCTTCGAGGACGAGATAGTCATTCTTGATAATGCGACCTCTGGAAATCCTGCCGATGCCCACAAACTCAAACTTTTCGTCAACCCCACTGGTAAGTTCGTCATTGGTGGCCCCCACGGTGATACGGGTCTCACGGGTCGTAAGATAATAGTCGACACATACGGGGGTAAGGGTGCTCATGGTGGCGGTGCATTCTCTGGCAAAGACCCTTCCAAGGTTGACCGCTCTGCCGCATACGCTGCTCGTCACGTCGCTAAAAACCTTGTCGCTGCAGGTGTGGCCGATGAAGTTCTTGTCGAGGTGGCATACGCAATAGGCATTGCCGAACCAGTTGGTCTCTACGTCAATACCTACGGCACAAGCCATGTCAACCTCACTGACGGTCAGATAGCCGAGCGTGTCCTCAAGATTTTCGACATGCGCCCCTACGCCATAATAGAGCGATTCAAACTCAAGAATCCCATCTATGAGCCCACTGCCTCTTACGGTCACTTTGGCCGCAAACCCGAAGTGCGTGAGATCTCCATCAACACCAACGGTCATACCTACACCAAGACTGTCGAACTCTTCACATGGGAGAAGCTCGACTATGTCGACAAAGTCAAACAAGAGTTCGGACTCTAACCTCTCGCCTACGCAAGTTATTGCCACTCTCAGTTGGCTGTTGCCGATTGTTTCACTATCTTCGCGCCTTGTAAATCGGTCATTCCCTTGATGGAACTACGTGACTACTCTATACCATTGCGCCTGCTTCCCAACGGACGACACAACTTCAGTTTCGACTGTGGTGATGACTTGTTCGCTCGTGTCGAGGGTGCTCTCGCTGAGCATGGTACTCTTCACGTCGATGTGGCTGTCAACAAGACCGATGAGATGATGACTCTCGACTTTGACATCCACGGTTCCATACAGCAGCAATGCGCCGTATGCCTTGGACTCTTCGACTATCCCGTAGAGTATTGTGGCGAGAAGATAACCGTCAAGTACGGTGACAAGTACGAGGAGCTCGACGATAATCTCTACGAAGTAGACGCCACTGACGAACGTCTCGACCTCGCCCAGTGGATTTACGAGCAAGCTTGTGTACTTCTCCCCATACGCCCCGAGCATCCTCTCGACGATGACGGCAATCCCACTTGTGACAAGTCCATGCTCGATGAACTCGACAAGTACATTGTTCGCAGCGAGGAAGATGTCCAGCGGAAAGCACGTGAGGCGCAAGGCCAAGAGACTGACCCCCGATGGGATGTCCTCAAGAATCTAAACCTTAAGGACTGAACAACATGATTCCGACTCCGCATAAGCGGTTCAGAATATAACCTACATATTAATCTAATAACAAAGCAATGGCACATCCTAAGCGAAACCATTCTAAGACTCGCCGCGACAAGCGCAGAACGCACTACAAGGCAGTCGCTCCTGCTCTCGGAGTATGCTCCAACTGCGGCGCTACAATCAAGCTCCACACCGTATGCGGTGAGTGCGGCTACTACCGTGGCAAACTTGCTATCGAGAAAGAGGCTACTGCCTAACGCACTTCTCGACACGGTATCCCCTCCGTGACATCAAATGGGGTTCGACCGTCAGCCATACGCATACAGCAACTGACGATGATTTGCCCTCGCCTAGTCTCTTCAGGCGGGGGCGAATTGTTTGTTTCCGCATAGTCATGCAATCACCGTTAGTCGTTAAATATCGCCCGTTAATCCCACTTTTTGCCCCTTACGTAGAACCTTTACGGCTAAAATTATTATATTTGTCTGAGATGGGTCGTGAGGTGGCAGCCTACACTGCCCACCCCAAGCACTACCTCTCTTATTCATCTGAATCTTAGACCAATACTTACACAACATATCTAATGGAAAAAACCGACGTCTCCTGCGCTGTCATAGTCCGAGAGGGAATGATACTCGCAGCGAACAGAAAGGAGGATGTCTCAAATTGCGGAATGTGGGAGTTCCCTGGTGGGCGTCCTCAAGATGGAGAGACACCTTCTGACTGCGTCATCCGTCGTGTCAAAGAGGAACTCAATGTTGACATCAACGTGGTCGACCGTATGGAACCCTTCTCTATCAACTCCGATGGACATAAAACCTACAACATACACCCCTTCCTCGCTGAAATAGTCGAAGGTAGCTTCGAACTCACTCATCACTCCAAAGCAGAGTGGTTCATGCCCATGCAACTCATGAGTCTCGCCTGGCCCGAGACAGACCTCCCCATAATCGACGAGATAGTCAACCGCATCTTCACCAAAGGCAAAATCCTTTAGTCCCCTCTTGATACACAAAACGAGGTGACGGACTGAGTATTCTGTCCGCCACCTCGCTATTCTTTGCCTATGGGCTTGCTAATATACCTGCTTGCCCAGCTGATACAGTTTGGGAGTCACCTTCAGCCCTTGCTTGGTGATGTTCCCCTCGTGGATCTCATAGTTCAACTTGCCCTTGTCTGGTGAGAACGATATCGCCGCTCCCTGTGCGCAATGTCCCTTCGTTCCACTTACTATGAGGCACTTGTTGCCAGCTTGTGCCGACACCAGTTGCGCAATCTGCGACGATTTCGACTCACCCAGATAGATAATGTCACTCTTTGCAATGCCTGTGGCGGTAGCCGACTCCACAACCTCTATCGAGCGGTCGCCCACCTTCTTATTGCTGACAACAGAGCGCATCTCCGATGTCAACGCATTGTCCCCTATAACCGTAATCACAAAGGTCTTGCCATTGTCCTCTTGCGGCCATGAGGTGTTACGAGCAAAGTTGAGAATGTATAGCGCCTGGAACTTAGCCATCTGAGCTTGGCTAATATGGCAAAGCGTGATTGTGAGTAAGACGAGAAGTAGCTTTTTCATTTACAGTTGCCGTTTTTAGTCCTATGATTCATCGACTATTACGTCACAACAAATCAAATGTTGCGTATTATTTCAATTATTTGGAGACCTCACCTTGTTTTAGAGCCTTTATAAACTTCTCACTATCTCGCTCCCACGTGTACACCTCAGCCACGCGTCCCATATTCTCCTTCCACTTCTTCAGCAATCCAGGCTCACTCTTTACCCTCCCCACTGCCTCCGCTATACTCTCCGCCGTTAGCGTCTCTATGCACACTCCCACATCCTCACCATCCACTATCCTCTCTATCTCTGGCAACTTGCTCCCCAATATCGGCAACCTTGCGTGTATGAAGTCAAACACCCTGTTAGGCAATGCATACCTGTAGTTCAGACTCATATCCTTAAACAAAGCCAACCCCATATCCGCATCAGCCATATACTCCGGCAACGCCGTGAATGGCACTCGCCCCACGATATCCACTCTATCCTCCATTCCCTTCTCCTTCACCAACGTCTTGACCTCCTCCATCACGTCACCCCCTCCCACTATAACCAACCGCACCCCATCCATCATACCCAATGCCTCAATCGTCTCCTCTATACCCCTCCCCACATTCACCGCCCCCTGATACAATAACGTGAACGCCCCCTCCCTCTTCTTCTCACACACCTTCCTCGTACCCATAGGCACATTCCTCACCACCAGGAACTCTCTACAATACCTCTCACCCAATATATCCGCTATCGTTTTGCACACCGTCATCGTGACATCCCCCCTACGCAACCGCCGCATACACACATCCTGCACCCACCACCACACCTTCTTCACCCTCGGCTTATTAGCAATCTCCGGCACCTCAGGAAACAGCTCATGTGAATCCCACAACAACCTCTCACCACGCATCCGTGCCGCCATCTGACAACCTAACAGTGTGTCCAAGTCTATCGACACCACCAAATCCACCCGCTTCCCCCACAACAGCCTCCACATCAACCTTACGTTAAACTCCGCATAGAATATCGCACTATGCCACGTCAACAACCGCATATACTTCACCCCCTCACTCTCCACTCGTTCCTCCTTCGGATGTCTCCTCCCCAACAGTTCCACCTCATATCCCATCGACACCAACGTCTCCCGCAACTTATGTATCCTGTAGTCAGTAGCAAAGTTGCTCGTCGAGCATATTACAGCGCGTTTCACTCTTGTCATAAACTCCAATTATTAAACCCCTTGATGTCTTTAAACTTGCCATACACGTCCGTCAACACCCCTCCCTTAATCAGATGGGTGTCAAAGAACTCCTGCGTCAACCCCAAGAACTCCTTATGCGTCACAGCCACGATTATCGCGTCATATACTCCCCTCGGCTCATCAAGCGGCACAAACCCATACAACGCCTCAGAGTCACGCTTGCTCGCCACAGGGTCTACAACGTCTATATCCCTTATCTCAAACGACCGCAACTCCTCCACTATGTCTATTGTCCTTGTGTTCCTGACGTCCGCCACATTCTCCTTATACGTCAACCCCATCACCAGCACCCTCACGCCCTCCATGTCACGACTATTCTTCAACATCCTATTCACCGTCTGCCTCGCAACGTAGACCCCCATAGAGGCATTCACAAACCTCCCCCTGTCTATCACCTGCGTATGATATCCCAACTGATTCGCCTTATAGTCCAAGTAATACGGGTCCACCCCTATACAATGCCCCCCCACAAGCCCAGGATGAAACGGCAAGAAGTTCCACTTGGTCGACGCCGCCTCCAACACCTCATTAGTGTCTATGCCCATCCTGCTGAATATCAGCGATAACTCATTCATCAACGCTATATTCACATCCCTCTGTGTGTTCTCTACCATCTTAGCAGCCTCCGCCACCTTTATCGACGCCGCCCTATACACACCCGACTCTATCACCGACCCATACGTCTCCGCCACTCTCTCCAACCCGCTCTCCGTACGTGCCGACACTATCTTCTTCACCGTAGTGAACGTATGCCGACTATCACCAGGGTTTATCCTCTCCGGCGAATACCCTAACTCGAAATCTTTATCCACCTTCAACCCCGACTCCCTCTCCAATATCGGCATCAACTCTTCCTCCACGCACCCAGGGTATACCGTGCTCTCCACCACCACCATGTCCCCCCTCTTCAACGCCTTACCCACACTGACCATCGCCTCCTTCAGCAACGTTATGTCAGGCTTCCGCACATCATCCACTGGCGTAGGGACTACCACCACATGGAAGTTAGCCCTCTTCAACTCCCCCTCATCCGACGTGTACTCTATATTCTCGTTCCCCAATAGGATAGGGGACACCTCCCTCGACGGGTCCTCCCCACTCATAAGCATCTCCACACGCCGAGGATTATGGTCATACGCCACCACCTTATATCTCGCCGCAAAGGCCGTAGCCGCAGGCAACCCAACGTAACCAAGCCCCGTGACAGAGATTATCGTCTCTCTCATGGATTATATACGAGGCTGTCCTTCGACTTGTAACTCTCCTTACGCATCCCGTACACCTGCTCTATCACACGAACCACCCTCGCGCCATCCTCAAACGTTGCCGTAGGCTCCCCACCCCTAAGCAACACGTCCGCTATATTCTCAAACACATAGCCATGGTTAGCCGCCGACCCCTTATACGCCCCATAGTCGTTAGGCGGATTTGGCGCAGGCAACTCCGGCATATCATATCCCTCTATCTTGCAAAGCAATACGTCACTCATATACTGACCCCCAACCTTCACACTCCCCTTACTCCCGACAAGTGTTATCGCCGTCTCCAAATTCTCCCCCGCCACCGCCGTAGTATAGTTGAATGTCCCAATCGCGCCATCTCTCACAGTCCTGAATATAAACGCTCCCGTATCCTCAAAATCCGTCATGTCATGGTGCACATAGTCCCCAAACATACCCGACACCACCTCTATATCACCCACCAACCACATCAATATGTCCAAATAATGCGAGAACTGTGTATACAACGGCCCACCATCCAACGCCGCCATCCCATGCCACGACCCCGGCTTATAATACCGCTCATCCCTGTTCCACTGGCAATTAACCACCACCGATGTCACACGCCCTATCGTACCGTCACTCACAATCTCCTTCAACCACTTCGACGTAGGCGTGCACCTGTTCTGAAACACACTAATCACCCTCTTGCCCGACTCCCTCATAGCCTCGCCTATCCTCTCCACATCACCCATACTCAATGCCAATGGCTTCTCCATCAATACGTTCGCGCCACCTCTCAACGCCTCAATAGCCATATCAGCATGATACCCGTTAGGTGTGCACACCGACACCACGTCCACATCCCCAACCTCTCGCAACATCTCACCAACACTCCCATAAAAACCTACACCCTTCGGCGCGCCACACGCCTCAGCACTACGCACATCCGCCACGCCAACCAACTCCATCTCCTCATTACCCTCTATCATCGCCGCATGACGATGACCTATATACCCCATGCCAACTATGGCCATTCGCAACTTTCTTTCCATTGTCTACTGTTCTACAAGTTCTACAACCCCACCACGCAACCTATACACCTCCCCACTCTCACCACACACCGCCAACCCATCCTCACCAAACCTTAGTTTCATCCCCCTCCTCGACACCCAACCCCTCACTCGCCCAGGCACTCCCGTGACCAACGCGTACGCCGGCACATCCCTCGTCACAACACTCCCCGCACCCACCAACGCATACTCTCCTATCCTCACCCCGCACACCACCGTCACATTACCACCCAACGACGCCCCACGACCCACCACCGTCTCCCTATACTCCGACTTACGACTGATAAACGCCCGCGGATTCACCACATTAGTAAACACCGCCGACGGCCCAACAAACACACCCTCCTCAAGCCGCACCCCATCATACACCGTCACATTGTTCTGTATCCGGCATCCGTCACCCACCCACGCGCTACCCATCACCACCACATTCTGACCCAACGAGCAATCCCTGCCCACATGACAACCCCTCACCAAATGACAGAAGTGCCACACACGCGTACCCTCGCCAACCTCGCACCCCTCATCCACCACAGCCGTACCGTCTATAATAGCCTCACTCATTTCGCTCCTATCCTCCAACTGTTCAACACCTCCACAACCCTACTCACCTCCGCCTCAGTCATCTCGCTATGTATAGGCAACGACAACACCTCTCCGCACGCCCGCTCACTCTCCACCAAACCCAACTCGCTCCCCAGCCCAAACACCTTCTGCCTATGCACCAACTCAGGATAATACACCATGCTCGCCACACCCCTCGACTCCATATACCTCCGCACATCATCCCGACAACCATAATTCACCCTGATAGTAAACTGGTTGAAACTATGTCCGTCACTAAACTCCGGCAACACGTAAAAATCATTACCCGTCAACCCCTTCCTATACGCCAACGCCACCGACCGACGCCTCGACAACATCTCCTCCAAATGCCGCAACTTCACCCGCAACACCGCCGCCTGTATCTCATCCAACCTGCTGTTACGCCCCACAACCTCACTATAATACTTCCGCCGGGCACCATGGCTCCCCACCATCCTCACCCGCTCCGCTATCTCCTCCGAATCCGTAAACACCGCGCCACCGTCCCCCATACAACCCAAATTCTTTGTAGGAAAAAACGACGTGCACCCAATCACCCCTACCCCGCACGCCCTCCGCCTGACTCCACCCACAACCTGGCTCGCCCCAAACGCCTGCGCCCCATCTTCCACCACATACAAACCACGCCGCTCTGCCACAGCCATAATCCCCTCCATATCCGCCATCCTCCCATACAAATGCACCGGCACTATCGCACGTGTCCTGCCCGTAACCTTCCGCTCCACATCCCTGACATCAAGAGTATAGCTCCTCGGGTCTATATCCGCAAACACCACGTCTATGCCCAACGCCCGAGCCGCCTCGGCCGTAGCCACAAACGTCATCGTCGGCACTATAACCTCATCTCCACGCCCCAACCCCAACGCCATAAACGCCAAAGTCAACGCGTCAGTCCCATTACCGCAACCTACCGCGTGCCCCACGCCCACATACTCCGACAGCTCCCCCTCCAAACCCCTGACATTATCCCACCTTACATAGTGTCCACTCGCCGCCACGCCCTCCACCGCGCCGCGCAACTCATCCTCGTAACGCCTATAAACGCGCCCAAGTTCCACCATCCCAACCCGTAGGTTGCTATCACTATTAGCCATCGCTATGATTATTCTATCACAAAGGTACGCAAAAATACATTCATACCACCCACCCATCCCCCCCCTCCTTCACATATACTCCAAAACTCCTCCCCAAATGCTCCAATATACTGACCATATACTGACAACGAACCTCCACGCATCCTCCACAATACTGAAAAAACACTGAAAGAAATTCGTCACAAATTGTAGCACCTTCGTCACAAAAACCCCTAAACACCCCATCCCGAGCCAAAAACAAACAAAACGAACTTTAACACCACACACCACTCTACCCTCCCCTCCATTCACTAACTTTGCACCCTAAAGCATCATACACCTCATCTACAAAAATGTCAGTAGCCGAGAATAGCCCCAAAATCCGTAACGTCGCAATTATCGCGCACGTCGACCACGGCAAGACAACTCTTGTCGACAAAATGCTAAAGGCCGCCAAAACCTTCCGCGACAACCAGCAAGTCGGCGACCTCCTCATGGACAACAACGAACTCGAACGAGAACGAGGCATCACCATCCTCGCCAAAAACTGCGCCGTCAACTGGGGTGGCTACAAAATCAACATCATCGACACCCCAGGACACTCCGACTTCGGCGGCGAGGTCGAGCGTGTCCTCAACATGGCCGACGGATGCCTACTCCTCGTCGACGCCTTCGAAGGCCCAATGCCGCAAACACGCTTCGTACTCGAAAAAGCAATAAAAATAGGACTCAAACCCATCGTCGTAATAAACAAGGTTGATAAACCCAACTGCCGACCCGAGGAAGTAAACGAAGCCGTGTTCGACCTCATGTTCACACTCGGAGCCACAGAAGACCAACTCGACTTCCCTACAATCTACGGCTCCGCCAAAGAAAACTGGATGAGCACAGACTGGAAAAACCGCACCGACAACATCGACGCCGTATTCCAATCAATAATCGACACCATCCCCGCTCCCAAACCAAACCCCGGCACCACACAACTCCTCATAACCTCAATGGAATACTCCTCCTACACAGGCCGCATAGCCGTAGGCCGAGTACACCGTGGTGAACTCAAAGCCGGACAAGACATCTCCCTCTGCAAACGCGACGGCTCACTCTCACGCCAGCGCGTCAAAGAACTCTACGTCTACGACGGCATGGGCAAAGTCAAGGTCGACTCCGCACAATGCGGCGACATATGCGCCATCGTAGGCTTCGACAGCTTCGACATAGGCGACACCGTGGCCGACCGCGACAACCCCGAGGCTCTCCCCACAATAGCCATCGACGAGCCCACTATGTCCATGCTCTTCACCATCAACAACTCCCCCTTCTTCGGCAAAGACGGCAAATACGTCACCTCGCGCCACATCAAAGAGCGTCTCTACAAAGAACTTGAGAAAAACCTCGCACTACGCGTCGAGGAGACCGACCGCGCCGACGCATGGAACGTCTACGGCCGTGGAGTCCTCCACCTCTCCGTCCTCATCGAGACAATGCGACGCGAAGGCTATGAGCTACAAGTAGGTCAGCCACAAGTAATCATAAAGGAAATCGACGGCCAGAAATGCGAACCAGTCGAGGAACTCACCATCGACCTCCCCGAAGACTGCTCCGGCAAGTCCATCGAGATGGTCACTCAACGCAAAGGCGAGCTCATCAACATGGAACGACACGGCGACCGCATCCACCAAGACTTCAAAATACCCTCCCGTGGCATCATCGGCCTCCGCACCAACCTCATGACAGCCACCGCCGGCGAAGCCGTCATGGCACACCGACTCCTCGGCTTCGAACCATGGAAAGGCCCCATCGACAAACGCACCAACGGCTCGCTCATAGCACTCGAGGGCGGCACAGCCTACGCCTACTCCCTCGACAAACTCCAAGACCACGGCAAGTTCTTTATTAACCCCGGCGACGAAGTCTACGCCGGCCAGGTCGTAGGAGAAAACACACGCGAAGGCGACATCGTCATCAACGTCTGCAAGAGTAAGAAACTCACCAATATGCGCTCCAAGAGCGCCGACGACGCCGTACACCTCGCCCCCCCCACCATCTTCTCCCTCGAGGAGGCACTTGAATACATCCAAGGCGACGAGTACGTCGAGGTCACTCCCCACTCCATGCGACTCCGCAAAATCCTCCTCAACGAAGCCGACCGTAAGCGCGAAGCCAAAGCCGCCCAATAACCCCCTATATCCCCATCATCCTCCCACCCGCATCTCCATCGATACGGGTGGGAGTCTATTTTTCCCCTCCTCCTACTCCACCCTCTCCACCTTCCAACCCCTGAACACCAGCACCACAGCGTCCAACGACCACCCCCTCATCTCCGCCTCCTCCCTCAACCTCTTATCCTCCACATACCTCCCCACCTGGGCCCTGCCCTCCTCAACCTTCGCCTCAACCTCACCATCCGTCGCCGTAGGCTTCAAATACTTAATCTCCACCACCAACGCGTACCTATAATCCGGGTTCGTCGGGTATAAATAAATGTCCGAATACCCATGACCCGTCTCCGCCTCCGTCCGCGCTATGTAACCGTTCCCGTTACACAGGTGCGCCAACATGAACCCCTTCACAAACTGCTCACCCTCAGGCCCGTAATCCCGCACACTGTCATTATCATGCATCACCGACGCAACGTACTCTATCATAGGCCGCCACTCCCCCAGATACGCCCAGTTAGCCCACAAGTCATTCATCACGTCCGTATCCGCCCTCCACTCAAGCGCGTCACCATAGCTCGTCGACAGATAGTTCCCATACTGCTCCCGCATCGCCTCATTAGCCACCACGGGCAGCACCACCTCCCTCCCCCTCAGGTTCACCCTCCCATACGTCAACAACCCCAAATAGAACAGCAGGCTTATGAAATTGTCCGCCGAGGTCAGCTCCAATATCTGAAACTGCGAGTTTATCGGCGCCAGCGTATACCCGCTGTTCAATATGCTCTGCATCTTGTGCGCCTTGCTCCCGAACTTCTTCTCATACCGCAGCATCATCCGTATCTTGTTGAAATCCTGCTTCACATTGTCATCCAGCATATTCCTCGGTGCCGCCCCCTTCTTATCCACATATTTGTTGATAAAGTACAACGTCATGTCCGAGTTGAACAGATGCTCCCCGGCCTCTGCCGCCTCCTCGCAGAAGCAGTAGTTGTCATAATACGACTTCATTAGCGTCAATGCCCACTCTGTGTCCTTAGGAGCTGGCGTGATGCTCGCCGTATAATATGCAAGCATCTCCCGCACCTCACTCGTATAGAACCCCACCATCCCGTTAAACCTCGACTCCATCGACAGGTTATACGCTATGTTAAACCCGCTCGTCACGTCACTCAGGCACAACGGCGACACCCCCGTGATGAATATCCTGTCCACTCCCGCCCCATTCTCCGTCGTCATAGCCTTCAGCACGTTATAGAAATACCTCACGAACCCGTCCGCATGCAGTATCCTCTGATAACTCGCCTCATCTATCGACATCAATGTGTTGGCGAAGTTGTCATACTCGTCAATAGTCACGTATATCTTATACCCCGCATTACCCACCACCGACACGATTCTCGATAACGCCACAGCACAGTCCACACCGCCTCCCGTCACATACTCACGTGTGCCAGCTGGCAACAGCTCGCCATACCGCATGATGAAATGCCCTATCTGCTCCAGCACCACCTCGTTAAACGACTCCTGCACCTTGCCCGGCGAACTCGCCACTACCGAGAAGTTGAACGACAGCATCATATACTTGTTACGCAGCTCCGTCGGCCTCTCCCCTATCGCCAATCCCCCAAACAACGCCTCAAACTTATCCCCAAACTTGATGTCATAATACGTCCTCAGCATATTCACGAATAGCGACTTCCCAAACCGCCTCGGGCGCAAGAACAGCACATAGTTATACTCCTCAAGGTCACGCAGATACCCCGTCTTATCCACGTAATAGTAATTCTCCAGGCGTACCTTCTCGAAATTAGACACCCCGTAAGGCAATATCTTCTTCTTGTCCATCATGCTCTCCTTTATGTCTTGTCTTGCGTATATAACTCAATTCCCCCTACCATCCCCCTATTTCCTCATATTTATCCACTCTCAACCCATGCGCACAATTTCCCTCTCTTTCCCAAAAAATCCCTACCTTTGAACTACCATGGCCAGACTTCAGCAAAAAGAAAATAAACTCCACAGAGTGCTCCGTATGACCGTCTTCGCCGACAAGTCATTCGAGCAACTCTTCACCATCCGTTTCACTCCCATAGCCCTCGCGGTCGGCTTAGCCGCAGCCGTAATCCTCCTCATTGCCGCTGTCACCGTCCTCATAGCCTTCACCGGCCTGCGAGAGTACATCCCTGGCTACCCCACAGGCGAAGAACGAGCCATGATTGTCCACAACCTCCAACGTGCCGACTCCCTCGCCGCCGAAATCGCCCTCCGCGACAATATGCTCAACAACCTACGCTCCGTCCTGCGTGGCGACGACCTCCCCGCGGCCTCCGACCCCAACCAGAAAGAAGGCACCCCCCTCATCACTAAACAATCCCTCGCCAACCTCAACCAAGCCAAGAGCGACCAAGAGACAGCCTTCATCTCCAATATCGAGGCCCAAGATAAATACGATGTCGACGACAACTCCCCCGCCGACCCCGTAAACTCCGACCTCGAGTCCACATTCTTCTTCTCCCCACTCAAAGGTCTCGTAACCGACCATTTCGGCGTCCGCGACAATCACCTCGGCGTGGACATCGCCGCCCCCGAAGGCACCCCAATCATGAGCACCCTCGCCGGCACGGTCATCTTCTCCGAATGGACGCTCCAGACAGGCTACGTCATAGCCATTCAGCACGACAATCAACTCGTCTCCGTCTATAAGCACAACGCCCGACTCCTAAAATTCCAAGGCACACGTGTCAAGGCCGGCGAGGCTGTCGCTATGCTCGGCAATTCAGGCGAACTATCCTCCGGCCCACACCTCCATTTCGAGCTATGGTACAAAGGCGCGCCCCTGAACCCCGAGAACTATATCGAGTTCGAGTCCAAGCCACAACAATAATCCCCACCATGTCCCCTAATGCTCCTAAACAGCAAATAGCCATCCTCGGCAGCACTGGCTCCATCGGCACGCAGACCATCGATGTCATACGCTCTCACGCCGACACCATGTGCGCCACGCTCCTCGTAGCACGACGCAATGTCGACCTCCTCGCCTCACAAGCACTTGAGCTACGCCCCCACCGTGTCGTCATAGCCGACGATTCCCTGCGCCCTCGTCTCGTCTCTCTTCTCGAAGGCACGGACATAGAAGTCCTCTCAGGCCCCGCCGCTATCGAGCAGGCTGTACAAACCCCCGATATCGATGTCGTCGTGGCCGCCATGGTCGGTTTCAGTGGATTCGGCCCCACAATGGCAGCCATACAAGCCCACAAGACTATCGCACTCGCCAACAAAGAGACCCTCGTCGTGGCTGGCCAAATCGTCATGGCCGCGGCACGTGATGCTGGTGTGCCAATCCTCCCAGTCGACTCCGAGCACTCCGCCATCTTCCAATGTCTACAAGGCGAATCTCACACTCCCTGCCGCAAGGTTATCCTCACCGCCAGCGGAGGCCCCTTCCGTGGCATGTCCCGCGAGCAACTCGCCACCGTGACCCCGCAAATGGCTCTGCACCACCCCAACTGGGATATGGGCGCCAAAGTGACCATCGACTCCGCCTCCATGATGAACAAGGGGCTCGAGGCTATCGAGGCACGATGGCTCTTCAACGTCCCCGCTTCGCAAATCGACATCTACGTCCACCCGCAGAGCATCGTCCACTCCCTCGTGGAGTTCCAAGATGGCTCCATAAAGGCTCAACTCGCCCTCCCCGATATGCGCCTCCCCATCCAGTACGCCCTCACCTACCCCCATCGTCTCCCTTCACCCGTCCCCCATCTCGACCTCGCCTCCTGTGGCCCACTGACCTTCGAGCGCCCCGACACTTCCGTGTTCCGCAACCTCGCCATAGCTCTCCATGCCCTCGATAAGGGTGGCAACGCCCCCTGCATCATGAACGGTGCCAACGAGGTCGCCGTGGCGCAATTCCTCGCGGGCAACATCTCTTTTCTCCAAATGACCGATGTCGTAGAGCATGCCCTCGCGCATGTCTCTTTCTCCTCAAACCCCTCAATGCAAGACCTATACGACACCGACTCCGAGGCACGACAGCTATCTCTCGAGTTTTCCAATTCTCTCCAATAATCACTTTGAGATAACCGACGCTTTGCCTATCTTTGGCGGCGACAGCAAACACACACACACGACGCAGTGATCAGCAATAGCACGTCCCACAAGGCTTCCCGGCGAAGCCACATGTCAAGGCTCTTAGCCCTGGCCGCTATTGCCATATCCCTCCCCTCGCACACCACAGCCCAATTCATCAAGCTCGACGAAAACATCACCTCCCTCCCTGCGCTCAACATCAGCAACTTCGAGCAAATCTCTGCCGACGACGGACTATGTAGCAACACCGTCAACCTCACCTACCGCGACGAGTCCGGTCTCGTATGGATAGGCACCGACGACGGCCTCAACACCTACGACGGCTACGACATTCGCTCCTTCAAACCCGACCCCGACGACTCCACCTCTATCAACGGCAAGCAAGTCCTCGGCATAGGCGAATATACCCCCCTCAATATAACCCTCGCCCTCGGCGATGCCGGCATCAATGTCTTCAGCAAACGCTCGGGCAAGTTCCGCGAGGGCAGCCAACAGAAATACTCCGCCTCAGAAGCCTCCGCCCCAAGCGCATACGGCATATTCCTGTCTGGCAACGAAATCTACGCCGCCTTCTCCGACTGCATTGTCAAACGCAACCGTGTCACAGGCCGCACCAAACGTATCGACTACCCAAAACGTCTCGCCAACGACTACGCACGCGCCAGACGCATGAAGATGATGACCATGCCAGGCTCCGACGGCAAACTCATAATCCTCGCCAATACCTCCTCCCTCTGTATTCTCGATACTCGCTACGAGAATACTTCCGAGATCCGCCTCGAGAGCCTCATCATCTACGACATCGCCACACTCGACGAGCATCGCCTACTCCTCGCCACTCGCGACGGTCTCCACGTCTATGATTTCCGCACTGCCGCCCTCTCTCACCTCAATTTCCTCAAAGACGAGCTTATCGCCGCCATAACACGTAATCCCGATGGCGACTTCTGGATTTCCTACGGTGGCGACCAAATATGCCGATGGTCTCCCGCAAAGGCGCAGAGAACCGACATATACAAGCCCGAAAGGTTCATCAACGCTCAGACGCGCATCAACGATATGCGTGAAGACGAGAATGGCATCCTATGGCTCTCCACAAGTAATGTGGGTGTCATAAAGCTCGACACCAAGAAGACCAAGATTTCCACTGCCTTCATCGATGCCAACCTCCCCCTCGACCATACCACACGCGACATCTCAATCACTCCCTCCGACATCCTATGGGCTGCTTGTGGCCCCAACGGTCTCGTACGCAACGACATGAACACCATGACATCCAAGACAATCAACGTCCCCCATGAGAATGTCCTGAGTGTCCTCGCCCGCAAAGACGGCACTGTCATGCTCGGCACGTCACGTCGCCTCGTCAACTACAACCCCGCACGCCACTCTTTCGAGCATATCGAGTTCACAGGCGCCGTGGCCGACTCTGCCGGTGGCGCGGCAGTGCGTGGCCTGTCCGAAGATTGCCTCGGCAATATATGGGCCTCCACTAATATCGGCCTCTACCGCTACAATGGCGTCAAGTTCTCCCGTGCCGCTACGCACGAGAAGGCTAATTTCATCTTCAACTGCTCCTTCGAGGATTCCGATGGCCGCATCTGGGCAGGCACAACTTCCGGTGCCATGGTCCGCGACCTCAACTCCCCCTCTTTCCGCCGTATAGGTCGCAAGTGGAATGGTCGCAACGACGAGGGCGTGTTCTGTATCGTCGAGTATCAAGGCAAAATACTCATGGGCACCTCCGAAGGCGTCAAGGTGTTCGACAAGAATACCGCCGTCGAGGTGAATATCGACCTCTTCAAGTCTTTCGCCTCACGTGTCGTGTATAGCATCGTGTCCGACGCCACAGGCATAATATGGCTCAACACCAGCGCAGGCATAGGCTACGTCGACTTCTACTACGGCAATGTCTATAACTTCGGTCGCGATGATGGACTCTACAACGAGGGCAATGAGTGCCACAAGTTCTCCGTCGCCAACGGTAAAATATATTTCGGTCAGGTCACGGCGATAAATGTCATCGATACCCGCAATATAACCTTCAACACCCGCATGCCACAGACCTTCGTCTCCGAAATCCTCTACTGCCACGATGGTCTCGAGAAGAGCATGACGATGGTTGACGACACCACCTACTTTGCCAACTACTCCCACAGTGCCTCCACACGCCTCCATGTCGCCTCGTCCGACTTCACCGACCCCGACCGCAACCGTTTCATGTACCGTATCGACGATGGCGGGTGGATCACCCTCTCTGGCGGCAACGAGATTCTCATCCCCAGCCTCTTCCCTGGCACATACCGCGTGCGTCTGCGCTCTTCCAACGCCGACAAGACATGGAGCTACGACATCCTCTCCGTATACATCCACATCGAGTCTCCCCTCTATCTCTCACGCCCAGCGCTCATCTTCTACGCTATATGGATTATGGCCATGGTATGGCTCTTCCTCAATATGCGATTCCATAAATTGAGCCGAAGCTCACGCGAAGCCGAAGAGGAAAAACGCGCTAAGCAAGTCGTAGAGGAACAACGTAACCAGTTCGCCACAGTCATCAACGAGCAACGTGCCTCGTTCAACTATGCCAAGCGCATACAAGATGCCCTAATGCCAACCACTAAGGCCATAGAGGGCTATTTCACCAAACTATTCATACTCTACCGCCCTAAAGATATCGTCAGTGGCGACTTCTACACCTTCTACCATCGTGATGGCCTCTCGTTCGTCATCTCTGCCGACTGTACTGGCCACGGTGTCCCGGGTGCCTTCATCTCCATCCTCGGCATCGACCATCTCAATAGCATCATCATGCAGCAGAAGGTCGACGATGCGGGGCAAATCCTCACCATGCTCCAAGCCGAGCTGCATAAGGCATTCACTAAAATCGGCACAGACGAGGTTAAGGATGGAATGGACATGACCATCTGCGTCGTCCATCATGACGAGATGCGTGTCAACTTCGCTGGTGCGATGAACGATATGCTCATTATCCGTAGCAATGAGGTTCTCGAGTTCCACGGCGAGCGTATGTCCATAGGTGCCGACACCGCCGCCGAGAGCGGAGACGACGAGGTTGTCTTTCATAGCCAAGACATCCCTTGTCAGCCTGGCGACATGATGTACATCTTCTCCGACGGCTATTGCGACCAGTTTGGTGGCCCCGAGCATAAGAAGTTCAAGGTGCGTCGCTTCAAGAATATGCTCCTCAACGTCCACAAACTGCCTGCCGCCGACCAGCGTATGCTCCTCAATCAAAAACTCATCGAATGGATGGGGGGCGGCGAGCAAACCGACGATATATCCGTCATCGGCTTCCAACCTTGGTATTAATATACCCTTTCACTACACATATATCTAACTGTTATACGTACAATGAAACTCGTTTCGTGCGTCTACCTCCTCGGCATCTGGGCATATTCCCTCTGCATCACCATCGCGTCTCTCTTCAACGAAAAAGCCCGCCTTCTCCGCAAAGGACGCAAAGACACGTGGCGTAAGCTCGCCAACTTCGACTCCACAGGTGGCACGGTATGGATTCACGCCGCCTCACTCGGTGAGTTCGAGCAAGGTCGTCCACTCATCGAGGCCATAAAGGCTAAGAACCCCGAACAGAAAATAGTCCTCTCTTTCTACTCCCCCTCAGGCTACGAAGTGCGCAACAACTATTCCCTCGCCGACCTCGTCCTCTACCTCCCCGCTGATGGCCCATCCAATGCGTGTCGCTTCATCGATGCCATAAACCCTACGCAAGTATTCTTCGTCAAATACGAGTTCTGGCACTTCTTCCTCAAGGCCGTCCACACACGCAACATCCCCCTCTACGGCGTCTCCATGATTTTCCGCCGCTCACAGCCTTTCTTCTCCACTTGGGGAGACTGGTTCCGTGCCATGCTCCATTTCTTCACCCACATCTATGTGCAAGACCACGAGTCTGCCACGCTCCTCGACGCTATCCACGTCTCCCAATACACCGTGGCGGGCGACACCCGCTTCGACCGTGTCCAGCAGATAGCCAACACCGCCGCCGATGTGCCTGCCGTCTCCCAATTCGCGCAAGGCGCCCATCAAGTTATTGTCGCTGGCAGCACATGGCCTCCCGATGAGGATATCCTCGTCGACTACATCAACAACGCCCCCGCCGATATTAAACTTGTCATAGCCCCCCACGAGATAGGCAAGGCACGTGTCGATGCCCTATGCGCACGGCTCTCTGTGCCATACGTCCGTTTCACTAACCTCTCTAATGCCGACCTCTCCTCTGCCCGCGTGTTCGTCGTCGACACCATTGGCATACTCTCCGCCATCTACCGCTACGCCACGCTCACATACGTCGGCGGTGGCTTCGGCGTGGGCATACACAACACTCTCGAGCCGGCTATATATGCCCGCCCCGTACTCTTTGGCCCCAACCATAAACGCTTTAAGGAGGCTATCGACCTCATCGATTGCGGCGGCGGCTTCTGTGTCAAGGATAAACCTTCCTTTAACACTCTCGTCAACAACCTCTTCGCCAATCCCGACAAACTTGCGGCTGCCGGCAAGGCCGCTGGCAGCTATTGCCAAAGCATGCTCGGTGCCACAGCTAAGATTATCGCCGACACCCGTGGCTAATGTTAAATCCGATTTTTAACATTGCGCCATCACTTATCTTGGTGCAAAAAGTGTTAACTTAGACTGTCAATTCTACGACCTCAGGGCCGCTCCCAAGCGGCTCTCTTTTATTTAAGCTAAGTTATTACCTAATGCAAACATCTCGACTGGTGAAACTGCTCATCTGTATAGCAGTTTTCCTACTCCTATGGTTCTTGCCGGCCAGTGTCTTCGGCATCGACGGGCTCACTGTCGTACAACATCGTGTGATAGCGCTTTTCGTCTTCGGTGCGCTAATGTGGATCCTCGAGGCTATACCCATTTGGACCACCTCCATCCTCATCATCGTCATGATGATTCTCACCGTCTCCGACAGCATGTTCGCCCCACTTGACTTCTCTGATGTTGATGCCGAGGGCTTTGGCAAAGTCGTTAGCCACAAGTCCATAATGGCCTCCTTCGCCGACCCTATCATCATGCTCTTCATGGGTGGTTTCGCCCTTGCGATAGCTGCCACAAAGTGCGGACTTGATGTCAACCTTGCCCGTGTCCTCCTCAAACCTTTTGGCACGCGTAGTGAGATTGTCCTCCTCGGCTTCATGATTGTCACGGGCATATTCTCCATGTTCATGAGCAACACCGCCACTGCCGCGATGATGCTCGCCATAGTAGCTCCTGTGCTTTCGCAGCTCCCTGGCAAGGGCAAAATAGCAATGGCCATGGGTATTCCCGTAGCCGCCAATGTCGGTGGCGTGGGCACCCCTATCGGTACGCCCCCTAATGCTATCGCCCTTGGCTATCTCAACTCTGCCGAGTCTGGTCTTGATATCAACATATCCTTCGGTCAGTGGATGGCCGCAATGGTGCCTTTCGTCATAATACTTCTCGTGTTCTCGTGGTTCCTCCTTGTCAAACTCTATCCATTCACAAAGAAGAATATCGAGTTCTCCATCAATGGCTCATTCCGCAAAGACCGTGAGGCCATCATCGTCTACGTCACATTCATTGCGACTGTGCTCCTTTGGGTCACCGACCGCTATACTGGTATCGATAGCAACTCCGTAGCCATGATTCCTCTCGCTGTGTTTGCTGTGACGGGCATTATGGGCAAGGAGGAGCTCAAGCAGATAAACTGGGATGTCCTTTGGCTCGTGGCTGGTGGCTTCGCCCTTGGCGTGGGTCTCAACCAGTCTGGCCTCGCTAAGGCTCTTGTCTCCTCAATCCCATTCGACACGTGGTCTCCCGTAGCGGTAATTGCCGGCTCTGGCCTTATCTGCTTCACCATGTCCACCTTCATGAGCAATACGGCCTCCACTGCCCTTCTTGTGCCCATCCTTGCGGCTATGGCTTCGGGCATGACTGAGGTTCTCGCCCCATTCGGTGGCGCTGCCACTATGCTACTCGGTGTTGCTGTATGCGCTTCGATGGCAATGTCGCTCCCCATCTCTACCCCGCCTAACGCCCTTGCCTACGGCACTGGCACTATCACCCAGGGTCAGATGGCCAAGTCTGGTCTCATCATCGGCGCTGTCGGTATGATTCTCGGCTATGCCACGCTCTTCTTCGCTGCCAAGATAGGACTCTTCTAAGTATATAGCCCGCGGTCAATGCGGCGGACAGAATCTCTGTATTAAAAATACACAATTCACCACGAGAGTGTTGTAATATATCACAGGTCGGGTTATCTTTGTATTCAGAAATAACAACAGACTATAAACCTAACCTCTGCCCCGAACGGCAGTAAACAACTACTCCGATGAACTTCAGTATCAAAGAGATTCTGTCCGCCGCCATTGTCCTTGCGGCCGTCATGGATATTATAGGCTCGCTCCCTATTGTCCTCGCTATGCGTGAACGGGGCATCAAGGTGAGCCCCATGCAGACCACCGTTGTCACAATCTCTCTCCTCATAGCTTTCCTGTTCCTTGGCCAGTCGTTTCTCGGCTTCTTTGGCGTCGACATCAACTCTTTCGCCGTGGCGGGCTCTATTGTCCTGTTCGTCATAAGCCTTGAGATGGTTATGGGCGTCGAGATTATGAAGCAGGATGGCCCTAAAGAGGCGTCTATTGTCCCACTTGCCTTTCCTCTTCTTGCTGGGCCTGGCTCTTTCACCACGCTACTCTCCTTGCGGGCTGAGTATGGTCTCGAAAATATCATCATCGCTGTCCTCCTTAATGCCATTTTTGTTTACTTTGTACTCTGTGCTTCCGATAAGATTCAACGTATCATCGGCAATAACGGCATATACGTCCTAAAGAAGTTCTTCGGTATCATTTTGCTGGCAATGTCTATCAAGCTCTTCACCGGCAATTTGTCCGCGATTATCGTTCTGTCTAACTCCACTGCCCAATAAGGCCCTATACGCCCGTGCGCCTACGGTCTTAGCTTGGTGGGCGCATGGCACACATGGCATCTAAACACTACGTCGTCTGGAAAGGGCGAACCCCTGGCATATATCCTGATTGGGCCTCTGCCAACGAGCAGATAGAGGGCTTTAGCGGTGCGCGCTATAAAGGCTTCTCTTCGCGTGAGGAGGCGGAGGTGGCGTATGCCCAGGGGCCTAAGCCGTCGCCCGCATTCCTCGCGCACCATGACGACAAGCCCGAGGTGCCCCCCAGTGAAAGTCCACTCCTCACGGCCATAGCCGTGGATGCCGCATGCTCGGGCAATCCCGGGGTGATGGAGTATCGTGGCGTGTCGCTGTGGGATAAGAAGGAGGTGTTCCACCATAGGCACGACTTTGGCACGAACAATATAGGGGAGTTTCTTGCCATAGTAGAGGGACTTGCCCGCCTCAAAGCCGCTAACGCCAACGACATAACCATATACTCCGACTCTAAAATCGCTATAAACTGGGTGCGCGCCAAGAAGTGCCGCACCAAACTCGAGACGACCCCACGCACTGCCGAGCTGCTCGACGTGGTGAAACGTGCCGAGAAGTGGCTCCACGACAACACCTACTCAAACCCTATCGTCAAATGGCCTACAACCGCTTGGGGTGAAATCCCTGCTGACTTCGGCCGCAAGTAATTAACTCTCAACAGACCATGCCCGACAAACCTTCTGACATCTCCATCGACTTTCGTTCAATACACGCCCTTATCAGCAATGGCATACTCCCTTTTGCCATCGACAGGATGCGTGAGCTTGCCAAAGGTGACTCGTTGAAGCCATTCAACGACCAGCTTGATGTGATATGTAAAGACCTGAACTTGTTGCTCGACTTCATGGCCTCTGGAGGGGACGACCCCCAGCGTGCCAAGGTGCTATGCTCGTTGAAGACGCGTCTGCACGATGTGGCAGATGCTTTGGAGTACTCCATACGCATCGACCCAGGTCAACCTAATTGCCGGCAACGTCATGAGGCTCTTCATAACATGAACCGTGCCGACATACCCTCGCTCGTTGCCATATATAAGCAAGACGCGCTGACTGCCGCGTGTAGCCTTGACTCCCTTTATGTCCTATGCACCTCGCTCGACTTGCAACGTCTCACCGTCGACGATGTGGCTGTGGTATTCGACTACATAGTCTGCGACGCCGACATCCCCGATGCTGACCGTGCGTATGTTGTTAGTGTCCTTGCCCATAACCTTATCTGCCGTCATAACACTCACCTTGCCCGCCGGTTTGTCAAAGCACTTGGCGATAGGGCGGTGAGTGGCATGTCGCTTGCCCGTGCCACGGTGGCAGTTGTCGCAAGCGTCATATCCAACCCATCTCGTTGGGGGGAGGATAGTGAGCTCCTTGCCCTTCTTGCCCAGGCGCTTAAAGACAACAGGGAGTTCTCGAGGCTCGCCGTCGCCACGTTCTCCTCGCTTGCCAAGACCAACCTCACTCCTGTCATAGAAAACTTCTTTGCCAACGACATGGCGCAGGAGATAACGCGTCTTGCCAAGACTATTATGGATCGTAAGGACGAGATAACCACGAAGGTCAACACCGAGGACCTTGAGGCTATCTTCGGGTCAGACAACAACAAGTCCGTCATAGACAAGTTCTCTCAGCTTGCCAAGTGGCAGGAGGATGGGGCGGATGTGAATTTCGCCACTCACCGTGCCATGAAGCGGTCGCCGTTCTTCTCGTCGGATATACACTGGTTCCGTCCGTTCGAGGTCAATTCGTCGGTGGTGGCTGACGCTATCATGTCGGTCGAGCCCGCGTATCAGTCGCGCCTTGTGCAAGCCGTGTCTAAGATGACGATGTGCGACTCGGACAAGTATTCCACGCTCTCGATACTTGGCAGCATGAAACTACCCAACGCAGAGGGGTTATGCCAAACGTTTGAGGAGGAGCGCCGCCGATGGAATGACATGCACCCGAAGGAGGACTCGTCTCCCTTGGTCGACATGGTGGACTCCTTCGTCAAGGATCTATATCGTGCCTTTGTTATTGACCCGGAGCGATTTGGCAAGACGGTGCTATTCCAAGTTGACGATTGGGACCTCAACACAGAGCCGCTCATGGTGCTTGCGAACCCTGACGTGGCAGACACCCTTGGGCGTATCTTCGTGAACTATGACTGCTGGATGGCGGCCTATTTTATCTACTATGAGATGTCGTATGCCGACCCGTCGGACGTCAAGACACTGCGTAAGCTCGCCTTGTGCCAGAAGAGATGTGACATGAGCGACGCGATACAGACGTTGCAACGAGCTGACATGCTTGACGGCACGGACTCGTGGACTAAGCAGACCCTTGCCAAGTGGTATTTCGAGAAATCGGAGTATTCCAACTGCCTTGGCGCGCTTATTGACGCGGAGCATCTCAAGCCGCTTAGCGCGAAGTTGCTTTCGCTAAGGGGGCAGTGCCAGATATACTTGCATAGACTGCATGACGCTCTGAACTCATTTCTTGGCATAACATTCGCCGACCCGTCGAGTCCCGACGGATACCAGGGTGCGGCTCTTTGCCTTGTGCTGACTGGCAGGGCAGACGAGGCTCCCAAATATATCGACATGTTAGGGGAGAATTGCCAGGGTGTGGAGTCGGAGCTTTTCTCCACGCATCTTGTGCTTGGCCTTGCGGCGTTCGCGTGCCACGACATACCCTTGGCGGTGTCGCACTTGAGGCAGGCGGAGCGTGGGGACGTGAGCGAGGCCTTGTCTTTCCACTCGCCCGCATTGCGCTCGTATGGTATTACGGGGCCCGACATACAGCTGTTGACCCTGCTTATAGACCGAGACTGAGCAGCGTCCACGTAGTTTTATATCTTAGATTTATTAACTACCTTTGTTGTTTGAAATTGTTTAGCACAACCCAATCATGGAGTTTACAGCACAGCAGATAGCCGAGATGCTCGGGGGCGTCGTTGTAGGAGACCCTAAGGTAACCGTAGGCGACGTCTCTAAGATAGAGGAGGGGAGACCTCATACACTTACATTCTTCGCCAATCCTAAATACGAGCATTTTGTCTATTCCACCGATGCTTCCGTAATCATAGTAAATGCTGATTTCGAGCCGCAGCATCCGGTCAAGGCGACCATGATTAAGGTGGCGAACGCCTACGAGAGTCTTGCTAAGCTTCTCGCCCTATATGAGCAGATGCAGCCTAAGAAGACGGGTATTGAGCAGCCGTCGTATATCAGTCAGACTGCCACTGTGGGCAGTGACGTTTATGTGGGGGCGTTCGCATATATTGGGGAGAAGGCAAAGGTGGCGGATGGCGCGAAGATATACCCTCAGGCATATATTGGTGATGGTGTGACTATTGGCGAAGGGACTGTGGTTTATGCCGGGGCGAAGATATATAAGGGGTGCAAGATTGGGGCGCGTTGCGTGATACACGCGGGGGCGGTCATAGGGGCAGATGGTTTTGGTTTTGCGCCCGACAAGGATGGGGTGTATCATAAGATTGAGCAGGTGGGAGTTGTAGTTGTCGAGGATGACGTGGAGATTGGCGCGAATACGTGCGTGGACCGTTCGACGATGGGTTGCACACGCATTGAGCATGGCGTCAAGCTGGACGATCTTGTGATGGTGGCTCATAATGTGGTGGTGGGTCATGACACGGTGATAGCGTCGCAGTCGGGCATAGCGGGTTCCACTAAGGTTGGGCCCCACTGCGTGCTTGGTGGCCAGGTGGGCGTTGCGGGTCATATAGAGATTGCGGAGCGCACGACGATAGCCGCCCAGAGTGGCATACAGGGGTCGGTGCGCAAGCCTGGTCAGACGTTGTTTGGCTCGCCGGCGTTCGACTATATGAGCTTCACGCGCGCGTTTGTGGTGTTTCGCAGGCTGCCGGAGCTGAAGCGCCAGATAGACCTCCTCATGAAGGAGCATGACGAGAGACAATAGGGTAGTAGGGAGCAACTCACCTGTCATATTGATGGAACTGCAAAACACACTCAAGGGAAGTGCGTCGTTTCAAGGAAAAGGACTGCACACGGGCGCATTCGTGCATTTGACGATAAACCCCGCGCCTGTTGACTACGGATTTCGGTTTAAGCGCGTTGACCTTGAGGGCCAGCCGGAGATACCCGCTCTTGCCACCCGCGTCTCGTTCACGCAGCGTGGCACGGTGTTGACGGGAGACGGCAAGGAGACGGTGTCGACTATTGAGCACCTCATGTCGGCTTTGCGCGCACGTGGTGTTGATAATTGCCGGATAGAGCTTGACGGGCCCGAGGTGCCTATCTTGGATGGCAGCGCGAAGCCGTTTGTAGACGCTATTGACAGTGTGGGGTTGCAGGAGCAAGACGCGGAGAGGCGTTACCTCTGCATTACCCATAAGGTTGTGTATGAGGAGAGGGAGAAGGGGCTGCGCATTATAGCGTTGCCGGAGGAGTATTTCGCGGCAGAGGTGGCCATAGCATTTGACGGTACGCGTTGCCTGGCTAACCAGTGGGCTCAGATAGAGGATCTTAGGACGGAGTATGACCAGATATATGATTGCCGCACGTTTGTGTTCTTGCACGAGATTGCGCCGTTGCTCAACATGGGGCTAATCAAGGGTGGAGACCTTGACAACGCTATTGTGTTTGTGGAGGGGCAGCTCAGCGAGGGGCAGAGGGTAGAGCTTGCGCAGAAGCTGGGTCGTAGGGATGTCACTATACACGCGTCGGGCGTGCTTAATGACCGAGACCTTAAGTATTCCAACGAGGCGGCACGCCATAAGCTGTTGGATCTTATTGGGGATCTTGCGCTTGTGGGGATGCCTATCAAGGGGCGTATCTTGGCGACGCGCTCGGGGCATGGCTCGAACACGGCGTTCGCGCGTCAACTCATGCAAGAGTTCGTTAAGTAAAACTCATTTCACAATTGATATTTCGAGAGAAGATGAACTTCCCTGAAGACTGCAAAATAAGCCCTCTCGCCTCTGTGTCGGCGGAGGCTCAGCTGGGGCATAACGTGGAGGTGGGTCCATTCGCCACGATTGAGGGTAACGTCGTTATAGGTGACGGCTGCAAGATTATGAATGGCGCTACGGTGTGCTACGGCACGCGTATGGGCAAGAATAACCGCGTGTTTCAGAACGCTGTTGTGGGCGGCATACCGCAAGACTTGAAGTTTCGCGGCGAGGAGACCACGTGCGAGATTGGCGACAACAACTCGATACGCGAGTGCGCCACGATAAACCGTGGCACGGCGTCGCGCAACAGGACGGTTGTGGGCAGTAATAACTTGATTATGGCATATTGCCATATTGGTCATGACTGTGTATTTGGCAACAACATTATCATATCGAACGCCTGCCAGTTTGCCGGGGAGGTTGAGGTTAGCGATTATGCTGTGGTGGGGGGCGGCTCGCTGTGCCATCAGTTTACCCGTATTGGTCGTTATGTCATGATTCAGGGCGGGACGCGGTTTGGGAAGGATGTGCCTCCGTTCGCCATGATAGGTCGTGAGCCGGCGGCGTTTGAGGGGCTTAATATTATAGGTCTTCGTCGTCATGGCTACACGCCGGAGCAGATAGCGGAGGCTCAGGAGGTGTATAGGCGGCTGTATCTTGCCAAGATGAACACTACCCAGGCTCTTGAGTCGATAGCGAACGACATGCCGGCGTCTGCCATTGTGTCGGAGATTGTGGAGTTCGTGAAGTCGTCGAAGCGAGGTATAATCAAGTAGGGTTATACGTCATATATAGGAGGCGGCGATGTCCTTTCTGGGGTGTCGCCGCTTGCGTGTTGTGGCGTGTGGACGTACCGTTGTGTTTTTCGGGGGTGTAATGTGTTTGGGGTCAGCGTGTTAGGGTGTGTCTTGCCTGATGGGGCGGGGTGCTATTTTTGGAGGTGGGACAATGCTGTGACGAAATGGGTAAATTGGGGTTCGCACGACTGAAAAATGGGCGATGCGGGAGGGGGTTGTGGAGTGGTTATTTGTTGAAAGGGTAAAAAATGGGTGGTTGGAGGCGGCATTTGTTTTTTTACGAGTGAGCGTTGATGAGTCGCGGAGCATCCGTGGAGCATCCGGGGAGCATGCAGGGAGGATAAAAGGGGGGGTTACCCTATTTTGTTTGTAAGGGTCTTCATGACTTCTTTGCCCTCTTCGGCTGTCAGTCTTCCTTCGCGCAACATTCTCTCCGCGATTTTCAGCAAATCGATACGCATTAGCAGGCTTTTGCTGATTTTCCGCTTAGAGTCGGCGAAGCTAACGGTCTCTATGAAATCTCCCACCATCTTGTTGGTTAATAGTTTATATACGGCCTCGGCCTCCCTTCTGCTGTTGAACGCAAGTTGGTAGCACGTGTCGTCGACGATGACGCTCTTTCCGTTGATTTCGTCTATCATCATAAACTTTGGGCTTTCATACAGACCTGCTATGGCAATCTTGTGTGGGCGGAACGAATAATCGCCAACGCCAAAGACACTGAAACGTGGTTTACCCTTGTATATTGAGCTCTTACGCTTGTCCAGCAATTCGGCATGTTTCTCTAAGTACGAGTAGGCGAGTGGGTGTGTTTCATGCAGCATAGACGTCTCCTCTCCGACGAAGCGTTGTGGCACGATTACGTATGAGCGCGCCTTGTCGCATCGTCCACCGCAGAGGTCTGAACTCTTCAATAGGGGGAAAACCATGTCTTCCTCTATTTCCACCCTTTCTCCAAGACCGTTCGCGTATCCACTGCCACTCTTCTTGAGTTCCATCACTTTAGAGCAGTCGTGCTTTAGGCCTGACCGCCACTCTAATTGCGACTTGCCATCTATCTCGTTGACACTTGAATACTTGTCTATGTCGGAGACGAATTTTCCGTCTTCCCATCCGTATTTCAGTAGACGTTTGCCTGAGTAGAAGTCTCTCACTTCGCACGTCTTGCCCCCCACTCCTGTGCCTGCTGTGAACAGACAAGCAGATACGGCTGCGCCAAATTCTTGCCTTGCGTTGATATTTTCCTGTACGATGTCGTGCAACATTGCGCAAGCTACCGTCTCTACGATAGACTTTACGACTGATGTTTTCACTAACAGTGCCATCTTTACATTGCCGCCGCCTGACAGCCCGGACGCTAATTTCACAATCACGCTTTCGGCGATGTCATACCCGCCTTTGCCTGTGATAGCGTCAATACCCCTCATTTTCTTATAGTTCGTCTTCTTTGGCAAGTTGCTCCCCTCTATACGTCCCATCTTACTATTAGTCACCCATGGGGGGTTTCCCAGCACTACTACCTCCTCCTCGTTGTCAATCTCGAGTTTGTCAAGGTCTAAGCCGAATATATCGCCATTTATATATTCAATCTCCACGCCGTCTGCCTTGGGTGCGCTTGCCAAGCGCCTCTCGGCTTCTTTTACGTATTCCCTGTTTATTTCCACGCAATAGACCTTCTTCAGGGAGTTCTTGAAGACCTCTAACGCAGCCATTGCGAAGTTACCTGTCCCGCATGTTGGTTCTATTATGACAGTTGGTCGCCATCCACGATCATACAGTTTGTCGCACACGGCCTTAGCCAATGGCATGCTTGTCTGCCAATCGCCATACTCAACTTTCGCGATACTTGCTTTTCGCATTGCTCTTATGCTTGTTACGCTATTATTTGCGTAATACCTTTCACTTTCTCTTGCAAGGAGACGACCCTGCCATATTGAAGTCTCCATTGCAGGGCGTTCGACATGGTCAGGTAGCCTATCTGGGGCGGGTTGGCGGTTATGTCATTGGCCATTCGCATGAGTGTTATTTCGTCGCCGGGGATACATCTCTCTCCCAAGTAGGCGAATATATCCTCCGCGTTACCATCTCTGTTTATGATGTCGTTGATGCCGCGAGTTGTTTGGTAGTCTGCGGTTCGTGAGCTGTCTATATACGTGCAGGATACTATTTCTAAGGTTGAAGTCCTTGTTTGCCTGTTGTCGTGCTTCTCATACACGAATACTATAAGGCTATAGCCCAATCCGTATATCTTTTGCTTGCTATCTCTATATGGGCAGCTTGATTGGGGCTGTGTGGCTGATGTGACTTTGATGTCACAGTTTATTGAAGGTAGGTCTATCCCGTAGGCAGAGTTGCCATCCTCGAATGAATACAGTTGGTGTAGATATTCCTTTAGCCTATGCTCAACAAATGTGCCAACGGTTTTACCGTCATTAATGCCATATAGTCCGCTGATATCTTCTTTTGGATAACTCCTCGCAAAATGTCTTAGCTGAGCTAATCAGTCGAGTTGGTGTAAGATTTGATTTCATGGTTCTGTCTTTTAGTTTAGTATGATACTGTCACCTTTTGGGTGAGTGGGGAGATTTTGGCGGCTATGGAGTCGAGGAACTCCTTGCTGGCTTTGCGCATGGTTTTGAGGGGGGTCTCGCGGTCGATGGTGTATATCATGACCTGTGGTGGGGCGAGGAGCTTGATGATGTCTATCCAGGCGTTCACGTCGTCGTCGCCCATGTTGTCGTGGTTGGCGCCATGCTGGTCGGTCCAGCTGACGAACATGGTCTGGATTGTTAGTGCCTTGCCGAGGCGCTCTCGCAGGGCGAGGATGCGCTCTACGGTTTTGTGCAGCGAGTATGTGGCGGCGGGTTGGTCGAGCATCGTCACGGTAGATTCGCGTCCGGAGTCTATTTTCAGGATGGCTTCGTCGGTCATGCATAGTCCTCTGACGACGCTTTCGTCGGCTAATCTTGTGGCGTTGGTCAGTACGCATACCTTGGCCTGTGGTGCGTATTGGTCGCGTAGGGCTATGGTGTCGGCCATTATGCTTTCGAATTGTGGGTGGAGGGTGGGTTCGCCGTTTCCGGCGAAGGTTATCACGTCGGGGAGTATGCCGTCGGCTTTCATTTTGCGCAGCGTAGCCTCGAGTTGTGTAGCCACGTCGTTGCGTGTGGGCAGCGGGGCGAGTTTTTTGCCTTTTGTGTTGAAGCCGCATTCGCAGTATAGGCAGTCGAAGGAGCAGAGTTTGCCGTCTGTGGGGAGCAGGTTTATGCCGAGCGACACTCCCAGTCGTCGGCTATGAACGGGGCCGAATACGGCCTTGTCGAATAATATGGTAGACATATACGCGAAGTTCGGTATTTTTCGTCAGGAGTGGCAAAAGGATGGGGCGGTATGGAGCCTCGGTACGCATCCAAAAAATCACTATCTTTGGGGTTAATTTGCGCACATTCCACACATGCGGTTTGCTGATGTCATAGGCCAGCGGGTCATGAAGGAGCGTCTCTTGGCGATGACGGCCGAGGGTCGTGTGCCGCATGCGATGCTGTTTGTAGGTTCGGAGGGGGTGGGAGGTTTGCCTCTTGCGTTGGCGTTTGCGCAGTATATAGATTGCACGGGGGATAAGTCGGGTGGTGACAGTTGTGGGCAGTGCGCGGCATGTCAGAAGAATCAACGGCTTGTTCATCCTGATGTGCATTATATCTTCCCTATATCCAAGAATGCGTCGAACGACGACACCGATACATATCTTCCCCTTTGGCGTCAGACCATAACGCGTTCGCCCTACTTTGGGCATACTGAGTGGGTGAATGCGCTTGCGACGAGCAAGTCGTCCGCCAAGGCAGACGAAGACGTTGCGGCTCCTGGCACGGCCAAACAGGCGCTCATAGCCAAAGACGCGGCTCAGGCCATACATGCCAAGTTGAGCCTGAAGCCATACGAGGCGGACAAGCAGATACTCATACTGTGGAAGCCTGAGTTGATGAATGAGGCTACGAGCAACAGCCTGCTCAAGATACTTGAGGAGCCACCTACGGACACTATCTTTCTACTTGTCAGTGAAGACCCGCAGAAGATACTGCCCACGATTATGAGTCGAGCGCAGACGTTCCGTATACCGCCGATTGGTGAGGGTGACTTGCAGAAGGCGGTTTCGGCCAAGGCGGGGATTGTGGCCGATGAGGCTGCCCGTATCGCCCATATAGCCCAAGGGAGTTTCGTGGCGGCTATGCGTCAGGTCAGGCAGTCGGCAGCTGACGCGGCTAACCTTGCCACGTTTCAGGACATGATGCGTGCGGCGTGGGCTGGCAATGTCATCAAGATGAATGTCGTGGCCGACGCGTGCAGGGCCATGTCGCGTGACCAGGTTAAGGACTACTTAATCTATTCGCAGCGTATGATACGCGAGAGCTTCGTCATGAACCTTGGCGCATCGCAGCTTAACTTCCTCACCAAGGCGGAGGAGGAGTTTCTCGTGAAGTTCGCGCCATTCATACATGTAGGGAATGTGGAGCGGCTGTCGGCACTTATTGACGATACGCTTGCCCGCATTGAGCAGAACGCTAATGTCCGCATAGTCATGAAGTCTATGATACTTAGCTTGACGGCTCTGATACGAAACCTTAAACGCCCATCGACGGAGGAGGAATAACCCTCTGAACAACATATTACATACACAGATAACCGTACCACAATGGAAGACGAGATAAAACGAGCCGATGAACAAATCCCAGACCTCAAGACTGACGAAGAGCAGACTGAGGCGTTAATACCCTCCACCGGCTACCGACCCGAGGATGCCGTGAGCTGCCCTGGCACACCAGCGGTGCGTGGCGGCAAGTTGCACACATACGATTGGATGGACGATCTGCCTACGCCGCCCAATGCCTCCGACCTCGTTGAGATACAGTTTAAGAACACCCGTAAGGGATATTACCGCAACTCTACGGGCATACTGCTTAAGGCGGGGGATATAGTGGCTGTGGAGTCGTCGCCCGGGCATGATATTGGCACGGTCACTCTGCAAGGTCGGCTTGTGTATCTGCAGATGCACAAGAACCACGTTAATCCTGCGACGTATGAGTATAAGCGTGTGTATCGCATAGCACGTCAGACGGATATAGAGAAGTGGGAGGAGGCTAAGGGGCTTGAGCATCAGACGATGCTTGAGGCGCGTCAGATAGCGCAGGATTTACACCTCAACATGAAGATAGGCGATGTGGAATATCAGGGGGATAGGACAAAGGCCATCTTCTACTACATAGCCGATGAGCGTGTCGATTTCCGTGAGCTTATCAAGGTGCTTGCCGACCGTTTTCATGTGCGTATTGAGATGCGTCAGATTGGGGCGCGCCAAGAGGCGGGGCGTATTGGAGGCATAGGGCCGTGTGGACGTGAGATGTGCTGCGCGTCGTGGATGACGAGTTTCGTGTCGGTGTCTACACATTCGGCTCGTATACAGGATTTGTCTCTTAATCCTGTGAAGTTGGCAGGTCAGTGTGGTAAGCTGAAGTGTTGCCTTAACTATGAGCTTAGCGCGTATGTTGACGCCATAAAGAACTTCCCGCCCACGGATAAGCCACTTGAGACGGCCGAGGGTACGTATTACTTCTACAAGTATGACATCTTCAAGCGTCTGATGTGGTACTCACCCACGAAGGACTCTCCTACGAACATTGTCGCGGTTGAGGCTGACCATGTGGCAGAGATACAAGCGATGAACGCGGAGGGTAAGAAGCCTGACGCCCTTGGAGCTACACAGACCTCTGTGGGCAATGAGGACGACGGTTACTCTAACACTGTGGAGCTTAATGACGACCTCACGCGATTCGACTCCAAGGGTGGCAATCGTCGCAATGGGCGTGACCGTGACCGTCGTAATGGGCGTGACGGTCGTAGCCGAGATAGCCGTAATGGGCGTTCTGAGCGTCGTCCCGACCGCAGGCAGGCAGATGCCGCGACGACAGACCAGGCACAGCAGGGAGGCACGCCTGATGCTCAGCAGTCTGCTACTGACTCTCAGCAACAGCCACAGCAGTCGCAGCAGCAACGTCCTGAGCGTCGTGATGGGCGTCCACAACGACGTGATAACCGTCCCCCACGTCAGCCTCGTGACCGTTCGGACAATGCTGACCAGCAAGATAGCCGTCAACGTCGTGATAATCGTAACCGCGGGCCACGTCGTGATAATCCTAATGGGCCACGTCCGCAGCGTCGTGACAATCGTCCACAGCGTCCATCGGACGGTGGCAATAACGGAGGCAATGGCAACAATCCTGCCCCTGCCGCCCCACAGCCTAACGAGCAATAACCATACGAGATGAGTCTGATACGCTCCTTTCTTCTCGCCTTGCTTGCGGTAGTCGTAGTCGGTTGCACAGGCGGCAACGTGGTCTACGACGAGTATGTGTCGCTTGCGAAGGCTAATTGGGATAAGGATTCGCTTGCTGTGTTTCGTACTGACATACAGGACTCCACGTCGCTATATGATGTCTTTGTTCAGGTGCGGAACGACAATGACTATGCCTTTGCCAACCTTTGGCTCTTTGTCGATGTCGTGTCGCCTGATGGTCGAATGCGTCGCGACACGCTTGAGTGTATCCTTGCCAGGCCTGATGGCTCATGGCTTGGGGGAGGGTGGGGTAGTCTCTACTCCATGCGATGCCCATATATGTCGGCAGTCAAGTTCACACATCCGGGGGCATATACATTCCGCTTTACGCAAGGTATGCGCAAGGATCAACTCACGGGCATACATGATATTGGCCTCCTCATAGAGTCGCACATATCTCAATCTGACAACTAAATGGGGAAGAATAAGCTCAAGAAGTTTGCCGACATGGCAGCGTACCCCCATGTCTTTGAGGCGGACTTTGACACCTTGTCCCAAGGTGAGTTCCAGCAGCGTGGACATTGGCATGAGTGGTTTGGGAACACCAATCCTATTGTCGTGGAGCTTGGGTGTGGTCGTGGGGAGTATACTGTGGGACTTGCACGGCGAGACCCGTCGAAGAACTATATTGGTGTTGACATCAAGGGAGCGCGTATGCATGCCGGGGCTACTGAGGCGGCTAATGAGGGGCTTAAGAATGTGGCGTTCTTGCGCACGCGTATTGAGTTCATAGAGCGGTTCTTCGCCCCGGGCGAGGTCAGTGAGATATGGGTCACATTTCCCGACCCGCAGATGCGTAAGCCGAATAAGCGTCTTGTGGGCACCCTTATGTTGTCTCGCTATCGCACATTCCTTCAGCCTGAGGGGGCGGTGCATCTAAAGACTGACAGCCCTTTCCTGCTTGAGTATACCCGCTGCATGATGGACGTCAACCATATCACACCCCAGGCGTTCACTACTGACCTTTATGCCCAAGGTGAGCCAGACCCCGCGCTTGGCATACGCACCTACTATGAGCAGAAGTGGATTGACGCGGGTATGTCTATTAAGTACATCCGTTTTCTCATACCTCAGGGGGTAGACCTTGTCGAGCCAGAGGTGGATATTGAGAGAGACAATTACCATAATGTTGGTCGGTCGGTGGTGATCCGCAAGGCTGACAAATAAACCGATACTGCCATGGCATTCTATCCAGCCCAAGTCATACAGGCTCTGCGCCAGGTGATACATCCGGAGAAGGGTGTAGACATTGTGGAGCTTGGCATGCTCGAAGATGATATCCGTATCAGCGGCAACCGCGTCAGCTTCTCACTAATATTCGACCGTCCCAACGACCCGCTTATGGCCTCGATTAAGCAGCGTGCCACGCAGGCTATAAAGCAGGCGATGGGACCGGAGGTCGAGATTGATGATAATATCTTTATCAAGATACGTCAGCGTCCTAAGGCGCCGGAGAGGCCTGTCCTTCCTGAAGTCAAGAACGTCATAGCCGTGGCATCGGGCAAAGGAGGTGTCGGCAAGTCGACGGTGACGAGCAATCTTGCCATAGCCCTTACGCTGTTGGGTTATAAGGTTGGACTGCTCGATGCGGATATATTCGGCCCGTCGGTGCCCATTATGCTTGGCACGGAGGATGCACGGCCTACGCTCTCGGATAAGTCTACCGAGGGCCATGACCTCATAGAGCCTATTGAGAAATATGGGGTCAAGATGTTGAGTATAGGTTTCTTTGTTGACCCGGGTCAGGCGGTAGTGTGGCGTGGCGCGATGGCCACAAACGCTATAAAGCAGCTTGTCACGGAGACGGATTGGGGAGAGCTTGACTACCTGCTTATTGACATGCCCCCGGGAACATCGGACATACACATATCGCTTGTTGGGCTTGTGCACCTTAGTGGCGCGATAGTGGTCTCCACGCCTCAGAAGGTGGCATTGGCTGACGCGCGTAAGGGATGCGATATGTTCCTTAACCCTAAGGTTAACGTGCCTGTGCTTGGCATAGTGGAGAATATGGCATGGTTCACGCCAACAGAGTTGCCGGACAACAAGTATTACATCTTTGGCCAGGGGGGAGCTGCGGCACTTGCTCAGGAGCTTAATGTGCCGCTGCTTGGGCAGATACCTATTGTGCAATCTATACGTGAGTGTGGTGACGCTGGTCGTCCGGCGGCGCTTGAGCCTGATTCTGTCGCGGGGAGGGCGTTCACTGACCTTGCCGTCGCTGTGGCTAAGATTACTAACGCGCGGTAGATGATGTGTAAGACTTCTGTCGGATCGGCGCTATTGGCCTTGTTGCTTGTCTTCACGGCATGCCACCGTGGCGAGGTCTTATCGATTGACCCTATATACTCGTCGGGCGCGGTGCTCCAGCAGCAGAGTCTTGTCACTATTGGTGGCAGGGCTATACCTGGCACACATATCATGGTGTCGACCGACTGGGATTTCTACGTCAGCACCTCTACGGGGGCGGACAGCCTATGGAGCGCGCAGATACGCACCCCGGCGGCAGACACGTTACGCCACAGGCTGACAGTCTCCTCTGGAGAGGATACGCACTTCATATCGGACATACTCATAGGCGAGGTGTGGCTTGCGGTGGGTCAGACGGGGACACTTCCCCCTCCGTATAGCCATCATCTTTTTGCGCCTGATAATGCGGAAGACACTGTTCTGGCTGCGAACCCAGTGGAGTGGCCGGTTGACAGTCTGGCACGTGTGTTCAAGTTGACCCCTGGGGTCTCTGTTGACCCGGTGGTTATGGCGCAAGGGCAATGGTATGTGCTGCACCCGGATAACCGTGGTGAGCTAAGCATATCCGCGGCGACGATAGCCAAGGCGTTGCGCGACACGCTGCATATACCTGTTGGCGTGGTGCTTGCCTCGCTTCCTGGGGCGCCTTGCCGTGCGTGGTGCCAGGCGGAGATGCTGTCTAAGGGGCAGCAGGAGGAGGTTTGCAGGGAGTTGTCGGACTGGAAGGACAGGCATCGGGAACTCAATGAGTGGCTTGGGACACTCCAGATGTTGGATGTGACGAACCCGGATGGCACGAGCTCGTTGCTGACGGCCAGTGTGTATGACGAGTTCATCAACATATCGAGGGTAGACACCACGTCGTGCCCTGTGATGCGTTTTCCTGGGTTGTGGGCGCGTCAGGGGTTGCCGTCGTTTGATGGTGTGGCGTGGCTGATAAAGGATGTCAGACTGCCTGAGAGTTTTCATAATTATGAGTCGAGCCTTGTGCTTGGCGACCTTGCGGACAATGACCTTACGTATGTCAACCAGACATACGTGGGGTCGAAAGAGACTAACCCTACGGGGGTCTATCCGATACCTCGCGGGGCGATTAGCAATCATGCTACTATCGCAGTACGGCTTAATGGGTCGGCACCTACGGCAGGGCTTTATGGGCCGAAGGATGGCACGCCGATGAGACTTGAATTTGTCGTCAACGATAGCACATTGTCGTATCCTATAACGGGCGACTGGGTGTGCATGGCTGCGGCTAAGTTCACATCGGACCATAAGAGGCTGTATCTTATGGGAGCGCCAAACAACCGCTATATGATGGAGTTTCGTGAGGCGGAGAGCACACCTAAGTCGTTGCGCAGCGTGGCGTATAACAAGATGATAGCGCCGCTTAGCGGGTATCCTGTGGCTGGTGTGGCGTGCCATTTTGGAGAGGCGGACATGGACTATCCGCAGTTTTATGATGGGCTCTCGTCTGACATTAGCACTTTGGTAAAGACATTGCGTGGGGTGTTTGGGGACGACAAGCTACCTGTGTTCTTCAATCAGCCAGCCCCTACGCCTGCCGCAGTCGACATGGATGGCGGGAGGATGCGCTCGGCGATAGTAGACGCTGTTAATGACCTTGGCAAGGGGGTTTATGTCACGTCGTTGGCTGATATGCATGAGGGGTCGCGATATAACACTATGGCGAGTCGTCAGCATGAGGAGGGTAGACGTTGCGCGGCGGCCATCTATGAGACGGTGTACGGGGGTGGCGCTGGTCGGGGTCGGCTATCGCCTATGCCGCGGGCGGCATACTGCGACTATCAGGTGGTGAATGTTCAATTTGACTATGCTGACAGCCTTATGGTAGACACGTCGTTGCCGTCGGCGTTTGAGGTTGCCGCCGCTGACTCGTTCTATTATCCTGCCCGTGCGCTCTCGTCGGGTTGCTGGGTTACGGTGTTCAGTCACATGGTTCAGGAGCCGAAGTATGTGCGTTACGCTTATTCCGACACGATAGTCCCAACACTGTTCAACCACAACGGGTTGCCTGCGCCTGCGTTCTCGCTTGTCTGCACGGACAGTCGTGGCGGGGGCGAATAGTCGCATATATCAACAATAGTCATTACCTACTACAATCACACTACTCCAATGTTTTGGTTCGTCTTGGCCCTGTTGTCGGCGTTATGCCTGGGTTTCTACGACGTACTCCGCAAATACTCACTCAAGAGTAACGCCGTTCTTCCTGTGCTGTCGGTCAGCACGTTGACCTCGTCGGTTGTACTGCTTCCTCTTTGCATAGCCTCGGGTGCGGGGTATATCGCGCCTGAGTCGTGGGCGTATATACCGTCCATCTCGCTACACGACCATTTGCTGCTTGTGCTGAAGGCGGCGATAGTGCTTGGGTCGTGGGTATTCGTCTATTATGGGATGAAGAACTTGCCTCTTAGCATTGTGGCGCCGATACGGGCCACGGCTCCGTTGTGGACGTTGCTTGGTGCGCTTGTCATATTCTCGGAGCGTCCGAATGGGGTGCAGTGGGCTGGTTTGAGCGTGGCGTTTCTGTTTTTCTTTCTGTTCAGCGTGGCCGGGAAACGTGAGGGTATTAGCTTCAAGGCGAACAAGTGGGTGTGGTCGGTCATCATAGGGACGCTTATCGGGTCGTGCTCGGCACTGTTTGATAAGCATATTATCAGTGAGGCACATATCAACCGGATGGCGGTGTTGTTCTATTACTCTGTGTATCAGTTTGTCATGACCATACCGTTGTTGTTTGTGATATGGTGGCCACACAGGGCGAGGGAGCCGTTCAAGTGGGTGTGGACGGTGCCAATGATAGGCATAATCATCATTGTGGCAGATTTCTTTTACTATGGCGCGTTGGATTCGCCAGACAGCATGATATCATTGATTTCGCCGATACGGCGGAGCAACTCTATTGTCTCGTTCACCCTTGCGGCGCTGATATTCCATGAGCGGAATATGCTGCGCAAGGGTTTATGCCTGCTTGGCATCTTGTCGGGCATAGCGATTATAATTTGGGGTTCAATAGGTTGACGTGGGGCGTGGGTTTTCGAGTTGACATTATAGGCGGAGGAGTCGCGGGGTTGTCGCTTGGCATCCGCTTGCGTCGTCGTGGTTATTCGGTGGTGATATACGAGCAGGCGGATCATGCGGGAGGGTTGTGCACGGGGTGGCGTCGCGGGGGGTATGAGTTCAATGGGTGTCTGCATTGGCTATTAGGGTCGGGAGCGGGGACGTCGTTTCATGACATGTGGCGAGACGTGGTGGATATAGATTCGCTTGAGTTCAGGTATTTTGCGGAGCGAGTGGTGATATATGTGCCTGGCACGTCGGAGCATGGGGCGTTTGAGTTTCATTTGTATAATGACGTGGATCGTCTTGAGGCTTATTTGTTGTCGCTTGCTCCGGAGGATGAGGTGCTGATTAGGGGGTGGATGGATGATGTGCGTCTTGTGACGCGTTACTTGCCGGATTTGCCGCCGTATGTGAGGGAGGGTGCGACGTGGGGGCGTATTAGGCATTATATGCGGCTTGCGCCTATGTGGAGGCTTGTGCCGCTTATGCGGCGTTGGAGCCGTTGGACTAACCGCACGTTTGCCGAGCGATTTCGAAGCCCGCTGTTGCGTTCGGCGTTGCGGCGGTTGTATATGGACGAGACGGGAATGACGGTTGTGGTGTTTGGTCAGGCGTATATGGCGGCTGGGGTGGCTGGTTATCCTGTTGGTGGGTCGTTGTCGTTGACGCGGCTGCTTGTCGGGACGTATGAGGGTCTTGGCGGGGAGTTGCGGCTGTCGACGGCGGTGCGTTCGGTGCGTGTGGAGGGGGGGCGTGCTGTGGGTTTGGTTCTTGGTGACGGGAGTGAGACATGCGCGGACTACGTGGTGAGTGCGGCTGACTGGCGTTGGACTGTTGGTGAGGCGTTGTCGGGGCGTTGGGCGACGGCGGCTCAGCGCGAGTTGTTGACGGCGCCTAAGGAGAAAATATTTTATTCGTATTGCCGAGTGCATATCGGGTATGCGGGGACGTTGGAGGGGGTGCCTCATTTCTTGCGGTTGCCGTGCGACATGGTGTTGCCTGACGGGACGCGGTTTGATCAGCTGGAGGTTGAGGTGTGCAATTATGACCCTGAGCTTGCGCCTTATGGGCACGCGGTGTTGACGTTGAACTTCACGACGCGAGAGGGGGAGTGGTGGATTGGTCTGCGTGACAGGGACATGGCGGGTTATCGTGAGGCGAAGCGTTCGGTGCGTGACATGGCTCTTGCGGAGCTTGCGGGGTCGTTGGCAGGTTTTGAGCCTGGGCTTGTGGAGGTGGTGGACGTGGTTACTCCAGCCACCTATTACCGATATACGTCGAACGCTCTTGGGAGTTCGCAGGGTTGGTCGCCTATGAGTAATCAGTTCAGGCGTTTGGCGGTGGGGCCTACGTTGCGCGGGTTGTCGAGGTTTGCCATGGCCGGGCATTGGCAGGAGGCGGGCGGGGGAGTGCCAATCGCCCTTATTTCTGCACTGTTTGTCGAAAAGTTGATAGAGCGGACGGCAAAAAGAGATAACTTCACTCATGACAAATAAAGAGCACAACAACATGATAAGTGTCAAACACACACTACTGGTAGCCATTGCGTGCGCGATGGTGTTTGTGGCATGCGATGATGACGAGAGCACCACGGTGCCACATGCGAACGTCGTGAATGGCGGCGGCAGCAGCACGACGGATAGGGACACATCGGCCACGATATCGTCGACGACCATTGAGGCGAACAGGTTCGTGTATGAGGTGTTGCAGACGTATTACTACTGGAACACGGAGATCCCGAATGTGGACTACAGCAAGCAGGCGGACACGGAGGAGTTTTTCTATGATTTGCTCTCGACGAAGGACCGTTTCAGCTACATCACGAGTGATGTTGACGAGTATGAGGCAGAGGAGCAGGGGAACTACACGTCGCTTGGCTGGGAGTTCACGCTATCGTATATCGACACGACGAGCACGGATGTCGTGGCGATAATCAACCAGGTGTATGATAACACGCCGGCCTCGCGTGCGGGAGCGAAGCGCGGAGATGTCATATACACGGTGAATGGCACGCAGATGAACAAGGATAACTATTACGACCTGCTGTATAGCGGCACAAGCTATACGTTTGGTGGTTACCGCGTGCAGACTCCTATCTCGTATTCTATGACGAAGGAGGCGATAACAATCAGCCCTGTGTCTATCACCAAGACATTCGCCCTTGATGATGGGCGGCTGTGCGGTTATATGCTGTTCAACGAATATAAGTCGACCTTTGACGATGAGATGCTTGCGGCGTTGTCGAGTTTGAAGGCAGAGGGTGTTGAGGAGATGATATTGGACTTGCGCTATAACAATGGCGGGTATGTGTCGACGGGCATCAAGTTGAACTCGGCGCTTGCTCCGGCAGAGGTGGCGAGCGCTCATGAGCCGATGATGTATTATGAGTTTAACAAGACGCTTCAGAGGGCTTATCCGGACTATTATTCGGCGGACGCGTCGATGGAGTATTTCACTGACACGGTTGGTGTGAACTTGGATTTGGACCGTATAGTCATCTTGTGTGGGGGAGGTACGTATTCGGCGGCTGAGGCTACTATATGGTGTTTGAAGCCGTATATGGACGTTGTCACGATAGGCGAGACTACTGGGGGCAAGAACTCGATGATGTATTTGTTGTCGCCGTCGGACTTCACGAACTCGTATACGGGCGAGGCGTATTACTCGTCGTCGATAGACAATTGGCTAATGGCGCCCATTGTGGCGATATATAAGAACGCTACGGGCGAGGCGTTTGACACGTCGGATGGCACGGGTATGGACCCTGACTATACGGTGAATGAGTATTCGGGGCTTATGTCGACGGGGTTGAAGCAGCTTGGCGACTCGGAGGAGAATCTTATAGCGGCGGCGCTTGAGTATCTGAACACCGGGGCTGTGTCGACGACTAAGGCTATGAGCCGTCGGGTGGAGGCTATAACGTCGAGTGTGGGGGAGAAGCCTCATTTGTTTGTGAAACCACTACCTGAGACAAAATAACAACTCTAAACTAATCATTCCGTTACGGCTGGCCGCAAGGTACCTTAGGAGGGTGCTTTGCGGCTGGTTGCGTTTATGTGGGTGGCGGGCGGTGCGCATGGGCGGGTTGGATAGTGTTAAAATTGGGGAAAGATTGGTTGTGTAAATATGTGAGGGATAGTGACATGAGTGATATTTTCGGGCAGAAAAAGAGGGGTTGATGCTTCTGGCATGCTTCAAGTATGCTTCATTTATGCACCTGGCATGCACTTTTGTAGGAGTTTTGTAGGAGTTAAAACTAAGAGGATTGGGGCGTGTCTGTCGTAAAAAATGCTTAACTTCACGCCCGACGAAAAACATTTCTGATACACACACATGTCCAGGCTGGTAAATATTCCGTTCATCGCCCTAATCTCGTTAGTGTGCTCCGCGCAAGTCGATGCCCAGACGTCGATGGGAGCGGCCGATAAGAAGGTATTCAATGCGGCACTTGATCTTGCCGAGCAGACGAACAACCGAGCGGCGATAGGTCTTTTGCGACCGCTATATGACAAGTATCCTGAAGATCCATCGATAGCGTATAATCTTGGCATTTGCTATATCAATGCGAGTGGCAACCCAGACTCGGCGTTGTATTTTCTGCAACGTGTGGAGAGCCTTGCTCCGGAGAGCGGGTGGTCGGAGCAGCGCGGGGTGGCGTTGCTTGCCATGGCGCGTGCTCAGCAGTTGTGTTCGCGACCCGAGGAGGCTATCAAGATATATGATTTGATAGACTCGAACGACAAGGAGGGGATGTTCTCGGAGATAACGTCGGCGGAGCGGTTGACGTGTCAGAACGCCCAGGTGCTGATGTCAAACCCTGTGAAGCTTGACATGCGAGACGCGGGCGAGGGGGTGAACTCGCTATGGAACGACTATCGTCCGGTGTTGACGGCATCGGAGGACACGCTATACTTCACGTCGCGTCGGCCAAAGAAGACGGCAGACAAGATGGTAGTGTTTGATGATGGCCAGTATGAGGAGGGTGTGTATATGTCGGTACGCGAGGGGAACAAGTGGGACGGTGGCAGTTGGTCGTCGGCTCGGGCGGTGAACGACCTTGTGCCGGGGAGGCGTGGTCGTAATGGTCAGGAGACAGCTACGGCGTTGTCGGCCGATGGGAGTGAGATGTATGTGTGTCATGACGGGGATATATATGTGTCGTCGCGTGGTGCGGACGGGACGTGGCAGGCGGCTGTGGCGTTGCCGTATCCGATAAACTCGGCGTTTAATGAGGACTGGGCGTTTTTGTCGCCTGATGGTCAGGAGTTGTTCATCTCGTCGGATCGACCTGAGGGGTATGGTGGGATGGATATATGGCTTGCCCGGAGGTTGCCAGACGGGTCGTGGGGTGTGCCGGTTAATGTGGGTTCGGGAGTGAACACGGAGCAGGATGAGGATGCGCCGTTTTATCATGCGGCTACTAACGTGTTGTATTTCAGTTCGACTGGTCATGATGGCATGGGCGGGTATGATATATTCTATTCGCCCCGTGACTCTAATGGGGAGTTTGTGGCGTCGAAGAATATGGGCTATCCTATCAACTCTGCTGATGATGATTTGTATTTCTCGCCGTCGGCGGATCGTGATAGGGGTTATTATGCGAGCATAAGGTGGAATCAGCAGGGCAAGGCACCGTCGTATGACATATATGAGGTGGAGTTTCAGCAGCCGGAGCAGAACACTATGGCGTTGCTTGCGGCTAACGTGACGGCGCCAGACTTGTCGAAGGTGCGTATTTTCACCATGGTGGATGGTTCGATAGCGGCTATTTGCCGTCCTAATGCTAAGACGGGTCGTTTTGTGTCGATAGTCACGGCGGGTCAAGATGTGGAGCTTATGGCGGTGTGTGGGGCGGACACGTTACGGCGGGAGGTGCATACGTTGAAGTCGCAGAGTTTCTATGTGACTCAGGAGGCGATAAAGCTTGATGATTTCGTGTTCAATGAGTATCATGCGCCGGTAGAGAGGGTGGCGCCACATTCGGTTGTGGCGGTGTCGAAAGAGAGTTATGAGAGTATATTGCCGTATACAGTGCAGATTATGTCGTTCAGGCGTGCGCTTGATCTTGATGATATAAAGTCGACGTTCAATACGGACAGTATCAAGGTGTATAACTACCGTGACGGTTGGCATGTGTATACCTTTGGCAGCTATGCGTCGTATGCGGAGACTTTGAAGGCGCAGATACATATACGCAAGTATACATACTGCAAGGATGCCTTTGTGCGTCAGAAGAAGCATTACGAGAGGTTCACGAAATAGAAGGATTGTGCTCCCCATAACGTTGCGCGCCCTTGAGCCGGAGGATGCCGACTTGTTGTATGTCTGGGAGAATGACCCGGGCACGTGGTTGTCGGGGTCTCGTCGGTGGCCTATATCGCTTGCGGATATTAAGGCACTTATAGACCATTCGGATTTGGATATATGGCAGACTCGCCAGACGCGGTTCATGATAGACCGTGAGGGTAGTCGTGAGACGGTGGGGTGTGTGGATCTCTTTGATTTTGACCCGCTCAATATGCATTGCGCTGTTGGTGTGCTTATTAAGCCGTCGGCTCGCAGGCAGGGTTTTGCGCGGCAGGCTGTGGAGCGTGTGTGCGAGTTTGCGGCTGAGACGTTGTGTGTGCGTTCTGTGCTTGCGACGGTGGCGGCGGATAATGTGGCGAGCCTTGCGTTGTTTCGTTCGGCAGGGTTCTCGCAGGTGGGGAGGTTGTCGGGATGGGTGCGGTGTGGGAATCGATACGTTGACGAGGTACTATTTCAGAAATTACTACCCTAAGAAAGAGTGCGACAATGAACTATTTGTCGGTAGAAGGCCTCAATTATCGTTGGGGCGACACTGTGCTATTCGACGGTGTGAGCTTTGGCATATCGGAAGGCGAGAAGGTTGCTCTTGTGGCTCGTAATGGAGCAGGTAAGAGCACGTTGCTTGGTATGCTTGCCGGGGCGCGGCCGGACTGTAATATTGACTTTATATCGCCTGATAGCGGTAAGATAACATGGAATGAGCATATACGCATAGGTTGGCTATCGCAGGATCCTCAGATGGAGGGTGAGCGTAGTGTGCTGGAGCAGGTGTTTGCGGATCGTACGGAGACGGCTCAGGTGGTGCGAGACTATGAGTCCGCGTTGTCGCGTCATGATGACGAGGCGCTTCCGGCGTTGGTGGAGCGTATGGACGCGTTGAAGGCGTGGGATTATGAGAGTCGTGCCAAGCAGACGTTGGCGCGGTTGGAGATACACGACTTTGACAAGAAGATATGTGAGCTGTCGGGCGGTCAGCGTAAGCGGATAGCGATAGCGGCGATGTTGCTGTCGGAGCCTGATTTCTTGATACTTGATGAGCCGACTAACCATTTGGATGTGGAGGTCATAGAGTGGCTGGAGGAGTATCTCTCGCGGTCTACGGCTACGTTGCTTATGGTCACGCACGACCGTTATTTCTTGGATCGTGTGTGCAGCAGGATTATAGAGCTTGACAATCACCAGGTGTATTCGTATGATGGCAATTACGCCTATTATCTTGACAAGCGTCAGGAGCGTCTTGACACGAGGCAGGCGGAGTCGGCTAAGGCGCGTAATTTGCTAAGGCGAGAGCAGGAGTGGATGAACCGTCAGCCTCAGGCGCGTGGCACTAAGGCGCAGTATAGGATAGACGCGTTTGCTGACCTTCAGGAGCGAGCCAAGCGGGTGCGTGATGAGCGGTCGTTCTCGTTGGAGTTTGGCAGCGCGCGTTTGGGGCGTAAGGTTGTGGACGTGTATGACGTGCATAAGGAGTTTGGTGGTCGGAGTGTGATAGGAGATTTCTCGTATAAGTTCGCACGTGGGGAGCGTGTGGCGATAGTGGGGCCTAATGGGAGCGGGAAGTCGACAATGCTCAATATACTGACTGGGAATCTTGCGCCGGATGGTGGGCGTGTGGAGACGGGAGAGACTGTGGTGACGGGTTATTATCGTCAGGGTGGCATATCGGTGGCTCCGGGGAAGACGGTGCTTGAGGTTATAGAGGATATAGCGGACCAGATAGAGAAGGAGGGTGGTCATACGGTGCCGGCGGCGCAGTTCTTGAGGCAGTTTTTGTTTCCGAACGAGATGCATCATGTGCGTGTGGAGTCGCTATCGGGCGGAGAGCGCAAGCGGTTGTATCTTGTGACGGTGCTGATGAAGAACCCGAACTTCTTGTTGCTTGACGAGCCTACGAACGACCTTGACATATTGTCGCTCAACGTGCTTGAGGATTACCTGACGTCGTTTGGGGGTACGGTTATCATTGTGTCGCATGACCGTTTCTTTGTTGACAAGGTGGCGGATCATTTGTTTGTGCTTGATGAGAAGGGTGGGGTGAAGGATTTCCCGGGTAACTATTCGGAGTATCTTGTGTGGAGCCGTGAGATGGAGCGGCAGAGGCGTGAGGCGGAGAGTGAGGCGAAGGCTGTGGCTGCCAAGGCGTCGGGAGGTATGGTTCAGGAGCGTCGTCAGGCACGTCCTCAGAGGTTGTCGTATGCGCAGAAGAAGGAGCTTGAGAGGATAGATGCGGAGTTGCCGAAGTTGAATGTGCGCAAGGGAGAGATAGAGGCGTTGCTGTCGGGAGGGGAGACGGATCCGCGTAAGGTGTCGGAGTTGTCGGCGGAGTATCAGCAGGTGGAGGCTCAGATAGATGAGATGGAGATGCGGTGGCTTGAGTTGCAGGAGATAGTGGAGGGGTGAGGGTAGTGTGATTTAGAGCGTCAGGTTTTTGGGGTGCCCGCGGCGCGGTCTTGCGATGATGTGGGGTGTCGTCTGCATGTGTGCGCATTTGCGTTAAGGACAAAAGGAAAACCCAAGGCGGTGTAAAGACGTTCCGAGCAACATCTTTACACCGACCTTGGGTTTCTTGTGTGGGGTTTATACGCTTTTCGGCGTTAGGGGAGACGATGCTGGCACCGTCTGCGCATCACGCCTTTGGCGTTTAGGCGTTGATTTTGGAGGTGAAGAAGTATTTGGCTTCGCGGAGCGCGGCTTCCATGCCGGCAGGGTTCTTGCCTCCGGCTGTGGCTAGGAAGGGTTGGCCGCCGCCACCGCCTTGGATGAACTTGGCGACGTCGCGGATAGTGGCGCCGGCGTTGAGGTTCAGTTCCTTGACGAGATTGTCGGTGATGATTATGAGGAGCTGTGGTTTGTCGTCGGCGACGCACCCGAGGACGATCACTGCCTCGTCGTACTCGCCACGGAGTTGGAAGGCGAGGTCTTTGAGTTTATCGGCGAATATGGGCTTGACTTGGGCGACGATGAGGTGACGGTTGCCGAAGGTTTCGGCTTTCTCTTTCAGGTTCTGCTTCTCGACGGCGAGCATGCTTGTCATCATGTTGTCGGCGCGCTCTTGGAGTTTGGCGTTGGACTGTATGAGTTGCTCGATGCTCTTGCGGACGTCTTTGGTGCCTTTGAGGGTGTCGCCGAGGTCTTTGAGAGTCTGGACGAGGTTGGTTACCATTTCTTCGGCCTTATCGGCTGTCACGGCTTCTATTCGTCGCACGCCGGCTGATACGGAGGACTCGGCTATAATCTTGAAGAAGCCGATGCATCCGGTGGCTCGTACGTGAGTGCCGCCACAGAACTCGATGGAGGAGCCGAACTTCACGACGCGCACTTTGTCGCCGTATTTCTCGCCGAAGAGGGACATTGCGCCGAGCTTGCGGGCTTCTTCGATGGGCATTGCTCGCTCTTCTTCGAGGGGTATGTTGGCACGTATTTTTTGGTTTACGAGACGTTCGACTTGCGCGAGTTCCTCGTCGGAGACCTTTTGGAAGTGGCTGAAGTCGAAGCGTAGAGCGTCGGGTGTTACGAGTGAGCCTTTCTGCTCGACGTGTTTGCCGAGGACTTGCCGGAGCGCCTCTTGCATGAGGTGTGTGGCGGAGTGGTTGTCGGCGATGAGTTCGCGCCTATGTTTATCGACTGTGACGTGGACGTCGCTATCGAGAGCGGCTGGGAGTTCTGTGGTTATGTGGGTGATGAGGTTGTTCTCTTTGATGGTGTCGATTATGCGCACCTGCTTGCCGCTCTTGTCGGTGATTGTGCCGGTGTCGCCTACCTGGCCGCCGCTCTCGCCATAGAAGGGGGTGCGGTTGAAGATGATTTGGTATTGCTCTTTGTTTTTGGCTTTGACCTTGCGGTAGCGCACGATGTGCACGTTGGCCTCGGTGTCGTCATACCCGATGAAATCTTCTTTGACGGCGGACTCGTCGAGGATGACCCAGTCGCCTGCCTCGATGGCCGTGGCGTTGCGTGCACGGTCTTTTTGCGCGGCCATTTCTTTGTTGAACTCGTTGTTGTCGGCTTCGAGACCGTTCTCGCGTAGGATGAGCTCGGTGAGGTCGAGTGGGAAGCCGTAGGTGTCGTAGAGTTCGAAGGCGACCTTGCCGCTAATCGTCTTTTGCCCAGCCTTCTTGGCTTGCTCCATGATTGAGGTGAGCATGTTGATGCCGGTGGCGAGGGTCTTGAGGAATGATTCCTCTTCTTCTTTTATGACCTTGGTGACGAGATCTTGCTGTGATTTGAGTTCGGGGTAGGCACCTCCCATGGTGTCGACGAGTGTTGGGACGAGTTTGTAGAGAGTGGCTTCTTTGCCGCCGAGGAAGGTGTAGTTGTAGCGGACGGCGCGTCGGAGGATACGACGGATGACGTATCCGGCTTTGTTGTTGCTTGGGAGCTGTCCGTCGGTTATGGAGAAGGCGATGGTGCGGATGTGGTCGGCCATGACTCGCATGGCGATGTCGGTCTTCTCGTTGGAGCCGTATTTCACGCCAGAGATGTCGGCTATTTTGTCGAGGAGCGGAGTGAACACGTCGGTGTCGTAGTTGGAGTTTTTGTGTTGCACGGCTCGTACGAGACGTTCGAAGCCCATGCCGGTGTCGACGTGGTGGTTGGGGAGAGGTTCGAGTTCGCCGTTTGCTTTACGGTTGTATTGCATGAAGACGAGGTTCCAGATCTCGATGACTTGTGGGTTGTCTTTGTTGACGAGGTCTCGTCCGCATATTTGTTTGCGCTCGTTGTCGGGGCGCATGTCTATATGGATTTCGGAGCAGGGGCCGCAGGGGCCTGTGTCGCCCATTTCCCAGAAGTTGTCGTGTTTGTTGCCGTCGATGATGCGGTCTTTGTCGACGTGTTGGGCCCAGGCGTTGAAGGCTTCGGTGTCGCGGGGCACGCCGTCTTCTTTGGCGCCTTCGAATATTGTGACGTAGAGTCGGTCTTTGTCGAGGCCTATGATGTCGGTGAGGAATTCCCAGGCGTAGGCTATTGCCTCGTTTTTGAAGTAGTCGCCGAAGGACCAGTTGCCGAGCATTTCGAACATGGTGTGGTGGTAGGTGTCGTGTCCTACTTCCTCGAGGTCGTTGTGTTTGCCGGAGACGCGAAGGCATTTTTGGCTATCGCTGACGCGGCTGTCGGATATGGGGACGTTGCCGAGGATGATGTCCTTGAACTGGTTCATGCCTGCGTTGGTGAACATGAGCGTTGGGTCGCCCTTTATGACCATTGGGGCAGAGGGGACGATCTTGTGACCCTTCGAACCGAAGAAGTCCAAGAAGCTTTGACGAACTTCGTTGGCTGTCATTTTGTGCTAAGGTTGGTCTTGATGTTATTATTGTGGCAAAAGTAGTAAATATTGCCCCTCGCTATCGTGGCTTGTGGTGTGTAAATGCTGGTGTTGTGTGGAAAAAGTGGGGAGGGTGTGGTTTGGCGTGGTGTATGTATTTTTTGGAAGAATTGTGGGGATGGGGTGTGTGAGGGAGTAAATTTTTGGGTTGAAAGTGGTTGTGTAAGTGGGTGTGGGGTAGTGTGTTGAGGGATTTTTTTGGGGTGGAAAATTGGGGGTTGATGCTTCTGTGATGCTTCAGGTATGCTTCATTTATGCACCTGGGTAGGAGTTTTGTAGGAGTTTGACGGGAGGTTGGAAGGATGTTGGGAGGAGTTGGAGATGGAGAGGGAGGAAAAGGTTGTTCTTGTTGTAAGTTTTCTGTATCTTTGGCTGCTAATCATAAGGGTGAGCCATGTTTATACTCTCGCGGGTGTTTACGCTTTTCCGGGACTCGGCGGATGCTGACATATCGGAGGAGTCGTCGTTCAAGGCGGCATTTTCGAATGTCACCAATGTGTTGATGCTTGCTCAGAGCTTGGTGTTGGGGGTGAACTCGTTGATAAATGAGGATGCTGTGTTGGCGTCGATCAACTTGTTGTTCTCGCTATTTTTCGTAACGTATTTCGTCATTTTGTATATTGTGAGGGGAGATCGGTATGTCAATATATTGGATCGGATGGCGATATTCGTGTATTTCGTGATAGTTTATATATCGTGTACGCGTTATAAGGTTGAGGGGATAACGATAACAATCTACCCGTTTATAGCGATGATACTGCATGGTCGGCATGTTGGGTCGATTCTTGCGGCTGTGCAGTTGGGGGTGATTGTGTTGTATTATATTGTGGCGGTGCGGTTGCTTGGTTTTGGCGGAGACAGTGTCCCGACGTTCACGAACACGCTTACGACGGTGGTGATGCAGCTTGTGTCGATATTCATTTTTTATGTGGCGATACGTTGGCTCACGAGCCTTGTGTATGAGAAGAATCGTGAGGTGAATATATTGTCGGAGGAGAAGGATATGGACGCGGATGTTATTTCGCGGCTTTCGCACTGCATAGACCGGCCGTTGCGCGACATATCGCAGGCCACGGCGGTGCTTGTGACGGAGCGTATGTCGGCGAAGCAGTCGGAGTTGTGCGAGATAATCCGCACGTCGTCGCTTAACGCGATATCTAACTTGAATGCGGTGCGGAAGGCGGTGGATTTGACTATACCGATAATTCCGGCGGAGATAAAGAGGATAAACCTGTATCAGCTTGTCGGGTCGTTGTTGCGTCTATACCGCTCGTCGGATCCTCAGGCTAAGCCGCATGGTTTGACGCTTGGAGGGGGGGTTCCTGAGCAGTTGCGTGGTAACAGTATACTTACGCGTCGGGTGGTGCTGAACGTATTGGACGCGCTTGACAAGGGTGTGGGGTTGTCGCAGAGTGGTTTGTCGGTGCTTATCACGCGAGAGAATGTCATCACAAAGGAGATAGTGTTGCATTTCTGCTTTGACGTGCAGTATAACCTTGACCTTGACAGGCGTGAGATCTCGGTGTCGGAGGATCATTTGGTGGACTTTCTTATGCTGGGTGTGACTAAGCGTATTGTGGAGAGTGAGAGGGGTTATTTCAATATCACGTCGGTCGGTGGCGGGATCAAGATAGATTTTACGATAGCGTTTCGTGCGCTTGACGAGGAGGAGGACGTGCTTGACACGGAATTTATAGACAAGACGAAGGCGGCGTTGTCGGTGAGAGTGGTCCTCAGTGATGCCACGTTCCTCGTCATGACGGATAGTGACATACTGTGGACGAAGGTGTCGTCGGCGTTTGAGGGGTTCTGTGGGGAGACATTGCGGACGCGTAGTGTGCGTGAGACGATGAAGGTCTTCTCGAGTCGTCGTGTGGATGTGGTGTTGACGGATCTCACGTCGGACGGTGGCCAGGGTCAGCGTCTTGTGTCGATGGTGCGTGACGCGGAGAGTGGGATGCGTCGAAGTGTGCCGGTCGTAGACCTTGTGGACCCTTCGTCGGAGGAGCAGCTGTCGGCCAGTGCTCATGCTTGTTTTGATGAGAGTTTGAGTCTGCCGTTTGACTCGGATAAGGCACGCAACGCCATACTCCAGTATTTTGTCTAACATCATTACCTCAAAAACTGCTACTTTTGCTCCCATGGAAAACATTTCGCTGAAGATATATAACACCCTCACACGTCGTAAGGAGGAGTTCAAGCCGCTTCATGCGGGGCATGTGGGCATGTATGTATGCGGTCCGACGGTATATGGTGACGCACATCTTGGTCATGCGCGCCCTGCGATAACGTTCGACATACTGTTCCGCTACCTTACGCATTTGGGGTATAAGGTGCGTTATGTGCGTAACATTACGGATGTGGGGCATCTTGAGCATGACGCTGATGAGGGTGAGGACAAGATTCAGAAGAAGGCGCGGTTGGAGCAGCTTGAGCCTATGGAGGTGGTGCAATATTACGTCACGCGTTACCATAAGGCCATGGAGTCGCTTAACGTGCTTCCGCCGTCGATTGAGCCTCATGCCAGTGGGCATATCATTGAGCAGATAGAGTTTGTCAAGAAGATACTTGACGCGGGGTTTGCGTATATTTCTGACGGGTCGGTGTATTTCGATGTTGAGAAGTACAATAAGCGTTACCACTATGGTGTGCTCTCGGGTCGTGACCTTGAGAATACCCTTGAGAACACGCGTACGCTTGACGGTCAAGTGGAGAAGCATAACCCGTATGACTTCGCCCTGTGGAAGAAGGCTCAGCCGGAGCATATCATGCACTGGCCGTCACCTTGGAGCGAGGGGTTCCCGGGTTGGCATCTTGAGTGCTCGACTATGGGTACTAAGTATCTTGGTGAGGAGTTTGATATACATGGTGGGGGTATGGACCTTATCTTCCCGCATCATGAGTGCGAGATTGCCCAAAGTCAGGCGGCGCTTGGTCGCCCGTCAGTCCACTACTGGATGCACAACAACATGATCACCATCAATGGTCAGAAGATGGGCAAGAGTCTTGGCAACTTCATCACACTTGATGAGTTCTTTCGTGGCTCGCATAAGAATGCTCAGGGCGAGGAGATGCTGTCGCAGGCCTACGACCCTATGACCATTCGGTTCTTCATTCTACAAGCCCACTACCGTAGTACGGTCGACTTCAGTAATGAGGCTCTTCAGGCTGCGGAGAAGGGGCTGATGCGTATGAGGGATGTCGTGGCTCGTCTTGCGAAGATACAGCCTGCGTCGCAGTCGACTGTTGATGTCACTGGGCTTCGTCAGAAGTGCGAAGAGGCTATGGCCGATGACCTCAACACCCCTATCGTGATATCGCACCTCTTTGACGCGGCTAAGGCTATCAATACTGTCGCTGACGGCAAGGCTACCCTCTCGGCTGCTGACCTTGACGAGTTGCGTGACGTGTTCAAGACATTCGGTGAGGATGTCATGGGGTTGCGTCTATCAGAGTCGGCCGGTCAGAATACCAAGGCGTATGCTGGAGCTGTTGACCTTCTGCTTGAGTTGCGAGCTAAGGCTAAGGCAGATAAGGACTGGGCTACGTCGGATAAGATACGTGATAGCCTTACCGCCCTTGGATTCGCCATAAAGGACACTAAGGACGGGGCTGAATGGTCTCTCAACTAATAGTCTAATCTCCCTAATCTTCCCCAGTTATGTCCACGCCCATTCATATAGCGATACTACATCTCCTCCACGAGCATGATTGCGTCATACTCCCCTCTCTTGGCGCATTCATCACTCGTCGTCGCCCTTCGGCATACGATGAGCGTCGTGGACTGATGACCCCGCCATCGAAGGAGGTCGCGTTTAACCCCGATATACGTCATTCGGACGCTCTTCTTGCTGACTATATCGCCACGACCGACAAGGTTGACTTCTCCGTCGCGCAGTCGGCTGTCGACGATTTTGTTAGTGCTACTCGTCGTCGTCTCGATGCGTCGGAGAGTGTCATGCTACCAGAGCTTGGCTCGCTCTCGCTTATCGATGGGCGTGTGGTGTTCGAGCCTGTCCAGGGGCTTAATGTCCTCATCGACAGTTATGGGCTGTCTCCTGTGCCGGCTCAGCCAGTGCGTACGTCACGTGTGGGCAAGTCCATCGTCATTGAGTCTCGCAAGGTGGCTGCCTCGGCTATTGCTGTGTTGGCGCTCTTCTGCGTCTCGCAACGTACGGCCGACCCTGACTTCCAGCGTGCTGACCTGTCGTCGCTGCTTGCCCCTGCCACGACTGTCCTGTCGGCTGTCCCTGAGGTCGTGACGCCCTCTGTCCCTGTGGAGTCTGTGGAGACCCGGCAGGAGCAGTTCTGCGTGATTGTGGCATCATTCCTAACACGTCAGGAGGCGCAAGACTATATCGCCTCAATGCGTGCCCGTGGTGTCGACGACTTGTCCGTCCTTGAGGGTGGTGGTCGTTGCCGTGTCATAGCTGGCTCGTTCGAGTCGGAGGATGCCGCAAAGTCTGCCGCACGTCAGGTGCGTTCTGTGAAGGGCTTTGAGAAGGCATGGATTCTTCACGTACAATAAACATCTCCCCATTACATATTTCCATATCGATGCTTAGTTTCTTACGTTTGCCTATCGTGGCTCTTGCGTGTGCGGTAGCAAGTCTTGCTCTCACGGGATGCTCGGCGGTGTCCTCTTCGTCATTAAGTTCCGCACTGTCTAAAGTCAAAAATGGCTCATCCCTCACACAGACCGAGATAGCCTCAGGCCTTAAAGAGGCTCTCAATGTTGGCATAAAGGCAGGAATCAAAGTGTTGTCCGCCACGAACGGCTACTATGATAACCTCGCCACACGTATAGGCCTGCCTTCCGAGGCGACTATTATAACCAAGAATATAGCTAAGCTGCCAGGTGGACAGGCTCTCGTCACCAAGGTCATAAAGAACATCAATGCTGCAGCTTCCGACGCTGCTTCACAGGCTATACCTATTTTCGCCTCGGCAGTGACCTCCATGACCATCTCCGACGCGAAGAAGATACTCACCAGTAAGGGCCAAGCCGCGACGGACTACTTCAAGACAAAGACCAAGGCCTCTCTCAAGAAGCTATTCGCCTCCTATATCTCTGCCTCTGTCAAGAAGAAACTTGTGGGCGACGTATCTGCACAGTCGGCATGGGACACTATGACCTCCCAGTGGAACAAGGTCGCCACATCTACCGTCGGTAAGGTAGCAGGCTTCACCTCCGTCAACACCGACCTTGTCGACTACCTCACCGATAAAGCAGTCGACGGCATATACTACAAGGTAGGCGAGCAAGAGAAGAAGATACGTACCGATGTCAGCGCACGTACCACGGCACTTCTCAAGAAAGTCTTCGCCCAACAGTAGGCATCTTCCCATCCCCTCCCATGCGTGTCTCTCTGTCATTGACGGCTCTCGTTCTTGCGCCTACACTCTCCCTTGCGCAGGCCGATGCCCTCTATGACGACTTTGCGTCGCCCGAACGCTACACCGTGGCCGACTCCGCATGGCACAACCTCGGCGTTAATGTCGATGCCAACTTCTTCTTCAAGAACAACGAATACTTCTCTCCCTACGCCGAAGGATACACACTCATAGGCTATCAACTCCGCCCCACCGTCTCTTGGCGTATACATCCCACGCTGACCCTGACAGGTGGCCTGCAAGCCATGATGTATGGTGGCCTTAGTCGTGCCCACTACGTCCGTCCACACTTCGCAGCCCTTTGGCAAGCCACACATTGGCTGTCCATCCAGATGGGCTCACTCCCCGGCGCAGCCTCACATCCTGCGCACGAGGCCATGCAAGACCCCGAACAGCAACTCACCGACCAACCTGAACTCGGACTGCAACTCCACATCGCCTCTTCCAAACTTCATGGTTCACTATGGCTCAACTGGCGGCAATTCATATTCATGGGCGACACCATCCCCGAACGATTCACGGCTGGCGCATCAATGACCCTCTCACCGACCACCGACAAGGACGGCCTATCTTTCCAACTCCCCTTCGCGCTAATCTTCAACCATATAGGCGGGCAGATCAGCAACTACCCCGACAAGATGCAAAGCCTCGCCAATCTCTCCCTGTCACCTACCCTCTCCTTGACCCCATCTTCCAGCCAGTTCGTCCACTCCCTTTCCCTATCCCTCCACCTACTCTACTTCCACACCATGGCAGGCTCTGAAGTACGGCCCTTCGCCAACGGTCGAGCAATATCACCACATCTCTCACTCTCGGCACGTCACCTCCAAGCCTCACTCGCCTATTTCCACGCGACCGACTTCTATGCCCCACACGGCAACCCACTATTCTCCTCACTCTCCAACCACGACCCCGCCGTCTACTCATCCCATCGCAACCTCCTCACACTCAACGCCTCTTTCGTCAAATCCATCGGCCACATAGCACGATTCTCCCTCGACGCTAAAGCCTATATCGATACCAACGACCCCCGTCTCGACTACTCCTACGGCCTCAACCTCGTCCTCACGCCAGGACTCTCACGCCGCCACGCACCCATACACCCCTCCTATCGCCACTAATTTGGCAATGCGGCTCAATTTGCCTAACTTCGCCCCTGCGGCTATCCGCACTCTAATAATCTTAATTTCTAACCAACAACCTATAGCCCAACCGACCATCGTCAGAGGCTATGATTATTTACTTCGATGAATTTTGTTGAGGAGCTTAAATGGCGCGGCATGGTGCACACCATGATGCCGGGCACTGAAGAACAACTGCAAAAAGAAATGACAACCGCCTACGTGGGCATCGACCCAACGGCCGACTCCCTCCACATCGGTCACCTCGTAAGCATCATGCTACTCAAGCACCTGCAAGCTGCAGGTCACAAACCCATCGCACTCGTAGGCGGCGCAACTGGCATGATCGGCGACCCCTCAATGAAAAGCGCCGAGCGCAACCTCCTCGACGAACAAACACTCAACCATAACGTAGCATCCATCAAAAAGCAACTCGAACGCTTCCTCGACTTCAACTCCGACGCCCCTAACGCCGCTCTCCTCGTCAACAACTACGACTGGATGAAGAACTACTCTTTCATCAACTTCATCCGCGACATAGGCAAGCACATCACCGTCAACTACATGATGGCAAAGGACTCCGTCAAAAAACGACTATCCTCCGAAAGCAGAGAGGGCATGTCCTTCACCGAGTTCTCTTACCAGCTCATGCAAGGCTACGACTTCCTCTACCTCAACCAGCACTACGGATGCAAACTCCAACTCGGCGGCTCCGACCAATGGGGCAACATCACCACGGGCGCCGAGCTGATCCGTCGCACCACAAATGGCGAAGCCTACGCTCTCGTTTGCCCACTCATCACCAAGGCCGACGGCGGTAAATTCGGCAAGACCGAGAGCGGCAACATCTGGCTCGACCCCGACAAGACAAGCCCCTACAAGTTCTACCAGTTCTGGCTCAACACCTCCGACGCCGACGCCGAACGCTACATCAAGATATTCACACTCCTCCCCATCAACGAGATTGAGTCCCTCGTACGTCAACAAACCGACGACCCAGGACTGCGCCCCCTCCAAAAACGACTCGCCGAGGAAATGACCATCATGGTACATGGCAAGGAAGCCCTCGACATGGCCATAGAGGCTTCGCAAATACTCTTCGGAAAAGGCTCGACAGAGACTCTCCGCAAAATGGACGAGCAGACATTCCTATCCGTTTTCGAGGGTGTACCCACATTCAACATCTCACGCTCTCTCCTCGATGCCGGAACCCCCGTGGCTGACCTCCTCACCTCCCATGCCGCCGTATTCCCATCCAAGAGCGAGCTCCGACGCAACATCGCCGGCCTCCAAATCAACAAGGAGAAGGTGACGGCCCCAGAAGATATCATCAACGCCTCCGCGCTACTCGACGACAAATACATCCTCGTCCAGAAAGGCAAGAAGAACTTCTACATCCTGACCGTAGCCTAAGATCCCCACGACAGACCACAAGCCGTGCGGCGTCTCACCACGAGATGACGCACGGCTCTGCATTCCCCCAAAATATGCTCCTTGCATGCTCCTTGCATGCTCCGTGGATGCTCCAACAATGCTCCAACAATGCTCCGCCGATGCTCCGCGACTCATCCACACTTCCTCGTAAAACAACAAATATCTCCTCCAACCACCCTATTTTTAGCCCTACAACAAATAACCCCTCCATACCCCCCTCCCGCATCGCCCATTTCTCGGTCGTGCGAACCCCAATTTACCCATTTCGTCACACCATTGTTCTATCCACAAAAATAGCACACCACCCTATCACATGACACACATCATAACTCATTGACCCAGAATATATTACACCACAAAAATCCACAACGGCGCATTACCATAGCCATATCTGCCCAACAAAACCACCCCCCCTCACCCCCCGACCGCTCCACGAGCCACCTCCAACACCTCTTCCCCAACGCCCGCCGCAACAGCCAAAAAGTCAGGATTACACAACCTCGCCCTGTTATACAACAAACCCTCCCCGTCCGACACCCTCACCAGCACACCCCCCGACGCCTCCACTATCGCCTGACCCGCCGCCGTGTCCCACTCCATAGTCCTACCCTGACGAGGATACACCGCCGCGCTACCCTCCGCTATCATGCACTGCTTGATACTGCTCCCCATAGCCACAAGACACGTATCCTCCCACCCCGCAACCTCCCTCAACGCCACGACAACACGACTCGTAGCCGCGTCAGGATGACTGACACTCCCCAACACAATATGCGGCACAGGCCCATACGACACCGGCAACCTCACCTCACCGCTCACCCTCCCACCCTCACCCATAAACCCACGCCACGCACCCCCGCCACGAGTGTAATACACCTGACCCGTCACCGGCAACCCTATAACCCCCATAACCGCCCTATGACCCCTCACAAGAGCTATACACACCGAGAACATGTCATTCCGCTTAATGAACTCCTTCGTCCCATCCAACGGATCCACAACCCACATCCACTCATACCCACGCCGCACGGCATACCTCTCATGCGCCGTCTCCTCACTGAGTACAGGTATCCCCGTCCTCCCCAACACCCCGATAATCGCCACATTACTCGCCATGTCGGCACGCGTCACCGGCGTATTATCCTCCTTCTGAACCACCCCAAAATCCTCCACACCCTTGTATATCCCCATAATGGCATCCATAGCGGCCCCAACAGCCTCAAAAGCCACCCCCAACAGCTCCTCCTCGCTCATCTCCCAAACGTCTTTACTATCCTCTCGACACCCTCCACCAACCTAACCCTCGGGCATGCCAAGTTTATCCGTATATACCCACCCGGCTCACCATATATATCCCCCGACGACACCCGCACCTTGCCCTCCTCCAGCAACCTCCGACCAACCTCCGCCGAACTCATCCCCGACGACCTGCAATCCACCCACCCCAAATACGTAGCCTGAAGACGCATAACCTCCCACCCCGCAACCCCTCCCTCTATCATCCCCTTCATCGTCTCATAGTTCCCCTTCAGATATTCACACAACTCCACAAGCCAATCCTCACACTCATTATACGCCGTCTGCAACGCTATGACTCCAAACGGGTTGACATCACACACCTCATTCACGTTGATTGCCCTGTCTATCAACCTCCTGACCTCCCCGTCCTTAGCAATGATATAGCTTATCCCCAAACCCGCCACATTAAAACTCTTACTGCAAGATGCCGCGATTACAGCCTCATCCTGATACTCCTCCCCAACCATCCCAAACGGCGTGAACACCTCTCCCGGCATGATTAGCCCGCTATGTATCTCGTCCGCTATAATCTTCACCCCATGCCTATGGCATATCTCCGCCATCCCCCTCAACTCATCCGCCCTCCATATACGACCCACGGGGTTATGTGGGCTGCACAATAAGAATATCTTAGTCCCCACATCCGCCGCCTTCCTCTCAAAATCCTCAAAATCTATATCATAGCTATCCCCACTCCTCACCAACCTGTTCTCCACAACCCTGCAACCATTATTCCTTATCGACGAGAAAAAATGATTATACGCCGGCGTCTGCACCAACACCCCGCACCCCTCACCACCCGACAACGCCTTTATTATAGCCGACACCGCCGGCACAACGCCCGTAGTATACTCTATCCACTCATTCTCTATCTCCCACCCATAACGCCTCGAATACCACCCACGTATCGAATCATAAAACCCCACAGGCACCTTCGTATACCCAAATATCCCATGCTCCACCCTCTCCCGCAACGCCGCGGTTATCTCGGGTGCCACCTCAAAGTCCATATCCGCCACCCACAACGGCACGACTCCATCCACCACACCGTCAATATCCCACTTCCAACAGTCCGTACCACTGCGACGTGTCAACTTGTCAAAATCATACCTCATACTCATCCGCGTGTCTTTATCTCGCAGTCGCCCGGCTGCTTCATATTCTCGTCAATTATAACCTCACCTATGCTGTCCGCCACAATACGCCCCGCCCGCGGATTCTTAACCGACACCACATGCCCCACTATCTCCGCGTCCACCTCGCTATACTCAAACGCCAAATCCGCATCCGCCCCCATAGTGCAACCCCTCATCTCCAAGTTGTCGGCATAGCACAACGGCTGAGTCCCCCTCACCTCGCACCCTATAAGCGTCAGATGGTTGGAATACCACGCCAAATACTCCCCATTCAACACCGAGTTTATCACCGTGACATTCTCCGTGTTCCAAAACGCGTCCTTAGTGTTAAGCACAGAGTCCCGTATCTCCACGTTCCTGCAATACTGGAACGAGTAGTTCCCCTCAAGACGCATATTCCATACCCTGATATTCTCACTGTGCATGAACAGATAATCACCCTCCCTCACCTCCACATCCCTCATCTCAACGTTCTTGCAGTGCCACAAGGTCTCCGCCGCATGCAACAGCTTCACACGCTCCATCCTTATCCCATCCATCTCCCTGAACATCTTCGGAGCCTCAACCACCGTGTCACTCATCTCCAAATCCCTCGAATACCACAACGCCGCTCGACCCCCCTCCGTGAAATGGCACCCGCGTATCCTGAACCCGTCCGTGCACCAAAACGGATACTTGCCCTCAAACCTGCAACCCACAGCCTCAATATCCCTCGTCTCCTTCAACGAACTCTCACCCGCATGCACGACGACGTTCTCCAACCGCAGGCCCGTAGCCCGATACAATGGACGCTCACCGCCAAACTCCTTATCTCTTATCTCTTCCATAGTCGTCTATTTTTCTTACCTAAAGATAACACACATACCACTAACTTACCCTACCCATTTTACCTATTTCACCATCGCGCTCTCCCAACGCCCCCACCTCAACCTCGCCAAGAATATCAACCCCCTGAAACACAACTCCACACACATAGCCGTCCACACCCCCGACAACCCATACCCCGGCGCCAACAACCACGCCAACGTCAACCGCACAGCCCAAATACTCACCAAATTCATCACGCATGGCTTCAACGTGTCCCCTGCACCAACAAATATCCCATAACACACAATCGCCGCCGCAAACATCGGCTCCGCAAACGCCTCTATACGCAACGCCTCAACACCCAGCAAACGTATCTCCTCCACAGGTGTCAACAAACCCATCATAAACGGCGCACCCCAATACATCACCACCCCCATAACACCCATCACCACCATACCCATCACCACCGACACCCTCGCAAAACCACGCATCAACTCACGCCTCCCAGCACCAAAACTCTGACCCACAAGCGTCTGCGCCGCGTCAGCTATACCATAACCCGGCATATAACACACACTCTCCGCCGTAATCCCAAACGAGTTAGCCGCTATCGACATCTTCCCCAATGGAGCCACAATGCTCGTCCCAACCACCTGGGCCCCAGTCATAACCAAATGCTGAACCCCCATAGGCAACGATATCCGCAACGCCCTGCCAACACACCGCCATCGAGGCACATACGAACCACGCTCCAACCTCAAACACAACACCTTCGACCGCACCCCCACATACCACAACAAAAACAACGCCGTGCTAAACTCCGCCGCCATAGTCCCATACGCCGCCCCTCGAACCCCCATACCCGCTCCCCACACCGTCACACACACACCACACAACTCCACCTCGCGGGTAGGAAAAATAAACACAAAATTGAACAACACATCCAGCACGCACATCGCGACATTACTCATACTCGGCACAACCACATTCCCACTGCTACGCAACACCGCGCTCACCAACATCACCATCTGGGAGAACGGCAACGTAAGCGACACTATCCTGAAATAACACGTCGCGTCACCACATATCTCCACCGCGCCACCCAGCCACACAGGCAACGACCCGCTAACTCCCAACGCCACACCCATCACCATCAAACTAAACAACAACGTCGTCACAACCCCCTGACGAACCACACCGCGAGCTCCCCTCTCATCCCTCGCTCCCACCAAGTGCGCCACCTGTACCGAAAAACCAGCCGCTGCCGAACTGCACAACCCCCACACCATCCACGCGCTCGTCGACACCAACCCCACCGACGCCGACGCATCAGCCCCCAAACTCCCCACCATCGCCGCGTCTATATACTCCATCATGATATGCGACACCATCGCCAGCATCGATGGCAACGCCAACAACGCCGTCAAACGCACCTGATCCCCCAAACCCAACGAACCCCCGCTACGTAAACGACCCATAAGAGCCTCCGCCCTCTCCAACCGGAATATCGACATCTACCTACATCTTTACACGCAAATATACCCCTTTTCCCACTCCCCTCACACCCAACTCCTACCAACATCCTACAAAACTCCTCCAAACTCCTACCCAGGTGCATAAATGAAGCATACTTGAAGCATGCCAGAAGCATCAACCCCCAATTTTCCACCCCAAAAAAATCACACAACACCCTAACACCCACCCACTTCCACCCTCACTTCCGACACAAAATTAACAAATCATTACACCCCCGCCTCCCCTCCCACACCCCAAAAACTACGCCCCCACAAACATCGCCACGTTCACGCACACCACCCCGTCACCAAAATCATGCGTCTCCACATCCTCCGACAACACATACCGCCCCAGCACCGGCTTATCCAAAATCTCCTCCAAACCCCTCAAATGACGCCCATCCTCACGAACCGCATGCTCCGTCTTCTTAACCTCTATCGCATAATAACCCGCCGGCACCTCTATCAGCAAATCCACCTCACGACCATCCGACGTCCGCAAATGATAAAACTGAGCGTCTACACCACACTGACGCGCCTGCTTATACAACTCCGCCACCACAAGACTCTCATACTCGTTCCCCGACGGCATCCCCGACGACCTGTGCAACACCGCCCGCAACACCCCGTTATCCAAATAATGGCACTTCCCAGCCTTCACCAAACGCCTCGACCCGTTCCGACCCCACGCCGGCAACACAACCGCCTGATAACTCACTCCCAAATACTCTATATACCTCTTCACCGTCTTGGCCGACACCCCAATCTCATTAGCAATCCCGGATATATTCAGCAAACCCCCGGTCTGAAACGCCAAATACTGCTGCAACTTGACATACGGCTCCAAATCACGCATCGCCACCAAATCCCTAACATCCCTCTCAAGATACGTCCGCACATACGTCCTCAACCACTCCCAACGCTCCCCATCACTCATCCCCTCATCCGTCAACGCCGGATAACCACCATACCGCACATAATGATCCCACGCCACGCTTATCTCCGCATGACGCGGATGCATCAACGCCGACGGCAGCAACTCCGGCTCCTCGCCTCCCCTCAGCATAACCTGAAACATCGACTCGCCAACACGCTCCCCCCAATCCTTTGTCGCCAACTCAGGCACAGTCAGAGGATACAACTCCCTGATTATACAACGACCAGCAAGACTCTCCCTGACCCTCCCAAGCAACAACAACTGGCTCGAACCCAACAACACATACCGCGAATCACCCCACTGGTCATACACCGACTTAATGCTCTCTATAAGCGATGGCTCCTTCTGCACCTCATCCAATATAGCCCTCGGATACGCCGTGTGCCACTGACCCGCAGTCAACCTCGCATACTGACCCCTCATCACCGGATCCTCCACCGATATATAACGATACCCCGAATAACGCTCCCTCACCAACGTCGTCTTCCCAGTCTGACGAGCACCAGTGAATACCACTATCCTGCCCCACGCGCTCCTGTCCACATCCTCAAGATGCTGTGCCAAATATCTCGCCTTCATACTCTCAATCTCTTATTGTTCAACGCCCCAAATATACTCACTCTCACCCTCCCACACAACCCCTCCCCCGTAAAATCCGTCCCCCTATGCCCGATATTGGCGTAAAATCCCTCCTCCAACTCCCGATATTGGCGTAAAATCCCCACCTGCCCCCGCACAACAACAAGCCCGGCCAGCAGCTCTCACACCGTCAACCGGGCAACGACTAAAAGAAAGTGACATCCCCCCATCACCCACCCCCTCCCTCCCCTCCACCCGCCGCTAAACTACCACAGCCATATTAAACCCCCGTTACAACCACAATAACCTCCCATTAATCCCACCTCCCTCTTGCCCCTCTCCACATTTCTCCCTACCTTTATCCCCGCATACCAATCCCCAATCCCATAAATTTAACACCAAACCCCATAACCAATGACTAATTTCACCCCCCCGCCCAACCCGACAATAATTTAACACCCTCCCGACCCCGCATCACCTGGCTCGACAGCCTCAAAGGCTTTGCGATGATTTGCGTCGTAATAGGGCATGTCCTCGATGGCTATATGAGCGCAGGGGCTTTCCCCGGCAGCCTGAGCATACAACGTAACATCTTCCAGTTTATCTACACCTTCCACATGCCGCTATTCTTCCTCGTCAGCGGCTTCATGTACGCCTTGGCCTACTTCGATGCCGACGGCCGACCCAAGCTCAACAAACTCAAATGGCAACTCCCTAACATCGTCATCATATACTTCTTCTTCAGCGCCCTGCTCGTAGCATTCAAACTCTTCTTTGCCCAATACACCAACGACCAAGTCTCCTCATGGGCTCCCTTTCTCAATTCTTGGCGTTTCCCCATAGGTCCCTACTGGTACCTCTATGCCCTCTTCGGCTTCTACCTCGTCAGTCTCCCGCTCGTAGGGTGGGGTAGGAGGGTATGGTCTCTCCCCATCCTCTTGATTGTCAGTGCCACTGCCGCTTATTTCATCAATGTAAATGGCTTCTGCGTCAACCCAATGCTTCACCACCTCCTCTTCTTCGCTATGGGTATAGTTGCACAACGTAACAAGGTCACTCTAACGTGGCTCCCCACGATAATCTGTCTCGCCATAAGTCTGGTTGTCGCCTCCCTCTTCTGGGGTGATGGACTCAACTCATCCAATGACTATGTCATCCACCTCCACGGCACGCCCAAAGACTATATCCACCTCCAACCCACCGTCAACACCTTCGTCGCCATAGGCATCTGCCTGTTCCTCTGGAAACTCTTCTCCGCCATCCCCGCACTCGACAACCGCCTCTTCAACCTCTGCGGACGCTACTGCCTCGAGATATACGTCCTCCACTGCTTCTTCACCGCCGGATTCCGCTCCGTCCTCCCCGCACTCGGCCTACACAACTTCTACCTCAACCTCGTCCTCAACACCATCCTCTCCACTGCCATCCCACTACTCATCGCCCTCGCCACACAACGACTCCACCTCCACACCATCATATTCCGACCCGCCTACGCCCTCAAAAACCTCCTCTCCCACGACCCCGTTAAACCTTAAATGCCCCCATTTTCAGTTTATTAAACCGCCTTTCTTGCGTATTTTCCCAATGCTGAGTAACTTTGGGCGAGACTAAAATAAACCTATCATAAAGTCATGATTAAAATCGACGATTTCAACTTCAAAGGCAAGAAGGCCATCATCCGTGTGGACTTCAATGTCCCCCTCGACAAGCAGACTGGCGAGGTCAGCGACGACACCCGTATCCGTGGTGCCCTCCCCTCCATCAAGAAGGTCATAGCCGACGGCGGCGCCGCTATCCTCATGAGCCACATGGGTAAACCCAAAAACGTCAACCCGCAAGAAGGAGACCCCAAATTCTCCCTCAAGCAGATCATCCCTGCCATCGAGAAATACCTCGGCAAAATACAGTTCGCCGACGACTGCGCTGCCGCCGACGAACAAGCCAAAAACCTCAAATTCGGCGAAATACTCCTCCTCCAAAACCTCCGCTACTACGCCGAGGAAGAAGGCAAACCCCGTGGCATAGAGAAAGATGACCCAGCCTACGAGGACGCCAAGAAGGCCATGAAGACCAAACAAAAGGACTTCGCCAAGAAACTCGCATCCTACGCCGATGTCTACGTCAACGACGCCTTCGGCACAGCTCACCGCAAGCACGCCTCAACCGCCGTAATCGCCGACTTCTTCGCCGACGATAGCAAGATGTTCGGCTTCCTCATCAACAAGGAGGTCGAGGCTATGGACAAAGTCCTCAACAACGCCGAGAAACCCTTCACCGCTATCATGGGCGGCGCTAAGGTCTCCGACAAAATCAATATCATCAAGAACCTCCTCAACCGCGTCGACAACCTCATCATCGGCGGCGGCATGACCTACACCTTCATCAAGGCCATGGGCGGCAAGATCGGTGCCTCCCTCTGCGAGGAGGATAAGCTCGACCTCGCTAAGGAGATCCTCGCCGAGGCCAAGGCCAAGGGCGTTAAGGTCTTCCTCCCAAAAGACGGTCTCAACGCCGACAAGTTCGACGCCAACGCCAACACCAACGTCTCCAAGATCGACGAGACTCCCGACGGCTGGATGGGTCTCGACATCGCCGACCAGACCATAGCCGAGTTCAGCCAGGTCATAGCCTCCAGCAAGACCGTCATCTGGAACGGCCCAATGGGCGTCTTCGAGTTCGACAAGTTCGCCAAAGGCACAACAGCCGTCGCTAAGGCCGTCGCTAAGGCTACACAGGAGAATGGCGCCTTCACCCTCATCGGCGGCGGCGACTCCGTAGCTGCTATCAACAAAAACAAGCTCGCCGACAAGGTCTCCTACGTTTCCACAGGCGGCGGCGCTATGCTCGAGTACATGGAGGGCAAAATCCTCCCAGGCATCGCGGCTATCCGTGGCGACAAGTAAGCCCCCAGCGGCTTAAGCCATAACCCTACTAAGGCCCTTGGCAAGATCTCTCTTAGCCAAGGGCTTTCTCTTTCCACAGCGCGCCCATAGCGCCAATATCCCCAACCCCGACTATACCCCGTCTTCTCCCTTTACCCTATCTTTGCGAATCAAAACATCTCGCTCATGTCAACCCTGTCCGACGACGATAAGAAACGTTTCGCTCGCAACATCCTCCTCCCACATTTCGGCGAAGAGGGGCAACATAAGCTCCGCTCTGCCCATGTCCTCATCGTCGGTGCCGGAGGCCTCGGCTCCCCAGTGGCATACTACCTCACCGCCGCTGGAGTAGGACATATCGGCATCATGGACTACGACACCGTCGACCTCTCCAATCTCCAACGCCAAATACTCCACACCACACCCGACCTCGGCCAACCCAAAGTCCAAAGCGCGCTCCAGAAACTCATAGCCCTCAACCCCGACACCAACATCACCACCTACCAATACCCCCTGACCCCCGCCAACGCCCTCGACATAATCTCCACCTACGACTTCATCATCGATGCCACCGACAACATCGACGCCAAATACCTCATCAACGACGCCTGCGTCCTCGCCCATAAACCTTTCTCCCACGGCGGCATCCTCGCCTACGAAGGACAAACCCTCACCCACACCCCCGGCCACGCCTGCCTACGCTGCCTCTACGGCGATAAACCCGCCCCAGGATCATACCAGACCACCTCACAAATAGGAGTCCTCGGCGCCATAGCAGGCAATATAGGCTCACTCCAAGCACTCGAGGCCATAAAGTATATCACCGGCATCGGCTCACTCCTCACCAATCAGCTCCTGCGCTTCGACGGCCTCTCTCTATCCTACTTCAAAATGAACATACGCCCCTCCACACAATGCCCCATCTGTGGCGACAACCCAACCATAACATCGCTCTCCTAACCATGCAGACACCTCAAAGCCAACGCCTACACGCTGCCATAGCTCGCCTCGCACACATATCAGAGGCCGAAGAGTCCGTCGCCGTAAACAACGCCGCAGCTCTCCCCTCCGTCGAGGCAATACGACGCATCGTCTCACTCGTCAAGGATATCGTTTTCCCCGGCTTCTTCGACAAACGCCAAACCATAGGCGACATACGCACCTGCTACATCGGCATGAACATCGAGCAACTCGCATCGCTCCTCCAAACACAAATAGCACGTGGACTCGCCTTCGACACACAAGAGTCCGAAGATGCCATGACCGACCGCGCCGCATCGCTTACCATCGACTTCATCGAGCGCCTCTCACACATCAAGGAAATGCTCTACACCGATGTCGATGCCATGGTCCACAACGACCCCGCCGTCAAAAGCTCCGGCGAAGTCATATTCTGCTACCCCATGGTGCAGGCCATGATCCACTACCGCGTGGCTCACGAGCTCCTCACCATGGGTGTCCCCATCATACCCCGCATCATCTCCGAGCAAGCACACTCCCAGACAGGTATCGACATACACCCCGGCGCACAAATCGCCGACCACTTCTGCATAGACCACGGCACAGGCATCGTCATAGGCGAGACCTGCATCATCGGCTCACACGTCATGCTCTACCAAGGCGTCACGCTCGGAGCCAAAAGCTTCACGCGTGGCGACAACGGCATGCTCCTCAATGTCCCGCGCCACCCCATCATCGAGGACAACGTGACCATCTACTCCAACACCTCCATCCTCGGACGCGTCACCATAGGCCACGACACCATCATCGGCGGCAACGTATGGCTCACACATGGCGTCGAACCTCACTCCGTAATCCTGCAACGCAAAGCCGTCAACATGTCCTTCACCGACGGCGCCGGCATCTAACCCTCCGGATACTCCACACGCGGATGAAACCACAAACTCTCCCACACCCCACGCGCCAATGCCCCAAAATGCTTGAAGTCCAACCTAACCAGTAACTTCAACATCGTCTTCACGTCATACAGGAACGTCTTGACCGCCGACCCGCTCTCCTCCCAACGACGCTTATACACATACCTGTTCCTGAACAAATAGCGATAGTTCCTCAACCGCGCGGGATCCTTCTCATCCATAAACGACAACCGACCCTCATTCACCCTCCTATGCGTCACCACGCTACGACACGCTATATAGCACGCCGCCGTAGCCGATAACCGCATCGTATACTCCGTATCATCGCACCACAAGAAAAACTGCCGCAAAGGCAACCCCCTCTCCCAAATCTTCTTCACTGGCACCAACACCGATACAAACGTGGCCGACAACACCTTCACCATCCCATCACTCACCACCCTGTCATACGTGTCCTGATACGCCAACCCGCACGCCCTGTTGTCCGCCGACGGCACATTCATAGCCCTCCCACTCTCACCCACCACCCTGCTGCACACAAACCCCACATCACCTCCCACCTTGGCTGCCCTCACCAACTCACCCAACGCCCCACTCTCGCACACCACGTCATCATCCATCACCCAGCAATACTCATACCCCCTCTCCGCCGCATATTTCATTCCCGTGAAGAAGCCTCCGGCACCACCCACGTTACCCTGACTCACCACCTCCACGTCAACCTGCTCCGATAACCACTCTCCCGTGCCATCCGTCGACCCGTTATTCACCACCACGATACGCTGCTCCGTATACGTCTGACCACGCAACGACGCTATCAAATCCTTCAGATACGCCAATCGGTTATATGTCACCACCACTGTCGCTACCATTTCTATTCTCCTTTATTCTTCATAAATCGCCCACGCACAAAACCCACCAGGTCACCCAACACCTCATCTCGCATCACCACTGCCATTCCCACATACACCACCACTCCAACCACCGTCCCCACCACCAACTGCGCCCATGCGCCGTCAAACACCATCACGCACACCCAACATGCCACACCCATCACCACCGCCCTCCCCCATATAGGCAGACACAACCCCATCTGACGCCAAAACCCCAACCCTATGAACTTGCCCGTATAATAGCAATTGAACGCATACGCCACCAGGCAATACAACGCCCTGCCGGCACACAGCCACCACAATCCCCACCCCATGCTGACAAACAATATCAAAAAACCTATCGGCTTCTTTATCAACTCCAACCGCAGCACCAAGTCCGTCCTGCCCTTGACATACAAGATATTAAGGTTGATATGAGTCAACGGACTGAATATAGCCCCCACACACAGCACACGCAACAAAGGCACCGCCATCAGCCACTTCTCACCCAGCAACACCAACACCAACGGCTCCGCCAACACCGCCATGCCCACCAGCACAGGACTCAACACGAACATCGGCAAATCAAGAAACTTCCTATACGCCGCACGCAACCGCTCTACATCATCCTGCACCTTAGCCATCAACGGATATGCCACCTTCATCACCACCTGAAGCAACGAATTACTCGGCAACTCCGCAAACTGGTTAGCCCTATTGTAATACCCCACGTCACTAGCCGTGAACACCCTCCCTATCACCAACGTATACAGGTTGTTATACACCGTGTTTATCAAACTCGAACATAATATCTTACTGCCAAAACCAAATAAACCCCTGAACGACTTCCAACTCCACCCTCCCTTAGGCCACCACCTCAGATACAACTCCACCCCAACAAGACGCACCACACAACCAGCCAACTGCTGAAATACCAACGCCCATACCCCACACCCCATGTACGCCATAACCAACCCTACCGCACCCGTGCTCAACTGCGCCACGACCGTTATGACCGACATCTCCCTAAAACGCATCTCCGCCGTCATACGGGCATTCTGAGCTATGCACAACGAGTTGACCACAAAACTCAACCCCAGCACACGCACCACATCCTCCAATATCTCCGACCGGTAAAACTCCCCTATCCACGGCGCCGACACCCACATGACGCCATACATCACCAATCCCAACACAACATTAACGTAAAAACATGTCGAATAGTCCGACTCCCCACGCTCCCGCTTCTGTATCAATGCCGAACCAAACCCACTATCCACCACCGTGTTAGCCACAGCCATGAATATAGCCGTCATACCCACAACACCAAAATCCTCCGGCGACAATATCCGTGCTATGACCACACCTATCACGAACTGTATAACCTGCTGGGCCACTTTCTCAAAAGCAGTCCACGCAAGCCCTCGAGCCGCTACACCCTTCAAGTCCTCGCCTGACATCCTCCTTATCGCTATTTCCTCACAAAGATACCCAACTTATACCAATATCTCCCCTCATCACCACACGCCCACACTCTCCATACGACACAAAATCTCCCCCGACCTCGTCACAGCAGCCATCCACATCACGCCCAGCAAGCACCAGGCTTCATACCGACAACCACCGCCACATAGTCGGGGGAGTACAAACCTGGGTCTCTTCTACGTCGCAACCCAGGTCACTCCTGATATCCTTACCCTACGCCGCCGTAGCCCCCACCACACGACGCTCACACACCCCCATGCCCTCACCCATCTTCAACGCCTTCTCATTCGCCCCAAGCAAACTGTGATAACGCTCCGGCAATATCTTCTCCAACCCCTCCATGACGGCCCCATCGTCCACCAGGCTGCACACACTCAGCATCGCGCCAAGTACCATCATGCCCACCATTTTACTCAACCCCTCCGCGTTAGCCCTCCTCGTAGCGTCAACGCTATACACGCTGATATCCTCACGGGTAGGCTTCTCACGCACACCATAGCTGTCATACACCATCACTCCACCCGACTTGACCCTGCTCTCAAACCGACTCACACTCTGCTGATTCAACGCCACCACTATGTCATAGCGGTCCACAATCGGCGAACTTATACGCTCGTCCGACACCACAACCGTCACATTGCTCGTACCTCCCCTCTGCTCTGGCCCGTAACTCGGCAACCATGTCACCTCTTTACCCCTCAACACGCCAGCATACGCCAATGTCTTTCCCATCGACAATACCCCCTGGCCTCCAAATCCTGCTATCAAAATCTCGTATGTCATATCTTTAAGTGTTTTCTGTTTCTAACGCTCTTTCAACGTCCCCATCTTCATGCTCCTCATCCGCTCCATAAGCCACTCATTAGCCGCCCTCGGCGTCATCTTCCATCCCGAGCAGCACGTCCCCATAAACTCTATGACCGACGTCCCACGCTTTGCCAACGTGTTCTCAAACGCACGCCGCACAGCCTTCTTCGCATGTATCACTGCCCCATAGCTCGCCACGCTCTCACGTGTCACGTAGCACGTCCCCTCAGTCCTGCACAATATATCCGCTATCGGCAAAGGATACCCGTCCAACTCCACCGTCCTGCCGTCAGGACACGTCACCGTCTTCATGCCCAGCGGCGTAGTAGGCGCCATCTGACCGCCAGTCATACCATACACCGCGTTATTCACGAATATAATCGTGATATTCTCACCCCTGTTGCACGCATGAACAACCTCAGTAGTGCCTATCGCCGCCAACTCACCATCACCCTGATATGTGAACACCATCCGATCCCCGTTAAGCCTGCTCACCGCCGTAGCCACAGCCGGCGCACGACCATGTGCCGCCTCCACCCAGTCAATATCGATATAGTTATAGATGAACACCGAGCAACCCACCGGACTGACCCCTATCGCCCTGTCCTCCAAATGCATCTCTCCTAAGACATCAGCCACAACCTTATGTATCGTCGCATGGCTGCACCCCGGACAATAGTGCATATTCGCTTCCGTCAACAACCGCGGACGCTCATACACCACCTTGCCCTCACTTCGTATATCTTTCATCTTACTCGCCAAATATTCGTCCCGACGCCACGACAACATCATCCGGCGTCAATATCACTCCACTACCCATAGTCCCAAAATGCTCCACACGCCTAACTCCCTCCACTGCCAACCTCACATCCTCTATCATCTGACCAGCATTAAGCTCCACAACCAAGAAACCCCTGACACGCTCCGCACGCTCACGCAACACCCTCTTCGGGAACGGCCACAACGTGATCGGCCTTATCAATCCCAACCTCACACCACGCTCCCGCGCCACGTCTACTGCCTTGCTGCACACCCGCGCCGCCGACCCGAACGCCACAACTATCACATCCGCATCCTCCACTCGATACTCCTCCCACCGCGCATCCTCCATCTCTGCCCGCCGATAACGCTCCTGCCTCTCACTATTCTTCCTCTCCATCTCCTCCGGGTCAAGCTCCAAGCTCGTTATCCGGTTCTTCCCCATCCTCCTGCGCATACTCCCCGTGCAAGCCCACGGATAACGCTCCTCTATCTCCTCCCTCGTCAACCTACTCCGTACCTCGGGCAACACCACCTTCTCCATCATCTGACCTATCGTTCCGTCTGCCAATATCATCGCCGGGTTCCTATGGGCAAACGCCCAGTCAAACGCCAGGTATACGAAGTCCGCCATCTCCTGCACACTCGACGGCGCCAACACATACAACTTGTAATCCCCATGTCCACCACCCTTCACAGCCTGAAAATAATCACCCTGACTCGGCTGGATTGTCCCCAATCCTGGCCCTCCCCTCATAACATTCACTATCAAGCACGGCAAATTAGCCCCGCACAAATACGATATACCCCCCTGCATAAGGCTGATGCCAGGACCCGACGACGACGTCATAGCACGCCGACCTGTCGCCGCAGCCCCATACACGCTATGTATCGCGCACACCTCACTCTCCACCTGCATCACCGTCATACCCGTCGTGTTCCACGGACGCTCCCCCTTCAACGTCTCCAAAATCTCACTCTGAGGCGTTATAGGATAACCAAAATACGCATCCGCGCCATACCGTATCGCCGCATGAGCCAACGCCTCATTACCCTTCATCAATCGCACATCCTCGCTCATCGCTCCTGAAGCTCCTCCCTGAACCCCTCTGGTATTATCGACTTCCTGTAAACCTTAATGCAACCATCCGGGCATATCAACGCGCAACTGCCGCAACCTATACAACGATCACCCCACGCCTGCTCCGAATGACGAAATCCCCGCATATTCACCTCCTCGCTCAAGCGCAACGTATGCGCCGGGCACTCATACACGCACAACTCGCAACCCTTGCAACGCTCCACGTCAATATCCACCACGCCCTGCTGCAACACCGCACGAACCGCTCGCAGCACCACCTGGTGCCCCGCGTCGACTATGCCACGCTCGCCTTCTCTGTCTCGCATATCCTTGATCTCCATTATTTCTCGCCCGCTCCGCAATGCGCCACGACTCATCCTCGCTGCCCATCTCCTCGCAACGGACAACGCAAAATAAACACCCCAAACTCCCGATGTCAATATTTTTGTTACCCACATCCCTCCCATGTGCCATAAACCCCACTTTTAGGGACGAAATCCCCAAATCTGTGACGAATTCCCACACCTCACCTCCCACTTGTGACGAAATACCCACCCAAAAAACCATCCCACTCCCCCCACTTTCCCCCCTCCTC